>JBBSGG010000001.1:0-139947 GCA_038254305.1 Pyrinomonadales bacterium
AACCCGTCGCTGCTGCTCGGGCCCGACGACGAACGCCTCAGCTCGACAAAACCAGTTCTCGATTTTCTAGCTAAGAAAATTCCGTATATGCCGAGCGGCGGCTTGAATTTCCTCGACGCCCGTGACGCGGCTGCGGCGTTTATCTCGGCCGTTGAAAAGGGAAGGCATCAGGAAAAGTACCTGCTCGGTGCGGCGAATATGACGTTTGCGGAATTTTTTGGCAGGTTAGAGAGATTGTCGGGCGTTTCGGCTCCGATGCTGAAAGTGCCGAAAAAACTCGCAATGGCTGGTTCGACGATAATCGAATCGGTGTTCAAAAATTGGGGCAAGACGTCACCCGTTGCTCCGAAGGAAGTCGAGCAGGCCGAGTTTTTCTGGTATTTCGATTCATCGAAGGCCGAGGAGGAACTGGGTTTTGCCCCACGTGATCCGCAGGAAACGCTAAACGACACGATCAGCTATCTCCGTGAAAATTTCCTCGGCGAGGGCGTTTTCATATAATAGTTCGGAGTCCCTGCCTTAGCAGGCCTTTTTGCTAGGGTTGGCCGCCTGAAGTCGGAACTCCAAACATACGGGAACCGCCAAAAATTATCAGGCCGATTACGACGGCGGCGAGGCTCGAAAACCCTTCTTTAGCAAAATCTACATTGGTCAAAAGCCACACGATCAAACCAATGGAAAGCAATGATGCGAGGACGCCGAAGGGAGCTGAAAACGGTGCCGCCGGCATACCATTACGCCTCCGAAAGATCGGCAGAGCCGCGCATGTTGTTGCATACACGACTAGACGCGTGATCGTTGCTATCGCGACGGCTGTCAGGAACGACGATTGAAGCGTAAGGATCAGCATAACGACGGCGGTAACGATGATCGCGACGTACGGAGTCTTGAATTTCGGATGTATTCTTTCAAAAATCGGCGGCAGATCACCTTGTTCGGACATCGCAAACAGCGTCCGCGTCGCGGTTAGAACCGCGCCATTGATGTTTCCGTAGACCGAAACAAGTACCCCAACGGTGATAAACCCTGCTCCGAGCGGACCGAGAAACACCGCCGCTGCGTCTGCGATAGGCCGTTCGGACGTTGCCAATCCCGGCAGGGTGCCGATCGACACGATCTGGACGGCAATGTAAACAACCGTCACTATCACAATGCCGACGATCAGGCCGAACGGAATTATTTTCGCCGGCTCTTTGGTCTCGCCCGCCAGCACGACCGCTCCTTCAAATCCGACGAAGGCGTAGATCAGCAGCAAAACCGCGCTCGAAAACGCCGAATACTCCGGTAAGGCGCCCATCTTGAAATTGCCTGGCTGGAGAAAGAACATTCCTACAACGGCGAAGACAAGCAGCGGCAGCAGTTTGCCAACCGTAAAAATATTTGTCATCACAGCCGATTCGCGGATTCCCCACAAATTGACCGCCGTGATGATCAAAACCACCAGGCAGATGAGCGCGATCCGTAACCCGCCTTCGTTAGCACCGGGTATGAAAAAGCCGAGATATGTGACTAGCAGATTGCAATTGGCCGCAAAGGTCGCAACGCGGACGATCCAATATAGCCAGCCAACTTCAAATCCAACAACAGGGCCAAATGCTTTTCTCGCATAGAGATATGCACCTCCGGTTGCGGAAAATCTGCTCGCGACCTCGGCGTAAACCAGCACGATCAAACCGATGATTACGGCGCACGCGACAAATGCCAGCAAGCTGTACGAGCCGATCTGAGCATAGACCTTTGACGGCAGGCCGAAAATACCGGCGCCGATTATCCCGTTGATCACCAGGGCCGTAAAATCCCATCGGCCGATGCCGCGAACGAGTTTTTCATCTGTCATGCTTATTTTTAGGAGAGTGCTTTTTAAGAAACCGTTTTTCGTTTATACTCTGAAAACTTCTTTCCGTAAAGATTTCCAAAACTAATTGTATGAGAAACGTACCGAGAGCAATTTTTTGCGTTGTCATTCTTTGTCTAGTTTATTCCTACGCGCCCGCTCAGAAAGACCGGTCGAAGATCGCGATCATGGCCCCAAAGAGCTATCGGCCGCCACCGCTTACTGCGTCAGCCGAGCTTGAGACGATGCTGAAGGAAGCAGTCGGCGTGGTTCTTGACCCGGCGAACGGCAAAGCCTTCAAGTCTAACGAAATCGCCGCGACGCTGATCGATCTTCGCGATCCGCAAAATCTGAAATGGGCAAACGTTTCGGGCGAGAAGCCGATCTATCCGGCCAGCGTCATAAAAATGTTCTACATGGCGGCGCTCGAACGGCAGCTTGAGGATGGCAAGATAGCGCTGACGCCGGAACTTTCTCGCGGATTGAAGGACATGATCGTTATTTCCTCGAATGAGGCGACGCAATACATATTGGATGTGCTGACCGATACTTCGAGCGGGGCGGAGTTGCCCGAAAAACAATTTCAAAAGTGGCAGTACAAACGTAACCGCGTCAACCGTTTCTATTCGTCGCTCGGTTATCAAAACATCAACGTCGACCAGAAAACGTTTTGCGAGGACGCCTACGGCATCGAACAGCAAACGAGGAAGTACAACGGGGAGAATCGCAACATGCTCACCACCAACGCGACGGCCCGCCTTCTCGCGGAAATCGTCACCGGGCGAATCGCCGACGTAAGCCATACACAGCGAATGATGTCGCTGATGAAGCGCGACCCGTTTGCCGAAAGCGCCGATCCCGACAGTCAGGCCCGTGGATTTTCCGGCAAGCTGCTGCTCGAGCGAAAAATGACCGGCGCAAAACTGTGGTCTAAGGCAGGCTGGACCAGTAAAGCGCGTCACGACGCAGCGTATATCGAAACTCCCGATGGGTTGAAGTTCGTCGTCGTCATTTTCACCGAGAATCACGCTAACGAGCAGAACGTGATTCCGACGATCGTCGGTAAGATCATCGATGCGTTCGAGGCCCAGAACAAGTAAAAAGCAAAAAATGATCGGCGAGATCACTTTGCATACCGCCAGAACCGCAAGAATTTTACGGCAACGCGAAGGGTTTTTGTCTCATCGCACTGATATAGCAAAGGCTATAAACTAAACCGAATAAGGGAGGAACTATGTCTTTTTTAAAGAAAACGGCTCTTTCGGCCATCGCGGTCGTGTTTGGGCTTGGAATATTCGTATCGACCTCGAATGCACAATACCGTACGCGGGGTTCGACAGCCCGTGGCCGGACCGTCTACGTCCAGCCGGGCTACCGTACGCGAAGTTGGCGGTATCGCCGCTACGATCGGAGCCGAGTGACACCGCAGGAATATCGTCGTCTGCATCGCGAACGCAACAGGATCCGGCGGAGCACCAATCGAGCTTACCGTGACGGTTATGTGTCTCCGCGTGAACGGCGAAGATTGTCCCGTCAGTATAACCGCTATAATCGAACGGCCTATCGCGTTCGACGGAACTAACGTCCGCCAATAATTCCTCTCCTCGTAATTTGTTTAATGGAGCGATTCTCGCAGAGCGTCGCTCCGTTTTTTTTCGCCGACACGTTTCGTATATGGCGATAATCCGAAGCCTGGGTTAAACTATGCGGAAAAAGACTTGCGTGCCGCTTGCCCAACCTATGAAAACTCTACTCGCAATTGCGTTCGTTATTTTTTCCTACATCTCATTTGATGCCCAGACGATGCCGAAGGACGCTGATCCTGTTTTGTGGCGCCGGGCGATGGCGATCCACAAACGGGCCATCATCGTTGACGGCCATAACGATATACCGTCACCGATGGTCGACGACGATTTCGATCTGGCGACGAGCTCCGTGGGAAAATTCCACGGGGACGGCGATCCCTATTATACGGATCTCGCTAGATTTAAGGCGAGCGGTATCACCGGAGAGTTCTTTTCGATATACGTTTCGGGCACGACGTTAAAAACCGGCGGCGCAGCTAGACGGGCCATGGACCTCATCGACGCTACCTACCGCGAAGTCGAAAGACATCCGGCGCAATTATCGTTATGCACCACGGCAGCCGATATCCGGAGGGCAAAGATACAGGGAAAAATTTGCGCGCTTATGGGTATCGAAGGCGGCTACGCGATCGAGAATTCCTTGTACGCTCTCCGCGATTTTTACCGTCTAGGGGTTCGCTACATGACGCTCACGCACAACGTCTCGCACGATTGGGCAGACGCTCACCACGATACGCCGAAGAATAACGGGTTGTCGGATTTTGGCAAAGACGTTGTCCGCGAAATGAACCGCCTCGGCATGCTCGTCGATATCGCACACGTTTCGGAAAAGGTGATGAACGACGTGCTTGACGTGACGACCGCACCGATCATCGCATCGCATTCCGGTGCTCGTGCACTCAATGACCACACGCGAAATATCTCAGATGCCGTGCTCAAGCGCATTGCAAGGAACGGCGGCGTCGTTATGGTGAATTTTTATCCATCGTTTTTAGACGCACGAACGAACAAGGAAGAGAACGAACGCTCCGCCAAATTGAAACCGCAGATGGACGCGCTTCGCGCGGAGTTCAAAAACGACGAGGCCGGTCTTAACAACGCCGTTCGCAAGCTCGACGCCGAAAACCCGATTTACATTGCCGATTACAAACGGATCGTTGATCATATCGATCACATCAAGCAGGTGGCGGGTATTGACTACGCGGGCATTGGCTCCGATTTCGATGGCGTTCCGTTTTTGCCGGCAGGAATGAACGGCATGGAAGACCTGCCTCTCGTCACTTACGAAATGCTAAGGCGGGGCTATACCGAGGCCGAGATCCGCAAAGTGCTCGGTGTGAACTTTCTTAGGGCATTTTCTCAAGCCGAACGCGTCGCGAATATCAATACGCGTCAGATCAGCGGGCAGGGAAGCCTTAGACGCATTCTTACCATTCGATAGAGATTCTTTGCTTGACTAGAACGTGCAGCCGGAGTATATCTACTCGCGTTAATATCCACCCATTTTGTTGACGTTGGGCGGGAATTCGCTTTCGATGCGGCGGTCCCCGATCTGCTCGAGGCCAGCATCCCCTTTAGGAGACTAAAATGAAAACACGCACACTGTCTTTTGCAGTGCTGATCGCGGCGTTGCTGATCTTTAATGCCTGTGGTGGCACGGCCACGAACTCAAATACAAACGTTACTGTTAACACGAATGCGAACATGAATTCCGCTGGCAGTACCGCTGCTGCCGAGACCGAGATCAAACACCTGATGGACACCGCCCAGACGGCACTCGCGAAGAATGATGCGGACGCAATGGACAAGATCTACGCGGACAATTATATGCTCGTCAATCTTGACGGCTCGGTGCAGACCAGAGCCGAGAGGCTCGAATCGCTTCGATCGGGTGACACTAAGTACACTGCCTTCGCGTATGACGAACCCAACATTCGCGTGAACCCCGAAGGGAACGGCGCCGTTGCTATCGCCCGAATAACGATGAAAGGCACTAGCAAAGGAAAGCCCATCGACGGTACTTTTCGTGTCACACAGGTTTATTCGAGGACGAAGGACGGCTGGAGACAGGTCAGCGCTCAGGCGACTGCAATAACGGGCGGAGCCACGATGCCAACAACCATGACTGGTTCTTCGACCGCTGCCAATACGAACAAAATGGCGACGACCGCTCACGCGAACACAAGTATGACCGCGAATTCTAATTCGCCGATGATGAAGACAGCGAACAGTAATACCAACAAGTAAGGCGGACGCATTCGTGAGGTAAAAGGACGTGAGTAATCGAAATGTGAGATAAACCTCATGCTTGAAAATGAAAGGCGGAAGAACGCAAAACCTTCCGCCCCTTTCATTCACATCCCAGATCCATGGCATTTTTTGAATTTTTTGCCTGAGCCGCAGTAGCACGGTTCGTTTGGTTTGACCTTGGGTTGGTCGCGGACGAAAGGCGTGTGGCGGACGGCTTCCGTATCACCTCCCGCGGTTGCGCTCGCCATTGCTCCGGTAAACGCCATGCCGGCCGCTTGACGACGAGCACGCTGCATTTCGAGCCGCTCGAGACGTTCGATCTCTTCCTGCTCATCACGCTGGACGATCTCGAGATGGAACAGAGCCTTGGTCGTATTCGTGTCGATGCGATCGAGCATGTCCTGAAACATATCGAACGACTGCTTTTTGTATTCGACGAGAGGATCTTTCTGACCGTAGCCCACCAGCCCGATACCCTGCTTCACCTGATCGATCGAAAGCAGATGGTCCTTCCACTGCGAATCGATGATATTGAGCATGATGTAGCGTTCGTAAGCACGCAGCGATTCCTCGCCCGCGATCTTCTCCTTGGCGATATAATTTGCCGAAGCCATCGCCCAGATCGCGGCTTCGATCTCATCCGTGTTCATCCGTTTGAAATCGACGTCGGCATCGCGTGCCGGATCGATCGCATAGATGCTTTCGATCTCAGCAGCGTAGGTATCGACGTCCCACTTATCTGGGCTTACCTGGGGATTGAGGAAACTCGACGTCAGGTCCTGTAGCAGATCTTTAGCGACGCCGTTTTCGCCGAGCAGGTATTCACGATGTTCGGGTTCGAACATCAACTGACGACGCAAACCGTAGATGGTTTCGCGCTGGCGGTTCATCACGTCGTCATATTTGAGGACATGCTTACGCGTTTCGAAGTTGCGGGCTTCGACGGCTTTCTGTGCACGCTCGATCTGTTTCGAAACTGTTCGAGATTCGATCGCAACGCCTTTTTCCATGCCGAGCCATTCCATCATAGAGCGAACCTTATCGCCCGCGAAGATACGCATCAGGTCGTCTTCCAAAGATAATACAAAACGCGACGAACCCGGATCTCCCTGTCGTCCCGCGCGTCCGCGAAGCTGATTGTCGATGCGTCGCGATTCGTGCCGCTCGGTGCCTAGAATGTGCAAGCCGCCCGCGGATGTCACTTCTTCGAACTCCTTTGCTATGACGGCCTTCGCCTTTTCGAGTTGCTCGTCCATCTGCTCGGGTGATGCCTCTTCTGGATTTATCTCCATTCGCTTGAGGTAATCGTGAGCGAGAAATTCGGGATTTCCGCCGAGTAGGATATCGGTTCCCCGGCCGGCCATGTTAGTTGCGATCGTTACCGCTCCTTTGCGGCCTGCTTGCGCAATGATCTCGGCTTCGCGCTCGTGATACTTCGCATTGAGCACGTTGTGAGGAATGCCCGCTTGCTTTAGCCGATCGGCGATCAGTTCCGAATTCTCAACCGATACCGTACCGACCAGAACGGGCTGGCTGCGGCCATGCAGTTCCTTGATCTCATCGACGACGGCATCCCACTTTTCCTCGAGGGTTCGATAGATCATGTCCGAATGGTCCTTCCGGATCATGGAACGATTGGTCGGGATGATCACGACGTCTATGTTGTAGGTTTCGCCAAATTCTTCGGCTTCCGTTTCGGCCGTGCCGGTCATACCGGACAGCTTTTCATACATGCGGAAATAGTTCTGCAGCGTGATCGTTGCGAGAGTTTGGTTCTCCTTCTCGATCTTGACGCCTTCTTTGGCTTCGACCGCCTGGTGCAAGCCGTCCGACCAGCGGCGACCGGCCATCAGGCGTCCGGTGAAATCGTCGACAATAATTACTTCGCCGTCCTGCACGACGTAGTGGTGATCGCGTTTGTATAACGTATGTGCCTTTAGTGCTTGCTCAACGCAGTGCAGCAGATCCATATTCGCGGGATCATAGAGATTCGAAACGCCGAGCAGCCGTTCCGCCTTCGAAACGCCATGTTCAGTCAGCACCGCGGAGTGATTCTTTTCGTCGAGCAGGTAATCGCCTGTCGTGACCTTCGTTTCTTCGTCTTTGTGTCCGCGTTCGAGTTTCGGAATGATCTCATTAGCGGTGAAGTACTTATCCGTAGCGTCGTCCGTCGCGCCTGAAATGATGAGCGGTGTGCGGGCTTCGTCGATCAGGATCGAATCGACCTCATCGATGATCGTGAAATAGTGGTCACGCTGAACGAGCGATTCCACGTCGAACTTCATATTGTCGCGAAGATAATCGAAACCGAACTCATTGTTGGTTCCGTATGTGATGTCACACGCGTAAGCTTCCTTACGCTCGAAATCGTCCATGTCGTTTTGGATACAGCCGACCGAGAGTCCGAGGAACTGATGGATCTTTCCCATCCATTCCGCGTCCCGAGAGGCGAGATAATCGTTAACCGTAACTACATTGACACCGCGCCCCGTGAGGCCGTTGAGATACGAGGGGAGCGTCGCGACCAGCGTTTTACCTTCACCGGTTCGCATCTCGGCGATGCGTCCCTGGTGCAAAGCGATCCCGCCGATCATCTGTACGTCGAAGTGCCGCATTCCAGTGACGCGTTTCGATGCTTCGCGAACCGTGGCAAAAGCTTCCGGCAATATCTCGTGGAGGATCTCCTGCTCGGCCTTTCGGCGGGTGTCCTTGTCCTCGATACCGTCAAGAGCGCTTTCGATTCGCTCTTTGAGCATTGGCGTCTGCGCTTTCAGCTCGTCATCCGAAAGTTTTTGTATCGCGTCTTCGAAACCATTGATTTCAGAGACTATGGGCTTTACCTTTTTTAGAAAAATATCCGAGCTCGATCCGAATACCTTCTTTACGAATTTATCTGCAAAACTATTAACAGGCATGTTTTCCTCTCTGTACGACTCCCGCGGTTTCACGTGGTTTGCGTTGAACCGACGGCCACTTCTGAACTGGCAGCGTGCATTGCGGTCGCTTCCGCGTAAAGGCGCAATTCGTGCGGCAAATGATCTTTATTATGGCGGGTGAAGGACAAAGAAGTATTGAAATATCGCTTCAGCCCGCCGCTACTTTGCGTCGTTCGCAAGCAGCGGTTCGAGGCCGGCACGCGGGAAGCGCGTGATGACGAAGACCTGATCATTGTCGGAGCGGAATGAAGTGTTCTCGAACAGGCGACTACGGACGATGTCCTTTTCGGACGGCTTGAAGCGCGCAAAAGCCGCAGCGAGGTCGCCGGAGATCATACGAGCGATCTCGGGCGAACGTTTCTTTACGCCAAACTCGACCGAAAACTGCGAGCCGTCCAGTTTGAAAGTGAAGCGCGAATTAGCAGCTTCGCCTTGAAATTGTGAGCCAGGCAGGCAATCAGCGAGCGAGTATCCGTCAGTTAAAAGCTTGCTGAATCGCTCAAGCGACGGCCGCAGCGATTCGTTCGAGGTCTTGAACGTATCGGCGGTATAGCTGCCGACCTTGTTCGCCGGAACGCACGGAAGTATTGTTGTCTGTGTGACCTCAAACCGGTCCGCCGATACGTCGAATTTTCCGCCATTATGCAACTTGCTGAGGCTACCAAGAAAGAATTCGACGTCCTCGAGGTAAGTCTTTATCGAGATCGACAGTGCCGCAGTTTCGCCGTCGGGCTTGTTATCTAACTCATCTGCAAACTCGAACTCGTCGCGAATATCGAACTGCCGCGATGTCGCGGCATGCCCGAGCACCGGCGTCGCCCCCGCGAGCACAAGCCCGAGGTACACGCCAAGGGTGGCGAGAAAAAGGATCGAATTTTGGCTCTTGCGGTTGCTCATCAAAAACTATTTTTTGGCTGTGTTCTCGTTAGTTTTAACTGCGGCATTCCCGTTTGGCTGCGACTGCTGCGCCTTTTTGGCCTGGGCTTCTTTCAGCTTTCGATTGATCATTTCCTGCGCAACAGGCTTCGGAATAGCAAAGTTCAAGATGAAGTTGCTGCCGTCCGCTGACACGCTCGCCGCATTCAGCAGCGTCAGTTCATCGCTCGGATCTTTCGATGCGAGCTTACCGGCTAGTATATAACCATTTGCGCCGCTTGAAAGCGTTTTTGCGCGTTCCGGCGATCGCTGGCTGGACGTGATCACCGCAGAAACCTGATTGTCGTCCTGCACAAGGACGATGTTTATCTTATCGACACCGAGCGATTTCAGGTAAGTCAAAAAGCCGCTTTGCCCTAGTGCTTCCAAAGCTTCTTTGGCGACGTCGATCATTTTCTGGTCGCCCGTTTCCCGCGACTTATCGAATTTGGATTTCTTCGGGTCGAGCTTGCCGTCCGCAGTCAATATGCCATCCAGGGCGACAGTGAACTGCTGATTAAGATCGATCTGGTTAGCCGCCCATTTTGTGGCGACCATATCGGCAAGATCCGTCAGCGGCTTCTTATTCACTTCGAGCGACGTTACCGCCTCGCTGCTCAGCGGCGTCGGTGCGGGTTCAGCGCCGGTCGTCTGCGTATCAGCGGGAGTATCACTGTTGGTGTTCGAATTCGCGCTTGGAATTTTCCCGCCGCGCATTCCTTTTCGTCCGGAAACGATCTTTGCGGTATCGGCACCGCTAACGGTGAAAGGCGAATCGGGCTCGGCGCCTGACAGCGCTTTTGGATTAGATTTCGGCAAGATCGGAGCGGTGTTTAGAAGACTATTCGACGGCGTCGGCACGTACGGAATTCCCGGTATCGGTCCAGCATTAAATCCGGGATTCATCATTGGATCGCCGTTCGCCTGCATCGCGGCGTATTGTTTCGGATTCGCTATCTGAAAATAGCCGTCGGGATATGAAAGCGGAGCATTGTCGCCGTCGCGCGATATGAATGTTACGTCGGAATCGCCGAGGTCTATTTTATCGTAAACCTCATCGACGTAATCGCGTTGGGTGCCCAAGATCATCGACCCAACATACGCCATATCGAGAACCTGGCAAACGCGTCCGACAAATGCGGTGTCGCAGCCTCGACGCGTCAGAAAAGAGGTCCCGAAGATAAATCCGACCGCCGCCAGGTTGAGCACCGCCGAAAACGCCAGTATCTGATAGAGCCGTTTGGAAAACTCCCAGTTCTTGATCTCGTATTTATAGAAAAGGTCGCCTTCGTGTAGTTCCACGTTCCCGGCCTCTTTCGCGTATAATTCCTGCTCAAACATAAATACCTTGAACCGCGTCTAAATCCTCAAAGCGAACAACTTGACGTCAAGTTTAGACGCTCTGTCTCGCCTCCGAGTTGCGAAACAAATAGAGATTTTACCATTTGCCGCCTTCAATTGAAAGAAATGGACATTGCTGCCCCAAACACCTAAAATCACCTGAATGCCACGATCGCGAAGCGGTAAAAACAGCGGAAAAGGCGGCCGCCGCCCGGGTCGTTCCGGCCCCGATAGAAAAGAACGTAGATATAAACGAGATCTTGCGTCCGACAGTTCCGCTAATTATTCAGAATCGAAGTTAGATTCGCGGCAGACGCGGGCTGTTGATGAATTGTTAAGCGGTATCGGTATACCGCCGATCTCACCCTTTAAGCCCGACGATTTCCAGCTCGAGGCACTGTCCGCCATCGAAACGCAGGACGTGCTCGTGACCGCCCCGACCGGAAGCGGCAAAACATGGATCGCTCGTGAAGAGATACGCCGCCTGCTCGAAGCTGGAAAGCGCACATGGTATACGACGCCGCTCAAAGCTCTCACAAACTCAAAATATACGGAATTTTCGGCTGAATTTGGTGATGCTAATGTCGGCATTCTAACCGGCGACCGTAAGGAAAACACCGATGCTCCGCTGATCGTTGGAACGACCGAGATCTATCGAAACCAAATATTTGATGCACTGCGGGGCGGCGAACAGTTGCCGACGGATTTTGTGATCCTGGACGAAGCACACTACCTCGCGGATGAGGACCGTGGGCACGTTTGGGCAGAGTCGATAATACTCACGCCTGCGCGCGTTCGCCTTCTGCTTTTGTCCGCAACCGTCGGACGGGCCGAAGAATTTGCGAAATGGATCGAGAATGTACGCGGAACGAGCGTGCGCGTTATAGACCGAGCCGGAACACGCCCCGTCGAGCTTCGTGCGGCATATCTTTCGAGCGGACTGCAACTTTTTCCGCTCTTCGATGGAGAGCGACGTCTCAATCCGGACATTGCAAGATTTACGCCGCAGAGCACGCGGTCAACCTTTCGCCGCAGGTGATTCAACTAAACCCAAGTTTAAAGGCTGCCGGGTGTCGACAGCCTTTCGCCGTTTTATAAGATCCGTCTAGCGGACCATGCGGGCGAGCACGTCGATGTCGCTCTGCTGCACGCGAAGCTCCATAGCAACCTCGTTTCCGCTAACCGCGAACTTCGCGTTATCGATCAAACGAAGATAAACTTGCTTATCCGCTCCGCCGGCGCCGCTTAGAAATGCCTTGCCCATTATCTGCAAGCCGGAGAGCGTTTCGTACAGGCCCTGAGCGGCCGCCGCAGCATCCGTCCGGGCGGTCGAACGGATCGCAACGGTATCGCCGATATAGGAAATGCTGCCGTATAAATATCGGATCGCATCGATGTTGCGGCCGAGCTCATCGTTCTGAAGAGGAAGAAGCCAACTCACGCCAGCCGGAACCTTTGCGGCAAAATCCATTATCGAACCTTCGCTGCGGCCTAGCATAGAAAGCAGATCGGGCGATACATGCGTGCGGGCAGCGAGTGCGTCACGCACGCGTGCCGGCCTGCCGATAGCGATCGTGTTAGCGTCAAAGACGGCTACGGCAATCTCGCCGGCCATTTTGCCCGATGACTTATCGATCGTCTCAAGCATTTTCGGGTCGGTGGTTTTCGCTCGCGCCGCGACAAGGTCCTTGACGGTGAAAATGATGAGGGTTCGTGCACCGAGTGTTTCCTGACGGTATTTTCCGTTTGCCGCGACCTTTGCCGCAGCTACCAGCGCCGGCGCGTTGACCGCTCCGCGAGCGAAGGCGACCGGATCTACCACAAAGTCTTTCGGCCCTTTGCCGCGAATCGTCATTCCGGCGGCGAGCGAGTCGAACTGCCGAAGGTCGATGCCCGAGGCGGCCTGCACCTCGTCAATGGTCGACATAAAACGCTTTAGCAATTCCTCATTTCCGGAAAGTATTCGCGGAACAGCGTCTACAAAGAATCGTTTCGCATTGACCGTGACAACGGCGTCGGATGCCGGCAGAAGCGAAACCAGCGGACTTGCCTGTGCCCGTCTTTTCCTTGCCGTTTTCGTATCAACGGCTGCCGCGGGAACGACCAAACTCATGGAGAGAACAGCCAGCGATACGGCAGCAAATAACCTATTTTTCATATGTACCTCTGAAATCGAATGAGCGAACGAGACTCCTACGGTTACAGATGCCATAAGGTTCGTCGCTAGTTGGCTGATAATCGGTATTAGTCCGCGGCCGCCGGCTCGGTCAAGCCGCTTTCTTCGCGTCCTTTACCACCTCGAACTCAAAATGCAGTTCCTTGCCGCGAAAAATATAGCTCAAATAGTGCTCCCAGAATTTTCGCAGAAACCGCAGCTTGTAGTTCTTTTGGTCGAGATTTATGACGAATTCGATCCCGAGCGCCTTCCATAGCCCGAGCAGCGACACATAAGTTCGTACCGGTTTGAGCCTTACGTCGGTGTAAAAATCGAACACCTGCCGGTCGGCCATGAATGTGTTGAACGTGTAGGAATTAATATGATTACGATGCGTCGGGTCGGTTGCCCAGTCGGGATTTGTGTAGTGCGGCGTGACCAGCCGAATCCGCCCTCCGTTATTCGTGATGCGATACAGTTCGCCGACAAAAGCCATCAGATCGGGAACATGCTCCGCAACATGGCGAGAAACGATAAGATCGAACTCGTTATCGGCGAATGGATACGGAAGTTCGCCGAGGTCGTGGATCACATCCGCTGCCGTTTTGGGATTATTATCGAGGCCGATCGCGCCTTCAAATTTATTTGCTCCGCAGCCGACATCGAGGATCTTTATCATCGGTTCTCAAACTAATGCAGGAGCCCGCGTGTTAGCAAGGGCTGTACCTACGGCATGCGCAGCTTACGTGCCGGCTGGCGGACGACGCTCAAATAGAAATGCCATAACAAACGAGCCGCGACCGAGCGGTATGGCCGCCACTTCTCGGCAATCACGACGAACTCGTCGGCCCCGGGCCGGCGGCCCGCACCGGTAAGTTTCTGATACGCGGCATGGAGAGCCAGATCGCCTTTCGGCATCACGTCGGGCCGCAGCATCGCCATTAGCAGATATATATCGGCGGTCCAGTGTCCGACACCCTTGAGCGTCATCAACTCGCTTTTGACTTGGCCGTCCGGGAGCTGGTCAAGCCCTTCCAGTTGGATCCGCTTGTCGATGATCGCCTCCGAGAGGTGCCGCGCGTAAGCGGATTTCTGCCGGCTGAGTCCCACGGCTCTCAATTCCACATCGTCCAACTTCAAGAGCGATCCCGGGCTGACGGACCCAAGCTTTTCACTCAGCTTGTCAAAACAAGCCTTCGCCGAAGCAAGCGAAACCTGCTGTTCCAAGATAATATGCAGCAGCGTCCCGAAGCCCGTCGGCCTCTCCCACATTGGGGGCGTGCCGTATGCTTCGAGCACTGACGCAAATAAATCGTCCGACGCGGCAAGAGCTTCGCATCCGGTAAGAAGGCTGTCTGAATCGAGCCTCGTTATTCCATTGACTATATGCACAGATGCTACCCTATTACGCGAAGACTGGACCCTTTCCGGACCTCGTTTGTCGTAAGCCCACTGAATCGGGGGATTAGAGGGTCGCGACGCCAAAAACATTTCTTAAATGCTAATCATTAAAACACGCGAATTATCTCACCGTTTCGGCGAGAATAATATCGCCCTCGACAACATCGACATGCGGGTTCCGGAGGGCACCGTCCACGGCCGGCGTTGAATCGAAAGCGGTCATTCCGGACGTCAAGATTCATTTTATGGCGATCGCCTACTTTATAGTGTTCACTATCGCGGGTACGGCCTGTACGTCACGAAGCCGGAGAAAGGATGAAGACGCCGACTCTCACAAGGGAACCTACCAGATCGAGGGCACGAGGCTTTCGTCCATTTCCATCGATTCGCCGTTGGGAAGAATGTGGATTATCCCCGCGCCTTTCGCTTTCAGCATAGGAGCGAGCATGCCGACGCGATGACAGTTCGCCCGCGGCACTTTGTGATCCGAGAGCGGCTTTGACTCAGAGCACATCATCACGGTTCGCACGTCGGACGCGATCTCGATAATCCGCTCGATGCCGCGAGCGAGGTCTTCGGGCGCGCGTTTGTTCTTACCGCCCGTTTCCGGCAGGTGTTCGTACCCAATACCGTTCTCGCTCAGCAGCTCCGCCAAAACCAACCCGTTGAACTGCGGCCACCGCGATCGAGCAACGCTCCGCACGTCGCAGAGAAACTGGATGTCGTATTTTTTTAATAACTCGAGAAAATACGCGAACGGATGCCGGCCGTGGCCGATGGTGTAAATCGTAAGTCGCGAATTTTCCATGTAAGTTTTAATCCGATTTGCGGCTTTAGACGGCGAATTTCGATCATTCTCCTTGACGGCAACCGTGATCATTCATTACATTCAAGGTAATCGATATGGCTTTCCGTCTTCAAATGTACTTACATTCATATATGCCGAGCATGTATTGCTGCGCATGTCATATGCCGCGGCATTCTATTCCGGACGACGAGCGGTCGGCCTGTACGGAATAAAATAATCCATCATGATCATTAGTTTTTGCGACCGCTCGGATTGGGCGGTCTTTTTATTACGGAATCAATGGGAACGAAGAAAATAGCAATTTATTACGAGCATCCGGACTGGTTTAGCCCGCTGTTTGCTGAGCTTGATCGCCGAGGTGTCCCGTGTGAGAAGATCGACGCCACGAGGCATTTCTTTGATCCGGCGGAAGCTTACAGCGAAAAATATACGGTGTTTTTTAACCGCATGAGCGCATCCGCATATCTACGCGGGCACGCGAACTCGATCCTATACACACGCGGGCTGCTCGCGAGCCTCGAAAAACAGGGCATTCGCGCGATAAACGGGTACGACGCGTTCGAGATCGAAATATCCAAGGTCCTGCAGCTCTCGCTGTTCGCATCGCTCGGCATTTCGTTTCCGAAAACACGAATAGTAAATTCCGTAGACGTGATCACCGAAGCGGCGAGCGGCCTCGAATTTCCGCTGATCGTAAAACCTAATATCGGCGGCCGCGGAGCCGGGATCGTCAAGTTCGACACGTCGGATGCCCTCGCTGATTCGGTTAAACAAGGAGTAATCGATCTCGGGTTGGACAGTACCGCGCTCGTTCAGGAATTTATTCCGAAAAAAGGCGGGCACATCAATCGTGTCGAAACGCTCGGCGGCAAGTTTCTCTACGCGATCCGTATTTATCCCCAGGGCGAAAATTTCAATCTGTGCCCGGCGGAAATTTGCCAGATCGAAGGTCAGTATGTAACCGACGTTTCGGCCGTCGGCGAAATGTGTCTGACCGATGCGCCGTCAACCGGCCTCCGCATCGAGGCGTTCCAACCGACGGCTTCGATCATAGAGACGGTTGAGCGGATCGTAAAAGAGGCGAACATTGACGTCGGCGGCGTCGAATATCTCGTAGACGAACGCACCGGCGAACCGCTTTTCTACGATATCAACGCTTTGTCCAATTTTGTCGCCGATGCAGTGAATCTCATCGGATTCGACCCGCACGAGCGGTTGGTGGATTTTATTGAACAGGAGATTAAAAAATGCGCTACGGATACTGGATGCCTGTCTTCGGTGGTTGGCTGAGAAATGTTGAGGACGAAAAGATGGAGGCGAGTTGGGAGTACGTAAAAAAACTCGCCCGACGGTCCGAAGAGATCGGATTCGACCTTTCGCTGATAGCGGAGCTGAATCTTAACGACATAAAAGGCGTCGACGCTCCTTCGCTGGATGCGTGGTCAACCGCCGCCGCTCTGACTGCGGTCACCGACACGCTAGAGTTAATGGTCGCCGTCCGCCCGACATTTCACAACCCGGCTCTGCTGGCAAAACAGGCCGCCAACATCGACCGCATCGGTGGCGGTGGACGGCTTTCGCTGAATGTGGTTTCGTCGTGGTGGGCGGGTGAGGCGAAAAAGTTCGGAGTGCAGTTTGACGAGCACGACGATCGGTACGCGCGAACGTCCGAATGGCTCGAGATCGTCGATAAGCTCTGGCGTGAAGACCATTTCACGGTCGCAGGCAAATACTACAAGGTCGAAGACGCCGTGATGCAGCCTAAGCCGGTGAAAAAGCCGGTAATCTACGCCGGCGGCGAATCGGAAAAGGCGAAGGATACCATCGCCCGCCAATGCGACGCATTCGTCATGCACGGTGACGAACCGGCACGTGTAGAAGAGAAAATCGACGATATGCAAGGTCGCCGCGAAGCACTCGGGCTGCCGCCGATGATCTATGGCGTCGCCGGATATACCATAGTCCGCAATTCCGACACCGAAGTGAAAAAAGAGCTCGAACGGATAACTAATGTAAAGCAATCCGCCGCCGGTTATGGCAATTATCAGGATTGGCTGGCCAACACGAAGCTCGAACAGCAGGTATCGCTGGAAGATTATTCTGTCTCAAACCGCGGTCTGCGTTCGGGGCTGATTGGTACGCCCGATCAGGTCGCCGAACGTGTCGGGGAATTCGAGGAAGCTGGCGTAAATCTATTTCTTTTGCAATGCAGCCCGCAGATAGAAGAAATGGAACGATTTTCCGAAGCTGTGATTCCTAAATCAATTCCGGCACGTTCGGCTGCATGGCATTAGCTCTCTATCCGCTCGCGGCATTGTTTTAGTTCCTCGACGGCTGCCGGATTTTCCAAGGCGGAGAGGTCACCTGCATCTTCGCCAAGATAAGCCGAGCGCAGGACGCGCCGCATTACTTTGGCGTTGCGGGTTTTTGGTAATGCCGAGACGAAATGGATCTTTGACGGGGCGAGTGGCTTACCCATCTCTCTTGCGACGAGAGCCATGAGTTCTTGTTGCAGCGAAGGCTCCCAGCCTACCTCTTCGCCTTTCGCCGTGCTTTGCGTTTGCGACGACGGAGAAGATGCAGGCTGGGAGCCTGCGTTCGACGAAAGTACGCAGAAGGCAACCATGGTGGTGCCTTTGGCTTCGTCCGGGACGCCGATCACGGCGGCTTCCACCACAAGCGAGTGTGAGACCAGAATGCTTTCGACTTCGGCGGGGCCGACGCGTTTGCCGGCTACTTTTAGTGTGTCGTCGCTGCGGCCGAGGATGAACCAGTGGCCGTCTTTGTCACGCATCGCGAAATCGCCGTGGACCCAGATATTTTTGAAACGCCGCCAGTAGGTGTCGAGATAGCGTTCCTTTTCCTGCCAAAAGCCGCGCGCCATGCCGATCCAGGGCTGTTTGATGACGAGTTCCCCGACCTCGTTCGGGCCGACCGACTGGCCTTCTTCGTTGAGAATATCGACGTCCATCCCGGGACACGGTGCGGGAAACGAGCACGGCTTTTGCGGCAACAGCGGATTGCCCATTAGTATGCCGCCCGAGATCTCGGTTCCGCCCGAGTAGTTGATGATCGGCAGCTTGCTGTTGCCAACTTTTTCAAAAAGCCACCACCACGGAGCCGGATTCCACGGCTCGCCTGTCGACGCGAACGCACGCAAACTTGAAAGATCGTGTTTCTTCGGCAAATCGTCGCCGCAGTTCGAAAGTGCCCGAATGAGCGTGGGCGAAATGCCCAGCACCTCGACCTTATGCTTTGCGCAGAATTCCCATATTCGGTCGGGCGTCGGATAATCGGGTGCGCCGTCGTAGATGCAGATCGTCGCGCCGTTTATTAACGACCCGTAGATCAGCCACGGCCCCATCATCCAGCCGATGTCCGTGTACCACGAGATCCGCGTGCCTTTGCCGACATCAGTCCCAAACGCCATATCCTGCGCCGCCTTGATCGGAAAACTTGCATGCGTATGAGCAATGCCCTTCGGCTTGCCGGTCGTGCCGGAGGTGTAGAGGATGATGAGCGGGTCTTCGGCGGCGGTTTTGGTAGCGACCGCCTCTTCTGCTGGAAACCAACCGCCTTCGTGGACGAGCTCATCGAAATCAACGACACGCTCGTAGGTGTCGCAATAGTTTCGCTCTAATAGCGGCGTGCGGCTTTGGACGACGTAAACCTTCCGAATTGAAGGGCAGTTTGATGCAGCTTGTTTTCCGATAGCAAATGCGTCGAACGGCTTTCCGCGTCGTGAAAACTTGTCACAGGTGAAAAGAGCCTTAGCATTTACAGCTGTTAATCGATCTTCAATTGCGGATACTCCATATCCTGAAAAGACCGGGACTGCAATCGCCCCAATGCGGGCAATGGCGAGCAAGGCAACGATTGTTTCTGGAATCATCGGGAGATGGATCCCAAGTGCATCACCTTTCTCAAACCCCTGTTGCCTAAGTCCAAGTGCACAAAGGTCAACCTCAAGTGCTAGTTTTTTATATGTAAACGTTCTAGTATCACCATTCTCCCCTTCCCAAATAACCGCAGGATGGTCTTTCATCTCATCCGTCTGCCAGCGGTCGAGGCACATTTCGGTGATGTTGAGGCCGCCACCTTGGCACCATTTTGGGAATTCGATGCTGCCCTCGGTGTCGAGCAGTTTTTCGTATGGCGGGTCGAATTTTATATCGAGAAACTTTATTACCTCTTCGGTAAATTTTTCGCCATCGTTAATCGAATACGCATAGAGCTCATCCCACGTCGCGACGCCGACCTGCCGCATAAACTGCGTGAGCCGTGCGCGTTCTATCACTTCCGGCGTCGGCGTCCAGGCGATCGGCTGGTTTTCGAGAACGTTCGTATCGTGCATGTTGGGGAATATTCTACCGCAGAGAAGCCGATACGCGGAGTAAAGAGGAAAGCGGATAGGAAATGTAATTTCTTCCTTTGCGTATGGAGCGTCTCTGCGGTGAAAATTCTTTTATGGTCGAAACTCAAACGAATATTTCGCTGCCTTCGAATCTATTTGCTGGTAAAACCGCTATCGTTACGGGTTCTTCGAGGGGGGTCGGGCGGGCGACGGCTCTAAGGCTCGCCGAGGGCGGAGCGAATGTTGTTGTGAATTTTCTCAGCAACAAGGCCGAGGCGGCGGAGACTGTTCGGATGTGCATGGACCGCGGCGTCGAGAGCTTTGCGGTAAAGGCGGACACGTCAGACTTTTTGCAGGCGAAGGAGATCGCGAACCAGTCGGTCGAACGATTCGGCGCCATCGATCTGCTCGTACTAAACGCTGGCATTTGGGAAGGAGCACCGATCGAGGAGATGGCCGAGGAAGTCTGGAATAAAGTTCTCAACACAAATCTCAAATCCGGCTGGGCGATGACAAAGGCCTGCGTCCCGGCGATGAAGAAACGCGATAGCGGTGCGATCGTTCTCGTCAGCTCGACCGCCGGCCAACGCGGCGAAGCGAATTATTCGAACTACGCGGCCTCGAAAGGAGGACAGATTTCATTTACCAAAGCGTTAGCGACGGAATTGTGTCCGAAGATTCGCGTCAACTGTGTTGCACCCGGTTGGATCGAGACCGCGATGGTACGGCCTGTTTTTGAGGATGCCGAATACAAGGCGAGCGTTATTAAATCCATACCGATGAACCGAATGGCATCGACCGACGACGTCGCTTTATCGATCTGCTTTTTGCTCAGCGATTGGTCGCGGCACATTACGGGCGAAATTCTCAACATCAACGGCGGTGCCGTGCTTTGCGGTTGAGTCTGCCGCCGCGCTGCTCCATCAGTCAAACTTGACAATGCCATAAGAAACAGTTGAATCTCATACCTGATTTGAGAGAGATTTCCGGCCCAACTGTAATGAAATTCGGCGGCACGTCGGTCGGCGACGTGGCTGCATTCGAGCGCGTTTTCCGAATCGTTTTGAATCAGGCAGAACGACGACCCGTGATCGTCGTGTCGGCCATGACGAAAGTTACCGACGCGCTGCTCGGGGCATTTGAGATCGCAAAAAAAGGCGACGCGGACGCTGCCCTTAATTCGCTCGAGCCTCATTTTGTACGTCACGCCGAGGTGCTGGAAACCTTTATCGGGAACGATTCGCGTTCGGCGTTCCTTCGCGAAATGCAATATGCCCGCGAGGAACTTGCCGATCTTCTGACACGCGCTTCGCGACGCTCGCTGCCGCTATCAATGCTCAAGGATGCAGTCGTCTCCTACGGTGAACAACTTTCGTCGCGGCTGCTGGCGGGAGTTCTCAAGTCGAAAGGCATCAACACGCGCCACGTCGACGCGCGGCGACTTATAGTCACGGACGACGAGTACGGCGCGGCCCAGCCCATCTGGGATGAGACCGAGCCTCTAATCAAACTCGAACTGCAACCTTCGATCGACGCTGGAGAGGTGCCTGTGATGGCCGGCTTCATTGCGGCAAGCCGGAGCGGCGAAACGACCACACTTGGCCGCGGCGGTTCCGATTATTCGGCGGCTTTGGTCGCCGCTGCTCTCAACTCCACGGAGTTGCAGATCTGGACCGACGTTACGGGCGTGATGACATGCGACCCGCGCATCTGCGGCGAAGCGCGAACCATTCCCGTTCTTAGCTATGAGGAAGCGGCCGAGCTCGCCTATTTCGGCGCGAAGGTGCTGCATCCGAAAACTATCAAACCCGCCGTTGATAATCACATTCCCGTCCGTGTCTGCAACACGTTCGAGCCGAACGAAACTGGCACTATGGTGCTCGAAGATTCAGGCGAAGCACCGAATAAGATCAAGTCGATCGCACACAAAAAGAACATCACAATTTTACGCATAACATCGGCGCGGATGCTTGGCGCGTACGGTTTTATGAGCGCCGTTTTCCAAGTGTTCGACCGGCACCGAACGGTCATCGACGTAATCTCCACGTCCGAAGTTTCGGTCGCGTTGACGCTCGATAACTCAGATGCGTTGGATAAGATCGTCGAAGATCTGTGTCGGCTCGGCGACGTGGACGTGGAAACAGGCTACGCCGTTATCTGCGTCGTCGGCGAAGGCCTGCGTGCGAGCACCGGCCTTGCGGCAAAGATATTTTCTACGATCGACGATGTAAATATTGCTCTCGTCTCGCACGGTGCGTCGGCGGTGAATCTGACCTTTGTTGTGAAGGAAGACGTAGTTACGGATGTGATCACGAAATTGCATGAAGAATTTTTTTCTAACACACAAGAATGAAGTTGTCTTACCTGATTTTCTGTATCGTTTTTCTATCGTTCGATTGCAATCGAAAGTCGGCTGTAGAAATTTCCACGTTCTCCCAGGAAGTTTTTCTTTCGCGTCAGACAAATGTCCATTCGGAGCAATTTCGATATCGCGTATATATTCCCAAGGGTCAAAAAAACAGTGAGAAACTCCCTGTGATGTTATATCTCCATGGTTCCGATGAGCGTGGTGACGACAACGAAGGTCAACTCAGCGGTCCTGGACCGATCATTCTTGCTAATCCCAACAATTTTCCTTTTATTGTTGTATTTCCCCAATGTCCTGCCGGCCGTTTTTGGGATAAGGAAATGATCGGCCGCTCATTGATAGAGCTCGATCAAACCGTGCAGGAATTCAATGGCGACGAATCGCGGCTTTATCTCGCCGGATTCTCTTTAGGCGGCTACGGGGTTTGGACGGCGGCGGCAATGTATCCCGGAAAATTTGCAGCGGTCGTTCCGATGTCAGGACGAGTTCTACCGAGACCGGGAGAACGTAAAAGCGCAGATCTGGAAATTCTTGAACTCGCTGACTCTGAAAATCCTTATCGGGCATTTGCAAATAAACTCCGGAATACACCGATTTGGATATTTCACGGAGCGAATGACAATATTGTTCCTGTCGAAAATTCAAGAAAGATGTCGAAAGCTCTAAAAGAAATAGGAAACGAGAATGCCAAATATACCGAGCTAGAGGATACCGGGCACGTTTCGCTAACTGGGGCGTTCAATAATCCTGAACTTTTCAAATGGCTGGCCGAGCAGCGGATTTCAAAATGAATCTATTCGATCTAACAAAATCTCTCATGAACATCCCATCCGTCTCCGGTGATGAGGAAGCGGTCGGGTTTTATCTGCGCGAATATCTCGAATCGCTTGGCTGGACGGTTGATCTTCAAAAAGTCTCGGAGACGCAGAATAATGTCATTGCATATCTGAACGAGACGCCGCGGGTATGGCTTTCGACGCACATGGACACGGTTCCGCCGTTTATTGCGCCGAGCGAGGACGAAGAGAAGATCTACGGCCGCGGGGCGTGCGACGCGAAGGGAATTATCGCGGCACAGATCACTGCGGCGGAGCAGTTGAGAAGAGAGGGAATAGAAGACATCGGGTTGCTTTACACGGTCGAGGAAGAGCGAGCATCAACGGGGGCGAAGATCGCGAATACACATCCGCTCGCCGCCCAATGCGAATATCTGATCAACGGCGAACCGACAGACAACGACCTGGCGATCGGTTCGAAGGGCGCGTTCCGGGCGATGATCCGCACAACCGGGAAGGCGGCACATTCCGCTTATCCCGAACAGGGCGATTCGGCGATCGAAAAGCTGCTCGACATTCTGGAAGACGTCCGCCACACGAAATTTCCTGACGACCAATTCTTCGGTGAGACGACCGTCAATATAGCGACACTCGACGGCGGCGTAGCACTCAACGTCATCCCGCCCAAAGCCGAGGCTGGCCTCCTCATTCGCCTGACGACGCCGATGGAGCCGATCCGCGACGCTCTTGAAAGTCTCATCCGCGGCCGCGGCGAACTCGACTTGCTCTCGTACAGCCTGCCGGTCAAAATGCTCCCCCTCGAAGGTTTCACACAAAAGGTCGTTCGCTTCACTACCGACATTCCGCACCTCCAAAACTGGGGACAACCGCTGCTGCTCGGCCCGGGATCAATACTCGTCGCTCACACAAAGGACGAGTTTGTGTTGAAGAAGGACCTCGAGGAGGCCGTCGAATCGTACATGAGACTGGTCCGAAGCTTTCACGGGAAAGGCGGGAGCCCGCCGTAGCGAGGGGCTCCGCTTACGCGAACGCTCGTGCCGGTGGAGCAGCCTGATGCGAGCACGGTCCCGGCTAGGTTTGAGAGTGCAAACGTACCGTAAGACGTGGACTCGTCGCTAAATCTGGGAAATTCAGCGACCTGCGAGACTCGCATTCTTCCGATTGGAGCTCCGGCGGGCGTTAGCGGCAGGAACGAGAATTTGAAAGTGTATCCTCCGTGGCCGCCTGCGCTTGACCATATACCGTGTCCCGGCGTTCTGTACGGCGTCGCAGGGTTGGCTCCGAACTCGGCAACGGTTCCGCCTTCGTTAAATGTAATCACACCGTAGAACGTCGGCGCTACCTGCGCTCCCGTGTTGCAATTCACCGGTGTAACGGCCGTTTCCCAAGCGCCCACGATCCGATTGGCAGACTGATCCATCGACACCGAGTCGGAGGAGTCCTTATCTTGAGCGTAAACGCTGGATCGCATCGCACCCGCCACCAACAAAGCGATTATCGCTAACGAGACCCCGATGTGTTTTTTTTCGTAGTTTTTCATTTATTTTTCCTCAGTTTGTCTAGATCGTACGTGCGGACAGAACCGCACAGTTGTGAAGAGCAGGATTTTGTAATACCGCCAAGAAATGTTCCCGGCCCCTATCGCCTAACTTCTTTAAGTTGACTACCAGATAATTTTTGCCTTCACTCAATAACGCGACATTTATC
This sequence comes from Pyrinomonadales bacterium, assembly GCA_038254305.1. GTDB lineage: Bacteria > Acidobacteriota > Blastocatellia > Pyrinomonadales > Pyrinomonadaceae > OLB17. Next base: position 24,453 of record JBBSGG010000001.1, read on the forward strand.
GAAGACAGAGCTAAAAATATTTCGAGCAATTTATTGTCATTAATGAAATAATTACTCCGAATTTTCGAAACGACCCTTTCCGATCTCTGCATTCTTGAACTTATGGGGCAAACGCTCGAACGGCCGCAGGACATCACGTTGTGGCTCCAGCAGTGGAGCGTTGGAAATTCCGATGCCCTCGAAGCCCTAATGCCTGTCGTGTACGGTGAACTTCACCGCCAGGCGATCGGTGTGTTCGTCGTGCGTTCGCGTTTGTACCGACGAACACCGGGCGAACGGGTGGTCAAGCTTGCGAACTTGCCCTTCAAACCGCTGGTTGCCGCAAATCGGGACGAGGCGCTGGAAATGGGTATTGCAGAAACGTTGATATCGCGTCTAAGCACCAGCGGCGACGTCGTGGTCAGACCGCTCGGTTCGGTGCGCAAATTCGGCGGTGTCCACCAGGACCCTCGGGCGGCGGGACAGGCCCTCGGTGTCGATTCGGTCTTGACGGCAGCATCCAGCGTTGGATACGAGCTAAGGTCGTGACGAAAGGTTTGTCGAGATCATCAGGCAAATGAATTTTTGAAGCGGCGTAGCACTTTGTTCGATAAGTCGGTCGCAGAGATCGGAGTCCGCCGGAGTAACTTCCCGAACATTTCGATTTTTCGGCGTATTTTCCCGCACCACTCGTAACATCGGCTATGAAAATTTCACTGATCGGCTACGGCACAATGGGAAAGATGATCGAAAAGCTGGCCGGCGAAAAAGGCCATTCGATCATCGCCGTGATCGACCGACCGAACGCAGCGTCCTCGGTCGATGAATTGGCCAAAAGGTTTGGCGGAGGCGATGTGGCGATAGATTTCACCGGTGCGTCGGCAGTACCGCGAAATGTCGAAGCTTCGATGATCGCCGGCGTCCCGATCGTGGAAGGAACCACCGGATGGAACGATCATCTTGAATCCGTCAAAACGTTGGTTCGCGACGGCGACGGGGCAATGGTTTACGGTGCGAATTTTTCGATCGGCGTAAATTTGTTTTATCGCATTGCAGATCACGCGGCGGAATTGTTCGCAAAGTTTCCGGATTACGAAGTGTTCATTGAGGAGCAGCATCATTCGCGCAAGAGGGATGCTCCCAGCGGCACGGCATTGAAATTGAAAGCGTTCGTCGAGGAACATTTCTCCGGCGGGGTCTCTGTTTCGTCGACGCGCGCCGGAAATATACCGGGAACGCACCATGTTGGGTTTGACGGCCTATCCGATCAGATACTGCTCGAACATACCGCTCGCTCGCGCGAAGGCTTCGCCGCCGGCGCGATAACCGCTGGGGAGTGGATAATCGGCAAGAAAGGCTTTTATGAATTTGGCGAAGTGATGGATGAGATAATAAAGGCAGCAACTGCGGATAACACAAGTCGACACGGATAGATAGGAAAAGCGCTCCAGCGAATCGGCGTACAGTCGTGTTCATTAGTGCTTCCGACGGTTTTTGTTTTTCGAACTGTGCTAATCTTTGTGCTTTCGGAATTAAGACGTTTATGACACTTCGGATTGATTGGATGCGCGGGTGCGCGACCGCTCTCGTGACGCCGTTCAAAAAGGACGGATCGATCGACGATCACTGCTTTCGAAAGCTTGTCGAGCGGCAGATAAAGAACGGCGTCAAGCTGCTCGTGCCGTGCGGCACCACAGGCGAGAGCGTGACGACGGACGAGAGCGAACGGCTCCATGTAATTCGCATGACCGCCGAGATCACAAAGCGAAAAGACGCGTGGGTTATTGCCGGAACCGGCAGCAACAACACGGCCGTGACGATCGAATTTACCCGAAAGGCGCGAGAGGCGGGAGCCGACGCAGCGCTTATCGTCGCGCCGTATTACAATAAACCCTCGCAGGCCGGTATGTTTGCCCACTTTTCCGAGATCGCGAAATCCGTGAAAAGGTTTCCGATCATGCTTTACAACGTACCGTCGCGGACCGCGTCCAATATCTCGGCCGAAACCACTCTGAAGCTCGCCGCAGCCCACGAAAATATAGTCGCCACAAAAGAGGCGTCGGGCGATTATTCGCAGATCTCGGCGATCCTCGCCGGACGGCCAAAGCATTTCAAGGTGTTTTCAGGCGATGACGCCTCTGCCTTGCCTCTCATTTCGCTCGGCGCAGACGGACTCGTCTCGGTCGTTTCGAATGAACTGCCGAAGGAAACTTCGCGCATGGTCGAGAAAGCTCTCGACGGTGCACACACGGCGGCCCGCAAGATACATTTTCAACTGCTGCCACTAATGGAAGGGAACTTTATCGAATCGTCGCCCGCGCCATGCAAATTCGTGATGAAGGAAATTGGCTTGCTTGAGGAAAATTTGCGGCTGCCGCTTGTGCCTGTCGTCGAAGCCTCGCGACAAAAGCTTCGCAAGATCCTGCAATCGATGAATTGAACACGGTATGCAATGCCTCCGGCGAAAGTTTTTTTAAAATATGGGCGGCGAGATGTTAGAGGAGGGTGAACCTGCCCCGGATTTTGAGCTTCTCTCGAATTCCGGCGAAAGATGGTGTCTTTCAGAACAGCATGGCAAGGTGGTCGCCCTTCTATTCTATCCGTGTGACGAAACACTGGGGTGCACGCGTCAGCTTTGCTCGCTGATGGATCATTGGAACGATTATGTAGCAACAAAAGCGGAGGTGGTCGGCGTTTCAACGGGATCGCCGGGTGAGCATAACAGCTTTGTGCAAAAACATCGGCTGCCTATCCCTGTTCTGGCAGACGCGGATAGTAGAGTTACAGAGGCATATTGTTCGCACTGGTAGTTTCCGACTTGGTTTATGCGGGGCGTCGGAGTGGTCGATGCGAAAGGACTAATTCGTTCGAGACGAACGATGCTGCGAGCGTTCAAGCCGACCGACAGGTATGTAATCACGTCGATCTACGCGGCGAGAAGTGACGCGTTGAACGAGGCGCTACGCAGAGGTCTTGAAGACTAAGAAACGGCAGGGGCGGAATATTACAAATAATCTGAATGATCGATCTTCGAGACAAAATAAATACACTTGCGGCGAAGACCGATTTTGACAGCGTCGATCGTGAGATCTACGAGGCGTTCAAATCGGCGCTTCGGATGGGCGCCATCCGATCGGCCGAAAAGGACGCGGACGGGAATTGGCACGCGAATACATGGGTGAAGAAAGGAATTTTGCTCGGCTTCCGCATGGGGAAGATGGTCGAGATGTCCTTGCCGACCGAGACATTCAGGTTCTTCGATAAAGACACATTTCCGCTGCGGCCGATGACACTCGACGACGGTGTTCGCATCGTGATGGGCGGCTCGACGATCCGTGACGGTTCGTACGTAGCAAAAAACGTCGTGCTCGTTCCGCCGTGCTACGTAAATGTTGGCGCGTATGTGGACGAAGGCACGATGGTCGATTCACACGCGCTGGTGGGGTCGTGCGCTCAGATAGGAAAGCGCGTGCATCTTTCCGCGGCCGCCCAGATCGGGGGCGTCCTGGAACCGGTCGGTGCGTTGCCAGTGATAATCGAAGACGACGTGCTCGTCGGCGGAAATACCGGCGTGTACGAAGGTACGATCGTTAGGGAAAAGGCAGTCGTGGCATCGGGCGTCATCCTAACCCGCTCGACACCGGTATTCGATCTGCCGAATAGCACAATTATAAAATCCGATGGCGAAAGACCCCTCGAGATTCCGGCCGGCGCGGTCGTCGTCCAGGGCTCCCGGGCGATAACGAGCGGATACGGCAAGGAAAACGGGCTTTCGATCTATTGTCCAATAATCGTCAAATACCGCGACGAAAAGACCGACACCTCGACCAGACTCGAAGATTATCTTCGATAAACGCATTAATGGGCAGATGACACAAAGTTAATGTTCGCGTCGTCGGCTCGACGAATACCGACCGCTGAGGCGGGGCGAATCTTGTCGATTAGTTTTGGTCAATAAACTTCGGGGCCTGGCCGGGCAATCGCGCTTTCTGCGCTAAGATTTAGAAATGACCGGTACACACGCTAAGCTCGAAGATCTCCATAAAATATATACATGCAAAATCGGATAAGAAGCGTCGACCTCGACCAACGCGCCATGCAGGCAATGATCGAAAATGGCTTCGATCCTGTTTTTTCGGCCGAGATCGGAACGCAGGTCGCCGCGATGACGGAAGTCCTAGCCGCCGGAGTGGACGTCAATGACACGCGGGAATTGCTCTGGTCGTCGATTGACAACCGCACTTCACGCGATCTCGATCAAGTCGAATTTGTCGAGAAAATGCCGAATGGGGATCTCCGTCTGCTCGTCGGTATTGCGGATGTCGATTCGCTCGTGCAGAAAGATTCAGCGGTCGACCGCCACGCAGGCCAAAATACGGTCACCGTTTACACCGAAAGTGAGATATTTCCGATGCTGCCAGAAGAGATCTCGACTGGCTTGACCTCACTGAACGAGGACACAGACCGTCTAGCGATCGTCGTCGAGCTAATGATCACGCCCGATGGCGACGTCCCCGGCAACAATGTCTATCGGGCGCGGCTTCGTAATCATGCGAAGTTGGCCTACGAATCCGTTGGCGAATGGCTCGACGAAAACGCGTCCGAGCCCGCGAAATTTGCCGAGATAGCGAATCTCAAAGAACAGATCCAGCTTCAGCACGAGGCAGCGAAAAGGCTAGAAAGATTTCGTAAAGAAAAAGGTGCTCTCGAATTCGAATCGATCGAATCGTCGGCCGTGGTCGTTGACGGCGAGGTGCGCGATCTCGAATCGGTCCGCCCAAATTCAGCTCGAAAGATCATTGAAAATTTCATGATCGGTGCCAATGTCGAGATCGCCGAATTTTTGGAACTTCATGGCCGTTCATCGATCCGCCGAGTGGTGAAAACGCCGCTACGATGGGAAGGGATCAGAAAGATCGCCGACGAGTTCGGCACAAGTCTCCCGGCTATTCCGAATGCTCGTCCGCTTGCGGATTTTCTCGACGCTCGCCGTGCCGCCGATCCGGTTCATTTTCCGGACCTATCTTTATCGATCATAAAAATGATCGGCTCTGGTGAGTACATCGTAAAAAGAGCGGGCGTTGAGGGCGAAGGGCATTTCGGCCTCGCCGTTCGCGACTACGCGCACTCGACCGCGCCGAACCGCCGTTTTCCCGATCTGGTCGTGCAACGTCTCGTTAAAGCCGCACTTGCCGGAGCACCTCCGCCCTACGCGGACGACGAATTGGAACGGATAACCCAGCGTTGCAATGACATGGAGAAAGCCGCACGAAAGGTCGAACGAAAGATGCGAAAGATCGTTGCGGCGAGCGTCATGCAGCGTCGCGTAGGCGAATCTTTCGACGCCATCGTGACCGGCGTCAGCGACAAGGGCACTTACGCTCGAATACTGAGGCCGCCTGTCGACGGACGGATCGTACGCGGCGAGCGAAGCGTCGAGCTAGGTGAAACGATCCGCGTCCGGCTGTTGGGAGCAGATCCTTACAACGGTTTCATCGATTTCGCCGCCGGACAATAATCAACGAGTCGGCGTCGATATTAAGTCCGAAATGGCTTAAAATAGAGCCGGAAAGGAGTTACACAATGAACGAGATCGAAGAAACCGACGACAAAGTTCGGCCGACACTCAAAGACCGGGTCGGCGGCGCCGCTCAATTTATCATAGGCGAGATCGAATCGCTGGCCGGCGTGGTAAATGCCGATCCGCTCGCGCAGGCCGAAGGCGAATTCAACGTCGAGGTCGGCGCTGTGCGTGAAGAAGCGAAACAGGATCTCGACGAGAACCGCGCGGCGGACCGACGCGATGAAGACGAATCATAATGCGCGCGTCGACGAGTAGTCTGGAACCCGAAAAATTTCAACTGCCGCGGCGCATGCGCGGATTGCAACCAACGTTGATCCGGCAGTTTTTCGAACGAGCGCTGCCTGACAGCATTAATTTCGGTCTCGGCGAACCGGACCTGCCGACGCCGGAATTTCTTCGCAAGGAAGCCTCACGCGTCGCCCTCGATGAGCAGAACGGCTACACGTCGCATCCGGGGCTTCCGGCGCTTCGTTCCAAGATCGCGGAACAATATCCGCATCTAGGTTTAGGGTTGACCGACGTTGTTGTTACCGTTGGTTCGCAGGAGGCGATGACGGCTGCTTTTTTGTGTCTCGTCGACGATGGCGATGACGTGCTTTTGCCGAACCCGAGCTTTCCCGCTTACGATGCGTGCGTGAAGATCTCGCAAGGCAATCCTGTGTATTATCGCCTGCCGGCCGATAACGATTTTGCCTTCGACATCGAGGAATTTAAGCGTGCGATCACGCCGAAGACAAAAGCCGCCGTAGTTATCAGCCCATCAAACCCGACGGGGAAGATTCTGACCCCGAATGACCTGGAAAAGATCGCCGAGGTCCTCGACGGAACGGGAATTTATCTCATCGCGGACGAGATCTACGATGATCTGTATTTTGACGATCGGCCGCATTCGGCGTCGGAATACTATGACCGTACAATTGTTATAAACGGTCTTTCTAAATCGCTGAGCATGACCGGATGGCGCCTCGGCTGGGCTGCGAGCTCTCAGAAAGATATCATTCACGCGATCCAGGTTTTGCACGGTTTTTTGACGGTCTGCACTTCGGCGATCACCCAGAAGGCGGCACTGCTCGGTTGGACGAAAGAAGCCGAAGCCGCAAAGCAAAATGCCCGCGACATCTACAAAAAACGCGGTGAATACCTCGTAAACCTTTTCGAAAAAGAGCTTGGTCTGCACGCTACGTCGCCGGAAGGCGCGTTTTACACGATGCTTGATGTTCGCACATTAGGCGATGATATCGAGGTCGCGGAAAAATGCCTGCAGAATCGCGTCATCACTGTTCCAGGCGTTGCCTTCGGCAGTGAAGCGAAAGGCTTTTTGCGAGTCTCGTTCTGCAATACCGAAGAAAAGATGGCTCAAGGTGTACGAAGGATGAAGGAAGCTCTTCTACGTTAAAATGAAAAGCTAGAAGCTAATCGTGAAAAAATATCGCGTCGGAATTTTAGGAGCGACTGGAACAGTAGGGCAGCGATTTCTGCAACTGCTCGAGGGACATCCGCAATTCGAGGTGACGGCACTTTCGGCGTCAGACCGCTCAGCCGGAAAGGCGTATGCCGAGGCCTGCGCGTGGAAGCTGCCCGGTTCGATCCCTGAATTTGCTCGCGGCATTGTGGTGCAACCGATCGAGCCGCCGCTCGATTGCGATGTCGTCTTTTCGAGCCTGCCATCGAGCGTCGCGCGCGATACCGAAGAGGCGTTTGCCCGTGCGGGTTATCCCGTGATCAGCAACTCTTCGAGCTACCGGATGGATGAGGATGTACCGCTGCTGATCGCAGAGATCAATCACGAGCATCTCGGATTGATCGACGTGCAGCGAAAGAAGCGCGGTTTCGGTAAGGGCTTTATAGTCACGAACCCGAATTGCGCGGTGACCGCTTTTGCTCCGCCGCTTGCGGCCCTCGATAGAGCATTCGGAATAAACTCGGCGATCATAACAACCATGCAGGCGATCTCGGGCGCCGGTTATCCGGGCGTTGCCTCTCTCGACATCGCGGATAACGTGATGCCGTATATCGCAGGCGAAGAACCCAAGGTCGAGACCGAGGCGCAGAAAATACTTGGAAAGTTTTCCGACGAGGCGATCGTCAAGGCAGACTTTGCCGTTTCGGCTCAGTGCTTTCGGGTGAATGTGATCGATGGACACACCGCGTCCATCCGCGTGAATTTGAAAGATCGATCGACATTGGAAGCGGTCGTCGACGCCATGAATAATTTTCCCGGACTCGAACTCTACTCGTCGCCGAAAAAATTCATCGAAGTGCTCGATGAACCGTCGCGTCCGCAGCCACGGCTCGATCGCGACAACGGCGGCGGCATGACGATCACGGTCGGCCGCGTTTTTCCGGATAGCGTTTTGGATTATCGCTTCGTCGCCCTGAGCCACAATACCGTGCGCGGCGCCGCCGGATCGGCAATCCTGAACGCCGAGTTATTGATCGAAAAGCGCGTTATTTAGAACTATGATCGAACGTTACACACTGCCCGAGATGGGCTCGGTCTGGTCACAACAAAACAAATTCCAAAAATGGCTAGACGTTGAGATCGCCGTCTGTGAAGTGCATGCGGAAGACGGAACGATTACCGCCGCCGCGCTCGCCGCTATCAAATCAAGGGCTGCTTTCACGGTCGAACGGATAAGCGAGATCGAGAAGACGACGGACCACGACGTTATCGCTTTTACGACGAATCTTGCGGAAAACATTGGCGATGCGGCCCGTTTCGTGCATTACGGCCTTACGTCGAGCGATGTCGTTGATACGGCAAACGCTTTATTATTGAGAGAATCGTGCGAGATATTACTCTCGCGTGTCGACGAAATGCTGCCCGTGTTGAAACGTCGGGCGTACGAATTCAAAGATACACCGCAGATCGGACGGACGCATGGAATTCACGCGGAGCCAACCTCGTTCGGATTGGTCTGGGCGCTGTGGTATTCGGAGATGCAGCGTAATCGCGAACGCCTGCAAAAAGCAAAAGAGATCGTTTCTGTCGGCAAGATCAGCGGAGCGGTCGGCGCTTTCGCTCATCTGTCGCCCGACGTTGAAGAACGCGTGTGCGAAAAATTGGGCTTGAAAGCTTCCGATGTCTCGACACAGGTGATACAGCGTGACCGCTACGCCGAATATCTTTGCAGCCTCGCGATCGTCGCAAGTACGCTCGAGAAAATCGCGTTGCAGGTCCGGCACTGGCAGCGAACTGAAGTTCGCGAAGCTCAGGAAAGATTCAAGACTGGTCAGAAAGGCTCGTCGGCAATGCCGCACAAGCGGAATCCCATTCTCTCCGAACGCATCTGCGGGATGGCACGAACAGTGCGGGCAAATTCCATTGTTGGGCTGGAAAACGTCGCCCTTTGGCATGAGCGCGATATCTCGCATTCGTCAGCCGAGCGCATAGTGCTTCCCGATTCATCGGCGACGCTCGATTACATGCTTGTCAAAGCAACGTCTCTTCTGGATACGCTGGTGGTCTATCCCGAAAATATGCTGAAAAATCTGGGGCTGACTCGGGGCTTGGTATTCAGCGGACAATTGCTACTGGCGCTTACGCAAAAAGGCGTTTCGCGTGAAGACGCGTACGCGTGGGCGCAGCGCAGCGCTATGCGAGTATGGGACGAAGGCGGCGATTATCAGGATCTGATTGCGAAAGACACGGACATTTCCTCACGCCTTTCGGTTGAAGAGATCGCCCGCGTCTTTGATGTAAAATACTATTTACGTAATGTAGACAGAGTGTTTGCCAGAGTGTTTTCTTAGTTCGACCACTTATCGGCCATATCACCGATCACCGGCAGTTTGAAAAGATCACCCCCGTAGGCTTTAACAGCCGCAAAGATCGTCGCGGCGAGTATACCGATCGCGATCACAAAAATTACCAGCGACATCAGCAACCCGAGAACCGAGGATCTTGTAATAACGGTCACTATTCCGGAAAAGATCTCGACAGCGACAATTATAACGATCGCGGCCGCTGAAAGAAGCAGCGACTGGAGCGCGTGAAACCGAGGGAGCTTATTGGTCTTATCGGTGACCAATACAATGATGCTGTATATCAATCCGATCGGAAGACAAATGTTGAGGTAGCACACGAGTGAGCCAACATTGTTATCGAGGCCCAAAGCGGTCTTGCCGCCTGACATGTTTTGCATAATCTTTTAGTTTTCTCCTTTCGGGGATGTATAGAATGTTAACGATTGCCGGTGGAAAAAGTTCGAGTGAAATCTATCACAAGACGTTGATTAATACAATATATTGCGGAATAATCTACAATTTCTTTCGGGGAGCAAAATGATAGCTAAAGTGTACGTTACGCTGAAACGGAGCGTGCTCGATCCGCAGGGCAAGGCCATCCATCATTCGATCGAGATGCTGGGCTTCAGAAATATCTCGGATATTCGCCAGGGGAAGTATTTCGAGATCGCGATCAATTCCGGATCTACAGAACATGAAGCACGGATCGCGGCGGAAAAAATCGCAAAGGACGTCTTGGCAAACCCTGTCATCGAGGATTATCGGGTCGAAATCGTCCATTGATCGGCGTTCGGAGAAATTCAGCTTAACGCCTATATAAATTCGTTTTGGCGGCGCGCCCAAAGCCCCGAACGCACAATGAACGACGATCAGTCAGAAAGCAAATGAAATTTGGCGTTGTAGTTTTTCCCGGTTCAAATTGCGACCACGATGCTTATCACGTCGTGTCAAAGCACGTCGGTCAGCCGGTCGATTTTATTTGGCATCAGGACACCGATCTAAGCAGTTTTGACGCCGTTATCATTCCGGGCGGATTTTCGTATGGCGATTATCTGCGAGCAGGAGCATTGGCGCGTTTCTCGCCCGTGATGGCTGCGGTCAAGAAATTCGCCGCCCAAGGTAAGTTTGTTTTCGGCATTTGCAACGGTTTTCAGATACTGTGCGAAAGCGGTTTGTTACCGGGCGCTCTTATTCGAAATGCGGGACTCAATTTCGTTTGCCGTCACGTCAACATTCGCGTCGAGAACGCAGACACGCCTTACACAAACCAGTTGGCGGAAGATCGCGTGCTCTCCATTCCGGTCGCTCATGCCGAAGGCAACTATGTCTGTGACGATACGACGATGACCACGCTCGAAGAGAATGGCCAGATCGTTTTCCGTTACTGCGACGAATTGGGCGACATCACACGAGACGCTAATCCGAACGGTGCACGTTCGAACATAGCCGGCATCTGCAATCTCGACCGCAACGTACTCGGCATGATGCCGCATCCCGAGCGCGCATGCGAACCGCTATTAGGTTCGAACGACGGCCGCGATATTTTTCGATCGCTGACCGCCGCTGTCTCCGCTGAAGGTGCGGCCTAACCAACGCTTTTCTAGTTTGCCTTAGATCGCTCCGTCGAATTTATCTGCACGCCGCCGTTGGTCGTAATCACGCGGATCGGAGCGCCGCCGCCGTTGATCACGGTGTTCAGGCGTGTGCCCCGCGAATACGAATCCGGACCTTTCCTATCTTCCTGCGCAATGTTCAGTGCCGCGATATTGCTTCTAAATCCGCCGTTTGTCGTGCCGGTTTCGATATTTGCTGCGTAGTTTTCAGGTATCTCGAGCCGAACACCGCCGTTCGAGGTTTGCACGTCGAGGCCGGTCCCTTTCCAGGAATTGCCGCTGAGAGCGACGTTGACGCCGCCGTTTGTCGTGCGGCCCTTCACATCGCCCGCGATATCGCTGAGCGATACTCCGCCATTCGTCGTTTCAAATTCGAGACGCCCCTCGACACGGGCGATTGAGATGCCGCCGTTGTGAGCCTTGAGCGAAAGATCGGTCGAACGCGGCACGCGTATCTCGTATGAAACCGAATAATTCGACCCGTCGCCGCCTTCGGCCCGAATCGTCGAGGCGGTCGAAATTTTTACATTTGCCAACGCCGCACGTGCCGATTCCTCGGACTTGTCCCAAGCCTGCACACAAGCCCGGACAAGCACGTCTGAGCGGTTTTCGCCCGTGACGCGGACGCCGCCGTTGCGTCCTCCGTCGACATTTAGCGAGCCGGTCGCTGCGACCGTGCTTTCTCGCAGATCGTGCACTGAAACGCGGTCGTTATCCCAGCCGGCATTATCGCTCGAACAAAATTGGTAGTTTCCCGCTTTTCGTTCGCCCTTAGCCAGGTTCGTCTGAGCCGCCAGAATGCCAGCGAAACCCACCGTAAGTGCGACCGCAAGCGCGAGTTTGATTATCAATGAAATGAATTGCGTAACTCTCATTATGAATGTCCTCCGGATGAGTTTAGTTAAGAAATCTTGCTCTCTAAAACGAAAAACACCGCGTCGGCGCGGTTTGTGACAAGAAAATGACGAATTGTGAATTGTTAGTCGTGAATTGTGAATGTAAATGGCGAATCGTGAGTCGTGAATGCTTCACCGGATCATGGACGACTCATTGACTGCGTATTGTTAACCATTCAGCATTATTTCGTTACCTCGATCGTTAGTCCGTCGTTATTTACTTTCCATTTGAGGACGACCGCGCCGGGCCGAGAGGTGAGGGCATTTTCGACATCCGATTTGCGGCCTTCTTCGCAATAGAATGCAATGCAGCCGCCTCCGCCAGCACCGCAGACCTTCGTTGCGATCGCGCCGTTGTTGTGTGCAGTTTCTATTAAGTGATCCATCAGCGGTGTGGTTATGTTCGGCGACAGCAGTTTTCGCCGAGGATATGACGCGTGAAGTATCTCTCCGACTGACGTCCATTCGTTTGCGAGCATCGCTTCGCGCAGATCGCGGGCGGTGTCACGAATGCCTTCGAAAATCCCGAAAATTTCAAGGTCGCCGTCGATGTGGCTCTTCGTTATCTCCCAATTATTCGTTCCCGAATTTCGCGGCTCACCCGTGTAACAGACGACGATGCGGTCCTCGAGGATCCTTGTGTCGACGTCGAGCGCTTCGCGGCGCATTCCGTCTGCGTTGAAGTGTATTGCCGCAACGCCGCCGTACTGTGCCGAAAAGTAGTCCTGAAACCCGGTGGGCACGCGGATCACCTGGCATTCGACATTTGCGGCGATCGGAATAAAGCGATCGGGCTCGTAGCGATCGCCGACCAGCTTATTCAAGGCGCCTATACACGCGATATTCAGCGTGGATGAGCCCGCGAGTCCGGCTCCGGCCGGAGCCTCGGATTCTGTTGTCATGCGAAAACCAGTTTCAGGCTTAAAGAAATAAACAAGCTTTGATAAGAGCTCGAGGCGCGGTTCGTCACGAAGCTCGCAAATGCGGTCGAGCGAGGTCTCGAACGAAACACCACGGTCAGTCGACTCGAGGACGATTCGGTCATCGCCGAGCGTCTCGATTCGGCAGCGGGCCATCAGATCGACGGCAAAATTCACCGTAGCGGAGCCTTCGTGAAAAAGAAAAAGAGGCGGTATATCAATTGTACCTCCGGCGAGATCTACTCTCGTCGGAGCGGACGTTTCGATTATCACTGATTACTTCCCTCGAGTGTTATGAATATAGGCAAGCTGGAAATTATAGCCTGGGCGGCCACGGAGCCGAATCCGCGGACTTTATTTTTTTGCCGCCCGCGCTCTTTTCGGCTGCGGCTCGGCATCAGCTTTTTCCTTTTCGCCGCGGTTCGGTTCGCGGGTCAGGTGAAGTCGTTCTCCCAGGTCGTGGAGCTTACCCTGTGCGACCTCTTCGACTTGGTGAAACCGATCTTCGATCTTTTGGATCGTGTGCGGATCGGCCTCTTCGACGCGTTCCGAAAGCCAGAACCTTTCGATGGTGTAGACCACGATCACTGCAAAAAGAATTATGAAAAATGCGGCGATGCCAACCTGTTTGAAGTCACCGACGATCGACGTGATCGCACCGCTGAAGAAATATCCCGTCCCCGCGAGCAGCAGAACCCAGATCGAACAACTAATGGCGTCAAGCGCGAGAAAACGCCAAAACGGCATTTTGCCGATACCGTAAAATACGCACATTGCTGCACGAATTCCGTAAATGTATTTCGATATGATGATCGCAAAGCCGCCGAATTTGGCGATCAGCCTCTCGAGACGGGGCTGTGCCATCTGATAGAACCTGTAATCCTTCGCCTTTTCGTGGAAGATGCGGCCGAGCATGTAGCCGAAATGGTCGCCCGCCATTCCGCCGAGCGTTCCCGCGAAAAACACTTTGATAAAACTATACTTACCGAAAAACTCGCCGTGGGCCATCGCGCCCGATATCAATAGCGTTATGTCGCCCTCGACCGTGCAAAGGGCAAAAACCGCGTAAATGCCGTATTGCTCGATGATCTGTGAAAGATGATCCATAAAGGAAATGTGAGGACAGAGCCATTCGTTGACTGTTGAACAGATTAACTTTAGACGATGTTTCCGTCAAAGCGGACGCCGGCTGGGTACGGCGATCGTATTTGACGTACGCCCTTGATCGCTGCGGTTTCGTAGCTTTTGGCTATTCGACACCGCGCAGCCTAAGGTCGTAAACTTTAACAAGCAAATGAGTAATTCCGGCAAGATCATTTCAATCAGCCCGCCGCATGCGATCCCGGGCGGCGAAATCACCATCGAATGTTCGGCATATCACGTCAGTCGCGACGGCGGTCATGGATGTACGATCGGCGGCGATCGTTGCCGCATCGTGGCGGCCTCCCGGCGACGCGTCATCGCGATAGCGCCGGCCGTAGTTGGCGCGGGTGAAGCGGATGTTTATCTTGAATCGAGCGGCGGACGAAGCGAGCCATTCCCGATAATTATCGGCGAGAAACTGATCGATGACATGCACATCGTGGCAAACCCGGCCATCGACCCTAAAGATGATTCGCTCGTAGTCACGCGTTCAGGTTCACGCGGCGAAAGCCTGGCGAACACGCTTTACCGGCTCGAGGCCGACGGTTACGTCGACGAACTGCCAGCGAGTGTGATGAATCCGACCGGTATTGCCTTTAACCGGGAAGGGAAAATGTTCGTGACAAACCGCTCGGACGGCTGGGTTGTTGAGGTCGATCGCGGCGAAGAGGTGATCACGTACGCCGCGGGCCTTGGCGTCGCCACAGGCATTGCATTTGACCGCGATGATGTTCTGTATATCGGCGATCGCAGCGGCACTATCTATCGCGTGCCCGAACCGGGGTTTATAGAGACATTTGCCGTTCTTGAACCTTCTGTTTCTGCGTATCACATCGCTTTTGGGCCGGATGACAGGCTTTATGTTACGGCTCCGGGATTGACCAGTAACGACGCAGTGCACGTCATTGACGCGGACGGCGGCGTGAGCACGTATTTTCGCGGACTTGGACGACCGCAGGGCCTCGCTTTTGATGCCGTCGGAAATCTTTACGTGGCGGCGTGCTACAAAGGCAAACACGGTGTCGTGCGACTTTCGCCCGGAGCGGAAAGCGCTGAAATGTTCGTCGCCGGTATGAACGTCGTCGGCATTTGTTTCACGCGTGCCGGCGACATGGTCGTAGCCACTGGCCACTCTGCTTTTTCAATTCCGCTGGGGATCTACGGAACTCTTCTAAACTAACCCTAAGAATAATTAATCGATGATCAAGGGAATTTGCAACAGGCAGCACGCGCTCGCGGTAATTTTGGTTTCGGTATTTTTGACAGGTTCGTGCACTTATTTCCGGCGGCCCGGACAAGGATTGTCCGGCGACGCTGCGAGCATCACGCCGACGCCCGAACCGACGGCGCCGCCAAGGCCCAATGAAAAGCCGGACCATGCCCTGGAAGCCGAGCTTCGAAGGATCGCCGACCTCGTTAAAGGAAAGGTCGGCGTCGGCGCGGTTTTGCTTGAAACGGGCGAATCCGCCTGGCTCGAACGCTCGACGCATTTCCCCTCGCAGTCGGTATACAAACTTCCGATCGCGATGGCGGTCATGAAGATGCTCGACGAAGGCCGTGTACGCATCGATCAGGACGTGACCATAAATCCCAATGACTATGTTCGCCGCGGTTTTCACAGTCCGATCCGCAATTTGAATCCTGGCGGAACGATCATGCCGCTCAGCGAGATCGTGCGATATTCGATATCGGAAAGCGACGGTTCGGCAAGCGACATTCTGCTTGATCTTGCTGGCGGGCCGCCGGCCGTACAGTCTTATCTCGAGAGTATCGGCATCAATGATTTCATAGTTGCCGACTCGGAAAAGTCGATAAGTAAGGATTGGGAAACCCAGTACAGAAATTACGCGACGCCCGACGCGTCGATCGATTTGCTGGGAAGGTTGGTTGACGGACACGCAGGATTGTCGACGCTAACGAAAGGCATTCTTCTCCAGGCAATGACCGATAGCGATACCGGCGGTCGTCGAATAAAACGCGGACTGCCGGCGGGATCGTCGCTTGCGCATAAAACCGGCACGGGCGGACGCCCGAGTGAATCACCCGGCGGAATGAAGGCGGCGTTTGAAAACTCGAATTCTTCGGGTAATTTTAATGCGAATTCGAACAGGCGTTCGAAAGCCGAGTTAAAAAAAGCCGCCAAATACCTCGCCGACGCGCACGAGCAAGATCAAATCACTAGCGCGACGAACGACATCGGAATAATCACGCTGCCGGACGGCCGACACATTTTGCTTGCGGTCTTTGTTATGGATTCATCTTCCGACGCATGGACACGCGAGCGTGCTATCGCCGACATTGCCAAGGCCGTCTGTGAGAAATGGACGACCGGTACCGTGAGTCCGGGAGTTCTCGGCGATGAAAAGACGATGCGGTGAGTTTTGTATTCTGGCGTGTTATCATCCGCAGCCATAAATAGACACGGTCGGTGAAATGCGCGATAGAAAACATTCGAAATACGTGAGCTTGATTGGCCGGTTGACGGCGATGCATTAACGCGTTCCAATGCGTCGAAACCGCGATGTATTTCGCTAGGATTTTCTGATCGGCCCACACCTCAAATGGTCTTGTGCGTCCACGAATCGGTATCAAAACCCTCCCAAGCCTCAAAACATGAACATATTTTGGCCCCTTTGTGGTTGGCATACGCATTGCTCGTTTGTTCGCGGAGGATCTTAAAACGTCCTGAAATTAAATAATCTGATCGGTGGATTCGCGTTTGTTTTCGCGATGGCTTTCGGAATGGTGCTGATTTCCGGCACCAGCGTCAATGCGCAGGACCGCGAATACCGCAGTAATCGTCAAAATGACGATTACAACCGGAGCGATAGCGATGACGGCGACGATCGCGACTATCGCGATCGCAACAACGGCAACTACAATAACGGACAGAACGATCGTTACAACGGCCGCAACAATAACAACGAGGGTTTAAGAGCGGCATACCAGAGCGGTTACCAGGCAGGAATGCAGCGAGCGCAGAAAGATGCCCGGAGCAACCGCGGCTACAATAACCGTAATAACCGAAGCGACGGCAACTACGGCGGCTACGGAAACAATGATCGCGGCAACCGGAATAACTCGCAGTATCGTCAGACTTTCCACAGAGTGGTTTCGACCGCGGATACCAGGAGGAATGAACCGTTACCGGAATAACTGGAATAACCGCAACAATCGCGGCAATAGGAATATATTTGGTCTTCCGTTCTAACTTTCGAATCCCCACAAATTGAAAAGCCGCGAACCTGTATGGTCGCGGCTATTTCTTTCGTTCCCGGCGATCTACTTGCCGGCCTTCAGATCAGCGATCCGTTTTTCGAAAGCGGCGGTGTCCGCGTTTTCAGCCTTTCCGCGGATCACAGCTTTTTCCGCGGTGGCGAACGCTTCGTCCTTTCGGCCGGCCGCGTATAGAAGATTCGTCTTCGCGACCAATGCCTGAAAGGTTTCCTTAGAAGCCAAAGAAGCATCTATCGATCTGAGTGCGCTCTCAGTCCATTTATCCGCATCCGAGGATTTGCTTTGACGTGCATACATTGCGGCCTGAAAGGGCGTGCGCCAGTCGTCCGCCTTTGCGGCAGCGACGGCCTCGCGGGCGTGCAGGAGCGTTGTCGCTGTAACATTGGGAACCTCGATAGTGAACGGAACCCGTACTTTTTCCCATCGAATATTCACAACCGCCGAATTTTCCGACGACGGTTCGATCGTGAACGCGAGCCATTCCTGGCTGTCGGCTACCCATTGCGGTTTTGCCTTTACACGCAGAGTGTCTTTTTTCTGGTCGTAGCTGAAACTGCCCCATTGATTCGCAGTTCCATTAAATACGATCGTCCATTCGTCCTTTCCGGGAATCGTGTGGAGACTGTACGAACCGGCGACCAGCTTTTGTCCGTTGATAAGAACATCATCCGTAACGGCGAACTGCGTTGCCTCGTTCGCACCTGTGCGCCAGACATGTCCGTAGGGAACAATAACCATTCCCTCAGGGCGCTTGTTCGAGTCATCGAGCGTGCTCTCGCCGGTCGCGTACGAATCTTTCGGCGCATCGCCCCAGATCGTGCGACCTTTCACTCCCGGTCGGCTGTACGCAATGGTCACGTCGGTGACCCCTATCGTCTGCATCACGCTCGCCTTCTGGCTCGGCCGGGGAAGCCTAAGCTGCCCGGGCGAAACAAATGTGAGTCCCGAGACGGCGACGATTGCAGCGAGAAATATAAAAATGCGCTTTTTCTGAAGCATAGAAATCTCCTTTTTGAAACGATGTATATGACCTGACCGATCCTAAAATGAATACTGTTGACACATATACGGCGCAATGCAGAATTTGTTATCTCACCGTCGCCATAAAATCGCAAGGTAATGACCGCAACATCAACAGGCTCACGACTGTAGAGAAAACTATTACACTCACGGCGTTGCTATTCGCCTGGCTTTGTTGCAGTATAGAAAAGTATTCCTTCTCTCGCACCTCTACGGTGCGCTCGTCAAAGACGGTTTTTGGATAAGTTTGAGAGCAGGCCCCTTATAATTACAGAAGTTAGCTCTTGAATTTTTTGAGCATCCAGGACCCGAACCTTCGCTGCAGACCGTTTTTCTCCGAAGCACAGTCGATTCCGAGCTTCTACAGCATTTCCTGAAAAAGGAAAAAGGTAAAATATCACATGTCAATGAAACTATACGTTGGAAATCTTTCCTTCGACACGACCCAGCAGGACCTTGAAAAATTGTTTGCCGAGATCGGCACGGTCACCTCGACCAACATCATCGAAGATCGTGAAACCGGACGCCCGCGCGGCTTCGGATTCGTAGAAATGTCTTCGAAAGAAGAAGGCCAGAATGCGATCAGCCAACTCAACGGTAAAGAGTTTGATGGCCGCGAGTTGAAAGTCAACGAAGCTAAACCGCAGGAAAACCGTGGCGGTGGCGGTGGCGGCGGACGCGGTGGTTACGGCGGCGGCGGCGGTGGACGCGGCAGCGGTGGTGGTTACGGCGGCGGCGGCGGCGGCTACCAGGGCGGCAAAAGCTGGTAAGCTTCTAGTTAGTTAGAAAACAGAAATGCCTTCGGAATTTCCGAGGGCATTTTTGCGCTTTCTAATGGAGCTTATATTACTCGTCATCTTCATGAGCTTTTACGCGACCGGAAGCGACTGCTTCGTCCACTACTCTTTTCAAAAGATTTCCTGGGACCGGGTCGTAATGCGAAAACTGCATGTGATAGCTGCCGCGGGCTTGCGTCACGCTGTTGAGCTTCGATTGGTAGTCGAGCATTTCCGAGAGCGGTACCTTAGCTCGTATCACTTGCTGTTTACCGCGGACCTCCATTCCGCCGACGCGGCCGCGTCGGCTATTTAGGTCGCCCATGATGTCGCCCGAAACTTCCTGCGGCGTAAACACCTCAACGTCCATGATCGGCTCAAGCAGTGTCGGCCGCGCCTTTTCCATAGCGGCACGATAAGCCTTTCGGCCGGCGGCGCGGAATGAGTGCTCGTCGGAATCGACGGCGTGAAAGCTGCCATCGATAAGCGTCACTTTGAAATCGACAAGCGGATAACCGGCAACGGCTCCGGCTTGAGCGGCTTCGATAATTCCTTTTTCGATCGCCGGGCGAAAGTTATGCGGCACTGAACCTCCGAATATCTTGTCGACCCATTCGAAACCTCCACCACGTTCGAGCGGCTCAAAGATCACTTTGCAGTCGCCGAACTGGCCGCGGCCGCCGGACTGTTTTTTGTGCCGGCCCTGTACCTCGCACTGCTGCGTGATGGTTTCTTTGTATGGAACTTTTGGCGGATGCAATGCGACATCGACGTGATAGCGGTTGGCGAGCTTGGCAACGACGGTTTCGATATGGAGCTGGCCGGAACCCGATAGAATAAACTCCTTCGTCTGCGGATCCCGTTCGAAATGCAGCGACGGATCCTCTTCGAGAATACGGTGCAACGCGCCGGAGATCTTGTCTTCGTCCGCACGAGATCTTGGTTCGATGGCGAACGCGATGGCGGCTTCCGGATACCCGACCGGCGGGTAAACTATTGGCTTTGCGCGGTCGCTCAGCGTGTCGCCGGTTTGAGTATCCCTCAATTTAACGACTGCGATGATGTCGCCGGTCGACGCCTCGTTGACCTTGTCGAGCGTCTTACCGGAAATTACGTGCAGAGCGCCGAGGCGTTCGGAAACGTCGCGTGTCGAATTATAAACGGTCGCGTCGGACGCGATTTTACCGCTCACGACCTTCATCACATTTATGCGTCCGGCAAAAGGATCGGCGATCGTCCGAAAAACATAAGCCGAGAACGGCTCATCGTTCGAATACTTTCGTGTCACGCGATCGCCTTGGAGTTCCGCATCGACGAATCCATATTCCATTTCGTGGGTTGCGGGATTCGGCGCGAATTCCACTATGTGATCGAGCAGTATCGACAGGCCAACCAAGTTCGTCGAGGAAGCGGCGTAAACCGGACAAAGCTTGCTGTTGGCGATCGCGCGGGCGAGATTCGGGATGATGTCTTCCTCGTCCAGCGTACCGCTGGCAAAATATTTTTCCATCAGAACGTCGTCCGATTCCGCGACGAGCTCGATCAGGCGTTCGCGCGTGCGGTCGAGCAGTTCCTTGCTTTCGCTCGGTATCGCAATTCCTTTTGCCTTACCGTCGGCGTCAAACTCGTAGGCTTTTTGATGGACGACATCTACGACACCTCGAAAATTGGCTTCCTGCCCGATCGGCAGCGTGAACGGAACGATCGACCGTGCGAAAGATTGCTGCGCCGTTTCGAGAGCATGTTCGAAATTGGCGTGCTCCTTATCCATCTTATTGATCACCATGAACCGCGGCAGCAAGAATTCGTTCGCGTACTGCCATGTTTTTTCGGTCTGAACTTCGATGCCGTGCACGGCGTCAACAACGACCAATGCACTATCGGCGACGCGCAGTGCCGGGCGGGCATGCGAGACGAATGCCGCATAGCCGGGGGTGTCGATCAGATTTATTTTTGTTTCCTTGTATTCGAGATGGGAGAAGTTGTTGTTAAGGGAAATTTTGCGTTCGATCGAGTCTTCGTCATAGTCGGTGATCGTCGTTCCTTCATCGACCTTTCCCCAGCGATGTGAGGCTCCAGCGGCGTGCAGCAGCGAACTGACGAGCTGGGTTTTACCCGCGTCGCCGTGTCCGATGACAGCCAGGTTCCTGATGTTCTCAGTGGCAAATGCTTTCATCTTCGGCAAGATCTCCTTATTCTTTGAATTTCAGCGAACGGGCCGTGGCCCGAAGACGTCGGAAGACGTGCCGACGCCCCGAAATCGAAGCCGCGTCAGGCGGCAACCGCTCATTGTTGCTGGTTAAAGCTAATTTATATGACATGCCTCTTCTTGGCAAGCCTTTTTCATCCGTGAGGTTCATGGACGTGATATCAAAAACAAAAAAGCTGCTCTGTTTGAAAAAGCACGAGTTATTTTCGTATGATGGGTTTTGTATTGCGTTGTTTCTACGGTGCCTCGGCTTCTACCTATTACCACTCATATCCCATGCATTCGAAACCCGAACTTCTCTATCTCGATCTGATGAAAAGGACGCTGTCTTTTCTGATGTGGCCGGAGCCGCCAATTCCTATCACGCTATTCAACAAGCACCGAACACCTCTCAAGCGCAAACTCGCGGCAGGAATTTCGAGTTTGCTGAATAAACGCCCCTACCACATTATGCAGTCGTGGGAGCACACCGCGGAGGCCAAGGAAGAGGGCCGAGCATGGCCGGCGTATGCTCATACGATGATCGGAACCAAGCGTCTAGATCAGTTGCAGACGTGCATCGAATCGGTCCTACGGGACGGAGTCGAGGGCGATCTGATCGAAACCGGCGTTTGGCGAGGCGGCGCGACGATATTTATGCGAGCAGTGTTAGCCGCGTATGGTGACGAAAAACGAAAGGTCTTCGTCGCTGATTCCTTCGAGGGGTTGCCGAAACCCGATGCCGAACTTTATCCTGCGGATAAAGGCGACAATCTGCATGAGTATGCGTATCTTGCCGTTTCGAAGGAGGAAGTTGAAGACAATTTTCGAAAATACGGGCTTTTGGACGATCGCGTTGTTTTTTTGAAAGGCTGGTTCGAGGACACGCTACCGACCGCGCCGATTTCAAAGCTCGCCGTTCTTCGACTCGACGGCGACATGTACAGTTCGACGATAACTTCTCTTGAAAATTTATACCCAAAACTATCACTAGGCGGATTCTGTATAATCGACGATTATGCATTGCCGGGCTGCAAACAAGCCGTGGACGACTATCTCGAACGGATAGGTGCCGATTTTGCCCTGACGCCGATAGATAAGAGCAGCAGTTATTGGCGAAAGTAGTCTTCTGGCTCAATAATCGAGTTATATTTTGCTTTTACCGGTCACCGTTTCGAAAACGGATACGACGTTAATCCATTGCGGTACACACCGAACAAATGCGAGTAAGCAAATGACTAAAGAATTTCAACCGTTTGGCAGGATAGCTGCCGCCACAGCGCTTTGGACACTTCTCTTTGGCGGCACGGTTTCGAACGCCCAGGATCTGGTTCCAGTTAGCGATATAACGGGCGGATCGAGCGTCTTTGTTTTCCGCGGCAGTGCACGGCCATCGCCTAAACACATCGCGGTAAAAGCGCGTTCGACCACTAGCCACCTGCAGCGGATCGAGACCGCTCGCAAAGTTAGCACGCAGTATGTGGCATTGGCCCAGACAAAGCCGCGTCGGGCACGTACCGAGGCCGTCGTGCCCGACGATCCCCGGCTTCCGGCGATACCGACCATGCCGCGCGAGCAGGCCTCCAAATTATTCGCGGGCGTCGGTGAATACTACATGGACAAAACGGACTTTGACCATGCGATCATCTTTTTTCGCGAATCGTCTGATCTGGACAATGCCAACGCCGTCGCGAAAGGCGGGTTGAGCGAAGCTCTCGCATTCAAAGGTAATGAACTTTTAGTCAAGGATACGGCCGAGGCCGCTCGCCCGATGTTCGAAGAATCTCTGCGATTGAATCCGAATAATTCGCCCGCGTATTACGGCCTCGGGGAAGTGATGTCGGATCTCGGCAAGAGCAGCGAGGCGATCGAGAATTACGAAAAAGCTCGCAAAGCGAATCCTGATCTGACCGAGATTCTCGTGCCGCTCGGCGTTCTCTACTATCAGCAGGGCGAGATCGCAAAGGCAGACACGCTGTTAACAAAGGCTGTTATTGATCAGCCCGCAGACGCTCAGGCTCAGTATTATCTGGGCATGGTCCGCTTCTCGCAAAACAAGAATCCCGAAGCTCTCGCCGCATTTCAAAAGGCCGAATCTCTCGACGCAAAATTGGCTGACGCTCCGTTCCAAGCAGGTGAAACCCTGGTGCGTCTCAAGCGTGACGCTGAAGCGGTTGCCGAATACAACAAGGCAACCGCGCTTCGCGACAATTTCTTTGAGGCCTGGTACGGCCTCGGCGTCGCGCAATCGGAGCTCGAAAATTATCCCGATGCGGTGACCGCGTTTAAGAAGGCGACACGGTTGCAAAATACGAACATCGACGCGTATCTGAATCTCGGCGACGCGTACCGGCAGGTCGGAAATTACAACGACGCCGAAGCTAGCTACAACCTTGCGACAACGTTCATCGACCGTGTGCCGAATTACAGCAAGGATGAAGCTGCTGACACGTACAGCAAGATCGGATTTTCGATCGCCAAACAGTGCGAGATAAACATGCGAAAGGCCGTGCCGTGCCGTTGGGAAGCAGCGGTCCGCGCTATGGAAAAGGCGGCGGCCCTCAGCCAAAACAATGTCGATTACGCAAATCTCGGATGGGCTTATTACAACGCGGCAAAGGCCGACATAAATAATAAGCGTCCCGCCGACGCACGCCCCAAGCTCGAAAAGGCAAAGGAAAATCTGCAAAAGGCAGCATTTTCGAGCCCGAAATTTATTGAAGGGCCGCTGATGAATCTCGGTATGACGCTGACGGATCTGGGTGATTATCCTGGCGCCGTCGATGCTTTTACGCGGGTAATAACGAAGAAACCAGAGTGGATCTTTGCACTAAATGAGCTCGGCATCGCCTATCGCAAGATGAATAACTATCCGGCCGCGGCTGAGCAGTTCAAAAAAGCGATCGCAAAGGATAATAAATACTCGATCGCACATTATAATCTAGCCGAAACGCAGTTTCAGGCGGGTAACATCGGCGACGCGAAAAAGGAATACGAAACGCTGAAGAAACTCGGCCGCAACGACCTTGCCGGACAGCTTGAATTGATCAGTAACGGCGCCGTGCGTAGATAGGGACGAGCTCTCGTTCTGTGTTTAATGAAGAAGCCTACACGAAAGTAAGTGCTCAGCCGGTTAAGCAGTCATTCAATTTGCCGAAAATCACTGAGATACAGGAAAACGTTCCGCTGGCACCGTTAACTACGTTGAAGATCGGAGGACCGGCGCGCTATTTCGCCCGAGCCGAAACGGAAGCTGATGCCCTCGCCGCGATCGAATTTAGCGAAACGAACGGCATTGATCTATTCGTGCTCGGCGGCGGCAGCAACGTACTCATCGCCGACAACGGTTTCAGCGGCCTTGTAGTCCATGTGGCGATCGCCGGTATCAATGTCGACATCGATACCTCAGCGACAGACGCGACTATCACCGCAGGTGCAGGCGAAGAATGGGATAAGCTTGTCGCGCTCGCGGTCGAGAACGATCTCGCTGGTTTCGAATGCCTTAGCGGAATTCCGGGTTTCGTCGGCGGAACGCCCGTGCAGAATGTCGGAGCCTACGGGCAGGAAGTTTCCGGAACGATCATTTCCGTCCGGTGTTTTGACCGGGACGAAAAGAGCATCGTCGATCTCCCGAAAGCCGAATGCGGTTTCTCGTATCGTACAAGCATTTTCAATTCTACCTATCGCGGCCGCTACATCGTCCTGTCCGTTACTTATCGCCTACGGCGGAACGGGCAGCCGCACGTAAAATATAAAGATCTCGAAGATCTATTTGCAGACCGCACGCCGACACTCCCCGAGGTCCGCGACTCCGTCCTGAAAATACGGCGGGCAAAGTCGATGGTTATCGACGCGTCTGATCCGAACAACAGAAGCGCCGGATCGTTCTTTAAGAACCCGGTCGTCGATGCATCTCTCCTCGCAAGCATTCAACGAGAATATTCCGGCGAACGAGTGCCGCATTTTCCGGCGGGTGGCCGAGATGTGAAAATTCCCGCAGCCTGGTTGATCGAGCACGTCGGATTCGTAAAGGGTTTTCGACTTGGTAAGGCGGGAATCTCGTCGAATCATTCGTTGGCGCTTATCAATTTAGGAGGTGCGACGGCAGCCGAGATCATAGAGCTTAAAAACCTCATACAGTCCCGGGTTGAAATAGTTTTTGATATTCGCCTGGAAACCGAACCGGTGTTCGTGGGATTTTAACTTTGCACTTCCGCAAAATACCTGTCTCCGAAGCGTCGAACTGATATATAATTCCGTTTCCAATAACGAAAACGTCCAGACCGAAATTCTCATTTCGAGGTCCCTACGATGCCGAAACGCCGCAAACTCCGCAAATCGTTCATTTCCGCAACCGTGCTTTCTTCCGTGTTCTTTTCGTCGATTTCCGTGATGCCCCAGGACATCGTCGCCGCCGACGATATTACCGGCGGCTCAAGCGTCTTCGTCTTTCGGGAGTCCCGGAAAAAACCGCAGCGAAAGGCCGGAGGCCGAGTTTTTCGCTCGACGAGCGCACGCGGCGACCGTTCCCGGCTCCAGACGCAGATTGCGGCGAGCCGCAAGCGCAGAGCCGCGAAAGCAAAAGCGAACGCGGCTATCGCATCGCGCAACCGAGCGCGGAATTCAAAGGCCGTTCAATCCGCCGCACTGAGCGCTAATGCCGACACTATGCTCGAAAGCAACTCGGTCGATCAGGCGATCGCCAGCTATCGTGAAGCGATCAAGCAGAATCCGAAAAATACCGATGCCGCCGAAGGCCTTAGCGATGCGCTTACTGCAAAAGCGGTCGAAATGGCGGGCGATTCAAATTCAGCCGCGGCACTGCGTCTCTTGGAAGAAGCCGTGAAGCTCGATTCGCGTAATGATGTGGCGTTTGCCAAACTTGGCGAAGTTCAGGCGGCCAACGGGCAAACCGCTAGTGCTGTCGCGAACTACGAAAAGGCCGTTCAGATAAATCCGGAGCTTTCGAGCGTTTACGTTCCGCTCGGAATGGCGTATCTCAACGCCGGCGAGATCGCTAAAGCGGATGCGGCTTCCGAAAATGCTGAAAAACGGGGCATCAAGGACGTCGATGCCCAGAACTTAAAGGGAATGATCCTTTTCCGGCAAAATAAAAATGCCGACGCTCTTGCCGCTTTCGAGAAAGTGCTGCAAATGCAGGCGAAGAATTCCACGGCGAAATACTATGAGGGACTGCTTTACGACCGTATGAATCAACCCGACCGTTCGCTCGATGCGTTTCGCGAAACGGTCGCGGCGGAGCCCGCCTTTACTCCGGCGTGGTTCGATCTCGGTGTCGCCTATTACAATCAGGGAAAATATAATGAGGCCGCGGACGCGTACCAGCAGGCAATAAAATTCGACGACAAGAACGCCGAGGCTCATGCCAACCTCGCCAGCACCTATCGCCAGCTCGAGCGATATCCGGAAGCCAATGCTGAATATAAGTTGGCCGAAGCGAATGGCATAAAGAACGATCCCGACCTTTATAGCGAATGGGGGTATTGCCTCGGCAAGACGAACGAATGGGACAAATCGACCGCAAAGCTCGAGACCGCGCGATCTCTGAGCCCTACAGCGATCGATAACACCAACGCCGGCTGGGGATATTACAACGCCGCACAAGCGGACAAGGCAGCGAAGAACGACGCTGAGGCTACGGCAAAACTTCAGAAGGGCAAGACGTCGCTCGAAACTGCAGTGAAGCAGGACCCGAAACTTGAAGCCGCCTATATGAATCTCGGTTCGACCGATAACGCGCTCGGTGATCACGAAGCCGCTGTCGCCGCCCTTAACGTCGCACTAACGCTTCATAGCGATTGGATCATTGCACTCAATCAGCTCGGCCTCGGCTACCGCGGAATGAATAACCTACAGGCGGCGTTGACGCAATTCACGCGGGCCGTCAGCCTCGATGGCAACTACGTTTATGGGCTTTTTAATCTCGGATCGACGCAAAATGCGACCGGCGATAAGAAAGGAGCCAAGAAAACGCAGGACAGGCTGCGGAAGCTTAATCCTGCACTCGCGGACCAACTTGGCAGCATTATCGCCGGACGCCTGATCGACGAGGGAACGCGGCGTATACGCAACAAGATCCCGATACGATTGCCGTTCTAGTCGGGACAAGGCGACGAACAGGTCGCGCTTTCGGCTCCGGGAAGATCGTTGGAAATCTTCTTTGAGAAACGGCTTGCCAGCTTCGAAGGATCTGTTGCATAATCAGCCGTCCATTTCCATCACCGGCTAATCTCTCGGCGGCTTTCCAAAGCCTTTCCGGGCTACATTCCTTTTCACCGAACCAAGGGGAAACTTGCGGTCTGCTTAAACGCGCGATCATGGCTACCGCCATATCTCTCATTTTGCGAGACTGTGTTCACGTTTGAAAATTTGATTAAAATTAGAGGTCGTATGAACGAAAATTCCCCCATCATCGAAGAGGCCGCCGAACTCGCAGCAGATTCCGGTGTGTCCAGACGAAAGTTTTTTGGCCATCTTGGCAAGTCGGCGATCGGCGCCGCGGCCGTGACCGCACTCGGAGGCGCGCCGTTTGCGGGAGGTATAGGGTCAGCTGTCCGCGCGTCTAACGGCAACGATCACGGAAACAGCCCGTCACGGCAGCGCATGAACGACTGTTTCGATTACCGCAGGGATATGGTATCGGGGGAGAAGATCGACGTTGGTATACAGCGCGACAACGGTGACGCAGCACGATTTACGGATTTCAGCGGCAACTATAGCAAGGCACTTCTGCATAACAGCCTTGGGGTTCCCAATGCCGCCGCGTATCTGAGCTTAAAACATGCGCTGACGACGGGAGAGCGAACGGATTTCGCTAACATAATTGTGGGAACGCCGGGCGGAAACGGGAATTCGAGGCTCAACGGGCCGCAGGTCGCCCTTGCGTTTGACCTCGAAGGTGTTGATTCTCACGCGACCGTGATACCGGCCGCGCCGAGCGTTGCCAGTGCGCAAACCGCCGCAGAAGCGGTCGAACATTACTGGGGTGCGTTGCTCGTCGATGTTCCGTTCAGAGAATACGGGTCAAATCCGCTCGCTCAGTCTGCGATCGCCGACCTGAACAACATGTCCTTTTTCCGCAGTTCTGCGAACAATCAGGCCGCTTATCCGGTAACTGCGCAGAATCTTTTCCGCGGCTTTTTTTATTCCGGCGACGGAAACGCGAAAGGCCCATATGTCTCGCAGTTCATGGTGCAGCCGACCTATTTGGGAACTCAGGAGATCACGCAAAGACATTTGACGTTCCTTCCCGAAAACGCCGGCGGCCGGAGCTACATGACAAACGTAGGTGAATACCAAATCGTCGCGAACGGCGGTGATTCCGGCCTGCCGATCGGTTTTGATCCAACGGCTCGGTACTTGCGGGCGGGCCGCGACCTGGCATCATACACGCGTATGGACGTCCTCTATCAGGGGTATTTCACGGCATTTCTTGTCCTGGCTGGCCTTGGCGCACAGCCTAATCCGGGCAATCCGTATATTGGTTCCAGGACCGAAAAGGCATTTTGCACACTTGGCGTTCCCGATGCCGCCGGCACGATCGCGGAGATGGCAACACGCGCATTAAAAGCATCGTGGTTTCACAAGTGGATTAAGGACAATCGACTGCGTCCCGAGGAATACGGAGCACTCGTACAAGCCCGCATGGGCGGCGGCGTTCCGATGCCGCAAGCAGCCGCACAACTTCATTCGGATGTGCTCAATTCCGACGGGGTCGCCCGGACGTTTTCGAAATACGGCACCTACCTGGTGCCGCAGGCGTTCCCCGAGGGTTCGCCCACACACCCGTGTTATCCCACGGGGCATGGAACGGTCGGCGGCGCCTGCATCACCGCTCTGAAGTTCTTCTTCAACGGAGAGCAGAAAATGGCACCGATGCTGGCGGCTTCGGGCCGCAACCTGCTCGAGCCGAATGCTGCCGGCACGGCGCTTGAGGTCTACAACGGCGCGGACGCCGCCGGCATCGACATTAACGGCGAGCTGAACAAGCTCGCTTACAATATAACGTTCGCTCACGGCGTTCATGCCGGGATTCATTTCCGTAGCTCGAGTTACTGGTCGATCCTGCTCGGCGAGCAGGTAGCACTTTCCATTCTGCGGGATCGTGCCAGATCCTATAACGAACCGTTTACGATCAGCATTAAGAAATTTGACGGTACCACGGCAACCATTAGCAACCAATAACCGCCTTAAAAGCGCAATATGGAAACGCGGCTAGATGGACCGCGTTTTTTTTGTATAATCGTTTGTTTAGAACATGCCTAAAAGAACTGACATACACAAAATACTCATCGTTGGATCAGGCCCGATCGTAATCGGTCAGGCGTGCGAGTTCGACTATTCAGGCACGCAGGCGTGCCGATCACTCAAGCAGGAAGGCTTTGAGGTCGTGCTGGTAAATTCAAATCCGGCAACCATAATGACCGATCCGGAAATCGCCGATAGGACTTACATCGAGCCTCTAACCGTAGAAACGCTCACGGCGATCATCGAAAAGGAACGGCCCGACGCCCTGTTGCCAACGGTGGGCGGTCAGACCGGCTTAAATCTTTCGGTTGAGCTATTCGAAGCCGGCATTCTCGACAGATTCGGGGTCAAGCTGATCGGTGCCAATATCGATGCTATCAAGGTTGGCGAGGACCGCGAGTTGTTCAAAAAGGCGATGGATGAGATCGGCATTCCGAGCGCGAAAGGCGGCTTCGCCTATACCTGGGAAGAAGCGCAAAAGATCGTCGAGGAAACCGGCTACCCGGCGATCATTCGTCCGGCATTCACGCTCGGCGGTACCGGCGGCGGCACTGCATACAATCCGGAGGAATTCGAGGAGATCGTACGCAATGGACTGGCCGCTTCGCCGGTCACGCAAATTCTGGTAGAGGAATCTATACTCGGCTGGAAGGAATACGAGCTTGAGGTGATGCGCGATCTTGCCGACAATGTCGTCATCATCTGCTCGATAGAGAACTTCGATCCAATGGGCGTTCATACCGGCGACTCGATAACGGTTGCGCCGGCGCAGACCTTGACCGATGTTGAATACCAGCGGCTTCGCGACATGTCGATCGCCTGCATTCGAAAGGTCGGCGTTGAGACAGGCGGCTCGAATATTCAGTTTGCCGTCAATCCCGAAAACGGCGACGTCCGAATTATCGAGATGAACCCGCGCGTTTCCCGGTCGTCGGCCCTCGCGTCGAAGGCGACTGGTTTTCCGATCGCCAAGATCGCGGCTAAACTCGCCGTCGGCTATACGCTCGACGAAATTCCCAACGACATCACGAAAATGACGCCTGCTTCGTTCGAGCCGACAATTGATTATGTCGTGACGAAGATACCGAAATGGGCGTTTGAAAAGTTTCCCGGTGCGGAGGACGTGCTCGGCACGCAGATGAAGTCCGTTGGCGAGGTCATGGCGATCGGCCGCACTTTCAAGGAATCTCTGTTCAAGGGTCTCCGTTCACTTGAAGCGGTTAGACCGCTGCGATTAAAGGACATACCTCATGACGAACTTCAGCGTAAACTGGCACGCCCCAATTCGAATCGATTCTCGTACATAACATACGCTCTACAGAACGAATATTCGATAGAGGAGGTCCATCGCCTGACTATGATCGACCCATGGTTTCTCGATCAGCTCAAACAAGTCATGGATCTGCAGGACCGAATCGACTTGAAAAGGCTTGAAGATATAGGACTGGAGGATCTTCGGTTGGCGAAAGAATACGGACTTTCCGACCGGCGCCTCGCGTTTCTCTCAGGTGAAACCGAAGTGTCGGTTCGTAAATTTCGTCAGGCGCAGGGATTGTCGCCGGTTTATAAACGCGTCGATACCTGCGGAGCTGAGTTTGAGTCGTTTACGCCGTATATGTATTCGACCTACGAAGAGGAATCTGAAGCCGATCCGACATCGCGGCGGAAGATAATGATCCTCGGGTCGGGGCCGAACCGGATCGGACAGGGAATCGAGTTCGATTACTGCTGCTGCCATGCTAGCTTCGCACTTCGGGAAGCTGATTTCGAGACTATAATGGTCAACTGCAATCCGGAAACGGTGTCAACAGATTACGACACGTCAGACCGTTTGTACTTCGAACCTCTTACTTTCGAGGATGTAATGAACATCGTCGAGATAGAGAAACCTGAAGGCGTGATCGTGCAGTTCGGCGGTCAGACGCCGCTCAATCTCGCCGAACGACTACACCAGGCCGGCGTGCCGATCATCGGCACATCGCCGAATTCGATTGACCTTGCAGAAGACCGAAAACGCTTTGGTGCGTTGCTCACCGACCTCAATATTCCATGCCCGGAAAACTCCAGCGTTACATCAGCTGAGGAAGCTAAAGTCGTTGCAAATAATATAGGTTATCCGATCGTCGTCAGGCCGAGCTTTGTGCTGGGCGGGCGCGCAATGGCTATAGTTTATGACGATCAGACGCTCGACGAATATATGCGCACAGCCGTTAACGCGTCACCCGAAAAGCCGATATTGATCGACAAATTCCTCGAACGGGCTAGCGAGATCGACGTGGATGCACTCGCTGATGAAACTACCGTCGTAATCGCCGGAATTCAGGAACATATTGAGGAAGCGGGGATTCACTCCGGCGATTCATCAAGCGTTCTCCCCGCGCAGAAAATCGCGGGCGAACATCTCGAAACAATAAAACATTACACCAAGCTTCTAGCGCAAGCATTGAAAGTAAGGGGCTTGATGAATATCCAGTTTGCCGTTAAGGACGATCGTGTGTATGTGCTTGAGGTAAACCCGCGTGCTTCGAGAACCGTGCCGTTCGTCGCCAAAGCCACCGGAGTCCCGATCGCCAAGATAGCTTCTCTGGTAATGGCCGGTGCGAAAAAGCTCGCGGATTTTGATCTGCCTGACGTTCTAGAAGTGCCGCGAATATTCGTAAAATCGCCCGTTTTTCCGTTCAAGAAATTTGCTGGCGTCGATCCGATCCTCGGGCCGGAGATGCATTCGACTGGTGAGGTAATGGGCGTCGGTGGAACATTCGGCGAGGCATACGGCAAGGCGATGGAAGGCGCAGGAATCGCGTTACCGATGTCCGGCAAAGCTTTTGTTTCCGTGACGGACGCCGATAAAGGGCAGGCGGCCATGCTGTCGCGTCGTCTGGCTAACCTGGGATTCGAGCTAGTAGCGACGTATGGCACGACGCTGCGACTTCGCGAGGTGGGTCTCAAATGTGAAAGTGTTTTTAAGGTGAACGAAGGCCGCCCAAACATTGCGGATCTTATTCGCCAGGGCGAGATCGCCTTGATCATCAATACGCCTCTTGGTCGCACTTCCCATTTTGATGAACAAGCCATCCGCAAAGCCGCACTTCAATTCAACGTCCCCTGCGTCACGACCATTACCGGCGCCGAAGCACTGGTCGAGGCGATCGCTTTCAAAAAGTCGGAAGGCTCAATTGTCGTGCGGAGTTTGCAGGAGATTCATTCTACAAAGCACCGCAACGTTGAATCGACCGCCTGACTCGTTTCGGATCGATTTAATAGGCAAGGTAAATAACCTTTTCTGTTCGCGAGTACGGGCCGGACAGCGCCGAAAAAAATCAAACGAAATTCCAGATCTCACGTTCTAACTCGGTGAGAGTCAGGCTTTCGGCTCCGGCGCGGAGACGGGTGGCGTAGCGTTTCAGGCTGCTGTGTTCGTAGAGGACGGTCAGAAGCATCAGGCGACGGCGGAGCTTGTCGTTGATCTCGTCGTCGCGATAGCCGTAGGCGCGGAAAAATTCCCGCTGAAGATCGCCCTGCCCCTGGATCATCAGCACACCGACAGCGACGAATTCGTATTCGATAAATCCCTTCAGCGAGTCAGCGAAATCGAACAATCCCGAAATGACGGGACGCGTGGGATGATCCGTCGCGAGCAAGTTTCCAAAATGTACATCGCCGTGCATAAAGGATATATCGGGCGATTTCGGCAGCAGATCGAGATTTTCCTCGATGTATCGCGGCAGGCTCGCGATCCATTCCGGATTCCCACCGGACGCAGCCTGTCGCTCGACCGCCGAAGCTGCCTGTATCTTAATGAACTCGTGCCAGTCGAAATGAATGTCTCCGGGATCGGCCGAGTGCAGTTCCTTCAACCCGAATGCGAGCTGCGCAAGCAGGGCGATTTTGGCCGGACGTTCCAAAGCGAGCCACTCGTCGCGGGTGACCATTTTCCCCGGCAACTGGCTGACGATCAGGTAATTGAACCCTTCGATCTCGCCGAAATCAAATATTTCAGGGATCGGGAGAGACGTATCGCCGCGAGCAAGTTCCAAACCGCCTCTCTCCCGCTCGAAGCCATTCTTTCTAGGTGTGTAGATCTTCAGGACATATTCGGCATCGATTAGAAAGACGATGTTCTCGCCCTGCTCGGCACGCCGCAAATTCGTGAAATCGACATTATGACGCCGAAGTATAAGGGCCGCAATTTTTTGCCAAACAGGGTCGCTTAACGTGCTTTCGAAATCGTTGAGAAGAGGGATTTTCATAACATCGGTGCGTTGACCAAAATGAAAGTTTACAATAACTTAAACTTGGTTATCGTAAATTTAGTTATATTCCTACACCATGGCTGAAGCAATCGATCGCGAGATCATCGGCGGACACCTGCTTGTGATCGGGGGCGCGGAAGACAAATACAACGAGCGGCGCATCCTCAAGAAATTCTTATCCCTTGCGGGCGACGCGAATGCCGAGGTGCTTATCGTGCCGGTCGCCTCTGATTTTCCCGAATTTGCCGCAGACGTTTACACGCAGGCTTTCCGAAACCTGGGCGTAGCAAATCCGCGGGTTCTGCGGGCAACGTCGCGGCAGGACGTCTTCCAGGCGAATGCCGACGAATTACTCGACGGCGTGACCGGTGTTTTTATGACGGGCGGCGACCAAATGCGCCTCACGTCGATCATCGGCGGCACGGATTTCGCGAACAAACTACGCCATCGGGTGAGCACGACGAACATGGTGCTTGCCGGCACAAGCGCCGGTGCAGCTGGCATGAGCACATCGATGATCGTTCGCGGTGAATCGGACTCGCACCCTCATAAAAACAGCGTGCGTCTTTCGCCAGGTCTCGGGTTTCTTAAGAACATTATAATCGACCAGCATTTCACGGAGCGGGGGCGCATCAGCCGGTTGATAACGGCGGTTTCGTACAATCCCTACAATCTAGGCATCGGCATCGACGAAAACACCGCGATAATTCTTAACAGTCAGGGTACGCTCGAAGTATTCGGTGCCGGATCAGCGACTATCGTCGACGGATCCAAGATAAGCTATAACGAGATCGCGGAGGTGCCCGATTATCAATCGTTCAGCGTCTGCGGCGTCCAGCTGCACGTCCTGCGCGATGGTCTTGTATACGACTTCATAAACCGCAAACCCATCCATCTCCCGACCGAATTCCTGTTGCCGGATATTGCTTAGTAAATCAATGAATATTCTCGAAATTCGCACTCTTCGCGGGCCTAATTACTGGAGCGGCTACTGGAAGAAGCTTGTCATAATGCGGCTCGACATCGGCGAATACGAGCAAAAGCCTACGAACAGGCTCGACGGATTTCTTGAAAGATTGCGCGAAGCGATGCCCGAAATGCAGATACACGGCTGCAGTTACCAGGAAGACGGCGGATTTTTCCGACGCGTCGAAGAAGGAACTTGGGCCGGACACGTTATCGAGCATATTGCGCTCGAGATGCAGACGCTCGCGGGAATGGACACCGGGTACGGCCGTACGCGCGAGACTGGCGAAACCGGGATTTACAACGTCGTATTTTCTTACATGGAAGAGGAGGTTGGGCGTTTCGCGGCACGGGCGTCGGTCAAGATTTTCCTCGACCTCGCTCGCGGTGTCGAGATCGACGCGATACGCGAGACTCTTGCCGCCGACGTTCAGAAAATGCGCGAGATCCGCGAAGACGTTCGCTTTGGCCCGTCGACCGGTTCGCTTGTAGACGAAGCCGTCAGCCGCGATATTCCGTTCATTCGTCTTAATGATCAATCGCTCGTCCAACTTGGCTATGGGGTTCATCAAAAACGCATTCAAGCGACGACGACAGCGAATACGAATATGATCGCCGTCGACATTGCGGCGAATAAACACGCGACGAAGAAACTACTTGGCGATATGGGCGTTCCCGTGCCGAAGGGCTTTCGTATACGTGATATCGACGAACTCGAAAAAACGGTTGCGTCCGTTGGTTTTCCTGTGGTTATCAAGCCGCTGGACGGAAATCACGGCAGAGGAGCGACGGTTGGAATAATCTCTCTCGACGACGCGCGAACTGCTTTCGAAAAAGCACAAGATGCTTCGCGAACGCGTTGGGTCATCGTCGAAAAGCAGATCGAAGGCGCGGATTTCCGCGCGCTCGTCGTCAACAATCAGCTTATCGCGGTAGCGGAACGCTTGCCGGCACACGTTAAGGGCAACGGCGAGAGCACGATCCGGCAGTTGATCGATGAAACCAACGCAGATCCGCGTCGCGGCTACGGGCACGAAAAGGTCTTGACGCTAATCGAGGTGGATAATCAAACGCTGCGTTTGGTTAAAGCGAGGGACTATACGCTCGAAACTGTTCTTGAGGCCGGCGAGATCCTTGTTCTAAAGACTACCGCGAACATCTCGACCGGCGGCACCGCGATCGACCGAACCGACGAGGTCCATCCCGAAAATGTCTTTTTATTTGAACGCATCGCGCGAATCATCGGGCTTGACGTTGCGGGAGTCGATGTCATCGCGCCGAACGTCTCCGAACCGCTCAGCGAAAGCGGCGGCGGAATTATCGAGGTCAACGCGGCTCCGGGTTTCCGCATGCATCTTGCGCCCAGCGAAGGCATCGGCCGGAACGTGGCCGAACACGTTATCGATATGCTTTTCCCTCGGCGTTCGCCGTCGCGAATTCCGATCATCGCAATCACCGGAACGAATGGCAAAACGACCACAACGCGTCTGATCGCGCATATCCTGAAGGGAAGCGGGCTGACTGTGGGCTTTACAACGACCGACGGCACGTATATTCAAAATCAGCAGATCGTGCAGGGCGACAACACCGGCCCGGTATCCGCGCAGCTTGTTCTCAAAGATCCGACGGTTCAGGTAGCCGTGCTCGAGACCGCTCGCGGCGGCATTATACGCTCCGGCCTTGGTTTCGATTATTGCGACATTGGCGTTGTGACTAATATCGCAGCCGATCACCTCGGCCTAAAGGATGTGAATACTCTCGAAGATCTTGCCCGCGTAAAGGCGGTCGTACCGCGTGCGGTTTCCAAGAAAGGTTTCGCGGTTCTCAATGCCGAAGACGACCTCGTCTTCAAAATGCGAAAACTTGTGGATGGCCGCTGCGTTTACTTTTCGATGGATGAAAACAACGCAAACATTCAACGACAGGCGCGCCGCGGAAGAATTTCATGTGTTTTCGAAAACGGATACGTCACGATACTGAAAGGAAAGTGGAAGGTGCGCATCGAAAAGGTGGTCAATGTCCCGTTGACATACGGCGGCCGTGCTGAGTTCATGATCCAGAACGTTCTTGCGGCGACGCTTTCATGTTTCGTTCACGGTGTTTCAATCGAGGACCTGCGTGTCGGATTGACGACGTTCAACGCCGGAACCGCACAAACGCCGGGACGTTTGAACTTCGTCGAGATAGGCGGCGTAACCGTGCTGATGGACTACGCTCACAATCCGGCGGGGCTTCGGGGTCTGCAGAACTTCATTAAAAAGCTGCCGTACAAATACCATACCTGCGTGCTGAACGGTACCGGCGACCGACGCGATGACGACCTCCGCGAATTTGGCCGGATCGCGGGCGAGACTTTCGAACGTATCGTGATCCGCGCGGGGCATTATCTGCGCGGCCGAACCGAAGAAGAGATGTTTACGCTCTTGCAGGAGGGAATCGCGCAAAGCGGAAATGCGCCCCAGGTACGCGTGATCCCGGAAAGCCGGACGGCAATTCATCATGCGATAAAACATGGCCGCAAAAACGAACTTGTCGTTACGCTTGCCGACCTCGTGCCCGACGATATCAAGTACGTTCAGGAATACCGCGACACCTTCAACGAAGGAAAGTTAGCAAGCGAGTCAGAACCGCCTACTTAGGCCGCTACACCCCGTAGATCTCTACATGCGTCACGCCATCCTCGCCTACATATCCGCGGTACATTCCAGCGGAGTTGAAAGGCATCGTCACATTTCCAAAGGCATCGACGGCGATCAGTCCGCCTTCGCCGCCGATCTCGGTCAAGTGCTGAACGGCTTCGAGCGCTGCTTGCTCAAGGCTGGCGCCTTTATACTTCATCCGTGCCGCAACATCGTAAGCCGTGACCCCGAGCATAAAGAATTCACCGTGGCCGGTACACGAAACAGCACACGTCGCATTTTCGGCGTATGTGCCCGAGCCGATAAGTGCAGTATCGCCGACGCGCCCGAATTTCTTGTTTGTCATGCCGCCCGTCGACGTCGCTGCCGCGAGGTTTCCATTTACATCGCACGCAACGGCCCCGACTGTGCCGGTTGGTTTCGCGGCGTGATCGAGCTGCACTTTATCCGCCGCAATGGCGTCCTCGAGTTGTTTCCATCTTACGTCCGTAAAGAAATACGAATCCATCGCCAGCTCGACGCCCGTTTCCTTGGCGAACTGCATTGCACCGTCGCCCGCGAGAAGTACATGCTCGGTTCTATCCATAACAAGACGCGCGAGCGTGATCGGATTTTTGATATTGCGCACGATCGCTACGGCTCCAGCTTTCAAGAGCTGGCCGTCCATGATAGCGGCGTCCATCTCGTTCTCGCCGTCGTGTGTAAATACGGACCCGCGTCCGGCGTTAAAAAGATAAAAATCCTCGAGCGAGCGGACAGATGCATCGACCGCATTGAGCGAACTGCCGCCCTTTTGCAGAACGGCCCATCCGGCTTTGAGTGCCGATTCGAGCCCGCCTCGGTATTCGGCTTCTAGTTCCGGAGTCATCGACGAACGCAAAATCGTCCCTGCTCCGCCATGTATCGCCAAAGCCATCTTCATATAAAAATAAATTACACCTGCGTCGGAAATCTTTGGAAAATGTAAAGCCGAATGCTTCGGAGATAAGGTAATCTTACAGTTTCAAATTCCGCAGTCTCAGCGCATTCGCGATCACCGAAACCGAGCTGAACGTCATCGCCGCACTCGCGATCATCGGCGACAGTAGCAACCCGAAAATGGGGAAGAGAGCGCCCGCCGCGATCGGGACGCCGACGATATTATAAACGAATGCGAAGAAAAGGTTTTGCCGGATGTTCTTCATCGTCGCCCGGCTCAGGTTCCTCGCTTTGAGAATCCCTGAAAGGTCCGGTCGCAACAGCGTGATATCCGCCGACTCGATCGCTACATCCGTCCCGCTCGCGAATGCGAGCCCAACATCTGCCTGAGCCAACGCCGGAGCGTCGTTCACCCCATCGCCCGCCATCGCGACGATCCTTCCCTGCGACTGCAGCTCCTTCACTTTTGCGGCTTTGTCTTGCGGCGTTACACCGGCAAACACTTTTTCGATGCCAACTTCGTGGGCCACGGCGTTCGCAGTCGCGCCGTTGTCGCCGGTCATCATAACCACCTCGATGCCTAGGTTATGAAGCTCGTCGACCGCGTTACGCGCCGATGGCTTGATCGCGTCCGCGACGCCGATGAGTCCGGCGATCCTATCATCCACCGAGACCAGCATCACAGTCTGACCTTTTTCGAGAATGATTCGTAGGGTTTCGCGGAAATCGGGCGGAGCTTGGCTCACGGCCTCTTCCGAAACCAACCTCTCATTACCGATCTTGATCGTCTTGCCATCAATTGTACCGACGATGCCTTCCCCGGTGATCGACTGGACGTGTTCGACCTTCGCGAACTCGAGCCGGAGCGTGTTAGCCCGCGCAATTATTGAATGAGCCAACGGATGTTCGCTCGATTTCTCGACGCTTGCCGCAATACGCAGAACGTCCTCCTCCACATAGCCGTTCGTTGGCACAATGTTTTGCACGCTCGGGTTACCTTCTGTCAGCGTACCGGTCTTATCGACAACGATAGTATTCACTTTTTCGAGCGTTTCGAGTGCTGAGGCTTTCTTTATCAATACGCCGTTCTTGGCCCCGTGACCAGTGCCGACCATTATCGACATCGGGGTTGCCAAGCCGAGTGCGCATGGGCAGGCGATGATCAAAACTGAAACCGCCGCGACAATCGCGTAGGCCAGGCTTCCGAATATTATCCAAATGACGAACGCGATCGCCGCCGCGATGATCACCGCGGGAACAAAGTACGCGGCAACGACGTCGGCGAGCCTTTGTATCGGAGCGCGGCTTCGCTGTGCTTCGCCGACCATTTTTACGATCTGCGACAACAGCGTTTCGCTGCCGACCTTTTCGGCCCGCATTGTGAACGGACGATTTCCGTTGATCGTTCCGCCGATAACATTGCTGCCTGATGATTTCTCTACGGGCATCGATTCGCCGGTAACCATCGATTCGTCGATCGATGTTTCGCCGTCGATGATCGCTCCGTCGGTGGGGACTTTTTCGTTTGCCTTTACCCGCAGCGTCTGGCCCGCAAGTATGTGGCGAAGATCGACGACTTCCTCACTGCCGTCCTTTTTTACGACCGTTGCCGTTTCAGGTGCCAATCGTAGGAGCTCCTTGATAGCACTCGACGTCTGGGAGCGGGCGCGTAATTCGAGCACTTGACCTAGCAGCACCAGGGTGGTGATCACCGCAGCCGATTCGAAATACGCCGGTATCAGGCCCGTGTGCATGTCGCTCATCGTTGCGGGAAAGAAACCGGGAACAAATAGTGCTGCGAGGCTTAGCAAATAAGCGGCGCCCGTTCCGATCGCGATCAACGTGAACATGTTCGGACTCCTATTCAGGACCGATGCCCACGCCCGTACGAAAAACGGCCATCCTCCCCAAAGCACCACGGGCGTCGCCAGGATGAACTGAAGCCATAACGACGACTGGGGCGATATCAGACCATGAAAGTCCGGAAGCATCTCGCCCATTGCAAGAATAAAGACGGGGACGGTCAGCACCGCCGAGATCCACAACCGGCGCTTCATATCCAAAAACTCCGGATCCGGAGCGTCGCTGAGTGTTATCTCCTTCGGCTCAAGAGCCATGCCGCAGATCGGACAACTGCCCGGGCCGATCTGCACTATCTGGGGGTGCATGGGACATGTGTATTCGATTTCGGATTTTGGATTTTGAACTTTGGATTCTTGGTCTTTTGCCGGAGACTCCTGCAGATACGCTTTCGGATCGGCGGCAAATTTCTCCCGGCATCCATTCGAGCAGAAGTAATACTTTTCGCCTTCGTATTCGAATTCGCCGGCCGCTGTTTCTAGGCCGACCATCATTTTGCACACGGGATCGATGTGCATGCCCTTTTTATCGATCCGCGTATCGTCGTTGGTGGACCGTTTCCTGCTGATCTGAATTCCGCTCGCCGCTGTTGACGCCGGGACTGCACTCTGTTTCTCGAACTTATCCATGCATCCGCTGCTGCAGAAATAGTATGTCGTACCGCCTCGTTTCAAGCTTCCCGCTCCAGTTTCCGGCATAACGGCCATGCCGCAGATCGGATCAATGTATTTGTTTTTCATTTTGTGGTTTAGGCCTCCGAAACTATCTTACAACCTGATAGTGGCTATCAAGTCAAGCGTTCTCGGTAAAAGATTCGATCAGGCGGCATACCGAGTGCCCGTCCGGCTGCGAATCCTTCATCGTCTTCCAGGAATCGAGAGCTTTTTCGAGCCTTATCTGGAGCCTTTTCATCTCCCGGATCTTTTCTTTGTTCTCCGCAGCGCGTCGTTCAACAACATCGCGAACCATCGGGCAGGGTGAATTATTATGCGCCGCGTGATCCAATATCTCCTCGATCTCGACGAGCGTGAAACCAAGATCCTTCGCCGCGCTGATGAATCTGAGGCGGTCGCGATCGGAACTTTTATAGATATTGTAGCCGTTCCGAAGGTTGCGGCCAGGTTTCAGCAGTCCGATCTTTGTGTAAAATCTGACGGTGAAAACCGGCACGTCGGCCAGCTTTGCCAGATTTGAAGCAGTGATCATAGTTGTTCCGCATCTTACCATGCGTCCTCAGCAGTTCTGGAAACCGGCTGCGATTATTCGTTTCAATAACTAAGCGCCAGTATAGGCGCTTTTCCGTAGACTCAACCTTTTAAACCTTATCCGAAAAGGCAACTGCCGCCGCAATCTGCGGCAGACGCAAAGCCAGGAATCTCATGTTCGAGAAAGTCCGGCTGCCGAAGTGAGGTATCTTTGTACGCACGAGCTCTCTTCCTACTTTTAATCTTCATAGGTCTAACCGTTACGGACGCGGATGCGC
This sequence comes from Pyrinomonadales bacterium, assembly GCA_038254305.1. Classification (GTDB taxonomy): domain Bacteria; phylum Acidobacteriota; class Blastocatellia; order Pyrinomonadales; family Pyrinomonadaceae; genus OLB17. The sequence goes on from JBBSGG010000001.1 coordinate 65,943, forward strand.
AAAAGCGCTCTTCTCGGCCGCAGCCCGTACTCGTCGGTGTGATAGGTGGCAGCCGCGGAAGCGTGAACGTTTCAAATTCCGAACCGCGTGCCGATCTGGCTAAACGCGTTCCCGCGGGCGAGATAGCCGGTCTTGAACATCATTTGTTCGATCTGCTCAATGCCGCACGCGCCGAGAACGGACTTGAATCGCTGCGCTGGGACGAGAACGTGGCGGCACTCGCGCGCATACATTCGCGGAACATGGCGGATTACCGTTTCTTCAACCACCGCGGAACCGACGGTCAAACCGTCGACGGACGTGCCGCGGATCTTGGAATGGGCGATTGGCTCGGAATTGGCGAAAATATTGCCTCGATGAAAGGCTATGACGATCCGTGCGCGATCGCGGCGGCGAACTGGATGAAATCGCCCGCACATCGTCAAAATCTCCTGAGCGGCCGCTGGAATCAATCCGCCGTGGGCATCGCGATCGCCGAGGACGGCACATATTATTTCACACAGGTGTTTATGCTTCGATAAGGTTACGCGCCGCTTCGCCGGGCCTTCTGCATGGTTTATCCTTAGGCGATGCAACAGCCCGCGTTCAGCCTGCCTTCGTTTGCCAAGATCAATCTTGGCCTGCGCGTCATCGGCAAGCGCAACGACGGCTTCCACGATATATTCACGATCTATCAAACTGTCTCGCTGCACGATACTCTGACGTTTACGCGGTCCGGCGAAATCACGCTGACTTGCAGCGATGATTCGATCCCGTGTGATGAACACAATCTGATAAGTCGTGCCGCAAACCTGCTGCGGACCCGCTCACGCGCGAAGGGACTGGACGCGGGCGCCCACGTTCACCTCGAAAAACAAATTCCTTCGCCGGGCGGACTTGGCGGAGGATCGTCGAATGCGGCGGCTGCGTTGATCGGCCTGGCACGGCTCTGGGAACTCGAGATCTGTCGCGTCGAACTAACTGAGATAGCGGGCCAACTTGGCTCCGACGTTCCTTTCTTTTTGACCGGAGGCACAGCGGTCGGAGTCGGCCGCGGCACCGACATCGAGCCCTTACACGACCTCGAGGCGGGAAGCGTCCTCATAGTCACGCCTAATATTGCAGTAAGCACAGCCGCCGCGTTCAACGCGTTGAACGCGGCGACCTTGACAAAATCTGACGCAGATCATATTCTTCAAATTTGTCGTTTGGAGGCAGGATCTTCGGATTTCATTCTTGCGACGATGAGAAACGACTTTGAAAGCGCGGTATTCGCAATGCATCCCGAGATCGGGACGGTAAAGGAAAGACTGCTTGAACTCGGTGCGACGCAGGCGCTTTTAGCTGGAAGCGGTGCAAGCGTTTTCGGTTTATTTGACATAGAAGAAACACGACAAACAGCTATGAAAGCCCTTGACGAACAGGTCAACTGGCGAAAGTTTGCCGTAGCGACTATCTCGCGGAAAGAATATCGCGAGGCACTTCAAATCGTGTTTTAGTTCGCTTCCGATAGTTTCTGAAATATACGTTGGGGCGTAGCCAAGTGGTAAGGCACCGGTCTTTGGATCCGGCATTCGTAGGTTCGAGTCCTCCCGCCCCAGCCATTTTCTGATATCGGAGCGGACTGTTTATTTCAATAAACGGCCGCTTTTTTAGTTTGAACTAGTTGCCCGGTGACGCGTGAAAACGATGAGCCAGAGAGCTTCGTAAAAGTCTAAACGCCTGAAGGCGGGAATCGTTCGAAAAGCTTAGCTTTTACTACTAATGAGTGTAACCGGCAACGTAAAGGTTTTTTCGGGGAATGCGCACCGCGGTCTCGCGGAAGATATCTGTAGCCAACTGAGCTGCGACCTCGGCAAAACGACAAACGACCGTTTTTCCGATGGCGAGTTCAATTTCCAGATCGGCGAGAACGTTCGGGGCTCGGATGTATTTATCGTGCAGCCGACTTGTCCGCCGACCGATAAAAATCTGATGGAGCTGTTAATCATGATCGACACCTTTGTCAGGGCGTCTGCTGGGCGTGTTACAGCCGTAATGCCGTATTTCGGCTACGCACGTTCCGACAAGAAAGACCGGCCCCGTGTGCCGATCGCGGCAAAGTTGGTCGCTAATTTGATCACTCAGGCCGGCGCGCAGAGAATATTGACGATCGATCTCCACGCGTCGCAGATACAAGGTTTTTTTGATATTCCGGTCGACCATCTGTTTGCTGCTCCGATCGTCGTCGATTATTTTCGCGGTAATCCGATCGAGAATCTGATAGTGGTCGCGCCGGACACCGGCGGAGCAGAGCGTGCACGTGCTTACGCAAAACGGCTCGACGCCGGACTCGCTCTCTGCGATAAGCGCCGGGAACGCGCGAACGAAGCCGACATTATGAACATCGTCGGCGATGTCCGCGGCAAGAATTGCCTGATCGTGGACGATCTCTGCGACACCGGCGGTACGATCTGCAAGGTCGCAAAAGCACTCCACGAAGCGGGCGCCAATGAGATCTTCGCTTGTTTTACGCATGCGGTGCTTTCCGGAAACGCGGTGGATAACATCAGCCGTTCGCATTTGAAGAAGGTTATCGTCACCGATACAATCCCGCTTGCCGAGACGGGGAAGCCGCTCGCAGACGGAGGCAAGATCGAAGTTTTGAGCGTCGCAGGGCTTTTGGCTTCGGCGATCAAATCTATCCACGACGAGACGAGCGTCTCGTCGCTCTTTATATAGAAATCCGCGGAAGATTTCTGATTTAGGTTTCAGGCCGCTTCGCGGCACAGGACAAAGTTATGGCAGAAAAAGTAATTGTAAAAGCAGAAAAGCGCGAAGGTGCGGGCGGCAAGAACGTGAACCGCCGTCTGCGTGCGGAAGGTAAGATCCCGGTTGTCGTCTATGGCGGCGGCAGCGCAAGCGTTTCGGCCGTCGCCGATCTCAAAGATCTTGCGGCGATCATTCGCACGGACGTAGGCGTAAACACCGTATTCTCGCTCGACATTGCCGGCGAAGGTATTAACGACGTCATTTTTCAGGATCGCCAGATTCACGCGGTCAACGGCCGTCTTATTCATGCGGATCTTCGACGGTTTGCTAAGGGTGAGAAGATCGAGATGACGGTCCCGATCCATCTGATCGGCGACCCTGATGCCGCCAAGGAAGAAGGCGCCGTCCTTTCGCAGTCACTCCGAGAGATCAAGGTGCTTTGCGAACCGGCAAACACGCCGGAATCGATCGACGTTGACGTCAGCAATCTAACGGCCGAGCACGCGATCCACGTTTCCGACCTGAAGGTCGGCGCGGGCATCGAGATCCACGAAGCGCCCGATACGGTCGTTGCTTCGATCATGGTCGTTAAGGAAGAAGAGCTCGAGCCGCAAACGGAAGCCGGTGCGGAACCGGAAGTCGTAGGCGAAACACCTGCTGAAGCCGAAGGCGGCGACGCGGAATAGTTTCTGTGGCTGACGCGCTCGAAGACGGTTCGTGGCTGATAGTCGGGCTGGGTAATCCCGGTCCGACGTATGAGCGGACGCGGCATAATCTAGGGTTTATGCTGGTTGATCATCTCGGCTACGACTATCAGACGCAGGTGAGACGTGACGAGTGTCGATCGCTGATCGGCCGTTCGCAGATCGAAGGCCGTAATGTCGAGCTCGTTAAGCCGCAGACCTTCATGAATTTGAGCGGCGAAGCGGTGAGCTGCCTCGTAAAAAAGCGGGATCGTTCCATCGAACGAATGATCGTGGTATCGGACGATATATCGATACCGTTCGGGACCATCAGGCTTCGGCCGAAAGGTTCGCACGGTGGGCAGAACGGACTTAGGTCGATCGTCGATTGTTTGAAAACGCAGGATTTTATCCGGCTAAGGATCGGCATCCGGCCGGAACATCCTGTCCGCGACACGGCAAAATTCGTACTTGAAAATTTCACGAAGAACGAAACCGCGTCGCTTGATGACATTTTGAAATCGAGTGCCGCGGCGATTCGGATCGTCATTAGGGACGGTGTCGAACGAGCTATGAGCGAAGTCAACGGGTCAATACCGCCCGCGTAAATTGTTAACAACGGGAAGCGCTTCCCAAATTACCTTCTTGCTGCGATCCCAGAGATTTCAGCTTGAGAGCCAAAAGGAGGAAAGAAATGGCAAACCGAACATACGAAGTGATGTATATTGTCGATCCGGACATGGATCTCGATAAGGTCACGAAACTAAATGAAGCGGTCGGGAAACTGATCGAAAAAGAGGGCGGAACGATCGTTCGTTTCGATGATGGCGGCCGCCGCACGATGGCATATCCGATCAAGAAAAAGACAGAAGGCTATTACATGCTTTATGAGATCGAAGGATCAGGACAAGAGATCCTCGAACTCGAACGCCGCATGCGCGTCAACGACATGATCATCCGTTTCGTCACGGTTCGCGTCGACGAAGATCGTAAGAAAGCGGAAAAGATGCGGCTCAAGCGCGAAAAGCGGACCAATCAGCGTTCGAAATTTCGCCAGTCGGCGGAAGAAAAAGCGGGAACTGCCCCGGAGGCATCGGTTTAACCGGGAGGAAATAATATGGCTGAAAGAGATACAGAAGCGCCAGCAGGAGCAGATAGAGAACGAGAGGTCGTCACTGGCGACGAGGGCTTCGACAAAATGCCGCGCCGCACATACCAGCGCCGCCGTCCACGTCAGGTGATCCCCGATTATGTCGATTGGAAGGACGTCGATTATCTTCGGCAGTTCATTCCTGAACGCGGAAAGATAATGCCGCGGCGAATTTCCGGAATAACGGCGAAGGATCAGCGCCGCATCGCCACGGCGATCAAACGCGCCCGCTCGATGGCTCTGCTGCCGTTCGTCTGGGAATAGATGCACTATGCAGAGACCGCACGAAGTAAGGGCGAAAGGGTCACGTGGAATGATTCGCCCTTACGTCGTGCGGGCTTCCGCAAACGACAGCCGACGCCCGGCCGTCAGGAGAATTTTATTATAATGGCAAATACAACTATATTATTGAGAAACGATATCGAGGCTCTCGGCGGACGCGGCGAGATCGTTAAGGTTCGTGCCGGCTACGCCCGGAACTATCTGCTGCCCCAAGGTCTTGCGACGCTTGCAACAAAGGGCAACGTCAAACAGATCGAGCAGGAACGCGGCGCTTTGCTCAAGCGTGCGGCCGCAGAACGTTCGACGGCCGAGGCACAGAAAGGACAGATGAGCAGCATCGCACTGGCGTTCGAACGCAAGGCGGGCGAGGGCGGCACGCTTTTCGGTTCAGTAACGTCGATGGACATTGCTGAAGCCCTCAAAGCTAAGGGCTACGAGATCGACCGGCGTAGCATTAAGATGCGCGACGCGATCAAGGAGACCGGCGAGTATGCGATCAGGGTCAAATTGCACCGCGAAGTCACTCTCGATGTGCCAGTGACGGTTACGGCCGAAGGCGGCGAGGTGGAATCGCCGAAGGCGGAGAAAAGGACACGCAGATCTGCGAAATCCGACGAGGCTGTCGACGAAACGACGCCCGCGCCTGAAACGCCTGAAACAGTCGACGAGACCGAAGCCTAGTTCCCTGTCGAATAATAGAAGCCGCATCCATTCTGGGGTGCGGCTTTTCCGCGCTGATCGGACCGTTTTCGGGAACGAGATCTGTGGATTTTTTCCACAACGCTATCTCTTTCTGTGGAAAATTCGCGATCTACATTCTTCCAAATCTTTCAGTTCCATTCATTTACCTAAAGTGAAAAAACTCTGAAAATTGTTCGGGCGATAACATCGACAACCGCTCCTTAATCGCCTTAGAATGGAAGTAACTCGTTCCGTTATATCCGTCCTAAAAACCCATGGCAGCATTTCCCGAACCTCGCCGCGAACAATTTCTCGAACGACCGCTGCCGTCCAGCGAGGAGAGCGAACGCGCCGTACTCGGCGCCGTTTTGCTTGATAATTCGCTCATCACACAAGCCGTGGAACACCTCAAGGCCGAAGATTTTTACGGGCCGCTTCATCGCCGCATCTTCAATGCCATGATGTCGCTTTTCGAAGCGTCGAAAAACATCGATCCGATACTGATCGGTGAGGAGCTGAAAAAGGACGGTACTATCGAATCCATCGGGGGCATCTCGACGATCACGAATCTCACCTACGGCTTGCCGCATTTCACCGACCTTTCCGATTACATCAAGATTGTTAAAGATAAATCGGTGATGCGCAGCCTGATCCGCACGTGCAATGCGATCACCAGCGAGGCCCTCGAGGAAGAAGAAGACGCCGAGATCGTTCTCGACCACGCTGAGCACGCCATCTTCGCACTCGCCGAAATGAAGGAACGACAGGGGTTTTCTCCGATCCAGCCGATCGCGGAGAACGTTTTTCTCAAGATCAAGGAGTTTGCGGCCCATGATACGCATGCGCTAACGGGCCTTGCGACCGGATATCGCGATCTCGATTTGATAACTTCGGGGCTCCAGCCAGCCGATCTGATAATTATCGCGGCCCGACCTTCTATGGGCAAAACGGCGCTTGTTCTTAATATAGCTCAAAAAGCTGCCGTCAATGAACGTGCGGTCGTCGCCGTCTTTTCGCTCGAAATGTCGAAGGAACAGCTCGTAATGCGTATGCTGAGTGCGCAGGCATCTGTCGATGCTCGAAATCTGCGAAGCGGCATGCTTTCGAATTCCGATTGGGCACGACTCGCAGAAGCGATCGGAACGCTAGCTGACACAAGCCTCTTTATCGACGACACACCTGGAATTTCCGTTCTCGAGATGCGGGCAAAGCTTCGCCGTCTTGCCGCCGAGCAGAAAAACCTCGATCTGATCGTGGTCGATTACCTACAGCTTATGGGCGGTTCGCGGCGAAACGAAAATCGACAGCAGGAAGTGTCGCAAATATCACGCGACCTGAAATCGCTCGCGAAAGAATTCAACGCGCCGGTGATCGCGCTGTCGCAGCTATCGCGTGCGCCGGAGGCTAGAAACCCGCCGAGGCCGATGATGTCCGATCTTCGCGAATCGGGAAGCATCGAGCAGGACGCCGATGTAGTAGCATTTATCTTCCGACAGGATTACTATGCAAAGTCGGCGGATGAGATCCCGGAAGAAGAAAGGAACATCGCGGAGATCATCATCGCGAAACAGCGCAACGGCCCGACCGATACGATAAAGCTTGCGTTCCTGAAACAGTTCACGAGATTCGAAGATTCATATCTGCCTTAACAGGCCGAACCACCTGCGTAAGCGGATGGGTTCTTCGAAAGTGTAAAGGATAAGCAAAGCCGCCTCCGAAGGCTCAACGGAATTGTTATGGAAAACGACCCCAGATATCCTATAGGCAAATTTGACCGCGATAGTTCCGGCACGCGTGAGGATAATATTCAAACGATCCGCAGCCTGCCCTCGTCCGCCGCCGCAGCTGTCGAAAACCTCGTCGATACCCAGCTCGACTCACCGTACCGCGACGGCGGTTGGACGCTTCGCCAGACTGTTCATCATATCGCCGACAGCCACCTGAATGCGTACTGTCGATTCAAACTCGCCTTGACGGAAGACTCACCCACCATTCACCCGTATCACGAGGACAAATGGGCGGAACTATCGGACAGCACGATGCCGGTCGATGTATCCCTAAAGATAATCGAAGGTGTACATGAACGCTGGGCGGAACTGCTGGCGTCGATGACGGATGCTGACTTTGACAGGGAACTGATGCACCCGGAAAGCGGCGCGTGGAAGCTCGAAAAAATGCTCGGACTCTACGCATGGCACAGCCGCCATCACACCGCACATATTATCAGGACGCGGGAGAGAAATAGCTGGTAGGCTGGTTTTGCATGCCGGAAGATCAAACTACAACTCGACTGATCTCGCTCGACGTCTTCCGCGGCATGACGATCGGGGGAATGGTGCTTGTCAACAATCCGGGCACGTCGCCCGTCTATTGGCCGCTGGATCATGCCGAGTGGAACGGCCTAACGCCGACGGACTGGATCTTCCCGTTCTTTCTCTTCATCGTCGGAATGTCGATATCGATCGCGCTGGGCAAGCGAGTCGAGGAACGGGTGGACCGCGCGATCTACACAAAAATCTTTTCGCGGGCGGCTCTTATATATCTGCTTGGCCAGCTAATGTCGATACTGCCGTTTTTCGAGTACGGCAAAACAGAGGCGCCGACTCTTGTGCGGCCGGCGATCTGGCTGCTACTTTCGGCGTCGCTGCTGTTTTTCCTGCTGCGAAAATTTCGCGTAGCGATTGCGATCGCGGCCATTGGCGTCTTCGGAATACTATTTCTATATCTCGCGGGTTACCACGTCGCGCCATATAATTTCGGAACGATGCGCGTGCTCGGCGTGCTGCCACGAATAGCGATATGTTATCTCGCAGCGTCGCTGATCTTTTTGAACACGACGTGGAAGCAGCAGACGTGTATTGCACTCGCTTTGCTCATCGGCTACTGGATCGTCATGGCTACGATCTCGGTACCGGGATGTGCCGTAACCTCAAACGACGACAAAGCGTGCAACCTGGCGGCATATGTCGATCGGATGGTGATCGGCGTAAATCACATCTGGCGTTACGGCAAGGTATACGATCCCGAAGGGATAATGTCGACCATACCCGCGATCGCGACGACGCTGTCCGGTGTGCTCGCCGGCACGTGGATGAGAACACGTCGGGACAATCTTGATAAACTGAGCGGGATTTTTGTATTCGGTATAGCGCTGTTTGCGATCGGCTGGATATGGAACAGCTTTTTTCCGTTCAATAAAGCGCTATGGACAAGTTCGTATGTTTTTGTCACATCGGGCCTTGCGCTTGCGACCTTCGGCGTATGTTACTGGCTCCTAGATATTAAAGGTTACAAGCGTTGGGCGACGCCGTTCAAGATCTTCGGCGCTAACGCGCTTGCTCTTTTTGTCTTCTCCGGTTTGATGGCGCGAATGCTCGGAGCGTTTAAGTTCGACGGTCCGTGGCCCGAACCGAAAACATTCGGGAGCCTTTTGCTCGATAATGTCCTTTTGCGGATAATGCAGCCGACCAACGCATCGCTCACTTACGCGATCGGCTTCATCCTCGTTTGGCTTTTTCTGATGTGGCTACTCTACCGCCGTAATATCTATATTAAAGTCTGACAGCGGGTCCGTTCTAGTTAACCTCAAAATTCTTTATCTCGATCGCCAGCTCACGTTCGAGAGCGTCTTTTTTCGCGTGCAATGTTTGCGATGCTTTATTGAGCTCCTCGAGCCTTGATTCCTGCTGGTTGGCCTTTGCAATATATAGCGCGATCAGCTGCTTAGCTTCCGCCGTTTTAGAAAGTGCCTCGATATTCTCGCGGAAACGTCCCTGATCTTTCGTTATCGCTTCGATCTCGGTTTCGGATGTTTCGAGTGTCGAATTTATCTGATTGATCTGCATACGTAGCTCGATCAATTTGGCGAGCCGCACACGGATCGATTCGTCGATGTAGCGGCTCGCGACGAACAGATCGAGATCTTTCGGCGACAGCGTCTGCATATCGTATTTGTCCATCATCCCAAGATTTTCGGCGGGTTCATGTACGGGGGCGGCGGAGAAAGCGCCGGAACGTTGCGGGTGTATTAGCCCAGCGACCTGTCCGTTGGTCGAAAATGCGCACACGAATACCCACGTTAACAATGACGTAACTCTCATTTTCTTAATTATTTACTGTCGCTAAAGATGTGGTGGCGAGTTCTATATAAAAGATGTAGTCACTCACGCGATTGGTTGCTTCGAGGTCAAAATCATCCTCCGCTTTGCATTCGAACGCGTTTTGAATTAAGAATAAATCCGATGAACAAAAAGCTTTTTCTCCTGGGCGTCTGCTTACTTTCGACCGCGGTATTTCCGCAGACGAAACGCGGCGGCGACGGACGTTCGTGGACGTTTGCAGTCTCGGGGGACTCGCGAAATTGCGGTGATATAGTCATGCCGGCGATCGCCGCCGATCTCGATCGGACGGGCGCTGGTTTTTATTGGCATCTCGGTGATCTGCGCGCGGTTTATGATTTTGACGAGGACATAAAAATGCGGCCGGGAATTAAACCGCCGACAATTTATGAATACGAGAGTTTCGTCTGGCAGGACATGATCGAGAGCCAGATCAATCGTTTCAAAATCCCGTTCTTTCTCGGCATCGGCAATCACGAAACGGCACCGCCGAAAACGCGTAACGATTTTCTCATCCAGTTCGCGGACTGGCTGACAATGCCCGTCCTGCAAAACCAGCGCCTTCAGGACGACCCGAATGACCACAAGTTGCGAGCGTATTTTCACTGGCAGGAGCGGGGCGTCGATTTTATATATCTCGATAATTCCACAACGGATCAGTTCGATCTCTCGCAGCAGGTATGGCTAAATCGCGTACTCGACCGCGATGCGACTGATTCGAGTGTCAAAACGATCGTTGTCGGGATGCACGAAGCGTTGCCCGACAGCCTATCCTACGTGCATAGCATGAGCGATTACGCGAACGGCGTACAGAGCGGCCGTCTGGTGTATCAGCGGCTGCTGAAGGCCCGCAACGTGGATAAAAAGCAGGTCTATGTTCTTGCGAGCCATTCGCATTTTTTGATGGACAATATTTTCGCCAGCGACTACTGGAAAGCGAACGGAGGCGTTCTGCCGGGATGGATCGTCGGCACGGCCGGGGCGTACCGTTATGCCTTGCCATCGAACGCGCAAAAGAATTCGCCGATCGCGAAGACGAATGTTTACGGTTACCTGCTCGGCACTGTCGACCCTGCCGGTGCGATAGATTTTCAATTTCAGGAAGTGAAAGAAGCTAATGTGCCTACCGACGTACGAACAAAATTCGGCCCGGAATTGATGCGATACTGTTTCGACAAGAACTCGGCAGTTACGGCTTTACCTTAAAGTAAGGATAGCCCAGCCGGGACAGTGAGCCGGCGCTGATGACCCGGAATTTAAGAGCTATTATCCGTAAATCGGAACTTCGGCAACTACTTTCGAACTCAGGTCGGTCAATGATCGGCACGCTGGGCTGAAACCGGCTCGGACGGTTCGCCTTCTGATGCGCGATCCGAAATTGCTCTCCGAGATTAACACGCGAGCAATTTCCTGGCGGAAATGACCCAGATCCAAAAGACAGAGGCCTAAAACTCGGCGTTAGCTGCCGAGACCACCTTTTCGGCCGCGTCCGCCATGCCTTCCGCGGTCAGAATGTTAATTCCTGATTCACGAAGAACGCGACGGCCTTCTTCGACATTGGTGCCTTCGAGCCGGGCGACGATAGGGATCGACACGCCGAGACTCTTAGCAGCAGCGACGACGCCGTTCGCTACCATGTCGCAGCGGACGATGCCGCCGAAAATGTTGATCAGAACGGCGCGGACGTTCTCGTCCGCGAGCAGAATCTGGAATGCCTGCTCGACCCGCTCCTGCGACGCACCGCCGCCGACGTCCAGGAAATTCGCTGGCTCGCCGCCCGCAAGCTTGATGATGTCCATCGTCGCCATCGCAAGACCCGCACCGTTGACCATGCATCCGATGTTGCCGTCTAGCTTGATGTAATTTAGATCGTATTTCGACGCTTCGATCTCCAGCGGCTCTTCTTCGTCAAGATCACGCAGCTCGGCAAAATCCTTGTGACGATACATGGCGTTGTCATCGAACGTAAGCTTTGCGTCGAGAGCGATCAGGCGGTTGTCCCTTGTCAAAAGGAACGGGTTGATCTCGACAAGGGAAGCGTCGATCGCCTCGTACGCAGAGTACAAGGAGAGCATGAAATTCGCGGCCTGATTAATCAGATCGGCGGGTATACCAAGGCCGAACGCCAACTTACGTGCCTGAAATGCCCTAAAGCCTACGGCCGGGTCGATAGTCTCTTTTAATATCAACTCGGGTGTCTCTTCGGCGACCCTTTCGATGTCCATTCCGCCCGCCGACGATGCCATGAATACATTGCGGCTGGTGACTCGGTCGAGTGTGATGCCGAGGTAAAATTCCCTGTCGATCGGTAAGCCTTCCTCGATCAGGAGTGTCTTGACCTCGCGGCCTTCGGGACCGGTCTGATGGGTGACGAGCGTCATCCCGAGCATTTCCGAAGCTATCTCCCTGGTTTCCTCGGGCGACTTCGCAAGCTTTACGCCGCCGCCTTTGCCGCGGCCGCCGGCGTGGATCTGAGCTTTCACGACGACGACGCCGGTGCCGAGTTCTTTTGCAGCGGCCTCCGCTTCGTCGGCTGTTCTCGCAACAATGCCACGCGGTACCGGCACGCCGTATTCCTTCAAAATTGCCTTCCCTTGATACTCGTGAATTTTCATATATTTAGCATGCGGAAACAAAAATTCTAGCTTTCACACCCGCAAAAAGCAAAGGTGCCGCATCGGACATCTTTCGAAATCGGTCTAGCTAAGGAGAAGCTTCAGCAACTTGAATTTTCCGTCCCGCTTGACGTATTCGTAGGTGAAATTGAGGGATGTCGGCTTCACGTCATATTTGCCATTCACGACGAGAATGCTCGAGCCTTGTTCGGTCCTGATATACGGATCAGGCGAGTAGTCCGGCTGCATGGATACCACTTTAGCGAGCAAAGGCAGGAGACGCTTTTTGTTGGCAATAGTACTTTTAAAGATATCGCGCATCTGCGCCTCGGTATATGTCGCCTGAAAGTCGGGCGACGCTTTCGCGTACATAGCGGAAAAATCCTCAGTACTGATCGAGTATGCGAAGTCCGCCGTAGTTTCGCGAATGAGCGCGTTCAGCAAACGATCGTCCGGCATGTCCGAACTGTCAGCATCAGAATCGGTTTCCGTGTTGCTGATGTGTGAATTTGCTTCACTGAGCTCTTTTGCGAGGTTGCCGAGATCCATGCTCTTGCCGCATGTGCATCCGAGCGCGATCAGCATCACGATACATAGCGCAAGAATGCCGTTCGCCGTATTCGATTTGCCGGACAGTAAATCTTTCAAATAAAACCGCATAGAGGCCTCCGAGGTTTGAACGATATTCACCTGAATTACGAGTAAGAAAAAGCTGGTAAGAATTCTTACCAGCCATAATAGTTTCGGTTTGAAAATTTGTCTATTGCGACCGCTCGACCAAAGTCAAAAGCGTGCGAACCGCGACGGCGGTGGGCCCCTTCGCCTGATGCGGACGAACTCCGTCGTTCCACGCGGTGCCCGCGATGTCCAAATGTGCCCACTTGGCTTTATCGATGAATTCCTGAATAAACACCGCGCCCATGATCGTACCGGCTTTTCCGCGCGGCCCGATGTTCTTGATGTCGGCGATGTCCGATTTGATCTGTTTGCTGTATTCCTTGCTGACGGGAAGCTGCCAAAAATTTTCGCCGGCTTGTTTACCGCAATCGATGATCTCGTCTATAAGTTGCTGGTCGTTGCCCATGATGCCGGTGTTTTGATCGCCAAGTGCGACGATCACGGCTCCGGTCAATGTGGCCATGTCAACAATGCGTGTCGCACCTTGCGACTCAGCGTAAGCAACGGCGTCGGCGAGAATCAATCGTCCTTCCGCGTCCGTATTCAGAATCTCGACCGTTTTGCCGTTCATCGCAGTAACAACGTCACTCGGACGCGTCGCTTTGCCGTCGGGCATGTTCTCGACAGCAGCAACGACCCCGATCACAGGTATCGACGGCTTTAACGAAGCGATAGCACGCATAGTCCCAAGGACAGTCGCGCCGCCCGACATGTCATATTTCATGGCGTCCATGCCTTCGGCGGGCTTGATAGAAATGCCTCCGGTGTCGAATGTGATGCCTTTCCCGACAAGTGCGAGCAGGTCGCCTTTACGCGAAATGCGGTCCGGGGTGTAACGCAAGACGATCAGTTTAGCCGGCTGGTCGGAACCTAACGAAACGCTGAGAAGCGAGCCCATGCCGAGCTTCTGCATTTTGGCTTCGTCGAAAATCTCGCATTTAAGGCCCATCTCTTTTGCCATTGCCTGTGCACGATTCGCCATCTCGGTCGGCGTAAGAATATTGGGCGGTTCGTTAGCAAGATCGCGCGTGAAATTCATCGACTCGCCGATGGCGTTGCCGCGGGCGAAGCCGTTTTTTAAATCACTGCTCTTTGCACCGTCGACGAACAACAAAACCTTCGATATCGATTTATCGTTCTTGTCTTTCGTTTTGTACTTATCCAACTCAAACTGGCTGGTAACGGCACCCTGGGCAGCGAATTGAGCAGTGCCGGCCGCGTCGCCGTCAAACCGAGGCATGAACGCGAAGGTTTTCGCGTTGCACTTTCTAAGGTAGCGAGTTGCTGTGCCGGCGGCAATCGCGACTTCCGGCAAACCGTATTCGTTTTTTTCGCCTGCGCCGACGAGAAGCATCCGGGACGCTTTGGTTTTTCCTTTAGGTGTTATTCGGAGAAGGAGGCTTTCGCCTGTATCACCTTTGAACTCACCGGATTTGACGACGGCGGAAATGTGGCCGTCGACCGTCTTATCGAGGTCTTTTAAGACACCGCTGACCTTTTCATCCTTAAACATTACGACTGCAAGTGCATCGACACCGGCATCACTAAAATTTCCAGAAACACCCTGAAATTCCATCCATAACCTCTACTATCTAAAATGAGAATTACCGCAGAAACCTTGTAATATCTATAACTTATCTAGCACTTTCTTTCAACTCGCGACGTGTATCCTTGTCGATCGCCTTTTTCATTTCCGTTTCGCGTTTGTCAAACAGCTTCTTTCCCTTTGCGACGCCGATCTCAAATTTTATCCGCCCGTTTTTCCAGTAAATGCTGGTAACTACGAGAGTCATTCCTTTTATGACCGTCTCTTTTTCGAGCTTTTGTATTTCGCGCTTGTGCAGGAGCAGCTTTCGCGTCCGCATCGGATCGTGGTTTTGCTTGTTCCCGTGCGAATAGGGTGAAATATGAACATTGAACAGCCAGACCTCGCCGTCCTTAACCGATACGTACGAATCCTTCAGCTGGACACGGCTGGCCATAATGCTCTTTACTTCGGTTCCCAAAAGCACCGCCCCTGCCTCGAATTTTTCGAGAATGTGGAACTCGTGATATGCCTGCCTGTTATTGATTATCTCCGTATCGAATGCCATAAAGCGCTTTAGCGAGCGGCAACATCGCCCAATTCACAAACCTTAATATTACACGAAATCAAGCCTTCGACCGCCGAAGCAGATGCATTTTCTACGGAACGGAACCTTGAGCGCGTATTTGACAACAAACGATTTCGCCCATTAAATAGATTACACGCTGGGAGATCGTCTAATGGTAGGACTGCAGTCTCTGGATCTGCCTATCGGGGTTCGAATCCCTGTCTCCCAGCCAAAAATTTATGGACGGCTGGCACGAAACAGAGCTACGCGTCAGATACGCCGAAACCGACAAGATGGGAATAGTTCATCATGCGAACTATCTCATATGGTTTGAAGCGGGCCGCAGCGAATTTTGCCGGTCTCGCGGATTTTCGTATAAAGAAATGGAAGAAGAGGACAATGCCCTCATGGTTGTCGCCGAATCCTACTGTCGATATAAATCACCCGCATACTACGACGACCTTCTCAATATCCGCACGAAGCTGGCCGAGATCAGGAGTCGCTCGATCCGATTCGTTTACGAAATAATTCGTGCTTCGGACGGCGTCCTCGTCGCTGAGGGCGAAACGCTGCACCTCGTCACGGACGAAGAAAAACGTGTCCGCGTAATTCCCGAAGTATACAAAACTCGTCTGCTGTCCGATCGCTCTGATGAGATCAATGCCTTTCCCCCGAATCAAGCTCCGAGCTGATCCGAAAGCGGCCTAATTCCGAACCAATCTTTACCCGCCCATTTCTATCAGTTAAAATCTAAGGTATGCCCGGAACGGAACGTGCCGAAATTTACTTCATCTCTGCGATGATGATCTTGATCTTGATCCTTTGCGTCGCTGCGGTTTATTTGTTTTTCAGGCAGTATAAAAGGGAAATGCGGGATCGCGAAGAAAAGAAGTCTCGCGAGAAAGGCCAGACTGATAAAAGGGCAGAAAACGGAAATTGAACGATGTCGCACGATAACATTCTTGACGCATCTAAGACAGCCGTAGTCGTCGTCGATGTGCAGGAGGCCTTTCGAAAGGCTATAGGTGATTTTTCGCTTGTAGCATCGAATATTTCCCGTGCTGTCCGTGGATGTAATTTGCTCGGACTACGTGTATTCGTGACGGAGCAGTACCCAGCCGGACTCGGTAAAACCGCTGAGGAGGTGGTGCTCGCTCTTTCGGAAAGAAGCGTCACTTTTGAGAAGACCGCATTCAGCGCCTATCAGGCCGATGGGTTTGCCGAAGAGCTCGGTTCCCACGGCCTGAGTCAGGTGTTGCTTTGCGGATTTGAGACGCATGTCTGTGTAAATCAGACCGCTCACGACCTGCTCGATAACGGTTTTCAAGTTCATTTGCTACTGGACTGCGTGGCGTCGCGTTTCGAATATGACCGTCGGGCGGGCATCGAAAAAATGAGCAATAGCGGTGTGATCACTTCGAGCGTTGAGACGGCGTTCTTCGAGCTGATGAAAGACTCGCGTCATCCGCGGTTCAAAGACATTCAAGCCCTCATAAAATAGGTTCGAACGCCTTAGTAATTGTTAAATGGAAATTTTGTCTTTGTTAAATCCTCAGCAGGTCGAGGCCGTCCAGACGACTGACGGACCGCTGTTGATCCTCGCCGGTGCCGGGTCAGGAAAAACGCGGGTAATTACGGTTCGCATAGCATTCCTGATCGCCGAAAAGGGTGTCGCGCCGCACAACATTCTCGCCGTAACGTTTACGAACAAGGCCGCGGGCGAAATGCGGGCGAGGGTCGAAGAACTGTTGAAAGGGCAGCGATTGAACTCTTTTCCTCTACTTTCGACCTTTCACAGCCTATGCGTGCGAATGCTTCGACAGGACATTGAGAAACTCGGCGAAGGGTATACGAGATCATTCACGATCTATGATACGGATGATTCCCAAAAGGTGATAAAAGCCTGCGTCAAAGATCTCGGGCTTGATGAAAAACAGATCGTGCCGCGTGTTGTTCGTGCGGCTATCTCGTCGGCGAAAAACCGAGGCGAGGATGCCGACTTTTTCTCGTCGCATGTCGAACACACCGACGAAAAACGCGCGGCGATGGCCAAGGTTTTTAAGATGTATGACGAACGCCTTAACCGCGCGAATGCTCTGGATTTCGACGATCTTCTGATCAAGACGGTGAAGCTTCTGCGACTCTCGCCCGAAACCCGCGAGAAATACAATGAGCGATACAAATACATTCTTGTTGATGAATATCAGGATACAAACGCTCTGCAGTTCGCACTGATCAATTACCTCACGGAAAAGCAGCAGAATATATGCGTTGTCGGCGACGATGCTCAAAGCATCTATGGTTTTCGCCAAGCTGATATAAAGAACATTCTCGATTTCGAACAGCATTTCCCGAATGCTAAGACCATATTACTCGAGCAAAACTATCGCTCAACTCAGACCATTCTTGACGTCGCTCACGCGATCATCGAAAACAACGTAAATCAGAAAAAGAAAAGGCTCTGGACGTCGAACCCCGGCGGCGAGCGCATTTTTTATTACCAGGCGTCCGACGCTGATGGCGAGGGCCGTTTCGTCGCGGCGAAGATCGAGGAATATCGTCGCCGGGATCATAACGACCGTATCGCAATTCTCTATAGAACAAACGCCCAGTCGCGCGTTTTCGAAGAAGCCTTGCGCCGGCAGCGCATCGATTACAACATTGTCGGCGGTTTCTCCTTCTACGAGCGCGCCGAGGTTAAGGACGTTATCGCGTACTTGAAACTGGCGTTAAATCCGTTCGATGACATCGCTTTGCTCCGCGTGGTTAACACACCGGGCCGAGGCATCGGTAAAACGTCGATGGATGAGCTCCACTACCGCTCGAAGGATCTCGGCGTTTCCTTGTGGGAAACCATCGCTGTCATCACTGATAGAGCGAGCTCGGTTGCTGTTAATCTCACGCCGCGCGCAAAGGAAGCGTTTCGGGCGTTTAAAAAGGCGGTCGAGCTTTTGCAGACGCGTGCCGGCGAGGCGACGAATACCGATCGTCGCGTGTCCGACGTCGTCGTTGCGGCTATCGAGGACACTGGCTATGCAACCATGCTTCGCACCGAAGGTACCGACGAATCCGAGGCGCGGCTCGCTAACCTCGAAGAGCTCGTCAATGCCGGTGTCGATTACGACCGCGGTGAAGATAGAGGTATCCGCGATTTTATCGACCACGCAGCTCTGACCTCGGATACTGATAAATTCGACCGAAATGCCGGCGTCACGATGATGACGATCCATTCCGCGAAGGGACTGGAATTTCCCATCGTTTTTCTCGTGGGTCTCGAAGACGGCATCTTTCCCCATTCGCGCAGTATTGGTGATGAGAAAGAGTTAGAAGAGGAACGCAGGCTCGCGTATGTGGCTATTACTCGAGCGGAGAAAATTCTATATCTTACGCACGCCATGCGCAGGCGTGTCTACGGCGAGGAGATGGCCGCGGAACCGTCGCAGTTTCTCAATGAGATGCCTCTTGAGCTGATCGAGGATATGTCGTACGGTTCATCATGGCTTTCGTTCGCGAAAGGCGGAGCGGCGCGCACGAACAAACATGCGGTCGAAGCCTTGCGAGGAGATGCGCGGCCCGAAAAACCGAAAAACCTGTATACCGGAAAAACCTATAACAGCAAGGATGCGATCGCGGAATTTTTCAAGAGCCGTGGAGCGGGCGGCGCGAAGGATAACGATTCGAGACCGACGGATTCTTCCAGGGAAAGCGGTCCGAGAGGCTTCGACAAGCTTAAGGCACAAGCTTCCAAACCGTCACCGGTAAAGACGGAAGGCGATGACGGATCATTTCGTGCGGGGTCGCACGTAGTTCACAGCAAATATGGCAAAGGCCTCGTGCTTCGCCGTGAAGGCTCGGGCGATAATGCAAAACTCACGATCAGTTTCCCCGGATTCGGGCAAAAAAAATTGATCGAAAAGTTCGCAAATCTCGAACGGGCATAAGTTTTGCAGTTTGTTACTTGGACTGTATCAAAGTAATTCATTAGAGTCGTTTCTGGAGGAATTTGCGATGAATGTGACCAAATTAACGGGATCGAAGCGCTTTGCTCTGATTTTTTGCGCGCTTATTTTTGGCGCGTCGTGCGGAGCGCCCGGCACCAATTCAAATATAACCGTGAGTACGAACGTCGGGGCGAATTCCAATAGCATTTCGAATTCAAATCTCAACTCATCAGCCCTGCCCGCCTCGGCGGTCGAAACGCGCGAACCGGACCAGTATCAGGCGCTTGTGAAACTGACGATCGAAACGCTTGGCGGCGGCCCGCAGAAGGGAAGTATTCCTGCGATAGGTGCCATGGTTGCTCGCTCGGGCAATGACCGCATGATGCAGTTGCAGATGCCCACGAACGAAAAGGTGATCTTTCTCGATAAAGGCGGCATCAATTATCTGATTCTGCCGAGCCGCAAGCAATATGCCGAGCTCACGAAAGAATCTATTGGATTTGACGTGCGCCGAATGCTTATGCCGGAGCAGATCGTGAACCAGGCAAAGGCGATGCAGGGCGTGAAGTTCGTAGGTGACGAGAAATTGAACGGACGCGACGTGCTCAAGTATGCCTATCAAGCCACCGCGAACACACAGACAACGGCCGGTGATGTCAATACTGAATCCTACATGCTGATCGATAAGGAAACCGGACTGCCGCTCCGTACGGAAACTGTCTCGCAAACTCAGAACGGCGCGAATGTTCAGGGAATGAATGGTCTCCGCGTCGTTACCGAAATGACGGACATTCAGACGACTCCGGACGCAAGTGCCTTCGTGCTGCCGACTGACTTTCAAAAGATCGACGCCGAAACTGTCAAAAATCAGGTCAACCTGATATTTCAGGTCGTCGGAAGCTTTATCGGCCAGGCGATAAACGGCTCACAACCCCGATCCCAGGGTAGCCCTGCGGCGACGGTCAGCCCGACAGCGACACCGGTCAGATAGGAGATGACGCTCATGCTAAAAACGATCGTCGGCATCATCGGTGGATTTATCATAGGCGGCGGCGTTACTTATCTGCTATTCGTCGGTACGCCTAAGTCAGCACAATTGCCGGGAACCCTCATTCAACCGCCGGACCAGAACGGAATGCCGGCTGGAACAGCGGAAATTGTGTTGCGGCAGGATTTTTTTAACGAAGTGCTCGGGACGATTTTTCGCGATATGAATCCGCCGAATTTTCCGTTGGGCGGAACTAGTCAGACACCACCGGCCGCTCCTGGCGGCTGCGATGGGCGCATCACGATCCTGCATGACGGCAGCGGAGTCCAGACCGCGGTGCGTTTCGAGAACAATAGGCTTGGGGCACCGCTCGCTTTTAGCGGCAGCTACGATTCTCCTTTCGGATGCCTCCAGTTTTCCGGATGGGCGCAGTCGAATTTCGAAATGCGTTACGATGCTGCGACGCAGTCGGTGCTCGGACAGGTCAACGTGGAAACCGTGAATCTTGACGGCGTGAATCCTGTTTTCAGCTCGCTGCTCACGCCCATCGTGCAGTCGACACTGAACACACGAGTGAATCCCGTTCGCATTCTGGACGGCCGCCAAGTGGCCATAAACATGCCGATCGCCGCCACGGGTGGCAACCTGCAGGCCAAGGTGTCGGACGTACGCGGCGAGGTTAAGGACAATTCCCTAAATCTTTACGTCATCTATCAATTCGGGGGCGTGAAGAGTGCGGACGCCGTGCCTGCGGCGATGCCCCAGCCTTGAAATCAAATGAATAAATACTTGTCGCTAGTCGCCTTCGCGATCGTGATATGCGCGGTTCTCGGATGCGGCAAGCTGACCGAGAGTGCCCAGAAATCCGCTGCAGGTGAGTCCAACCTAAATGCTAACTCTGCAAACAGCAATAAATCGCTCACAGACCGTGCGATCGAAACGGCCGTCGGTGATGACAAGGTCGGCATTCCGGAATGCGACGAGGTGATAACAATTCTTGCCGCACAGACGAATAATCCGGATGACAACGTCATCACCAAAGCGCTCAAACTGACGGCCTTAAACCGATTTCGTGCAGAAGTACGCAAGGGGCTCGAAGAGCACAAAGCGAACCGCGCCGACACCGTTAAATTCTGCAAGGATTTCAAATCGAGTCTCGAAAGCAATACAAATACGAACGCGAAAGCGAAATAGCAAAAGCTGGTTTCTAGGCGCGAAAAGCCGCCGCGAAATAATATTCGCAACGGCCATATAATCTAGGAAGAGCCGTAGTTAGACACTCATAATTTCCGCTTCTTTGTTCTTTGCCAGTTCGTCGATCTTTCCGATAAAGGAATTCGTAAGCTTTTGTACATCGTCCAGTCCGCCTCGTTCGTCATCCTCGGAGATCGTCTTGTCCTTAAGCATTTTCTTTAGGCCGTCATTCGCAGCATGCCTTATGTTGCGTACCGCGATTCGATGCTCTTCAGCCATTTCATATGCCTGCTTCGCGAGCTGTTTGCGGCGCTCTTCGTTAAGAGCCGGAACCGGAAGCCTGACCACCTTGCCGTCGTTAGAGGGGTTCATGCCAAGATTCGCGGCGATGATCGCTTTTTCGACGGCGTTGAGCTGTGACATGTCCCAGGGCTGGACGGTAAGAAGCTGCGGTTCG
Source organism: Pyrinomonadales bacterium (assembly GCA_038254305.1). GTDB lineage: Bacteria > Acidobacteriota > Blastocatellia > Pyrinomonadales > Pyrinomonadaceae > OLB17. The sequence continues at coordinate 87,553 of JBBSGG010000001.1, forward strand.
GGAACAGAAACTGATGCCATCTGACTGAGGGGTGTCGGCGTTCCGTAATAATCGACCATGACCGTGTCCAACAGCCCGACCGTCGCACGTCCTGTTCGAATGTTCGAAAGCTTGCGTTTGAAATCTTCTACAACCGCATCCATTTTCGGTTTCGTTTCGTTTGTGACCGTATCTACACTCATAAGATCTAAAGTTTCTTAACCCGCAGTGGTCGTCGCTCCGCCGACCGAGACCAGCGTTCCGATGCTTAGGTCACCGCTGACGGCCCTGACTATATTCCCCGGTTGGAGCATGTTGAAGATCATTATTGGCAGCTCGTTATCCATGCAAAGTGAGATCGCCGATGTGTCCATCACCTTTAACTGCTTTTCGAGCACTTCCTGATAAGAGATCTTTTCGAAACGGGTAGCCGAATGATCGGTCATCGGGTCAGCCGAATAAATTCCGTCAACCTTTGTCGCCTTAAAGATCACCTCGGCCTCGATCTCGAGTGCCCGAAGAGCGGCTGCGGAATCCGTGGTGAAATACGGATTTCCCGTGCCGGCGGCAAAGATAACGACGCGCTGTTTTTCGAGATGGCGAACCGCTCGCCGGCGAATAAACGGTTCCGCGAGTTGCGGTATGTCAATCGCCGACATCACCCGTGTATGTATATCGATCTGTTCGAGAGCGTCCTGAAGCACGACGGCATTCATGACAGTCGCCAGCATTCCGATATAATCGGCGGCCGCCCGGTCCATGTTTCCTGCGGATTTCGAAACGCCGCGGAAAATATTACCGCCGCCGACGACAACTGCGATCTCAACGCCCAGAGCGTGCACCGCACTGATCTGCCGTGCTACGGATTCAGCGACGAGCGTGTCGATGCCGTAATTCTGCACGCCCATCAGCGCCTCGCCCGAAAGCTTGAGAAGAATGCGTTTGAATACAGGCTCTTTCATACCTTTCCGGGTTCTCCGAGTTTGCCGGGTCGATTTAAGCTGCAAGAAGGCAGAAAACGCTGCGAACCAAGAAACCTAGCTAACTCTGCAAACTTTTATCCGACCATCGAGGCAACTTCGGCAGCAAAATCGTCCGATTTCTTCTCGATGCCTTCGCCCATCTTGTAGCGGGTGAAGCGACGGACAGAAATATTTTCCTTGATCGAACCGATCTTTTCCGCTACGAGTTCGCCAATGGTTTTACTCGGATCTTTAACAAAAGGCTGATCGACGAGCACGTTGTCCTCATAGTACTTGTTGAGACGTCCCTCGATGATCTTGTTCAGAACATCTTCGGGCTTGCCGGCGTTCTTCGGATCATTCTTAAGCTGTTCAAGCAGGATCTCACGTTCCTTATCGAGCTCCGCTGTGGGAACTTCGTCACGCCCGACATATTTCGGATCTGAAGCTGCAATGTGCATCGCAACATCTTTGACGAGCGCCTGAAATTCCTCACCGCGTGCGACAAAATCACTTTCGCAATTGATCTCGACCATCACGCCGACCTTCCCGCCCATGTGAATATACGACCCGACGACGCCTTCAGCGGTAACGCGCCCCGCTTTCTTGCCCGCGGTCGCCATACCTTTCTTGCGAAGGATGTCCATTGCCGCCGTTTCGTCGCCGTTTGCTTCGACGAGGGCGTTCTTGCAATCGACCATGCCGGCACCGGTCTTTTCACGCAAAGATTTGACTGAACTTGCTGTAATATCTGCCATTTACTAACTCCAATGTATGATTATATCGGTTTATAGAAAAGCGTAGCTCGGATCGTTTATGATCGAAGAGGAGCTACGCTTTCGAAAGTTTAAAATGTTTCTAGCTTGCCGCTGCTTCGTTGCTTTCCTTAGTTGATTTTTTGCGGGCTTCCGCCGTTTCCTCGCCGGGTGCATTGTGCATCGTGCCTTCTCCGGCGTCGGGGCCGCTCCCCGGCTCTTCCTGGCCCACGCCCTGGGAAACCGGATGCGTTGCCTCAGCGGTCGCAAAGCCATGATCAGTCGTTCTCACGACGATCGAGCCATCGGCTTCCAGATCCTCGCCTTCGATCTCCTCTGGTATATCGGCCGATTCGATCTCGGCACGTTCGTCCTCGTTAAGGAATTCCTTGGGGATCGACGCCAGTTTGATTTCTGTCGTCTCGGGCGCGACGGCGTTGGCACTTTCTGCCGCTTGATCCTCTTCGCCGATGGCAAGGCTGCCCTCGGTTTGGACCTGTCGGCCCTCAAGGATCGCGTCAGCGATCCGCGATGCGAAGAGGCGGATGGCACGAAGAGCGTCGTCGTTTCCAGGAATAACGTGATCGATACCCTCGGGTGAGCAATTCGTATCGACGACGGCAACGATCGGGATGCCGAGACGATTTGCTTCCTTGACGGCGATATCTTCTTTGCGGACATCAATTATGAACATCAAGTCTGGCATTCCGTTCATTTCTTTGATTCCGGCTAAGTTCTTCATAAGGCCTTCGTGCTCACGATCGAGCTTTAGGCGCTCTTTTTTTGTGAGCATTTCGAAACGGCCGTCTTCGCGCATCGTTTCGATCTCTTTGAGCTTATTGATCGATTTTTTGACCGTTTCGAAGTTCGTCAAAAGGCCGCCCAGCCAGCGGTTGTTGATGTAGTACTGTCCGCAGCGTTCGGCTTCTTCTTTGATCGCGTCCTGTGCCTGACGCTTGGTGCCGACAAAGAGAACCTTTTGATTCGGCCGCTCGGTGATCGATTCCTGAACGTAATTCAGTGCGTCACGGAAAAGTTTCTGTGTTTTTTGCAGGTCAATAATATAAATGCCGTTGCGTTCACCAAAGATGTACTCCTTCATCTTCGGGTTCCAACGGCGGACCTGGTGACCAAAATGAACCCCTGCTTCGAGGAGTTCTTTCATCGTTACTGTAGCCAAAGTGTTATATCTCCTGAACTTCTGGTTTTTGTACTCGCCGAAAACTTATTGATAAACCAAGGTATTCCGGCGATGGATTAGTAAGAGTTACATTTGTGCAATTAGCGCGTTACGCGTGAAACCCGTTGCGAACGAGCCTCGGTACCTCTTACGACTAATTATCTCTTCGAGAACTGGAATCGTTTGCGGGCACCTTTCTGTCCGTATTTCTTACGTTCCTTCTGCCGCGGATCGCGGGTCACCAGGCCAGCTTTCTTGAGGCTCGGCCGAAGATCGCCGTTGTACTCCATAAGAGCACGCGTGATGCCGTGGCGGACCGCTCCGGCCTGCCCAGCCTGACCGCCGCCGTCGACGTTTACGAGAATGTCGAATTTTGCCGCGGTCTCCGTTAGGCGAAGCGGCTGGCGAATGATCATCCGAAGTGCTTCGTTAGGAAAGTAAGAATCGAAAGGGCGGCGGTTGATGACGATCTCGCCGGTGCCGGGACGCAGATAAACGCGAGCGGTCGAAGTCTTTCTGCGTCCTGTGCCGTAATATTGAATGTCTGCCATATCTGAAAGTTAAAAGTTAAAAGTAAAAAGTCCGGAACACGGAAGCCACAAACTAGCCAAGCTTTGTTTCGATGACGACCGGCTGTGGGTTCTGGGCGGTGTGGCGGTGATCGCTATCGGCGTACACCTTTAATTTCTTGCCCATCGCCTTGCCGAGTTTGGTCTTCGGCAGCATCCCGCGAACGGCAAGCTCGATAACCTTTTCAGGCTTCTTCTCGAACATTTCCTTTACCGTCGTTTCGCGAAGCCCGCCCGGATAGAGCGTGTGGCGGCGATAAAGCTTCTGGTCCGTCTTGGCTCCCGAAAAGACCGCAAGGCGTGCATTGATCACTACGCAGTGATCGCCCATGTCCATATACGGTGTCCACGCCGGGTTGTTCTTGCCCGAAAGAATTCGCGCAACTTCCGTCGCCAAACGGCCGACCGTTTTGCCCTTTGCGTCCACGACAAACCACTTGCGGTTCTCCGCCAAACCTTTTCCGCTAGGAAAGTAAGTACTCATAATTGCCTGCACTGATAGCTATTTCCGCAAAAACGCGAACTCACAGAGTATCGAAATATGACCGCAGCGTCAAGCCGCGCCGCAATATATGACCGTTCTCGCCTCGCGTATGACCCCAGCCGGGGTGGACCGAACCGCTTTTTTTCACTGGCCGCCATTCCCGGCCGTAAGCGTCCATGTCGGGGAGAAGCGAGCGGACGACAAGGGATATAGTAAAAGCCCGCCGTTTAGCTCTCCCTCGCGGTCAGGCGTCCTTCTGAAACTTTTCTCCGGCAAGCATCAGTCCGATAATCGTCTTGGCGTCTTCGATCTCGCCGTCGTCAATTTTGGTCTTGAGTTGATCGAATGAGTATCGCTCGATGGTAAGGATTTCGTCGGATTCGAGCTTTTGGCCGACTTCGGTCAAACCGGTCGCCACATAAACGAACATCTTTTCAGTTAGAAATCCCGGCGAAACGTAAAACTCGCACAATTTTTCGATCTTTCCGGCCGTCACGCCGATCTCTTCTTCAAGTTCACGGATCGCGCCTGTTTTCGGGTCCTCGCCCGCGTTCAACGTCCCGGCACAGATCTCAAGCAAATATTTCCCCGCCGCATGCCGATACTGCCGCACGAGCGCGACCCGCCCGTCGTCGAACACCGGAATGATTACGCAACTTCCTTTATGAACGACGATCTCACGTTTGTACTCAACATCGCCCTCGCGGATCGAATCAATGTTGATGTCAAAGATCTTGCCTTTATAAATGCTTTCAGATGAGAGTTTTTGCGGCTTAACTTTCATAACGCTTACAGTATTCCCAAGAGTAGCATTTCGAAGCTTTTGAGATAGAATACGGCAGTCGCGAAATTCCGCGACTCTAATCGTTAAATATGAAAACAATATTTGATTCAAGCACGCACGATGAGCTTACCCAGCGTATCGATCGGCTGGCGGTGGATACGCCGCGGCAGTGGGGAAAGATGTCGGCGTCGCAGATGATGGAGCACACGGCGCGGGCACTCGAGATGGCCACCGGAAAGAATCCGATGACGCAGGCGTTCATAGGCAAAGCGATCGGGTGGATATTCAAGGGCGGGTTTCTGGGCGAAAAGCCGTTCCCGAAGAGTTCGCCGACCGGGCCGACGCTGATCATAAAGGATGAGCCCGATTTTGCGGCGACGCGGGAAAGGCTAAAAGATCTGATAAAGCACTTTCACACACTCGGGGAAAGCGGGACGAACGGAAATATTCACGGGTTTTTCGGTCCGCTGACCGGCAAACAATGGGGAGAAACGCAGTATAAACACGTGGATCATCATTTACGTCAGTTCGGACTTTGATAAAACAACTATGCGACTTCTTATTTTGTTATCTCTGATCGCAATGTTTTCGGTAGCGGCTTTCGGGCAGGACACGCTTACTATTCAAGATCTTAAATGGGACGAGAGTTCGCCCGCCGGCTTTGTTGAGTTGAATATCCCGTCCAGCGGCAGTTCGATGCAAGGTTTTCTTCTCAGAGCCAACGGCCAGCAGAAGCACCCGACGCTTATCCTGCTTCACGGCTACCCTGGAAATGAACGCAATCTCGACCTCGCCCAGGTGGTGAGAAGCCGCGGGTGGAACGTCCTTTATTTCGACTACCGTGGGAGCTGGGCAAGTCAGGGGAAATTCAGCTTTGAGAATTCCGTGGAGGACGTCGTGAACGTAGTCGCCTTCTGCGAGAGGAATCAGGACAAGCTGCAGATCGACCCTTCGAACATTGTGCTGTTCGGTCACAGTATGGGCGGCTGGGTGGCGTTAAAGGCCCTGCAAAGGCTGCCGACCGTGCGAAAGGGATTTGCCCTTTCGACATGGAACATATATTCGGATTTTAAGGACGTAAAGACGCAGGAACGGCTGCTCGCGATCGTCAAGAATCCGAAGGCCAGCCCGGGTTATTTCGTTTTGAACTCTCCGCCGGAAGAGATCTTTGCACCGGTGATCGCGAAACCGGGGTATTTCGATCCTACCAACGATGCGAAGGCGTTGGCGGATAAGCAGATCGTGATGCTCGACGAACATCCGGATAACAAGGGACTAGCGGATGCTTTGCGAGGTTCGAATAAGGCTTACTTCGATTACCAGGTGTGGAAAACCGACCACGGGTTTACGAACAAGCGCGTTTCGCTGATGAACATGGTCCTTTCATTTCTTGCGAGGTAGTTAGCGAATGTGCAATTACAGGATCGGGCTTGGCGTCTGCGGCGGGATCGCGGCTTATAAGGCCGTTGAGGTGATGCGTCGGCTGCAAAAAGCTGGATGCGATGTTTCGGTGGCGATGACGAAGCACGCGACCGAGTTCGTGCAGCCGCTGACGTTTAAGGCTTTAACGGATAAATATGTGATCGTCGACGATTACGATCCGCAAAACCCGGACCCGATCGCCCATATCAATTTTTCGCAGAATATCGATCTGCTGCTGATCGTCCCCGCGACGGCGAATATTATCGCGAAGTTCGCTAACGGCGTGGCGGACGATTTTTTGTCATCGACTTATCTGGCGTCGAACGCTCCAGTGCTGATCGCCCCAGCGATGAATACTACGATGTGGGAACAGCCTGCGACGCAGCGGAATATCGAGCAGTTAAGAGCCGACGGCGTTCATTTTGTCGAACCGGTGGCCGGTGAACTTGCCTGCAAAACTGTCGGCACCGGAAAGCTTGAAGATGTCGAAAACATCGTCGTACAGGCTTTAGGGCTTCTCACCGCCGAGACCCAAAGCTGCGGGGAAACGAGAAAGAAGGCGACCAGGTCCGCTCCTGATGAAAACAAAAGAGCTGTAACCACGAAAAAACACGAAGCCGCACGAAACAAGAAGGAAGACGAAAATCGGCAATCCGCGATCCGCGAACCGCAATCAAGCGATTTGGCGGGTGAGCGATTTCTGATCACAGTCGGCGGGACGCGTGAGGCGATCGATCCGGTGCGGTTTATCTCGAATCATTCGAGCGGGAAGATGGGCTTCGCGATGGCCGAGGCGGCGGCGGCGCGCGGTGCGGATGTGACGGTCGTCTCGGGCGTAACTAAGGTTGATGCACCTGAAAATGTGCGGACGATCAAAGCTTTGTCGGCGGACGAGATGCATTCGGCGGTGATGGCTGAATTGCGGAAAGCGACTATTTTTGTCGGCTCGGCTGCGGTTGCGGATTATCGCCCGGCGAACGCAGCGAACGCGAAGATCAAGAAAGACGGCCGCAACACGATGACACTCGAACTCGTAAAAACACCGGACATTCTTGCTGACGTTGCGAAAAACCGAACCGAGGGAATGCTCGTGGTCGGTTTCGCGGCTGAGACGAACGACGTTGTTGCGTACGCCCGTTGGAAAATGGAAAAGAAAGGCCTTGATATGGTAATTGCAAACGACATCACGGCCGAAGGCGCCGGATTCGATACCGATACCAACATCGCAACGATACTTATCAAAAAGACCAATTCCACGGTCGAACTGCCGCTGATGTCGAAACGCGAAATGGCCGACAGAATACTCGACGAAATAGTTAAACTCAGAAATCTCGACGTCTAATGCAGCAGATTTCTGAAACCGGCGATTTGATAGCCGATATTAAAGAGCACCTTTTGTACCTGCAGGAGCTGGGTGTCCATAGTTTGAGCGTCGATCTCGGCGCGACAGCCGCGGCGCCCGGCGGGCCCGCACACCCCACGATATCCCCATCTGCAAGCCCGCGGCCAGTGCCGACCGCCGACGAACCTGTCGTGATCCCCGAGGTGACAATAAAAACTCCGACCGCCGCGAAAATCCGTGCAGGTTCGCGAATCAGATCGCTGCCGTCACTCGGCGAGCGAAAAAGCGCCGCGAAGGACGCTCCGACTGCTCCGCTTGCTTCAGACCGCGCTGAGGCAGATGCAAAACATTCGGCGCAAAAGGCGATCCGGCAGGAAACCCTGGCAATTTTGCCTGCGGGCGATGAAACCATCGAGCAGATCCGCATCGATATCGGGAACTGCACACGGTGCCCGCTGAGCCAGGGACGCACACAGATCGTCCATACGACCGGAAATATGGACGCCGAGTTGATGTTCGTCGGCGAGGCTCCGGGAGCGGACGAGGACGCTCAGGGCGTGCCGTTTGTCGGGCGCGCGGGAAAGCTGCTGACGCAGATCATCGAGGCGATAGGCTTTAGCCGCGACGAGGTGGCGATCGGCAATATTAACCGCTGCCGTCCGCCGAGCAATCGCCAGCCGACGCTGCCCGAGGCGCACACGTGCCGCCCGTTCCTGATGCGCGAGATCGCGGTGATCAATCCGAGAGTTATCGTCGTGCTTGGCAATACCGCAATGCACAACCTTCTGGATATCAAGACCGGCATAACGAAAATGCGCGGCCAGTTTCACGATTACTTTGATGTAAAGGTCATGCCGACGTTTCATCCCGCATATCTGCTCCGCGATCCGCATAAGAAACGCGAGGTTTGGGAAGATATGAAAATGGTCCGCGACTACCTGTCTCAGAATCCCAAAAATTAGCAATTTTTGCGTGAAAACTGAATCCGTTTGCCACTCGCTACCGAACCCGATCTAAAGACTTTATCGGTTCGGGAGGGTGAAGGTGTTGGAACGGAAAACGCAGAGGCTGATCGACGGTCTCGAAGAGTGCAGGCTGATCACTAAACGCTACGGTACAAGTTTCTATTTCGCGACGCAGTTCTTTCCGGCAGAAACGCGGCTGGGCATCTACGCCGTTTATGCCTTTGCGCGCGTTCCGGACGAGATCGTCGACGATCCGGACATTTCCGATAAAGCGGCCGCGATGGCAGAGCTGCGGAATTGGCGGATGCAGTGGGTTGCGGCAATGGAAAGCGGGTCGAGCGATGACGATGTTATGAACGCGATCGTCTGGGCATTTCGGAAATACAAGATCCCGGCGGCCGACGGCGAAGCGTTTCTCGAATCGATGTTTATGGATGAAGAGAAACGTAACTATACGACACGAGGCGAGCTTGAACAATATATGTACGGTTCGGCGGGCGTGATCGGCCTGATGGTGACGCGCATCGTCGGGTATTCGTCCGAAGCTGCGTTTCCCTACGCTATAAAGCTCGGTTATGCGTTTCAATTGACAAATTTCCTCCGCGACATTCGCGAAGATTGCGATGACCTCGGGCGCGTCTATATGCCGCATGAGGATCTCGCGAAATTCGGGCTCGACCGAACCGACATCTGCCGTCACGTGCACGACGAACGCTTCATCGAATTTATGAAATACGAAATTGCGCGTACGCGGCAGGTATATAAAGAAGCATTGCCGGGCATCACGATGCTCAATTGGCGCGGACGCCTCGCTGTTCGAGTGTCGTACGTCCTTTATAAAGCCATTCTCGGCGAGATCGAGCGTGCGCATTATAACGTGTTCGCGGGTCGCGTTCGGACAAATTCGCCGCAGAAACTCGCGCTCTCGATCAAGGCTCTCGCCGGCGTGTATGAATAAGCGCGTTGTGGTAATCGGCGCCGGCATCGGCGGACTCGGCGCGGCCGGGCTGTTCGCGAAAAAAGGCTACGACGTTACGGTGCTGGAAAAGAATGCGCGGTTCGGCGGGCGTGCGAACATTTTTGAGACCGGCGGTTTTCGTTTCGACATGGGGCCATCATGGTATCTGGCACCGGATCTGTTTGAGCATTATTTCGATCTGATGGGCGAGCGTGTGGAAGACCATCTCGACTTGCAGCGGCTCTCGCCGTCGTACCGCATTTTCTTCCGCAGCGGCGGCGAACCACTGGACATTCATTCCGACATCGAACGCGACGGTGCATCGTTCGAAGCGATCGAGCCCGGGGCCGCCGATCAATTGCGCGCGTATCTAAAACAATCGAAGTATCAATATGAGGTCGCGACGCAGCACTTCATGTACAAAAATTACGATACGATCTTCGATTTCTTCAACCGCCGCGTGATGACTGAGGGCCAAAAGCTTTCGGTCTTTTCGAAGATGCACGCCTTTGTGTCGAAATTCTTCAAATCGCAAAAGCTGCGGCAGGTGATGGAATACACGATGGTGTTCCTCGGTACGTCCCCGTACGAGGCTCCGGCGTTGTACAACCTGATGTCGCACATGGATTTTAACCAAGGCGTGTTTTATCCGAAGGGTGGATTTTACGAGGTCATAAACGCTCTCGTCACGATCGCCGAAAAGAACGGAGCGAAGCTGCGGGCAGATTGCGAGGTCGCGGAGATCATCGTCGAAGGCGGCGTCACGCGCGGCGTTCGGCTGACAAGCGGTGAGAGGGTCGAGGCCGACACCGTGATCTCAAACGCCGACATGTGGTTTACCGAAACGAGGATGCTCGCTGAAAAATGGCAGACGCATCCGCAAAAATATTGGGACAAAAAAGTGATGGCGCCGTCGGCGTTTATTATTTATTTGGGTATAAACGAAAAGCTGCCCAATCTCGCGCATCACAATCTTCTATTCAGCGAAGATTGGCGAAAGAATTTCGACGACATCTACAAAGACCCGCAACTGCCGGTCGAGCCGTCGCTTTACGTCTGCGCTCCGAGCGTGACCGATGGTTCGGTCGCACCCGAAGCGAAAGAAAATCTTTTCGTGCTGGTGCCGATCGCATCGGATCTGGAGATCACGGACGAAGTAAAACAGAAATACGCCGATCGCGTGCTTTCGTTGATCGAAAACGAAATGAACCTACCGGACTTGCGGGAAAAGATCGAGTTTCAGCGGATATATACGGTCGGCGATTTTGCCGCAGACTATAACAGCTTCAAAGGTACCGCGCTGGGCCTCGCTCACACGATCTGGCAGACGGCGATCTTTCGACCGAAGAATCAGTCGAAAAAGGTAAAGAATTTATTTTACGTCGGTGCGGGAACTAATCCGGGCATCGGCACGCAGATATGTTTGATAAGCGCCGAGCTGGTATACAAACGTGTTCACAGCATCAAGACCGCGGGGCCCATGGAGAGGCTCTAACGACAGAAGCCTGACCGTGAAGGAGGGCTGGTCATTACGCGTGCAGCCTATCCCGGCCGTATTTTGACAGAGTCGGCCGACTTGCCTTCCTCACAGTCAGGCTTCTGCCAGTTGTTTTAGAAGAACTTGGGCCAGGCGGCGTACCAAAAAATGAGGAACCCGCATATCGAGTTGATCATCGGGAACAAACGATAAATGCTGAACATGCCGTCGCGGTTTTTGGAACCGTCCGAAAGCAACATCAGGGGCAAATACACAAGGCCGAGCAGCATAAGCGCCGGAGCGAATGCGGCTGCCGATACTGCGGCCGCGAGGTAGCAGGCCATGCAGAACATGTGCGTCCCGGTTGAGCCAAGAGCGGTCGCGACCGTGTCCATCCCGGCTTTTTTGTCCGCGTCAATATCGGCGATCGCGGAATACGCATGCATCGCCATTGTCCACAGTCCGGCGGCTAAGATCACCACGATCGGCGGGAATGAACCGGTAAGCATCTGATAAGCAAACGCACCAGGGAAAACGTATAGTATGTTGAAAATCGAATCGAGAAATGGTACAGCTTTTGCGCGAACTGGCGTGGCCGAATAATAGATCGAAAAGAACAAAAATCCGGCGAGGGGCGGCAAAGCTTGCGGAATTAAAAGAATGGCGGCCGTGATAAAAGGAACATTGAGAAGAGCGATCCACAACCTCAGTTTTCTGTGCGATTCGGGTTTGACGAGTACTTCGTATTTGTCCTTTTTCGGATTCAGCGAGTCGGTTTCGTAATCGAAAATGTCGTTGATGCCATAGATGAGTAAATTCGCGGGAAGAAGGAAATAAAGACCGAAGATCAGCGTGTCCAGCCGCGCGAAATCGGAGCGACCAGAAGCCGCCGCGGCAACACCGATCAGATACGGTCCGAGAACATATATCCAGAATCTGGGGCGGCTAACGCGCAATAGGAACCGCAGATCTTGCATCGAACGAGTATAGCTTACGAATGAATCAGGCGATAAAAAGGAGAACTCTTGCCGCCGCTGTGGTGATTTTTCTGATCATCGGGGCTTTTTTTATGGCGAATGTCACGCTTCCGTCATGGTCGCACTACGTTTCCGCGATAAACGTGATCCTTTTCTCGCTGCCGGCGCTCTGGGCTTTGAAACTGTGGCTCGGAGTGCGCGATGCTTTATTGTTGTCTGTCGCCCTCGGTATCTTCGCCCTCGCCATTGAGTCTTTCGCTAGTGCAACAGGTTTTCCCTATGGGGAATTCGCCTATTCGGACTCGCTCGGATTCAAGCTTTTCGGCCTCGTGCCGTGGACCGTCGCTCTTGCCTGGACGCCGCTGATCCTCGCGGGCTATGCGATCGCGCGGTTGTGTTCTGCGAACTTTGTAGCTCGGGTTGCCGCGGCGGCTGCTATCGCAACAGCATTCGACATCGTTATCGACCCAGGTGCTGTGCTCCTGGGCTTTTGGCATTATGCAGACGGCGGAGCCTTTTACGGGGTGCCGCTGTCGAATTTCGGCGGCTGGTTTCTGTCCGGTTGTGCGGGAGCTGCGATCATTGAGGCGGCAGTTCGCAGATTTCGCCCATTGCTGCCGACGCCTGTCCAGCTTGTGTCGAGCTCGATCTTCATACTGATATTTTGGACTGCGCTCGACACGTTTTCCGGAATATATGTGCCTGCGATCGTTGGGTCGTTACTTGTCGGGATGTTGTGCGTATTCTACTTTCGTTTCCATTATTTCTTCGACGACATGATCGTTTTCGTCGATGAAACCGGCCAAGCGATCGGCACGGGGCCAAAACTCGCATCCCATACTTCCGACACACAACTCCACGCCGCATTCTCGGTTTTTCTTTTTAACGATAAAGGCGAAGTCCTTCTGCAGCAGCGTTCGGCGGCGAAAAAAACATGGCCGGGCGTATGGTCGAATTCGTGCTGCGGCCACGTGATGCTGCACGAAAAACCCGCAGACGCGGCGGCTCGGAGGCTTCGTTATGAGCTCGGCATCTCGCACACGCAACTTCGAACGGCGCTCCCGGATTTCAAGTACCGTGCCGAACTGGACGGAATCGTAGAGAACGAGTTGTGTCCCGTACTTATCGGTTTTACGAACGACGATCCGCAGCCGAACCCTAACGAAGTAGGTGCGGTAAAATGGGTCGATTGGAATGGTTTTCTTGCTACTGCGGCCAGCCCCGATTCCGGTATTTCACCGTGGGCCGTCGAAGAAGTAAGGCTGCTCTCTCTGTCGTCCGCATTCATTGAGGAATTTGCAAAAAAAACAGCCTCTGTGACCGCGACGGAAACGGCGGCCGTCTGGAAGTAATATGCCCCTCCTTTCTGTGGTAACCTATCCGCATAATTCTCGGTTCGAACACAAGAAAATGAAACGTATTCTTTCAATGATACTGATCGCCGCACTGCTTCATCTTTGCGGGACACTATACGCTCAAAAGGGGAGCTTTTACGAATTGAAACAGCTCCAGTCACCGCAAAAACCGCGGCTCGCTTTTATGATCCACGGCGGCGCGGGAACGATAAGACGCGGCTCGATGACTGCTGAAAAGGAGAAGCAGTACCGCGCAAAACTTGAAGAAGCTCTGATGGCCGGATACAAAGCTCTCCAGGCCGGCAAAACAGGCGTCGATGCGGTCGAGATCGCGATCAATATTCTCGAAGATTCACCTCTCTTTAACGCCGGCAAAGGTGCGGTTTTTAATCACGAAGGCAAGAATGAACTCGACGCTTCGATCATGAACGGCAAGGATCTTTCGGCCGGAGCGGTCGCGGGTCTGCACCGCATTAAGAATCCGATCACGCTTGCCCGTGCCGTGATGGAAAGATCACCGCACGTAATGATGATCGGCGATGGTGCTGAACAATTTGCGAAAGAACAGAATATTACGCTCGTCGATGAAAAGTATTTCTGGACGCAGGAGCGCTGGGACGCTCTGCAGCAAATACTAAAGGAAGAAAAGGAAAAAAAGGTAAGCGGGAGATATGCCGACGAACCGTATAACAAATTCGGCACCGTCGGAGCCGTCGCGCTCGACAAAAACGGCGATCTGGCGGCCGGCACATCTACCGGCGGAATGACGAACAAAAAATTTGGCCGAGTCGGCGATTCGCCGATCATCGGTGCAGGTACTTACGCGAACGACAATAGCTGCGCCGTGTCAGGCACGGGTTGGGGCGAATTTTTTATACGCCTCAGCGTCGCTCGTGAGATCGCTACGCAGATCGAATATCGCGCTTTGCCGATCCAGGACGCCGTCGACCTGGTGATCAAACAAAAGCTCCAAAAAATGGGAGGAGACGGCGGTGTGATCGCGGTCGACCGTTACGGCAATATGGGAATTTCGTTTAACTCAGAAGGCATGTACCGAGCCTATGTCGATATAAATGGAAAGCCGATCGTTGAGATCTATAAGTGACGTGAATCGCGAATGATACCATTCAGAATCATCTTTTTATGCCTTCAGCAGAGATCATCGCAGTCGGGTCGGAACTTTTGACGCCCGAAAAGACCGATACAAACAGCCTCTGGCTGACCGAAAAGCTTAACGAGATCGGGGTCGAAGTGATGCTCAAAACGATCGTCGGCGATGACGAAGCGCGTCTTGAGGAAACGATCCGCGATGCCGTTAAACGCTCGGACATCGTAATTTGCACAGGCGGACTCGGGCCGACCGAGGATGACGTCACGCGACAGGTTTCGGCTCGGGCAGTCGGGCGCGAAATGGTTTATCACGATGAGATCGAAGCCGACCTACGTGCGCGATTCAACCGATGGGGTTGCGAAATGCCGGAGATCAACAAGCGTCAGGCATTCGTCATCAAAGGCGCCGACATTTTGCCGAATCCAAACGGCTCTGCGGTCGGAATGATGCTCGCCGACGGGGGAAAATTCCTGGTTGTTTTGCCGGGGCCGCCGCGCGAGATGAGGCCGATGTTTGAAACCCACGCGCTGCCGAGGCTGACGGAATCTGCCGGCACGATCATCGTGCGCAGGCGCGTCCTTCGCGTTTCCGGCATCGGCGAATCGGCGCTTGATGAGGCGATCGCGCCGATCTATAAATCGTATCCGAATCTCCGAACGTCGATCCTTTTTAACAAATCCGAGGTCGAGGTACATTTGGCCGCTGAAGGCGAGAACGCGGCTGCGGCCGAAGCAACTATTACTGATGCTGTACAACGTATCGACGACAAACTCGGTGCGGCGGTTTTCGCTCACCACGGCGAAACAATGGAACAAGTGATCGGCGACATCCTCACGGCCGACGGGAGCACGCTGGCGGTTGCCGAAAGCTGTACCGGCGGGCTGATCGGTATGCGATTGACCGAGGTCTCGGGTTCGTCCGCGTATTTCCTCGAAGGTGCTGTTACGTATTCAAACGCGGCGAAAATCAGAACGCTCGGCGTCTCGCCCGATACTATCGAAAAACACGGCGCAGTAAGCGGCGAGACCGCCGAAGAGATGGCCGCGGGCATTCGCAGATACGCCCAAGCCGATTACGGCGTCTCGGTCACCGGTATCGCCGGGCCCGGCGGCGGAAGCGATACAAAGCCGGTCGGAACTGTTTTCATAGGTTACGCGGACGCGAAAAAAACGAGATCAATAAATCTCGTGCTTCCCGGCGACCGCTATTTGATACGTTGGAGGTCCAGTCAGGCCGCACTCGATTATCTTCGCCGTCAACTCCTCAAACACGGCAACGAAACAACGGCAAATCTCAATAATTAGCTTGCTTTTTCGCGGTATTCGAACGAAAATCAACCTTGAGCTTCGCTTTTCGCATCCAAGACTTACTTTTTTGAAACTTCACCCAACCGTCGGCGTGTAGAAACTGGTATCGAGGTCGACCGTATCTCAAACAAGAATCATGAATAGATCTGCAGTTCTCCGATTTTTTTTAAGCTCCATTTTAGTTTTTTCGATGCTTTCGCCGATGGCCGTGCCGGCGATGGGCGACGGCAAGAAATACTTCAAAGAAGGAGTCAAACAGGAAGACGCCGAGGTTTGGGATAAGGCCGCCGAATCATTCGCGCTTGCCGTCACCGAAAGTCCCAAAAATCCCGAGTACAGGCTTCATCTGCAGCGCGCGTTGTTCAACGCTTCGCAGATGTTCATGAAAAAAGGCCGTATCGCGGCGGAAGAAAAGGATTATCAGGGTGCCTTTATCGCATTTCGAAAGGCCTACGGCTTCGATCCGGTGAATGAACTCGCCAAATCGGAAATGGCCCGGATGATCCGTTTGCAAGAGGACGTGAATCGGTCAGAAAGCGAGGGGAAAACGAGTTCGGCTGGCGGTGTAAAACTGGTTCCGACAGGATATACGGCGAGGCCCGCGACGGATATACAGTTGCCGCTGCGCGTCGAAAAACTTCGTGACGTGCCGTTTCCCGGCGGCGTCGACCTACAGTATATCGTCAAGGAACTGGCTAAGGACCTCGACCTGAATGTTCTTTTCGACTCGGATTCACGTCTTGAGAACCGAAAGATCCGCATCGAGCTCAAGAATGTTTCGGCAGCAAAAGCCCTCGATTACATCTTTCTTCAGGAAAATCTTTTCTTCCAGAGGGTCGGACCGCGTACGATATTAGTAGCTACAAACATACGACGGACGAACTTCCAGCAGCTTGTTCTCCGGACGTTCTATCTGGCGAACGCCGATCCGACCAAGGTTAAGCCGCTGATCCAGCAAGCGATACCGGCTCAGCCCGGCCGCAGCCAGACGATCGTGATGGAAGACGCCGCGACCAACAGCCTTACCATCCGCGACACGGAAGAAAATATTCGGCTTATCGGCAAGCTGATCTCTTCGCTCGACAAGGATCGCGCCGAAGTCGTTATGGATGTCGCCATCTACGAGGTAAATAAGAACGACCTGCTGCAGTTCGGCAATCAGATCGGAAATCAGGCTGACCTGACCACTTTGGGCGGCACCACCCGCGGAGTTATTGGGCTCGGCAGCGATGGCCTGTTCGGCAAAGTTACCCGCGGCATCACTGACACGATCGCAAACCCGACAAACATCTTCGGCACCGGAATAGTTCTCCCGGCCGCGAACCTCATAGCATTTCAGAAAAAGAACAACACGAAGTTGATCGCGTCGACGCAGATCCATGCCTTCAACAACGAGGACTCGTCAGCCCGAATCGGGCAGCGTGTGCCTGTGCAGACCGCACAGTTCGTTACGGGGAATAACAACACGAGCGGCGGCGGCGTCGTTTCCAATGTGATCAACTATGAGCAGGTCGGATTGACGCTCAAATTCAAACCGATCGTGTTCCCGAACCAGGACGTGCAGGTGGCGATGGAGATCGAGTCGAAGGACGTAGCAGACCTTTCGTCGCTCACGCCGATATTTACCGAACGAACGATAAAAGGGACGGCCCGCGTCCAGAACAACAAGACTCTTTTGCTGGCAAGTGTCGCTCAGGGTTCGGAAAGCAACGGCCGTCAGGGGCTGCCACTTTTGGGCCTCATCCCCATCCTCGGCAGGCTGTTTACGGCACCGACCAGAAATAACAGTCAGGTCGATATAGTTATTGCCGTGACGCCACGCGTTATCCGCGCACCGGCGATTTTGCCTGAGGACGAGATCGAACGGCCAACCGGCAGTCTCGCGACGCCGACCAATGGCTCGCTCGAAGCAATGATCCAGCAGGAAGACCGCGATGATCTGCTCGCGGCCGCCAGACGCGTGCCGAATACGGCGGATGTTCAGTTGCCGGATCAGGCCGCGGAGTCACCGACCTATGTTCGCGGCGCGGCAGCCCCGACATCGGCGCCTGCCGCCGCGACATCAAACGTTGCGACAACCACAGATTCGGGTTTAAATTTGAAACCGATCGATTCATCCGCCGCGACCTTAAAACTCAACCAGACTTCCGACGTCGTGAAACAGGCTAACAGTTCGAATGGGCCAAATGCGGCGGCTTCCGCTACGACAGCAGTTTCAAATCCGGCGCCGACAGCCGAGCTGACGATTCCGGTTTCAACAAACACTCTCAAGACGGGCGAGAAGGTTAAAATTCCGGTGATGGTAAATGCGTCGTCGGCGTTTCGTTCGGCGGTGCTCGGACTGCAGTTCGATTCGAAAAAGCTCGCCGTCCGGTTGGTATCGTTCGGCGATGTTTTTGGCCCGGCGCTCGTCAATACGAACGCGTCGCCCTTTCTTAATCAGGAAGGTAAGATGTACATTTCGCTGTCACTGCCGGAAGGCGCGGCCAGGGCGAGCCGCGGCGTTCTTGCCTATGTCGAAGTAGAAGCTTTGGCTGACGGCGTGCCCGTGCTCACGCTCGAAAAGGACGTTCTGAACTTCTTGTCGCCCGAGGGCAAAAATTTCGTGATGAGGTTCTAGATCTCATCGATAAATTACCGTGAAAACCGCAGGAGAAAAAGGTTCGCCGTTCTCGATCGCGCAGCCGCCTTCGGACGGCGGATTTACTTTGTTCGAACTTGTGATCACGCTGACCGTTCTTGCGATCATGCTAATGGGAACGATCCCGATCGCGCAAAATGCCGTGAAGCGGCAAAAAGAAATACGTCTTCGCGAAACTCTGCGGCAGGTACGAAGTGCGATCGACGAATTTAAACGCGATACGCTCGGCGCGTGTCCCGCAGGCTCGACCGTCACCGGCAATCCAACTGATCCGACCGGCGGAAATGTACCCGCCGATCCGCGAAGCCGCGTTGTTATCGACGATTGCAAGATCTTCGACAGTGAAAATCTCGACCGCTTTCCCCCAACGCTTGGAACGCTTGTCGACGGCGTTAAGGTCAAGCAACGTGGATTGAACCTGCAAAGCGGCCGGGGACTCGATAAGGATCCTAAGCAGGCCACCGATATTAACGAAGCCGATGAGCCGTCGAAGGTATATTTGCGCGAACTTCCCATCGATCCGATGACGGGCAAGTCGGACTGGAAACTTCGATCGTCTTACCAGACGAAAGATGACGACACGTGGGACAATGTAAATGTCTTCGACATCCGATCGGCGTCGAGTGACGAAGCTTTGAATGGCGAGAAATATAGTGATTGGTAAAATTAGAGAAAAAAGACGAGCAGGCCATTCGGGGTTTTCGCTTCTCGAACTGATGATCGCGATGTTCATCATGATCATCCTGCTTTCGGTCGCTGTCCCGACATACCAGCGAAGCGTTCAGCACGCTCGTGAAACGGTCCTGCGTGAGAACCTTTGGCAGATGCGCCGAGCGATAGATCAGTATTCGACCGATAAAGGCAAGCTGCCGCAGTCAGTCAACGATCTGGTAGAGTCAAAGTATCTTCGCGATATTCCCGAAGATCCGATCACGGAAAAAAAGGAATGGAGCGAGATACAGGGAGCCGACTCCAGCTCGCCGGAATCGGAGCGAGGGCTGAAAGAAGTAAAAAGTCTTGCCGAAGGCAACGATAGCGAAGGCAAGCCTTTCACCGATTATTAATAGTTCAGAACCCAAACATGTTTTCAGTTCTTACAGAACCGAGCTTTCCAAAAGCCGCCATCGGTATCGAGAAGGATTTCGTCACGGCGCTTGCCGTCATGCGCGAAGGCAAGGGCCGGTTCGGCATCGAACGCGCCGCGACGATCGAGGTGCCGGTCAATCTAATAAAGCCGAATTTCGTCGAGCAGAATATTTCGAGCCCTTCCGAATTTGGCGTTATCATCGATGAGACCGTGATGGCCGCCGGGCTCGGAAAGCAGAAAAACTGGTCCGTAACACTTCCCAGCAACACCGCGCGCTCGGCGATTCTCGTACTTGATATTGAAACGGGTGGAGCCAAGCTTGACGAGGTCCTCGATTGGAAGGCGGAACAAAGCTTTGGCGTTCCGTCAGCCGAGATGCGGATCACGCGGCACAAAATCTCCGATTCGGCCGAGGGCCGCTCGCGGTGGTTTGCGACAGCAGTGAAACTGTCGGTGATCAACGAATTTGAGCGCGTTTTCGAAGCCCGCGGCTGGAAGGCTGGTCTCATACTGCCGCGTGCGGTCGGCGAAACGCGTTGGCTGATCTCGAACGGCGAGCCTGCGGATTCGCTGTTGATCAGCGAACAGAACGACGGATTTACGGCGATGCTTCTCAGGAACAACGAGCCCGCGGTTGTTCGATCGGTAACCTGCACTGTCTCTGAGATAGACGATGAGATATATCGCCTCTTGATGTTTTACCGCGACCGATTTGCCGGCGAGTCCGGCGGGTCGCTTGATAAAATGCTGGTTATCGGCAAGAATTTCTCGTCGAGCAGGATCGGTGAGATCTCATCGGACGCGCTTGGGCGGCCGCTCTCTACGATGGATGCAGAGGACATCGGCCTTAGCCTCCCGTCGGACGTTTTGACGCTTGACGATGTGGCGGCGCCGGCCGGTCTTGCTTCCTACGCGTTTAGATAAGAACGGTTCGGTGGGAACTATCGACACCCGAATACCGTATAATTTCGACATCATGTCCGTTACCTCCGCAGAACAAAATTGGAAGGCCTTGAACGACATCGAGCTGATAGCTGGTGCCATCGCCGGCGGCGAAGACAGCTTTGAAGAGCTCGTCCGCCGTTACCAAAGGCCGATCGTCGGGTACGTGTTTCGCATGCTGGGCGATTACGATTCAGCTCTGGACGTCACGCAGGAAGTATTCATCAAGGTTTTCAACTCGCTCGAGCGCTACAGCTCGGAATATAAATTTTCAACCTGGCTTTATCGTATAGCCCACAACGCCGCCATCGACCATATGCGGCGCAACTCGATAACCGCGCAAAGTCTCGAAACCGAAAACGCCGACGGCACGTATCAACTCCAGATCGAAAGTTCAGGGCCGACGCCCGAACAGGACCGCGAGCGGAGCGAATGGCGAACGCAGATCGAATCGGTCGTAAAATGCCTGCCTGCCGCGTACCGCGATCTTATTCTTCTCCGGCACTCACAGGATCTCAGCTATGACGAGATCGCCGAAGTGACGGGCCTGCCGCTCGGAACAGTCAAAAATAGACTGTTTCGCGCACGGGAAATGATGCGGGATATTTTTATCGAACGCGGATTCGACGGTATCTGAGACAGCCGAATGGTTTCATCTAATCTTCACTCAAACAGTGGTTGTCCGAGCCATGAGATATCTGCGTATATCGACGGCGAATTGTCGCCCGCGGAAGAACGCCATCTCGAATCGCACATGGCCCGGTGCAGCAATTGCACCGCTGAACTGAACAGTCAAAAACAATTTCTGTTTGTACTCGATTTTTCGCTTGAAAATACGGACGTGATAGTTCTTCCAGAGAATTTCACCCGCTCCGTCGTCGCCCACGCGGAAAGCCGCGTAGGCGGCCTGCGTCGCCGGGCTGAGCGTCGAAAGGCGGTGCTGGTTTGTGCTGCCCTTCTGCTTATTTCTCTCGTGGCGCTCGGCAGCGATTTTCCAACCGTTTTCGCGGCCGTGGGGATCATTTTGGATAAGGTTATGGCGATCGCCGCTTTTGCGGGACACTCCTTTCTCGACGTCTCGCTCGCCGCCGTTTTTGTCCTTCGCACGTTCACCTCTGCGTTCATTTTTGGATCGACATTTTCGGTTGGCCTTTTGGTGATCGCGTTTGCGGCGGCCCTGTTCGGATTTTCACGTTTACTCGGTCGGAATTCGCGTGCATGACAAGGGGAACATCCAGAAGTGGCCGCACTGCTCGCTCTTAATGAAAGAAACTTCCGCGCATCGATGCATTCGGCCGCCCGAACTGCGGTGCTGATCATGCTTTTGTCTCTCAACATTCTTCTTGCGAGTGCACAAGTCTCTACATCTCCGGATCAAAAAACCCTAACAATTGATGACGCTTCCGGGCAGCAAGTGCTCGCTTACGCCAAAGATGTGATCGTCCTCAGGCACGCCGAAGGCGTTCTCGCTATCGGCGGAGATATTACTGTCGAAGGACGTGTGGACGGCGACGTAGCCGCTATCGGCGGCTCGGTCGTTCAACGTGACGGTGCTTTCATAGGCGGCGATGTATTCGTGATCGGCGGAAAATATACGGCCGAAGGCCCTACGCCGCCGCTGAGAACGGCCGGTAAGGAAACGGTGATGTACGCCGGATATGAAGAAGAACTCCGCGATCTCTCGCAAAATCCGTCGCAGATCTTCTCACCTGCGTTTTCATTCGCTTTTCTCGCCCAGCGAACGCTTTCGGTACTCTTCTGGTTCGTCGTGACGATGGCGCTGACAACTATTGCGCCGGGCGCGGTAAGCCGTTCGATCGCCAGATTTAACCTATCAACTTTGAAGGTCGTTGGCCTTGGATTGTCGGGGTTGGTGATAACGACGGTCGTGATGATCGCTTCCTTAGAAGTACTGCCCAATTACCTAACGGCCCTGCTTGGCCTGATGGCGTTCGCTTTGATCACGCTGGCATACGTTTTCGGACGGGTAACACTTCACGTGAGTTTCGGTCAATTGATCCAGAAGCGCCTTTTCGGCGAATCAAAACGGTCGGAGACGCTCGCTGTCTTCATAGGTGTGCTCGTCTGGACCGTCTTTCTCTCGATCCCATATGTTTGGTCTTTAGGTGTCATCGGACTCTTTTCCGCGGGAATCGGTCTAGTACTCACGGGAAGGGCAAAAAGCATATGGAAATCCGCGTAAGCTAAATCCCTGCCGCTTTTACAAAACTTTACAATTATTATCGAACATCTACCGCGTAAACCGCGTCTATATTACAGTAGCGCGACTTTCGGCCGTGGTGTCGCTTACAATTAAGCCGGGAGGAATGAATATGAACAAGATTATCCGATCCTCATTTATCGTCGCCTTGGCGGCGCTGATTCCGACCTCGCTCTTTTCACAGACGCCGGATCCGCTGAAGCCGTCTGTCGTGAAGGGTGACGTCGTGTCGATCTCCAGCGACAAGATCGTGCTCAAAACCGATGCCGGGAATGTCGAAGTGATCTTGGGAAATAAGACCGAGTTCAAACGCGTGCCGCCTGAAAATCCGGTGTTAAAGGCCGCGGTTCCGGCTGCCATCGCGGATATCGGAGACGGCGATAAACTTGTGGTGACGGGCATCCTTTCATCAGACAAAAAATTACTTCCCGCCCGCTCAGTTTATTTGATGACCAAATCGGACATCGCCAAAAGGACCGAAAACGAGACGGAGAAATGGCGGACGCGTGGTATATCCGGCAAAGTGACCGCGATCGATCCTGCGACGAATAAAGTTTCGGTCGAGGTTCGCGGTATTGCCAGCACGACTTCGGTAGCATTGACGCCGAAAGCGGACGCGAGGTTTTTGCGTTACGCTAAAAATTCCGTGAAGTTCAGCGAGGCATTGCCGAGTTCGATAGGCGAGCTTCATCCGGGCGACATGATCCGAGCACTCGGCAACAAGAGTACCGACGGTGCATCATTCACGGCAGAAGAAATAGTGTCCGGTGCGTTCCAAACTATCGCGGGAACCGTTAAGTCGATCGACGTAGCGAAGAACGAAGTCGTCATCAATAACGCACAAACGAAAAAAGACGTGACTATCGATCTCGGTTCGGCGAGCCTCTTAAAGAGATTTCCGGAAGAAATGGCGACGCGAATGGCGCAGTTCCAGGGCGGTGGTGCGGCAGGCGGTGGCGGAAGGCGTCCGGGCGCAGCTCAGGCGGGCCCGCCTGCGACGGCCCCGGCAGGTTCGGCAAACGCGCCCGCTGCGGAACGGGGACCGGGCGGAGCCGGTCGCGGAGCTTTTGGCGGCGCGGGCCGCAGCGGCGGAATCGACGACATGTTGGACCGTTTTCCGAATATCACCGCGGCCGACCTGAAGGCAGGCGACGTGATCGCCGTATCGAGCACGAAAAATGCGAATGTGGACCGTGTGACCGCGATCAAACTTCTCGCCGGTGTCGAACCTTTTCTACGTGTAGCCCAGGCATCCGCCGCGGGCGGTCAACGCGGAGGTTCACGCGGCGGCCAGGATGGCGGATTTACGATTCCCGGCCTCGACGGTTTCGGCGGCCCCTAATTACTGATTTTATCCTCGGGCCGGCGGCTTGCGCGAATGCGGGCGGCGGCCGCTTTATTATTTAACGACTTTTTTTATGAACAAGCTTTTCAGCACTTTATCTGCGGTAACGCTTATCGCGATCGTATTTTCGTCATCGGTTTTTGCTCAGCAAACCGGCAGCGTCACAGGTGTCGTTCAGGACAGTTTGGGCTCTGTCGTTGTCGGCGCAAGCGTGACGGTCGTATCCGCGTCCGCCAAGGAGAAAACTACGGTAAGCGGTTCGCGGGGCGATTTCACCGTAACGGGACTCGCTTCCGGCAAATACACGGTTCGCGTTTCGGCTCCGAACTTTTCGCTCTACGAAAACACCGATGTTGACGTGGTCGCGGGACAGAAACAGGAGTTGACCATCCCGTTGACAGTTGCTGCGATCGATGCTCAGGTCGATGTATCGAGCGGTACCGGGGTTTCTACCGATCCTGAAAATAACGCCGGAGCCACCGTGCTTAAGGATAAGGATCTCGAAGCGCTTCCCGATGATCCCGACGAACTTGAGTCGGCTCTTCAGGCGCTTGCGGGCGCGTCGGCAGGCCCGAACGGCGGCCAGATCTACATCGACGGCTTTACCGGCGGACGCCTGCCGCCGAAAGAATCGATCCGTGAGATACGGATCAATGCAAATCCTTTTTCGGCGGAGTACGATCGTCTCGGGTTTGGCCGTATCGAAATTTTAACGAAGCCTGGCTCGGACAAATGGCGCGGAAACCTTTTCGCCAATTTCAATGACGAAAGCCTAAATTCCAGAAATCCCTTCGCGTTTAATCGTGCTCCTAGTCAATTGCGTTTTTTCGGCGGTAACATTTCCGGTCCGGTGCAGAAGGGGAAATCATCGTTCTTCCTGGACGTCAGCAACCGTGATCTTGATAACAATTCAGTGATCAATGCATTGATCCTGGATTCGAATCTCAATCCGATCTCATTTCGTCAGGATGTGCAGATCCCAAACCGACGTTTCTCGGTCAGTCCGCGCTTCGACTATCAGATAAATGATAAGAATACGCTGGTAGCTCGGTATAGCTTTACGCGTTCGACCGTTCAAAACCAGGGCGTCGGCGATCTTACCCTGTCGTCGCGTGCCTACAATTCGACAACCACCGGGCACGAATTTCGCCTGACCGAGACGATGATCCTCAATCCGACGACGGTCAACGAGACGCGTTTTGAATACGAATTCCAAAACCGCCAACAGCTCGGCGACAATTCGATCCCGACGATCAGCGTTGCTTCAGCCTTCACGGGCGGCGGCGCTCAGATCGGTACCAGCTTTAACAGGTCGAAGAGGTGGGAGCTGCAAAATTACACGACGACTTCGCTTGGCGGCAGGTCGCAGCATTCCGTCAAATTCGGTATTCGTCTTCGCGGCATCAGTTTTACGGACAGATCGGAGAATAACTTTGGCGGCAATTTCACGTTCATCAATCTGAATAACTACCGCGACACGATCCTGCGGACCGCTTTTCCGACACAGTTCAGCGTGACCACGGGCAACCCGGAACAGTCGGTTTCGCAGACGGATGTGGGCCTGTTCGTGACGGACGATTGGAAGATCGCCCCTTCGTTCACGCTCAGCTTCGGCCTGCGATACGAAAATCAGACAAACATCAAAAGCAATCTAAATTTTGCACCGCGCGTTTCGTTCGCTTGGTCGCTGGGTGCCGGCGGAGCCAAGCAGCCGAAAACCGTTTTCCGCGGTGGTATCGGTGTGTTTTACGACCGTTTCAGCGAGAATCTCACACTGCAGGCTCTTCGGTTTAATGGAAGCGAGCAGCTTAACCTCGTTGTAAGCGGTACCGATCCCGACCCGATAAGACGTGCCGCCGCGATCGCTTTGCTTCAGCAGCCAGTATTCACTTTGAACGGAGTGACGAACGTGCCGACGGCTGCCCAGATACTTGCGGCTCTTCCGCAGTCCAATACCGTTCGGACGATCGCATCGGACCTAAGCGCTCCGTATACCACGCAGATCGCTTTGGGCGTCGAGCGCCAGCTTCCTATGCGAACGACACTTTCACTTTTTTATATAGGCTCGCGCACCGAGCACGTGCTTCGCCTCCGAAACATAAATGCTCCGATCTGCCCGCTGCAGGTAAATTGCACGAGTGCACCGCGTCCGGATCCGACACGCGGAAATGTCTATCAATACGAGTCGAGCGGAGTGTCAAATCAAAATCAATTCATCGCGAATTTTCGTGCGACGATTACGCCGAAAATATCTCTTTTCGGTAATTATCGTTTGGGTTTCGCAAATGGCGACTCGGACGGTTCGGGGAGCTTTCCGGCGTACTCGTACGATCTGACGAACGAATACGGACGCTTGGCTTTCGACATTCGACACAGCTTTGTCCTTGGCGGAAACATTGGTCTCCCGTGGCAGGTCTCGCTAAGCCCGTTCATTACCGCGGGCACCGGTCGGCCCTTCAATATTATTAAGGGTCAAGATCTTAACGGCGACAACCAGTTTACCGAACGTCCGACATTCGCCGAACTTGGTGCGAGGTGTTCGGCCCTCGGCATCACTGCGAGTTACTGTGACGTATCGGGACAGGATCCTAACGCGATGATTCCGCGGAATTTCGGGCAGAGCCCGGCGAACTTTGCAGTTAATATGCGAGTCTCAAAAAATTTCGGGTTTGGCAAGACGGTCGCACGCGCCGGTAACGGCGGTGCAGGTGCGGCCGGCAGCGGGCGCGGAGGCGTAGGCGGAATTCCGGTCGGCGGTGCGGATGGCGGCGGTGGTCGCGGCGGACGAGGCGGTGGTGGAGGCGGTGGCGGCGGACGCGGTGGCGGTGGTTTCGGTGGTCGAGGCGAAGTTCGCAAGCCTTACAATCTAAATCTCGGGCTCAATTTCACGAACCTGTTCAACACTGTCAACCTGGGAACACCGGTCGGCAACCTTTCGTCGAGCCGATTCGGGCAATCGACCTCGATCCTTGGCGGATTCGGCGGATTCGGCGGCGGCGGCAGCGGTTCCGGTTCCGCGAATCGGCGAATCGAACTGCAAGCCCGATTCAGTTGGTAGCTGCAATGAGTTTGTTGTAATGTTAGTGGGATGAAACGCGGGAATCGTTTCATCCCTTTTTCGCTTCTGGATCTATTAAATTTCGATATGAAAAACTACATCCTTTTTCTATTCACCATAGCCGTCTGTGTGTCTGTAACATTCGGTCAGGCAAGGCCCGAAGGGCCGTCGGCAGCCGGCGCAAAGACAAGCGATCTTGTGGCCGAAAACGCTTTGGCTAAGCTCGTCTACTCGGCACATGGCGGCGAAAAATTGAAGAACCTCAAATCGCTGGTCGTTCGCGGCACGGTGGATACGACGATGAGCGCGTTTCCGCAAGCGATACCGGGCGGATTTTCCATGGTCATCGCGGGCGATAAATATATCATCGATATGCAGAATGCGATGCAGTCTTTCAAACAGGTGTTTGACGGCAAGGAAACGTTTTGTTCGATCCACGGGTTCGAACTGCCGCCGCTTACTTCAGTCGGATTTCCGCTGCTGCAGCGTTTCGGCTCGCCGGGTTACGTTGTATCGGCTCTTCCGGCCGGGAAGAAAAAGAAGGGGTTTCGTATGACCGCGCCGGACGCTGCGTACACCGATTTCTACGTGGACGAAAAGACAAACCAGATCTCGGGCTACGAATCCAGCTTCGAAGTAAATGGAAATAAGGTTAGTACTTCGGCAGTGGTGGATCGTTATCGTATCGTCGATGGCATACCGATCCCCGAAAAATATTCGCAGCGATTCGATCTCGGTCAGATCACTGCATATGCCGATTTCAAGGCAAAAGAGATACTGATCAACAAAGAGTTGGACGACAATGTGTTTGCGATAGGGAAGTAGCGAACGCGCGGGCGAAGGTATCAGGCTTCCGCCGCAAACCGGCTGTTTTTCCACCAGTCGATCGTCTTTGTAAGACCTTCTTCCAGTCCGACGAGCTTTTCATAACCCAGCCATTCAACGGCCCGGTCAATTCCAGCCTGTGAATGCTTCACGTCTCCCGCGCGGGCGGGCTGGAAATCGGCGTGTACATCAGGATTTCCCGTTATCTTCTTTAGAACATCCAGAAGTTCGACGAGAGAGATACGCTCGCCGTTCGCAACGTTCATCGTCTGGCCGACACCGGCCGATGTCTGCGCGGCCTTTATATTCGCATCGACTACATTTGCGACGTATGTGAAATCGCGCGACTGTTCACCGTCGCCGAATATGACCGGCGTCTTTCCCGACATCAATGCATCGATAAACCTGGAAATGACGCCCGAGTACATTGAGGAAGGGTTTTGTCGCGGGCCGAAGACATTGAAGTATCGAAGCGACAAGGTCTCGAGGCCGTATACCTGACTGAATACGCGGCAGTAATATTCGCCGGTCAGTTTCGCGGCCGCGTAAGGAGACATCGGCTCGGGCGCCATTGACTCTATCTTTGGCAGCGACTGCTGATCCCCGTAGGCCGAACTGGAAGCGGCGTATATCAGTCTGCGTACGCCCGCCTCGCGCGACTTGTTAAGCAGATTGAAAGTCCCATTCACACAGGCTTCGTGAGTTTCCACAGGGTTCGCAACCGAACGCGGCACGCTCGGCAAAGCTGCTTCGTGAAACACGATCTCGACGCCGTCCAGCGCCCGCCGGACCGCTTCATCATCGTTCAGGTCGCCTTCGACGAGATTGAAATCGCCCGTGATCTCGTCGAGATTTTCGCGAAAACCGGTGATAAAACTGTCGAGGATCGTTACCTTTGCGCCCTGCGCGAGGAGTCCGTCCGCGAGATTGGAACCGATAAAGCCGGCACCGCCCGTCACCAAGACTCTGGATGTTATAGCCATGATCTATCTATGAGATGAAAAAAGCGAAGCCTTATTCGGCTTCGCTTTCCGAATATTAAAGCCGATCGCCGAAGATCCGATCGTCGGTCTTTTAACGTCCGACGCCGACATACTCGAAACCTAATTCCCGCATGTCGGACGGTTCGTAGATATTACGCAAGTCCGCGATCTTCGGCGATTTGAGAAGGCTTTTTACCTTTTTCATATCGAGAGCGCGAAACTGGTTCCACTCCGTGACGATCACGAGAGCGTCCGCATCGCGGATCGCTTCGTATTCGTCTTCGGCGTATTCGATGCCGTCGATAAAATGTTTTGCCTCGTCCATCGCGACTGGGTCGAAGGCCCTGACCTTTCCGCCGTGTTCTAAAATAGCGCGGATAATATCGATAGCGGGCGATTCACGCATATCATCGGTTTCAGGTTTGAACGAAAGGCCCAGAATTCCGATCTGCTTGCCGGAGAGGTCGCCAACGAGTTTTTCGATCTTGTTGATCATGGCGTCCCGCTGTTTCTCGTTCGCATCTATCACCGCGTCGACGATTCGGGTTTCAACGCCGAATTGATCCGCGACGGTCGTTAGTGCCCGAGTGTCTTTCGGAAAACAAGAGCCGCCGTAGCCTGGCCCCGGATGCAAGAACTTGCGGCCGATGCGATTGTCCATTCCCATACCGCGGGCAACGTCGTGCACGTCGCAGCCGATGGCATCGCAAAGATTTGCTACTTCGTTAATGAACGTGATCTTCGTCGCGAGAAAAGCATTTGCTGCGTACTTTATCAATTCGGCTGCTTCGAGAGACGTAATGACAATGGGCGTTTCGATCAAATAAAGCGGTCTGTAAAGGTCCTTCATGATCGCGATCGCATCTTCTTCATTGCTTCCGATCACGACGCGGTCAGGACGCATGAAATCGTCGATCGCTGCTCCCTCGCGCAGAAATTCCGGATTCGAGGCGACGCCGAAATTCGTCTTCGTGCTTTGATTGGCGGACACGAATTCACGCAGCCATTTCCCGGTCCCGATCGGCACCGTTGACTTAGTGACGAGCACCTTATAGCCGTTCATCGCGGACGAGACGTCCTTTGCGGCCTGTTGGTAGTAGCTCATGTCGGGAGAGCCATCAGCTTTTGGGGGCGTACCAACAGCGAGGAAAACCACGAGTGCCTGCTCGACTGCGGTCTTGATATCGGTCGTAAAATGCAGACGGCCGGCCTTGGCGTTCTTCTCTACGATCTGATCAAGACCGGGCTCGTAGATGGGAATGATACCGCTATTGAGCTTGTCGACTTTAGCTACATCTACGTCGACGCATGTCACGTCGACACCGAATTCCGCGAAACACGCACCGGTTACAAGACCTACATATCCGGTGCCGATTACTGCTATTTGCATAGTTGATAAATTACTCAGGTGAGATAAAAGCAAACTGTAATTGTTTTAGAAACCGAGGCAGAAGTAAAGCGGGCCACATTTGAAAATATGGCCCGCTTTACCGTTTCCGAATCTGAATGAAGTACTTATCGACTGGGGCTAACGATGACCGTTCCGCCGCCGACCGTGGTATCGCTCTGATTGCCGATCAGTATAGCCGTGCCGGCAATACCCGCAGCCACGAGAAGCAGCCACCAAGGACCGCCGAAGCGTACGGGAGGAGCTGAATCAGGACGCAGGCAAGGCTTGCAGCCGGTCTGCGAAAGATTGCCGGCAGTTGCCGACGTTCCGGCGGCGATCTGCTTATCGGACGAACCTTCGCGCATCGTTACCATTCCGGAAGCCGTGTCGACATGGGTGTGTGAACACTCGACCTCAACCGTGAAGTTGTTGGCTTGGCCGGCGTCCGCGATCGCCGTCATGTCTTTCGTTGTGATCGTCGTCGCGACGCCTGCTGCGTTCGAAACCCGAGCCTTGCCCGACGACAGGATACCGACGATGCCGGAATCCGAAAAATTAAGAACCATGTTCGAGTCGCCGAGAATCTCGATGCGGCCCGATTTGCCGAGGCTGATGATTGCGCTTGAATCGGCACCGGTAACGATCGTGCTGCCTGATACGACCGTGGAACTCGAAACTGCTGATTGACCGTTAACCGTCACCTGTCCGCTGACAGTGATTTCTCCGGTAACGTCAATGGGTGCAGCGAGGGCGATCGATGAATAAACGCACAAAACAGCGACGGCAGTAAATGATGTGATGACTTTACGTATACAGTGTGTGCCGAGCATTAGATTTAATATCCTCCTATGAACAATCCTTCAATAAATGCCGAGTGCGGAAAGCCGCATTCGGCGGCTTTTCCGGACCGGCTGCAAATTTTAGCGAGTCGGGCTGACGACTACGCCGGTACCACCGAGAGCGATACGGTCGTTACTTTTCGCAGCTGAATAAATGATTATTGCACCGGCAGCCACAAGAACCGCACCGAATGCCCACCATGCGGCACCGCCGTAATGGTGATCGTCATCCTTGTCTTTGTCGTCCTTAAGGCCGGAAGCCAGAATGGATTCACCGGCGGCGAGGTTCACTGTCTTTCCATCGGTGGTTGTGATGTTGACACCGTTTACCGCACCGAGAACCGTGACCTGACCCGAAGTAAGATTGCCGCTAATACCTTTCTCATCGAAAGTTAATGACAAGTTCGAATTAGATGCGATCTCGATCTTGCCGAGTTTGCCAAAGCCGACGACTGCAGTCGCACCTTCCGGTGTAGCGATCGTGCTAGAGGAAAAGATCGAGCGTCCGCTCTGGGCCGACTCTCCGTTAACAAGGACGAAATTCGATTGATTCACGCCGTTCCCGGCCACGGTAAGCTCGCCGGAAACCTTCCCCGAGTTTGCCAAAGCAACCAGTGAGCAGGTTGCAAGTAACGATAAACTAAGACACGCACTCAGTGCCTTGCGAATCCACAATTTGCTATTCATAGTTCTCCTCTTGTATCGCCTTAAGCCAATTATTTCAAAAAAATCAAACCTATCAATGTTTTACACGAATACAAAACATGTGTCAATAAAAACAACCTGTTTCGTGCTTATGTCAAAAAATGACCGTTTGGTAGGGGCCACAAACTTCTAAGATGAAATTTGATAAATACTTATATCATACTCATCTTCGATTTTAAAGGCGTTTTTCTCGATTTATTTCGAGTGCCGCAGGTGCCTGCGTCGAAGTCGTGGGCCGCGCCATCGCAACCGCGGTTTTTGGACGCACGTCACGCCATTCCGCATATGACCTTCAACCCAGTCCGAACAAAGGCCGCCATTTAACATATAAGACTTAAAAAGCGCCGTTCCAGCCGACTTTCTTTGCCGAAATTTCGCTTTTCTGTTCTAATCTGTGCATCTTGTCCGTTGCAAAGGAGAATTGCAGAATGAAAATCAAGGGAATCTCACTTATCCTTTTGTCGCTATTCGCTCTTAGCTGTTCCAATGCTACCCAGCAAAACGGTCCCGCCAAGTCCAAAGACCCTAACCGCAAGCTAAGGATCGGCTTCGCAATGGATACGCTTAAAGAAGAGCGGTGGCAGCGGGATCACGACGCTTTCGCGGCACAATGCGCCAAGCTAAATGTGGAATGCGTCATCACGGTTGCCGATAATAAGGCCGATAAGCAGGCTAATGATGTGGATAATCTGCTCACTCAGGGCGTCGACGCCCTGGTGATCGCGCCGCACGACGCGACGCAGGCCGCTTCGATGGTTGATAAGGCAAAAGCCCAGGGCGTTCCGGTTATCAGCTACGACCGCCTTATCAATTCAGACAAACTCGATCTCTACATTTCACATCAGGTTCCCGTGATCGGGCGAAAGATCGCCGAATACGCGCTCCAGCACGCACCCGAAGGAAATTACGTGATGGTTTACGGCGCCAGCACCGACAATAACGCCAAGATCATGTCGACGGCGCAGTTGGTGGTCCTTAAACCGGCGATAGACAGCGGCAAGGTCAAGATCGTTGCCGACCAATTCATCGCCGATTGGCGACCCGAAGAAGCTCTGAAAATGGCGGAAAACGCTCTCACGCAGAATAACGATAATATCAAAGCATTTGTCGTCTCGAATGACGGTATGGCCGGTGGCGTTATCTCCGCACTGCAGAAAAAAGGCCTGGCGGGCAAGATTCTCGTGACTGGCCAGGATGCGGCGCTCGACGCTCTTCAACGCATCGCGGAAGGCACGCAAACGATGACCATCTACAAGCCCATCATTCCCCTTGCCAACGGAGCTCTCGACGCGGCGATCAAGCTGGCGAAGGGCGAACCCTTGAACTCGACGCCGTTTACGACGGCCGACAACAAACAGGTTCCCGCGATTCTTCTGGAAGTTATGGTCGTCGACAAAGCGAGCTTGATGGAAACCGTGATCAAGGACGGCTACGCAAAATACGAAGACGTTTATAAGAACGTGCTGGCGGCGGATCGGCCGAAACAGCAATAAGGCGGCATCGTTTTAATGTCGAAGATCGTTCTTGCCGCCGACCTAGGCGGCACAAATCTGCGAATCGCGACCGTTTCGGAAGATGGCACACGGATTCACCGTGCACGGGCTTCGACACCCGTTTCCCGAAGCCGGCAAGAAATAATCGACTCTATCGTTTTGCTTGCGGAGGAATGCCGCCGCACGAGCGGCACCGACGAGATCGTGGCATTCGGCGTGGCTGCGCCGGCGATAATCAGCTCGGACGACCGGACGATATTCAGCTCGCCTAACCTGCCCGATCTTAACGGCCTCGACCTGTCGTCCGTGCTAAGTGAGAGGTTGGGAATACCGGTCCTGCTGGAAAACGATGCCAACGCGGCTGCCTTAGGCGAAAACTGGCTCGGGGCTTCCCGCAGTACCAAAAACTCGATCTGCGTAACGCTCGGCACCGGCGTCGGCGGCGGATTGATCCTGGACGGCTGTCTGGTCCGCGGCGTCGACGGAACGGCCGGCGAAGTCGGGCATACTATGGTAGAACCCGACGGCCATCCCTGCGGCTGCGGCAGCGTCGGTTGTCTCGAGCAGTACTCGTCAGCGACCGCCATTGTTCGCCTCGCGAATCAATTGACGCCGATGTATCCTGAATCGCCGATCGCCAAACTTTCCGTCATCTCGGCAACCGATGTTTACGACGCCGGGATGAAAAACGATGAGCTTTCCAGAGAGGTGTTCAGGGCGTTCGGCACATATCTCGGAATGGCGCTCGCCGGACTGATAAATGTGCTGAATCCCGAAGTTATAGTCTTAGGCGGCGGGGTGTCAGCCGGTTGGGACTGCTTCATCGATCACGTTCGCGAACAGATACGAATGCGTGCGTTCCGCGAGCCGGGAGAGCGTGTTAAACTGATCCGCGCCGAGCTCGGAGACGATGCTGGAATTCTGGGATCGGCAAAGCTTGCATTCGAGATGGTCAAGGGGCTTTAAGCGGTAAAAGTCTGCGCTATAGGGACTCTCAAAAGATTAATTTACACGTGCATCCAACAATATGGACGTTTACCATAAGGTCTTGCTGAAAATTTTCGAGATGACCTCGGGCAGCGAAAATACCGACGTCGATCTAGTCGATCTGCTAAAAAAAGAAGGCTTTTATTCAAATATCGACAGTATTAACGACCATCTTTCCGCCGAGGGATGGACTACCGCGACCGCACGCGAATACACGGTAAGGATCACGCACTGGGGTGTTGCTGAAGCCCGGAGGGCGCTTGCCAAGACGCCCGATTCGGCACAGGCGATAGAAAAGCAGGCCGGCCGCATGCTTGCCGACGCTCGCGAACTGGTGATCATGCTAGAGGAATTCGCCGCCGGACCGACAAAGGAAAAGTTTCGTGTTTTGCAGAAGAGCCTTGCCGACGTTAACGTGCTTGCCGCAAAAATCGCTGGCAATCTCGATTGATCCTTGCTTTTTCGCCGGAGTGTAAGCTATAATACTCGTTTCCTGCGATGCGTGGGGCGTGTCGAGTGGGTTTCGCGCCCACTTTTTATTTTGGCGAAAAAACCATGGAGAAGGACTCCGTCAAAGAGCGGATAGAATCGATCGCCAAGAATTCGGCGGACACCGCCGGGATTGAATTCGTCCATGCAGAAGTCGTCGGTTCTAAACGCAATCTGACGATTCGCGTCTTCATCGATAAGCCGGATGGCGTTACCGTCGAGGATTGTGCCAGCGTATCGCGCGAGATCGAGGCAGTGCTCGATGCGGACGATTTCATTCCTTCGGCCTACGTACTGGAAGTTTCATCGCCGGGCATCGAGCGCGGACTTTACACGCTTGGCGATTTTCAGAAATTCTGCGGCAAGCTGGCGAAGATCAAGGCGGACATTGACATCGAAGGACAGCAGAATTTTATCGGAACAATACGAAACGTAGAGGATGAGACCGTTATTTTTGACGATACGGTCCGCGGTATTTTGAAAATCCCATTTTCTTCGATAGCCAAAGCAAATTTACGGATCGACCTTGGCAGCGAGTTCAAGAAACGCTGACCGGCGGTCCACGCAAACGAATTAAGTTATGACATCATCGATCGGACAGAGTATCGAAGCATTGTGCACCGAGCAGGGACTCGACCGCGACATGGTTATTGAGGCCATGAAGGACGCCGTGCGAGCGGCGGCCCGCAAACAGTTTCGCGCACAGGATAAGACTGGCGACAGCATCCAGGTGGATTGGAACAACGATGAGGGAATGATCGAGATCTCTCTTCAGAAGACCGTTGTAGTGGAGGTCGAGAACCCTTCGGCGGAGCTTTCGCTGACGGACGCCCAGGAATTGGCCGGCGACGAGATCGAGCTCGGAGACATGCTGCAGATCCCGCTTCCGCAGGAAGAAATGGGACGCATCGCCGCGCAAACCGCGAAACAGATCCTCGTGCAGAAGGTACGCGAAGCCATTCGCGAAAAGGTTTATGACGAGTATATCGACCGGAAAGGCGAACTGATCAACGGCACCGTTAAACGTTTCGAACGAGGCGATATGATCATCGACCTCGGCAACAATCTCGAAGCGATCCTGCCTAGACGCGAGCAGTCACGCGGCGAGGTTTGGAACCAGGGCGAACGTATCCGCGTAGCTATCGTCGATGTTTCAAAGGACCAAAAGGGCCAGCAGATCCGCGTCTCGCGTGCATCGTCCGAGCTCATCAAACGATTGTTCGAGATGGAAGTGCCGGAGATCTATGACGACACCGTAGTCATTAAATCGGCCGTCCGCGAACCGGGCGACCGTGCGAAGATCGCCGTCTCGTCGAACGAGAAGGATGTCGATCCTGTCGGAGCCTGCGTCGGCATGAAGGGATCGCGCGTGCAGTCGATCATTAAGGAACTTCGCGGCGAAAAGATCGACATTATCGAGTGGTCCGACGAGCCCTCAGTCTTCGCGGCAAATGCTTTGTCGCCGGCAAAGGTCTCGCAGGTCCGGATCACGGACATCAACAAACGCAAAATGCATGTGATCGTGGGCGAAGATCAGCTGAGCTTGGCGATCGGTAAAAAAGGACAGAACGTGCGTCTCGCCACACGCTTGGTCGGCTGGGACATCGACATCGTCAGCGAAGAAGTGCTGAAGAAGGAGATCGCCCAGCAGATGAGCCGCATGATGGCTTCGGGCGAGGCAGTTCCGCTCACGGCCCTCGAAGGCGTCTCGCCGAACCAGGCTGAAACGCTGGCCGGAAAGGGAATCGAGGACGTCGAAAAACTGGCGGTGACATCTGTCGATGATCTCGTCGAATTTCTCGACGTTAGTTTAGACGAAGCACAAGCCATCCTTTCGTCTGCGACCTCTATCGTCGAAGCGAAAAATGCTGCCCCCGAAGCCGGGGCCGATGCTTCGCAGGAAGAAGGCGAGGCCGGAGTCGCGCCCGAAGAGACCGTAGTATCGGACGATGCGACAGCTCAGGGTTCCGAATCGGATGCAGTTGCCGCGGCCGAAGCGGCTGATGCGGACGAGACCGACGCTGTCGGCGAAACACCGAGCGTGGATACTGCTGATGACCCGGATGATGCAGCGGACACAACGCCGTCACCCGCAACTGAAGAATCCGCTGGCGACGAGACTGCGAAATCCGACGAGAGCGCGGCCGACAACATCGATCACCCGGTGAATGACTTGAATATCTCGGAAGGCGATGCGTCTGATGAGAGCGAGCCGAAAGATTCAGAAAGACGTGTGTAACGATCGAGCAGTCGGTGGTTGGGAATTGATTCCCGTTTTTGACAAGAACAGATATGCCAATTGGTAAGAAAATCAGGATCTACGATCTTGCCCGCGACCTAAAGCAGGACGCTAAACGCGTCATGGAAGACTTGCGCCGCGAAGGAGCGGACGTAAACGTGCCTTCGAATTCCGTGAGTGTCGAACTCGCGGAAAAGGTTCGGCTCAAGTACTTTCCAAAAGCCGACGTCGCGCCTAAACGGTCGATCAAGATCATCAAGGCTACCAAAAAGGGCGAAGGTGCCGAAGAACACGAGACGGACATTCACGTGACCGAAGCGCCGGAACCGGCATCGGAGATGATACCTCAGCGGGCGGAAGTATCGCGGGAAGTCGAAGAAACGGCGCCGATCGGGTCTCCTACGCCCGCAATGCCGAGCGTGCGAAAGGTTTTAAAGAAAAAGGCGGTGGAAGTTCCGGGACCCGAGATCGCGGCCGAAATTCCGGAAGCAGTTGACGAAGCGGGCGTTCAAGAAATCGAATCACTGGCGGAACCAACGGAAGAAGAAACAGAAACTGCAACGACAGCGTCGCCAAGAGTTTTGCGGCCGAGCGGAACGCAGATAAAACAGCTTACGCTGACGCGCGATGCTCTAGATAAAGGCGTAAAACCGGGCGAGCGAGTTGTCAGCGAAGCTCCGACAAAGACGGGAAAGCTCAGCGGCGAGGCCGTCGTCGGACCGGACGGACGGGTTCGCCGACCGGAATTTCGCGGCACGCCTGGAGAAACAGGCACGCCTCAGATGACCTACACGCCCCCTGCGGACAACCGTCGTCGGCCGGGACGTTCCGGGGGCCGCAAAGGCAAAGGATTTGAAAAAGGCGGCCGTTTTGCCGAGCGAGATGCGGATCAACCGAGACAGCGCACGATCGAAGAACGTGTATTCGATCAGGTCGGTAAACGCGAAGCCGGGCAATTGGCGCAGGTTCGCCTGACAGAGGGTGCAACGATCCGCGAATACGCGGAAGCTCTGGGCATTACACCGCGCGACATCGTGCAACTTCTTATAAAGCGTGGAATTTTTGCAACGTTGAATCAGCCGATCGCCGAGGCAATGGCGACCGAAATGGGTGTCGACTTCGGTTTCGATGTCAGCTTCGTTCCGTTCGAGGAAATGGTCATCGAACAGGAATTTGAAGAGCTGATCGCTGCCGACGCGGACGACGCGGAAGAGACTCGTCCGCCGGTTGTAACCGTCATGGGCCACGTCGATCACGGTAAGACATCGCTGCTCGACGCCATTCGGTCGGAAAACGTAGCGGAAGGCGAAGCCGGCGGTATCACGCAGCACATCGGAGCTTACAGCGTATTCGTTAACAATCCTGACAAACCGGGCGAACAGCGACGTGTCGTATTCCTTGATACGCCGGGCCATGAAGCTTTTACGATGATGCGCGCACGCGGAGCCAAGGCTACCGACGTGGTTATTCTTGTGGTGGCCGCCGACGACGGCGTTATGCCGCAAACGATCGAAGCGGTCGAGCATTCTAAAGCCGCAGGCGTTCCCATCATCGTCGCGATCAACAAGATCGATAAACCCGACGCAAATCCCGACAAGGTGAAACAGGGGCTTGCAGGTCTCGGACTACAGCCTGTCGACTGGGGCGGCGACGTCGAAATGGTTCCGGTTTCCGCTAAGAAACGCGAGAATCTCGAGGCTTTGCTCGAGACTGTGCTGCTAACGTCGGACATCCTTGATCTGAAAGCAAGCCCGACACGTCGTGCGTCTGGAGTTGTTCTTGAAGCAAAACTGGACAAAGGACGCGGTTCGGTCGCGACCATTCTCGTTCAGCAGGGCACAATGCGCGTCGGCGACCCCTTCATCGCCGGACAATTTTACGGAAAAGTTCGAGCGATGTTCTCCGACCGCGGAGAACCAGTTTTGGAAGCGCCTCCGGCAACGCCGGTCGAAGTTTTAGGACTTCAGGGCGTGCCGCAAGCCGGCGACACGATCCAGGTCGTCGCGGACATCGACCGAGCTCAGACGATTGCCGGAAACCGTCAAATGCATGCACGGCAGGCCGCGATGCTCAAGACGACGAAACGCGGAATCGAATCACTCGGTCTCGCCGAGATCAAGGAACTTCTTGTTATTCTCAAGGCCGACGTTCAGGGTTCAGTCGAGGTACTAAAGGGAACACTCGAAAAACTTTCGACCGAGAAGGTGAAAGTGCGCGTGATCCGTGCAGGCGTGGGTGCGATCGCGGAGTCGGACGTCCTGCTCGCATCCGCGACACAGGCCGACGATGTGTCGACCGCGGTCGTTATCATTGGATTCAACGTCCGGCCGGAAGCGCGAGTCAGCGAAGTAGCGCGACATGAGGATGTCGATATTCGTCTGCATTCGATCATCTACAAGGTGGAAGAAGAGATCCGTGCCGCTATGATCGGAATGCTCGATGCGATCGAGAAGGAAGTGATCCTCGGCAAGGCACTCGTGCAGGAAGTGTTCAAGGTTTCGAAGATCGGAACAATCGCCGGCTGCCGCGTTACAGACGGGCTTATCCGCCGCCAGGCAAAGGCGCGGCTTCTGCGGGACAGCGTCGTTGTCTGGGAGGGCGATATCGCTTCGCTCAAACGCTTCAAGGACGATACCAACGAGGTGAAGCAAGGCTTCGAGTGCGGTATCAGTCTGGTGAACTTTAACGACATTAAAGTCGATGACGAGATCGAAGCGTACTTTATCGAACGGACGGCGGCGACGGAGCTTTAGTTTGCCCGCGGGCGATGGAAAGTGGAAAAAGGCTGATGGCATCAGCCTTTTCCGATGTAAGAATGCGACGCTCTGAAAGATTGGGAGAAGCCTTAAAGGATGAGATCGCCGAAGTGGTCGGTTTCGAGCTCGAGGACCCAAGAGTGGAGGCCGCGACGGTGACCGATGTTATTGTCACCGAGGATCTTCGCGACGCAAAGGTTTATGTCGTCGTACGCGGCGGCGAAAATGAGATAAAGGCCGCCATGAAGGCACTTCACAATGCCTCGAATTTCGTCCGGCAGCAGGTGGCGATGAACCTCAGTCTTCGGCACGTTCCTTCTCTCCATTTCATTCGCGATACCGCGGAAGAAAACGCCGAACGTATCGAAGGCATAATTCAAGACCTGACGAAAAAGGGACAACTCCAATAAAGGATCGACGGCGGTGAGATTCGATGCGGCAGGCGGCCGCGTTTCTAGCCGCAGAGCTGTATCAGTGTTAAGCCAAGTAGTTGAGTTAATTGAAAATAAGCAAAAGTTCGGGATAACGACGCACATCAAACCCGATGGCGACGGCGTCGGTTCGTCATTGGGTTTATGCTGGCTGCTGCGTTCGCTGGGTAAGACGGCGGAGGTGATCGTCCGCGGCGAAGTGCCGGCTTCATACCGAAGCCTGCCCGGAGCCGACGAGATCCGCAATGTCGAAAGTGTCGACAACGAGTACGACGCGATCTTCATAATCGAATGTTCGAGCCTTGACCGCCCCGGCATCAAAGGCCTCGATAGCGAGTTTACGGTCAACATCGACCATCACGCGACGAGCGAGCATTTCGGCACGATCAACTGGATCGATTCCACCGCATCGGCGGTCGGCGAGATGATCTACAACCTCTGCAAAGCCATCGGCGGCCGCGTGACAAAAGAGATCGCCGAGTGCGTTTACATGGCGCTCGTTACAGACACCGGATCCTTTCACTTTTCCAACACTACAGAAAGGACGCTCAAAGTCGCCTCCGAACTTATCAAGGCCGGCGTAAAACCAGCCGAGATATCCGAAGCCGTCTATAACAATTACCCGTGGTCTCGGATCGAGCTGATGAGACAAGTGCTCGGCACGGTAAAGCGTGATGACACCGGTACGGTCGCATATATGCGGCAGACGCTCGAGATGCGGGCGCAGGCCGGGGCCGTCGACGGCGACAACAACGGTTTTGTAAACATTCCGCTTGCTGCGAGAGAGATCGCGGCGGTCGTCTATATGCGCGAGGTCGGGGAAAATTCGTTCCGCGTAAGCCTGCGTTCGAAAGGTGATATAAACGTCGCCAAGATCGCAGAGAAGTTCGGCGGAGGGGGTCATCGAAACGCGGCCGGGCTAAAGATCGAAGGTGATTGGACCGACAAGGAACGAGAACTTGTCGACGAAGTCGCCGATGCGATAAACCGTGCGCAAACCGTCGCCATCCACGGCACGGATTCACCAGACGTCGCCTAGTTTAAAAAGCAATTCCGTTTTAGTAAGGGTTCGGCTGCCGGGCCCTTTTTTCGTTTTAGGTCAAGCCGGAGAGCCCGATTTCTATGCTACGATGTTACGAAATCGCCGTCCGAAAAAGTCTATTTGCAATGATAGAAAATGCCAGCGTTCCGGTTCATACGACCCGATCGACATCCGCCGCACATTTTGCGAACTTGGAAGACTTATAGATCAGGCCCAACTTATAAATGACCGAAAAAACAGAAAAAAAATACAAGTGGCGACGCGAAGATTATCGCGAAAGTACGAAAGGTCTAGTGATCGTAAACACGGGCGACGGTAAAGGAAAAACCACCGCCTCGATCGGCACGATGGTGCGGGCCGCCGGACGCGGACTGCGCTGCTGTATGGTCCAGTTCATGAAATCGAAGACGGACCGTTACGGTGAACACGAGTCCCTCGAAAAGCTCGGGATCGAAGTACACACGATGGGCGATGGTTTCACGTGGGACACCAAAGATCCGGCCCAGGACATAAAAACATCCCAAGCAACGTGGGAGCTGTGCGTCGAGAAAATGCGAAGCGCGGAATACGAGCTTTTGGTATTCGACGAGCTGATATATGTTCTCGATTACAAGTTTCTGGATCTTGATACCGTGCTTTCCATGATTGCGGAGGTCCGTAGCTCCCAGCCGCATCTGCATTTGATTATGAGCGGTCGTAATGCCCCGGAAAAGCTCATCTCGGTCGCTGATCTGGTGACGGAAATGAAAGAGATAAAGCATCCGTTCAACGCAGGCATATACGCTCAGCAGGGAATCGAGTTTTGATAATATTCACCGAAGTTCCCAGACGACAATGAAAACTAAAATAGAACGGCGCGAAGCGAGCAGCTTCTCGGACTATTTATCGCTCACTGTTGCTACGTGCGGTGTAGGATATTCTCCGATCGCCCCGGGAACGTGCGGATCGGTTGTCGGCGTCGCGATCTATCTGTGCGTCGAATGGGCGGTCGCGGCTTTTGCCGTCTCTGAATTTGGTCACGGGGGCCGAATTACCGAGCCGTTTTACGCTTATGTTCACGCGGTGATCTGCATACTTCTTTTTGCATATTCGCTGTTCGGAATTTGGGCGGCGGGACGCTCGACGGTGCTGCTGGGAAATTCCGACGCGTCGCAGATCGTAGTAGACGAAGTGATGGGACAACTCGTCACATTCTTATTCATCCCGTTCACATTTTCGTGGAAGATGATCCTGGCGGGTTTTCTTCTATTTCGATTATTCGATATCTGGAAGCCTTTCCCGATCGACGATCTACAGGCGCTGCCTTCCG
The DNA here is from genome assembly GCA_038254305.1 of Pyrinomonadales bacterium. Taxonomy (GTDB): domain Bacteria; phylum Acidobacteriota; class Blastocatellia; order Pyrinomonadales; family Pyrinomonadaceae; genus OLB17. The sequence goes on from JBBSGG010000001.1 coordinate 129,962, forward strand.
GCATCGGCGTTTGTGCCGATGACATTATCGCGGGCGTCTACGCCGGTATCGTCCTCGTCGTTATATACGCTCTGGGATTTTTGTTGTGAACCTCCATATGCTGCCCGGTGACGCGATCGCTGACACATTTCGGCACAGCGGAATCGAAGGGGAAGTTGCCGTATGCCGCGAGTGCCTGATCGTCCGCAGGCGACGCTTCACGGCATCATCGACGAGGGCGTCGAAGGGTTTGAGGATATTCGAAGAGTTTTCGAAGAGTTGCCGGAGTTTAGCGGCTGGCAAATTCGACGAATACTCGGAAAACCTTTAATCGATCTACCGGCTGTCAGACGGATCGGCGTCTTCGCCGGCCTGAAATATCCAACCCTTCCACCAGAAATAGATCAGTAAAAGAACCGTCACAACCGCCATGGCGACGAGGGTCAGATAGTATCCGTTCGGCGAATGCAGCTCGGGCATGTTTTCGAAATTCATGCCGTATATGCCGGCGATCAACGATAGCGGCAGGATGATCGCCGAGACGATAGTGAGTGTTTTCATCACTTCGTTCGTCCGGTTCGCGTTCACAGAGAAGTGAATGTCGAAAAGACTTGTTACCAGATCGCGATAGCTCTCGGACAGATCCGTAATGCGCAAAAGATGATCGTAAACGTCGCGGTAGAACGGCAGGACGTTTGCGGGAATTTGCGGGAATTCGCCGTGGGCGATCCGGTACAGTACGTCGAGTTGACGGGCAGAGATCCGTCGAAGCCGCGCGACGCTGCGGCGAAGATCCATCACCTCCTGCAGAATCTCGTTGTTTCCTTTTCGCATTAGGAAAATACGATCTTCCAACTGATTTATTGTAGCGTCGAAATCATCGACGATCGGCATATAGTAATCGACGAGGTGATCAAGTATCTGGTGGAGAAGGTATGCAGCTCCGCGCTGGCAGATGAACGTGCTGTTTCGGACCTGCTGCTTTACCTCCTTAACGCTTACGAATCGTTCTATATGAAACGAGACCACATAGTTGTCACCGAGAAAAAGGTCGAGTTCCTTTGTAACGAAATTTGCGGAGCTGGTCTCGTCGGGTTTTACGCCGTGCACGATCATATAGAGATATTCGGGAAACACTTCGATCTTGGGTTGATTTCGCGTTTCGAGAGAATCTTCGATCGTGAGGTGATGAAACTTGAATACATCCTTTAATATTTGCGCGGCTTGACGCTTCTCTTCTTCCGATTCGCCGCGCATGTCAACCCAAACGACATTAGATTTGTCCGCCAATAACTCGGGCAGGTGCTCTTGCAGAAAGCCTTCTTCGACATGATCCGATCCATCCCGGCAAACGAATATCTCCATGAATTCCTGATTATGTTTTTCCATAGACGAAAAATGCCCTGAGGCTCTAACATTGTAAACGCAATTGTTCCAAAAATGGCTCTGATGGCGGGGTTCGTCGGAAATTCTTAATTCTTCAGGCATTGTTCAATATCGAAAGCGCGTCCGCTTTACCTTCGGGTTGCGACATCGGGTTCCGGAAATGTTGTATCATCATCCGAAATATTCGGGCGTGTTCTGCTTCTCGCTGCCAATTTTTTATGAATGACCTCGACCCGACACTCACAGTCGAAAATGTCACAAAAAGGTTCGGCGATTTTATCGCGGTCGACGACCTGAGCTTCAACGTTCGGGCGGGACGCGTGTTTGGATTTCTCGGCCCGAACGGAGCCGGCAAAACAACGACGATCAGGATGATCGTAGGTATCACCGCACCGGATTCAGGCCGGATACAGCTTTTCGGCGAAAGAATGTCCGCGAAACTTCAGGACCGCATCGGCTATTTGCCGGAAGAGCGGGGCCTCTACAAGAAAATGAAGATCGTCGACCAATTGCGGTATTTTGCTGCCCTAAAGGACCTTTCCGGAGCCGAGGCCGAAAAGCGAATCGATTTTTGGCTCGACCGGATGAACCTGTCCGAATGGAAGAAGAAAAAAACGACAGATCTCTCGAAAGGTATGCAGCAGAAGGTTCAGTTCATTTCGACCGTTCTGCATGACCCGGATCTGCTGATACTGGACGAACCTTTTTCGGGGCTCGATCCAGTGAATGTGGAATTTATGATAGACGTGTTGAGTGAATTTAAGTCCACCGAAAAGACGATCATCTTTTCCACGCACCTGATGGAAACGGCGGAAAGGCTGTGCAGCGATATATTGCTGATCAATCGTTCGAAAAAGGTGCTCGCGGGATCGCTGCGCGAAGTGAAAGAAAGCTTTGGAAGGAATCTCATCGCGCTCCGGGTTTCGGGCGGCGGCGATGTGCTTTCTGATACATCGTTAGTAGCGAGAGTGACCCAACATGCGGACGAGCAGGAGATCGAACTTGCACCCGGAGCGGAATCCGGCGCATTGCTGGGACGGCTGATAGACAGCGGCGCCGCCATCTCGAAATTCGAAGAGATCGAACCAAGTCTCAACGATATCTTTATCGACCAAGTCGGAGGCGCGAGATGAGAAAATTCTTTGCTGTCGTAAGGCATGAGTATAAAAAGGTCGTTCTAAAATGGTCATTCCTGATCGCCACACTCCTGCTGCCTTTTTTAGCGGCCTGTTTTGCGATAGTCCCAGCTGTCATTTTTTCGATCAAAGGCGAGCCGACCCGAATCGCGATCGTCGACCCCGCTGGAAAGATCGGCCCTCGACTCAAAGCCAATCTCTCCAGCGACAAGATGCTGGCCAAAGCTAAACGCGCCGCCGAAGACTCGGCAAAATTCAGCACGTCGCAAAGCGATCGAATGGAGCAAAGCTCCAAACAATTCGTAGAGAGTTTTATATTCGTCGATTATCCGCCCGACGCAAATACGGGGGACGAGCTTCGCCGCGATCTCAACGAAAAAATACTTCACGGCGATATCGAAGCGTATCTGATCATCCCGCGCGACATCTACGCCGCCGGTGCAACATTCGAATACCGCTCGCGAAAGGCGGGCGATATTATGTCCGGCGAAACTTTCCGCGATGCGCTCAACGATGCGGTGCGTTCGCAGCGGCTCGCGGATGCGAACATCAGCGAAGAAAAACTCGATCAGCTAAGCAGCGACGTCGAGCTCGATGCCAAAGGAATAAACGAGAAGGGCGAGGAAAAGGACACGTCGGGTGTGATGGTCGCTTCGTTCATAATCGGCCTGATGATCTACATCACGCTCGCGATCTACGGGCAGGCAATCATGGGCGCCGTCGTCGAGGAAAAAGAAACACGCATAGCCGAGATCTTATTCTCGTCAGCGCGGCCATTCGAATTGATGCTCGGAAAATTGGTCGGCGTAGGTCTTGCGGGGCTGACGCAGCTTGCCATCTGGATCGGCACGGCAACCGTTCTGATCGGGCTTCTTGCCGCGCGGCTGGGCGGCGAAGATATTGTTGATTCGATCCCGTCGATCTCGCCGCTGATGATCCTCTATTTTCTAATTTTCTTTTTACTCGGGTTTTTTATATACGCCTCGATCTTTGCACTGATCGGTTCGATGGTGACGACTGTCCAGGAAGGCGGCCAATTTGCATTCCCGCCGATCATGATATTACTGATCGGTTTTTATCTCAGCTTTGCGGTGATTCGCGACCCGAATTCGAGCTTGTCGTTCTGGGCATCGATCGCGCCCTTCTTTGCTCCGATCACCATGCCGGTGCGAATACTCGCCGAAATGCCCCCGCTTTGGCAGATAGCGCTTTCGATGCTGATCAACGCGGTTGCGATCGTATTTCTTGTTTGGCTGACATCGCGCGTCTATCGCGTCGGAATGTTGATGTATGGAAAGCGGGCGACGATTCCCGAGGTTTGGAAATGGATCAGACAAGCCTGACGACCATATAGAAAATGGCGATCGAATTGGAAAAGAAATATCGGCTCGGGGCAGGCGCTCGCAGCGCGATCACCTCGAGACTGCAGCTTTCGGGAGCCGTCTTTGAAGGCGATCAATTCGAGGAAAATGTGATCTTCGACCTGTCGGCGCTCACGGGAAGGCCGGGGATCTTACGCATTCGAAAAACCGCGGAAACGACGTTGTTGACCTTAAAACGACGCATTGCCGCCGAGTCCGATATCAAAATACAGATGGAACACGAAACCGAAGTATCGGATGGCGACGCGATACGCCAAATCGTTTTCGAGCTCGGCCTGGTCCCGGCGTGCATCTACGAAAAACGGCGCTCGATCTGGACGCTCTTTGAAGCCGAAATTGCGCTGGACGTACTGTCGTTCGGAGAATATATGGAGATCGAGGGCAGCGAGGAATCTATTGCCAAAGTCGAGATCGCTCTTGACGCCGTAACGCTCGATGCCGAACACCGAACTTATCCGCGACTTACTGTCGAAAATGGCATACGGATCGGCGGTGTATTCGAATCGCGTTTCGACAACTAAGCGCCTGCACCCGCCTTGTTTCCTACAATCTCGAGAATATCGGAAATCAGCAGATCCGGCTCGAACGGCTTCGTTTCATACTTTGAAAAGCCGGCTTCAAGTGCCCGCTTTTTGCTTTCCGATGTCGCGAATGCACTGAGGGCCAGCGCAGGTATCTCTCCGCCTTCGATGGCGGAAAGGCGGCGGATCTTTGCCATCAGTATGTAGCCGTCTTCGTCGGGCATCGCCAGATCGGAAACGATAACGTCAGGACGCGCGTCCGCCTGCGAAGACAGAACCTCAAGTGCCGACTTTGCGGAATCAGTGCTTTGCACCGCGGCGCCGCTCTGTTCCAGAAAAAGGTGGAGTACTTCGCGCGAGTCGATATCGTCCTCGACGACAAGTATACGAATTCCGGCCAGTGGCCGGTTACCGAGTGAGGCGGCCTGCTTCGTATCCTCGGGCTCGCCGCCTTTCGTGAATGACAAAGGTATCGTAACAGTAAATTTCGAACCGAGGTTCAAACCCGCGCTTTCCGCAACGACGATCCCGCCGTGTTTTGCGACCAAAATATTAACGATCGATAATCCTAAGCCGAGGCCGTAATTCGTTCTTGCCTGACTTATATCACCCTGTGAAAATTGCCGAAAGATATTGGGAAGCGCTTCTTTTTCGATGCCCTGACCAGTGTCGGATACCGTAACGATCGCATTTCCGCCTTCAGTGCGAAGTTCGAGGGACACGCTTCCGCCATCGGGCGTGAATTTTACGGCATTCGACAACAGGTTGCCGAAAACTTGCTGCAAACGACTGGCATCGCCGAATATCGGAATATTGTCGCTCTCCGAGACGAAATTGAATTCAATACTGTGAGCGGCCGCTGCAGGCGTTTGAGCCTGGAACGCGGCGTTTACGATCTCGTAAAGATTGACTGCGTGATACTCCAACCGCAGCTTTCCCGACGCGACACGAGCGGAATCGACGAGATCATTGATGAGTTTGGTCTGGAATCGGGCGCTCTTCTCGATCGTCTGCAGCGCGTTCGTTCGCGTTTCGTCGTCGACCTGCTTTGTCAGGAGGATCTTTGACCATCCCAGAATCGCATTGAGCGGCGAACGCAGCTCGTGCGAAACAAAAGCTAAAAAGAAGTCTTTCGCTCGGTTTGCATCGACTGCTTCGTCACGAGCTTTCGTTTCTCTCTCGTAAACCTGAGCTACTTCGATCGCGGCCGATTTCCGTTCCGTGACGTTCCGCAATATGCCCGTCAAACGCTGCGTTTTGCGGTCGGCGCCTGAAATACAAATGCCATCAGCGGATATCCATTCGATAGAATCGTCGCCGAATACTACGCGAAACTCTTCGCGATATTTGCTTCCGCTTTCGCAGTCCCGCGTCAGGAACGCCTCGACGGCCGCTCGGTCATCAGCATGCACTGCATCCAGGAAAGCAGCCGACGTGAGCTGGGCGCCGGGAGCGATATTCAACAACTCGTTACACCGCGGCGTGCAATATATTTTATCGTCCGCAAAGTCCCAGATCCATAAGCCGATATCGGCATTTTCCGCGGCAGCCAAAAATTCCGGCCACTTTTCTTCCTCCAGGGCAGACGAATTCGTCGCGGCATACTGCCGCCGCCCGGCGATAAAGACGCCGTGTTTCCTGCTGTTATCTAAAAGCGGCCGCAGAGATATGTCGATCCAGACGTTTTCATCCGAATTTAAGCGAAAAGGGAGATTGAGCTGAACTTCTTGGCCGGTCCCGGCCTTTGTTATTGCAGCCCGCAATGCCTCCGCGGAATCGATGCCCGTCTGCCAGAAAACGGTCTCGTGAAATTTCTGGCCGGCCAGCGTTTGCGGATCTATTTTGGTTTGTTCGAAGATGCGGCCGGATAATCGGCTAACCTTTCCGTTGACTTCCAAAGTTCCGAAGAAATCGAATGCATCATTAAAGATCGCTGCAACATCGGCGCCACTGAGAGACGACGCGGGAATTGGTGAGGTAGAAAGGGGTGGTTTCTTCATATTCGGCGGCAACTCGAAGCGGAATGACCTTGCCGCGCGATAGAGATAGATTAAGACAAAATAAACCTCGTCACCAATGTAACGAGGTTTATTTTAGCAAATTGAGAGCTTGTAAGTGCGCTAGTCCTTTAGACCGTTCGACGTCCTGTCAATAAACGAATCACGAAGATCACGATCGCCAACACCAAAAGGATGTGGATAAGACCGCCAACTCCGCCTGCACCCGTCAAAAAGCCCAACAACCATAATACCAATAAAATTACTGCAATTGTTTCTAACATCTCGATTCTCCTTCCCTTTTTAAATGTTCGGACCAGGCTTCCAGCCTGACAAGACTCAATTCTTATGCCAAAGTACAAAATCGCTGTTAATACCGTTGTTTCAATACTTTGAGAGATTGACCGCTACCAACATCTGTTAAGTTTTAGTACGAATTCGATACGCTGAAGACAGCCTCATAACAGATGAACTCAGCACGAATTCAGCGATGTCGCTGTGTAATCAAACGATACACTTAAGCGGCGCCTCCTAATGGTTTTTAAATAAAAAACGAGCATTTACCTCGAGATCGCTGATTTGGGCACGTTCGTTCGCTTGGCATAATCGTTGCCCATATGTTTGTAAATAGATTTCTGACAAGGAGGGTGCAATGCCAAACGAAATAATCCAAGGTCAAAAAAAATAACCCAAGGGCAAGATGCCGCGCCGCCGCCGCGCCCGCACGGTCCTCGATCCTCGAGGATGGGAAGCGTGGACAGACAAAATGCTATGAAGTTTCGGATCCTTGCCCGTGCCGATTCTTCCCAGAATGCGGCGCATAAGATCGGCAGGCCGTTTTCAGTGGAACGGCCTGAATCTTTCAAGGCACATCAGGAATTTGTCGGCCGGCTTGAGAGGTATCGGTTGGGGACATGACAAAAACCCCTTCTGCCGCCCTGACTGGCGTTGCTTAGCAAACGGCGGATACTTTATCGGACGATGGACCCAGACTGCTTCGGGGAGGCGTGAACGCCTGAGAACGGCGGGTTAAAACGGGCCCGCCGATCTGTTTCTATATAAATAATTCGATAATTCCGCCGCGCATTCGTTCGCTTTTGATACAATCTAACTTCACAGTTTATAAGCATTTCCACCATCAGGAGAAACTATGGCCGATCGAGCACTTGTTATTGACGATGACAAGGTGACATTAGACCTTTTCACTTTTGAGCTTCGTTCTGAGGGTTTCGAAGTGACAACCGCCGAAAACGGCGCTAAAGGTCTGGATTTTGTGCGGGACGGTGAATTCGAGGTCATCCTTACGGACCTCAACCTTCCCGACATTAACGGTATAGAGATGGTGCGTCGGTCGAAGGAATTGGCACCTCAGACGGAGATCATCCTAGTTACTGGCGACGATTCGACCGAGAAAGCCGTTGAGGCGATCCGTGTCGGCGCGAGAGATTACATCGTGAAACCGGTCGACTTCGAAAAGCTTCTTGTTGTGATCCGAAATGCGGTCGACGCGAAAAAGCAGTCTGAGATCAACCAGCGTCAAGCGGCTGAGATCCAGGAGCTTCGCGGGCGCCTGTCGAGCCGAACATCGTATGAGGGCGTCATCGGCGGCGCGCATTCGATGCAGAACATCTACGAGATGATCGAAAGCGTCGCCGAGTCTGACGCGAATATTCTGATACTCGGTGAATCAGGCACCGGTAAAGAAGTGATCGCCAACGCGATACACTACAAAAGCCATCGGTCGGGAAAGCCGTTCGTTAAAGTGAACTGCTCCGCATTGCCGAAGGACCTCATCGAATCCCAGCTATTCGGCCATATAAAAGGATCGTTCACCGGTGCAAATTCGGACAAGATAGGTTTTATCGGGCAGGCCTCCGGCGGAAGCCTGTTGCTCGACGAGATCGGTGAGATGCCGATCGACCTTCAGCCGAAACTTCTTCGGGTGCTGCAGGAAAAGGTGTATTACCGCGTCGGAAGCGACAAGCCGCAGGACGCGGATTTTAGATTGATATGTTCGACGAATCGCAACCCGTTCGAAGCTATCAAAGAAGGGAATCTCCGCGAAGACCTCTATTACCGCGTTAATACGATCGAGATCGAGATACCGCCGCTTCGCGACAGGATGGAAGATGTGCCGATGCTCGCGGAGCATTTTCTGCAGATTTACTCAGACAAATACAAACGAAAGGATCTGGAATTCACTCAGAATGCCTATAATCAGATGCTGAATTACACGTGGCGGGGAAATGTCCGTGAACTTCAGCACGTGATCGAGCGTGCCGTTTTGCTAAGTAAGACCGGTCGTATTAACTCGATGAATATTCCGGGTGCTCCCGCAGTCCAAGACGTGCCGATGTCGGTCGTCGCCGCCGCGGGCGCAGCCACCGAAGGAATTCCTCAAGCGAATTTTGGATCGATGCCTTCTTTCGATTACGCATCACGCGGCCCCGACCTCGACCCCAATCTCTCGGGTGAGGAAATGTTTCAGGAGATCGGCAAGTTTATTGTCAACAAACTCCCGGATCCGGTCGACGGCGGAGAGCAAAAGGACATTTTTAATGATCTGGAAAGCGGCGTAGTCCTGGCTGCACTAAAGCGAACGCGAGGAAACAAACAAGCAGCAGCAAACCTTTTAGGACTGTATCGGCCGCGGTTGTACGGCATGATCAAACGGCACAATCTCGAAGATCGCATTTGACCGCTTCTAAGCAAAAAGAAGATCCTCACCGCTTGGCGAGGATCTTCTTTTTGTATCGAATTGTTTCTCTCGAATTGTTTCTCTCGAATTGTTTCTCTCGAATTATTTCTAACGAGGATTTGTCGCAGCGGGAACCTTCACTTCCACGTCGACATTCTGTTTCCGCGGCGCACTGTTGAGAAAGCCGCTGTAATAAAGCGCGCCGGCGATGAGAGCTACGATAATTATCGTTGTGACTGCCCAGATAAGATTGTTGCCTGTTCCGTTTTCTTCGGACATAAATATTGATCTCCTGTTTAAAAATGAATCGATATACTTCCGCTGATTTTAGCAATTATGATGCCAATCCACCGGAAAGGAAAGGTGTTTGAACGTATCGAATGTATACGAAGTATGCGGCAGGCTGGCAAAGGCCGAACCCGCTAGGCCAAAAAATATCTATTGGATAGGGTTTCATGGGTCTATGGCATAGTGCTTGCTTCCTCATTAGGTACGTAGTGATACGTATAATTACGCTTTCCCCGTAAAATTCGATTACGATTAAGGGAGCACCAAAACAATGAGAAAAATATTATCGAGGCGGCTCGTGCTGATGTCGGCACTTTTCGCACTAACACTTGTAAGCGGAGCGTTTGCCCAGACCAGAAGAGCCCGCACCTCAACCTATCGGACGCGAAACTTAATAATTCGCCTGGACACCAAAACCGCGCAATTCAGAAGTTACACTCAGGCCTCTATTGACCGGAGCCCGATCAATGGATCAAACCGTGAAGATCGCATTGCGGAATTCATAACCGATTTCGAAAGCGCCGCAACGAGTCTGCGCCAGGATTATGACGCACGTCGTGACGTAACGGCCGACGTGCAGGAAGTGCTGAACCGGGCAT
>JBBSGG010000002.1:0-129555 GCA_038254305.1 Pyrinomonadales bacterium
AATTCTGACAGTTGAAGAAGTTGGTTGATCTTTGTTTCGACCCGCGAGTTACGGCGAACATTTAAGATCGGGAAATGAAAGTCTTTCCCTTTTCTAACGTGAGCCACTGCAAAATAAGGAGTAGAACCGCCAAATGCAAAGCCTGCGAGACCTAGAAGAAGTAATATCGCGTTTGGAAGTTTTTTCATACGCAGATTATACATCCAAGCACAAAGGCTAAACACTTTATTTCGGATTGCGTCGAGAACTTTCTCGCTGCGCGGTGAGAGCGATATCGAGGTCAGAGTCTTCATCATGCGGCGCTGAGTTCATCTTTTGACCAAGGCTTGATCTTCGCGAGCGTTTTGGCGAGGGAATCTTTGGTTTTGGCTGCCACATAGTCCAGTTGCAGGCCGATCCAGAAATTCTCCGACATTCCAAAGAACCGCGACAATCGGAGTCCGGTGTCGGGCGTCACCGCGCGAGTCCCAGCCACGATCTCTCCGATACGCCGCTGTGGGACACCGATCTCCTTGGCCAAACGATACTGCGTGATGCCCATGGGCTTCAGAAATTCTTCAAGAAGAATTTCACCGGGGTGCGGGTAAGGAATTTTACGCATGATCTTTCTCCGTTAATGATAATCGACGATCTCGACATTCTTCGGGCCTTCCGGCTCCCATACGAAGCCGATGCGGAACTGATCGTTAACACGAATACTAAATTGCCCCGAGCGCCTGCCTTTCAAGCTTTCCAACCGGTTGCCGGGCGGCACCCTGAGATCGTCCAGTCTTTCAGCACGATTCAGCATAGCTAACTTGCGCATCGCGACGGATTCAATATTCACGAACCGTTTGATGCGTCGCCCCTCAAATAACGCTTCCGTCTCGCTGCATATGAAGGAACGAATCGACATATCAAATACTAACGTAACGCAGTAGTATTGTCAAACAATACTACTCAATCAGGTTCGTTTTCAGAGCTGATTCTAAGTACCTCGAGTGTGTAGTTATTACCTGTTTACTCAACCACCACTGACGGCATTAAAGATATGCAGTTCGCTGCCGGCGTCGAGGTGTGTCTGCAGGCCATGTTGGCGGCGGATGTCCTGGCCGTGGTAGAAGATATTGACGTGCGGGCGGATATCGCCTTGTTCGGTCAGGATGCGGTCGCGGAGGCTGAGGTGTTCACGCCATAAAGATGAGAGGATGTCGCCGACGGTTTTATGATTTCCGGCAACGCCGATCTCGATCTGCCCGTTGCTGAATTCCTTGAGATGCCCGCTGAGATAGATCTTGTAATTCATTTATAATTCACCCGCTTGCGTACGCCTTTACGCATAGAATTTCCGGCAGCGAATTTTCGATGAGCTGCCATGCACTGCCGTTGTCCGATGAGCCGTATAGCTTACCGTTGCGCGTTCCGAAATAAACGCCGCCGCCGGCGCTCGTATCAGCGGTCAAGGCGTCGCGAAGGATCACCTCGTATGTATTCTCCTGCGGCAGGCCGTTCGTCAATGCTTCCCAAGTGTCGCCTTCGTCGCTGCTTCTATACACTCTTAGTTTCCCTTCGCAAGTATACCGAACCGCATCGGCCTCAAGCGGAACGATAAAGACATCGCCCGGCTTTGAAACCGTGATGCCGAAACCGAAATTTGACGGCAGCCCGCTTTCGATCTCCTGCCAGGAATTTCCGTCGTCGCGGCTGCGATAAACGCCGTGATGATTCTGCAAAAACAGCGTTTCCTTTTTGTCCGGATGGCGTGCGATCTTATGAACACACTGGCCGAATTTCGGGTATTGATCCGGCAAAAAATAAGCCTTCACGCCGGTATTGGTCACGTTCCAATTATCGCCGCCGTCATCCGTTTGATAGACACCGCCCGTCGAGATCGCGATCTTCATTTTCTTTGGATCGTCTTCGTCCGTAACGATCGTATGCAGACACAATCCGCCAAAACCGGGCGACCACTGTTCGCGGTGCGGATGATCCCACAGCCCGCGAACCAGCGACCAATTGTCGCCGTCGTCAACCGACTTGAACAGCGCTGCCGGGGCCGTGCCGCAATACAAAGTATCGTCATCAGCAGCGGCTGCGATCTGCCAGATATTTTCGAGCGCGGCACCGGTGTCTTCCGGAAATTTCACACGCATTTCCTCGGGCATATCCCACATCACGCCCATGTCGTCACTGCGGACGAGCTCGGCGCCCCAATGCATGCTCTGTGCGGCCGCCCACATGCGGTTTCGGCCGCCTCGTGTGTCGAGCATCATCGAATACACCGAGCGGCCCGGAAAAAATGGTCCGTCAATGCCCCAATTGCCGCCCGGCGTGCCGCGAAGAACAAAAGCTCCTTTACCGGTTCCCACCAAAAGTAATGTGCAGTCGATAGCCATGCGATTTTATGAATTTATCACGCTCTTGATTTTGTCGTTTTTGTTGCGGAGATCGATGCCGCCCTCGAGAAATGATTTCAGATTCGCGAGATAAAATGTCCAGCCTTCGCCGCATCCGATGAATATGTGAAGGTTCTCGTCGGGCGAAATATTCTTCTGAGTAAGTTCGACTATCTTTTCGCCGTCTTCGCTGCGGATCAAAACTTCGACGATGCTTTCATCGGCAAAAGTGAAACTGAAAAAGTCGTGGCCGTTAGCCGCGAGAACAGTGCCGCTCTCGGGCGAGCCGTCTGCATATCCATGCCATTCCCACGCATATTTGTCGCCGGCGGCGGCGCGTTCGGATGTCGGCCGCTCTTCGCGAAGGCGTGTCGTAAAGCGAGCCTTAGACAAAAACCACTTTTCGATCTGGTCGGGAATAGTCCACGCGTTGTAAATCGCTCGCGTGGTCGAGTTAGCCGTAATGCGCCTTGTAAAAGTCGACCAGTCCTTTTTCATTTCGTCGGATCGCGGACGCTCGACCCGCCGCGACAGCCTGCGGCCGACAGATGCTGCCGCGCGTTCGGCGGCGTCTTGGTGCTCTTTGTCCGTTAGGGCCAACTGCTTTTTCGTTTGGAACCGCCGCCAAGAATGCCGCCGAGCACACCGCGAAGGATCGATTGCGTGACCTGCCGCCCGATCGAGCTTCCGACCGAGCGCACCATGCTCTTGCCCAGTGCTTCCATCATCGAATCGGAACGGCTGCTGGAGTGCGCCGCTTTTGCAGCCGCTGCTTCTTCTTTTGCTGTCGCCGCAGCGGCGTCCGATGCAACCTGTGCAAGCTGTTTTTCCTCAGTCTTTTTCTCGAGAATTTCGAATGCCGATTCGCGGTCGAGCACGGTTTCGTATTGCCCCGCCACGAGTGAAGTACGCATTAGCTCGGTGCGTTGTTCCGACGTGATAGGCCCGATGTGGCCAACAGGCGGGACGACAAACGCCTGGTCGACCATCGTCGGAATTCCTTTCTCGTCGAGCAGCGAGATGAGCACTTCGCCGACGCCGAGCGCGGTGATCGCTTGTTCGACCTTCACCTTCGGGTTCGGGCGAAATGTCTCGGCGGCGACGCGGACGGCTTTCTGCTCTTGCGGTGTGTATGCCCTGAGCGCGTGTTGCACACGATTACCGAGCTGAGCGAGTACCTTTTCCGGGATGTCGGCGGGATTTTGCGTCACGAAATAAACGCCGACGCCTTTCGAACGGATCAGTCTGACGACCTGCTCGACCTTTTCAACCAGCGCCGGCGGAGCGTCGGTAAATAGAAGGTGAGCCTCGTCGAAAAAGAACACTAGCTTCGGCTTGTCGAGATCGCCGGCCTCCGGCAAGGTTTCGAAAAGCTCCGACAATATCCAGAGAAGAAAAGTCGAATAGAGCTTCGGCGAATTGATCAGTTGATCGGCTGCGAGCAAGTTAAGCACGCCCCGTCCGGTGACCGTCTGAATAAAATCGTCGAGCTTCACCGCCGGTTCGCCGAAGAATTGTGCGCCGCCTTGCTGCTCGATCTGCAGAAGACCGCGTTGTATGGCTCCGACGGACGCCTTGGAGACATTGCCGTATTTGAGCGTAAATTCGTCGGCATTCTCACCGACAAATTGCATAAGCGACTGCAGGTCTTTGAGATCAAGCAACAACAGGCCGTTCTCGTCGGCGATCTTGAATGCGAGCGCCAGCACGCCTTCCTGCGTGTCATTTAACTGCAGTAAGCGAGCGATAAGCAGCGGTCCCATTTCCGAAATGGTCGCCCGCAGCGGACTGCCCTGTTTTCCGAAAACATCCCAAAGCGTCACCGGACTTCCTTCGAACGCCGGGTTGTCGATCCCGAGCATTTTATTTCGCTCGTCGACCTTCGGATTACCGCCGCCCGGCTGGCTCACGCCTGTCAGATCGCCTTTGATATCCGCCATAAATACGGGCACGCCGCGTTGGCTAAACCCTTCGGCCATTCGTTGCAGCGTGACGGTTTTGCCCGTTCCGGTCGCGCCGGTGATAACGCCGTGACGGTTGGCCATCTGCGTAAGAAGCGAAAATTCGGCGGTGTCTTTTTTCGCCACAAGAATTGGTTCGGTCATAAAGTAGTCGCCTTTTCCTTGTCGGTTGTTATGCTTTATCGGGCATTGCGCCGTGCGGCTTTTCGCAATTGAACATCCAATTGATGCCGTATTTGTCTGTCAACATTCCAAAACGGGCCGCCCAGTACGTTTCCTGAAGCGGCGTCGTTACCTTTCCGCCATTCGACAACTTGCCGAACATCTTTTCAGCTTCTTCCACGCTGTCGATACCGACCGCCAGCGAGATATTGTTGCCGATCGTCGTTGCGTGTTCGGGCGACATGCTGTCAGCGGCCATGATCACGGTATCGCCGACCTTCAGCACGCAGTGCATGATCTTGTTGGGGTCGCCGCTGCCGCCCATCGGCGAATTGCCGTATCGCTCGATACCGAGGATCTGCCCGCCGAGGCAATCTTTATAATAATTCATCGCTTCTTCGCAATTCCCGGAAAACGATATGTATGGCTTCACTCCGATCATTTTGGTTCTCCTTTCAAGATTCAACAGTTCTCATATTTCCAATTACGACGCTTTCCCTCCGCGAGCCATTCGAGTGTCGTGGCAAGCCGCTTATCTCGGGTTGCGTCGGTCTTGGCTTCGGTGATCCATTGTACGTATTCCTTCTTGCAACTATATGGGAAATTATCGAAGGTCTCGCGCGCCGCTTTGTTCGCCTTCAGAGCATTGGTCAAATAATCCGGGACGACAAGTTCCTTCTTGCTGTCGGCAGGCTTTTTAGAAATCTTGATTCCTTTTTCGTTAAGTTCAACCGCGTGGCGAACAATGTCCGTCAGCACCTTGTCGTTAGGCAGGTCTTTAAGAGAAGTGATGCGGCCAAAGCTTCCCATCGCCGTCTTCTGCGCGGGAAAGGCGTCCTTCTCGAGCAGAGTTTGTTTCCAGAAACCGAATGCGCAATGTGCTTTGAACGAGGCCATGCTGCAGAACATTCCCTTGTGATCGAAATGCGGAAAGCTCCATTTCATGGTCTCGACAACGTCGGGACATGCCTTGTGCACGACCTTGCGAATATGCATCAGTATCGGCTTTGCAAATTCGGCCGAACGAGCGATGTATTCGTCGACTCTCGGATCTATTGTTGGCATTTCGCTAATATACCCCAAAATCGCCGTCGCGGTCATCGAATTTATCTGAATATTACAAGCACCGTTCGTTCGCGAGGCCCGTCGAATTCGCAAAGATAAATTCCCTGCCATCGTCCGAGCATCAGCTTGCCCTGCGAGATCGGTATCGTGACGCTCGAACCGACAAGCGACGATTTAATGTGCGCATCGGAATTATGTTCGAAGTGTCGAAACTCGGGTTTGTATTGAGGAATACGCTCGCGAAGAAAACCGAGCATATCGCTTTGGACATCGGGGTCGGCGTTTTCGTTTATGGTCAGGCCGCATGTCGTGTGCTGTGTGAAAAGGACGCAAATGCCGTCCGCCGCCGATCTGTCATCGAGCATCTTTTGGACGTCCGACGTAACATCGATCATCTCTTCGCGGACGGTCGATGTCACCTTCAACGTTTGCATCGTAAATTCTTATCGCGGGCTGCATTCTGTCGACGGCGGCTGTTGCTGATAAACTCAAACTAATTCGACAGGACAATTTGGAGGATAAATCGGTTATGGACGAAAGCAAAGTGCGGATATATGGAATTATTTTTGCCTTGATCTCGTTTGCGGCGGCGGTGTGTGGACAGAAGCAATTCGAGGGCTATTCGTTTAGCCTCGACGCAAACGACAGTGCTTCGTGCTCGATCACCTGGCTTCCGTCTTCGGGCGGAATGAACGTGATCGACGTTTATGTTGCCGGAACCAATCTGCAAACGCCCGCCGGTAATCTGAAAGCCTGTGGGGGCGGCGCGGTTCGTGGTAATCAGGTCACCCCGAACGGTTACGGCAAATGGTGCTTTACGGGCAGCGAGGATATGTATGAGATCAAGCTGAAAAACGGTGCATCGTACCTTTGGCCTGCCCTCACAAGCGAAAGCGGCTTTTACAACGTAAAAGATTTTCGACCTGTGACCTACTATCCGCAGTCAGCCGTCAAATACGAGCATTCCGAACCGGCCGATTATACGAAAACAATTAGAAATGCCATCCAGTATATCGCCGCACGACAGGGCGGTACGCTGTATTTCCCCGACGGCGACTACGTTGTCGGAACACTCGACGGCAGCCGTCGCGATCCCGACTACAATGCGATCACTCTGCCGTCCGGGATCATCGTACAGGGCACGACCTCAAGCCAGTCGACTGTCGGCTCCGATATGCCGTATAAGACAGTTTCGACACGAATCAGGCTGCGAAACGAGAACCAATCGATCTTTCGTATCGGGGGCTGCACGAATAACATCACTATCAAAAACCTCGAGCTTGTCGGGAATTCTGAGCTACTGGGCGAGGCCAAGCGAAGTAATCGCGGCAATTACGGCATCGAGGCAATGGGAAAATGGACAGTTGACCCGCGAACCGGCGCGGAAGCGTCGAACACGAGTCAGATATTTCGATTTGAAAGCCTAACGCTGCAGAACCTGGACCGGGCGATCTATGTTCACAACTCCAACGAGGACCGCTGCAACGAAAAAGAACAGCGCTGCACGAGCTGGCAGTTCGATTACGTGAAGGTCGACCACGTAAACTTCGTCAACAACGGCACCGGTATCTGGGTCAACACTTTTAACTCAGACTGGAAGATAACGAATGCGGTCTTCAATTATCTCGCGAACTTTGCACCGCCGGGCGACGGCATTCGGCTTCAGCGTTCGGGATCGGTGCTGATCGAACACACTTTCGGCGGCGGCGGCAGTTACGACGACCACATTGGGGGAACGTTTCTCAATATCGATTTCGCAACTTCGATCACGCTTATCAGTTCGGGTTCCGAACGGGGAAAGCGGAGCATCTATACAAATCCCGCCGGCTCGGTATCTTCCGTGATGATAACGGTCGTCGGCGGCGGTTTTAGCGACAAGGTCGAATTACATGGCCGCGTGAATTTTATTTCGAACGGCAACGTTTACGGCGCACGCACGATACAGGCGGATCCCGAGGTACTGATCACTTCCACCGGCGACCGGTTTTGCCAGGATCCGAATGTACTTCCGAGTGCGTGTGTTGAGGCCGGAAAATTTGTAACGAATCCGGGTATTACCGGCGGACGAGTTATGTTTCAGACGGGCCGCCCCCCGGAAGGTTCCGGTACCAACCGAATCGAAGGACGGCCCAATCTCTTCGGCTACAACGTTCAGATCGCCGACGGCTTGATGCAGTACGATCCGAATATCACCTTTCGCGACATTACTGCATGGGCAACAGGATCAGACGGGCGGCCGAAAGTATCCGACGGAGCCTTCCTCTATTGTAAAGACTGTCGCCGCGGATCGAGCGGGATCTGCACCCAGGGAAATGCGGGAACTGACGGCAGCTTTGTGAAACGTGTGAACGGGCAGTGGCGTTGCGATTAAATCTCGCGGAAGCAAAAACAGGGGCCACGATTATAGACATTCGCGGGCCTCTATTTATGAGGACCCTGCTGGATGCAATCTCGCGAAAAGGGCCACAATTTGCTGCTGGTTATTTGTTAAATGACGGCAAGTATTTGATAATCAATAGTTTTGAGATTCGCAGCAGTATTGGATCAGTTTGTAGTCGCGATTTTACCGAGTTATATCATGTTGTTTGTTTTCGGAAATCACGCGAAGACAACAAATAAGAACATATGAACAGTTACGTTATTTATTTAGCTCCCGCCTTAGGGATATTGGGTTTGATCGTAATGGCGATCAAATCGGCTTGGGTCACCAAGCAGGATGCCGGCGACCCGAAGATGCAAGAGTTGGCTGGCTACATTGCCGACGGCGCAATGGCATTCTTGAAAGCCGAATGGAGAGTGCTAAGCATATTTGTCTTATTTACAGCCGTATTATTGGCCTACTCAGGAACTGTCCATCAAGTTAACGGTCGAGAGATCCACTCGAGTTGGTTGATCTGCGTCGCGTTCATCATTGGTGCGGTATTTTCTGCCACTGCCGGGTTCATCGGAATGAAGGTCGCGACAAAAGCGAACGTGCGCACAACACAGGCGGCCCGCACGAGCTTGAAGCAGGCATTGAAAGTGTCCTTCACGGGCGGGACGGTTATGGGACTCGGCGTTGCCGGACTCGCGGTTTTGGGTTTGGGCGGACTTTTTATCGTGCTCCTATCCGTGTTTGCGGGCTTAGGCGCAAATCAAGTGAAGACAGCGATCGAAGTACTTACGGGCTTTTCATTAGGGGCTGAATCGATCGCATTATTTTCACGCGTCGGCGGAGGCATTTACACAAAGGCAGCGGATGTCGGAGCCGATCTCGTCGGCAAAGTGGAAGCCGGCATTCCGGAAGACGACGTCCGAAATCCGGCGACTATCGCTGACAACGTCGGCGACAACGTCGGTGATGTCGCGGGTATGGGCGCCGACCTGTTCGGTTCGTACGTCGCAACCATACTGGCGACGATGGTATTGGGACAGGAGATCACAGTAGTCGATGCTTTCGGCGGTATGTCGCCGATCTTGCTGCCGATGGTCATCTGCGGCATGGGAATCGTCTTCTCAATTATCGGCACGGCGCTGGTGACGATCAAAGATGATAAGTCGAGCGTGCAGAACGCGTTGAACCTGGGCAATTGGTCTTCGATGCTGCTGACGGTGGTCGCTTCATACTTTGTCGTGATGTGGCTGTTGCCTGACGGGCAGATCGCGTTGCGGAATACCACGTTCAATAAAAACGGTGTATTTTACGCAATCGTCGTCGGAACCATAGTCGGGGCGATAATGAGCGTCGTGACGGAATATTTCACCGCGATGGGCAAGAAGCCCGTAATGTCGATCGTGCAGCAATCGTCGACGGGACACGCTACCAACATCATCGCCGGTTTATCTGTCGGCATGAAATCCACCGTGATCCCGATTCTGACATTGGCCGCCGGCATCATGGCGTCCTATTACTTTGCGGGGTTATAC
Organism: Pyrinomonadales bacterium; assembly: GCA_038254305.1. Classification (GTDB taxonomy): domain Bacteria; phylum Acidobacteriota; class Blastocatellia; order Pyrinomonadales; family Pyrinomonadaceae; genus OLB17. The sequence goes on from JBBSGG010000002.1 coordinate 9,470, forward strand.
GGCGTCGCGATCGCAGCGGCTGGCATGATGTCAACGACTGCGATGCAGCTCGCGATCGACGCCTTTGGACCGATCGCCGATAACGCGGGCGGGATCGCGGAGATGAGCCAATTACCTCCGGAAGTGCGTGAGCGTACAGATAACCTGGACGCGGTCGGCAACACAACTGCCGCGACCGGAAAGGGTTTCGCTATCGCTTCGGCTGCGCTTACCTCGCTTGCATTGTTTGCCGCATTTGTCGGAATCGCGGGTATAGACCGAATAGATATTTACAAAGCGAACGTCCTGGCAGGTCTGTTCGTCGGCGGAATGATACCGTTCATTTTCTCGGCATTGTGTATTCAGGCGGTAGGTAAAGCTGCGATGGAGATGGTTCAAGAAGTTCGCCGCCAGTTCCGCGAGATCCCTGGCATCATGGAATATAAAGCCAAGCCCGAATATGAAAAATGCGTCGCCATCTCTACAAAAGCATCGCTTCGCGAAATGATGATGCCAGGCGCTATCGCGTTGATCACGCCGGTCATCGTCGGCTTCGCGTTCGGACCCGAAGTTCTGGGCGGACTGCTCGCCGGAGTCACGGTTTCGGGCGTGCTGATGGGGATCTTCCAGTCGAACGCCGGCGGGGCATGGGATAACGCGAAGAAATCCTTTGAAAAAGGCGTGCTAATAAACGGTGAGATGGTTTACAAAGGCTCGGAGCCGCACAAAGCGTCGGTAACCGGCGACACCGTCGGCGACCCGTTCAAGGACACATCCGGCCCATCGATGAACATCCTGATCAAACTGATGTCGATCGTTTCACTCGTGATCGCACCTTACATCGCCGGAATCGTTCGGTAGCCCGCACGTAAGTAAGGGCTCGGCATAAAAGTCGGCAACGCGGTCGACTCGATAGCGTTGCTGCTATTGTTTCTCCTAAATATTCGAGCATGTTTGACTGTCACATCAAACCACAGGCTAACTTATTGTTGATCAATGAATAGGTCAGATCAATCGCGTGACTCATTTGCTCACTATGAAAGGCTCTCGCAGATCGGATCTGGGGGCATGGGCGACGTGTTTATCGCCGACGACACCAAACTCGGCCGCAAGGTCGCAATTAAATTTCTCAACGAAAAATTCAGCAAGGACTCGGCACTTCTCGGTCGGTTCAAGCAAGAGGCCAAGGCCGCATCCGCTCTAAATCATCCGAACATCCTCACGGTTTACGAGATCGGTGAACACGACGGTTCGCACTACATTTCGACCGAGTACATCGAGGGCAAGACCCTTCGCGAAAGGATGAAAGAGCGTCTGACCTTCGACGAGATCCTCTCGATCGTCGTTCAAACGGCCGAAGCTCTGTCCGCCGCGCATCAGGCGGGTATCGTTCACCGCGACATCAAGCCCGAAAACATAATGGTCCGCCCCGACGGGTATGTTAAGGTCCTCGATTTCGGGTTGGCAAAGCTGACGGAATCAACCGGTGCGGACGCCGAGGGAGAGACCAAAACGCTGGTCAACACAAATCCCGGAGTCGTCATGGGCACGATGGCCTATATGTCGCCTGAGCAGGCACGCGGCAAAAACATCGATGCCCGCTCGGATATTTTTAGTTTCGGCATCGTCCTGTACGAAATGTTGACGGGATCGGTCCCGTTTACCGGCGAATCGATGGCGGATGTCATTTCGGCAATACTCAATTCCGAGCCTCAGCCATTGGCATACTCGGCACCGCATCTGCCAAAAGAACTGCAGCGGATCGTCAACAAGACCTTAAAGAAAAAACGCGATCAGCGGTACCAGACGACGCGCGACCTGCTGACCGATCTCAAGGATCTTCGCGACGAGATGCTGCTCGAGGCAAAGCTCGAACAAACGGCGGTTCCGACACGGCTTGAAGGCAGCAAAACCGGTGCGCCGCTTTCGACCAGTTCCGGCGGCGGACTAAAAGACTCGCTGCTGTTGACTGATTTCGAAAACACCACGGGCGAGGCGATTTTCGACCACACCTTAAAAACAGCGCTCGCCTTTTCGCTCGGTCAGTCGCCGTTTCTTGACATCGCGCCTGAGGCGAAAATCGCAAACGCCTTGCGGCAGATGAAACGCTCGACGGGCGAGCGCGTAACCAGAGAATTGGCAGAAGAACTGTGCTTGCGGCTGAATCTGAAAGCTTATCTTGCGGGCAGCATATCGAACTTAGGTTCAATTTATTTTCTGACGCTCGAAGCAGTCAACGCCCGCACGGGCGAAAGTCTGGGGCGCGAATACGAACAGGCAAACAATAAAGAGGAAATTCTGGCGGCTCTGAGCCGCGCGGCAACAGGTATCAGGGAAAAGCTCGGCGAAAGTTTGAGTTCGATTCAAAAATTCGACCTTCCGCTTGATTTGACTACTTCGTCGTTCGAAGCGTTGAAGTTTTTTACTTTAGGTCAGGAACAATCACTTAGCGGCAAATACTTGGAAGCGATTCCGTTTCATCAAAAAGCGCTGGAATTCGATTCTGAATTTGCTGCAGCCTATACATCTTTAGCGGTGATTTATGGCAATACGAATCAATGGAAACTGGCGAAAGACAATGCGACCAGAGCCTTTGAGCTGAAAGATTCGGTCGGCGAACACGAAAAACTTCGCATCAGCTTTTTTTATTACAGATTGGTAACGGGCGAGATGGACAAAGGAATCTCCACACTCGACTTGTGGCGCAGGACTTATACTTCTTCTGTTGCGCCCTTTGCCGCTCTCTCGGACAGTTATATGCGCCTCGGACAGTTCGAGCGGGCGGTTGCGGTTTGCCGCGATGCTTTGAGTTCAGCGAATGTCTCAACCGCCGTCTTATACGCAAATCTGGCAGAATCGCTCTTGCCGCTCGGACGCTTTGATGAAGCTCGGGAAACTTTTCGGGAAGCCTTTGGCAGAAACTTGGACGGCTTTATTTTTCACACTTCACTTTTTCACATTGGATTCGTCGAACAAGACGCGGCGTTGATGGCTGAACATCTGAAATGGTTCTCTGGTCGCACGGAAGAATATCTCGCGCTCGATTTGCAAGGGGGCACGGCGGCATTCACAGGCAAATGGCGCGCGGCGCAGGATTCCTCCCGTCGTGCGATTGATTTAGCAAATCTCAACGGAGCTAAAGAGGTAGCCGCCCGCTTTGCCGCTGAACAAGCCTTGAGAATCGTCTTTTGGAGCAATGGGACAGGATTGCCGAAAGGCGATGAAAGCCAGTTGAAGACCGTTCTCAAAACTCAGACGAACAAGGCTTTGAATCTGGAACGCGGAAAAGACGTAATGACGAGAGCGGCTCTGGCTTTAGCCGTCGCTGGACAAACAGCGGAAACTAATTCTCTTGTGGATGAACTTCAAGCTGAATATCCGAAAGCCACCTTACTCAATCAATTATGGCTACCGATGATTCGTTCCGCCCTTTACTTACAGCAGGGCAAGGCGAAAGAGGCGATCGAAGAACTGGAAATCACCGAACGTTATGAAAAAGCCGCAGAATTCTACCCGCAATATATCAGAGGTTTGGCATATCTGGAATTGAACAAAAAAAAACAGGCAATCAGAGAGTTTGACAAGATCCTCAACAACCGCGGCGAAGCGCCACTTTCGCCTATTTACCCGCTTGCCCAATTGGGCAAGGCAAGGGCGACCAAAAATATAGCGGAATACGAAAAGTTTCTGGAAATGTGGAAGGACGCCGACCCCGATATGCCTGCCCTCGCCGCCGCAAAAGCGGAATACGAGGCTCTTGGGTAGCAGCTCAGGGTGCAACCTTTAGGTTGTTTCTACTTTCAGAGTGCGACCCTTGAGTTGTTTCTTCGCCGCGATCACAAGCTAAAGCTTGCACTCGGAACTTTGAGAACGCTAAATTGTTATTTCATCAATTCGATAAACCGCTCAAACAGATACTCGGAATCGTGCGGGCCGGGAGCGGATTCGGGGTGGTATTGAACGGAGAAGACAGGCAGCGTCTTGTGCCGCAGGCCGGCGACGGTCTGGTCGTTTAGGTTGACGTGTGTGACCTCGACGTCGGCAGGCAGGCTGTCGGCATCGACGGCAAAGCCGTGATTGTGGGCAGTGATCTCGATCTTGCCGGTGGTCAGGTCTTTGATCGGCTGATTGCCGCCGCGATGGCCGAACTTCATTTTGAACGTCTCGCCGCCGAACGCCTGGCCGATCAACTGATGTCCAAGGCAGATTCCGAACATCGGCACGTTTTCGGCAGTCAGTTTTTTTATCTCACCGATGACCTTCGACATTGACGCCGGGTCGCCCGGCCCGTTCGAGAGAAAAATGCCGTCGGGCTCCAGCGCAAGCACCTCTGCCGCGGTCGCATCAGCCGGCACAACCGTGACGCGACAACCGAACCTTGAGAATTCGCGCAGGCTGTTCGTCTTGACGCCGAAGTCGTACGCCACGACGTGATATTTCGCCTCACCGGACGCGGCGTAGTCGAAATTTTTCTCGACGGTTACCGACGTCGCGAGCTCGCGGTTCTTCATGGCAGGCGATGCGAGAACACTTTCAAGTAATTTTTTTGGGTTAGATTCCGCCGTCGAGATCGCAGACCGCATGGCGCCTTTATCGCGAATGTGCCGGACCAATGCACGCGTGTCGATATGCTCGAGGCCGACAATATTATTTCGCTTTAGATAAGAGTCGAGTGTTTCGGTCGAACGCCAATTAGAGGCGATCGGGCTTGCTTCGCGGACGATAAAACCTTCGACCCACGGCCGCCGTGATTCGACGTCCTCCTCATTAACGCCGTAATTGCCGATCAGCGGATATGTCATGCAGACGATCTGTCCGGCGTAGCTGGGATCGGTCAAGATCTCCTGGTAACCGGTCATCGATGTGTTGAAAACGATCTCGCCGAATACCTCGCCTTCGGCGCCAAACGACGCACCCGTAAAGGTGCGTCCGTCTTCTAAAACCAAAATCGCTTTTTGCATTCGTTAATTGGCCGCGGCGCTATGGTTCTTCACTTTCGTCCGCGGTGTGAACACTCTCAACCGGCTGCTCAGCCGGTACGTTGTTATATGCATCGTGGTCGAGAAATCCGATCTCCGAAGGCTTCCAATAGCGGAAAAATGCTTTGCCGTAAATATATTTTTCCGGCACAAGGCCCCAGTAGCGCGAATCGGACGAATTGTCGCGGTTGTCGCCCATCACGAAATAGTGATGTTCCGCCACCCGTTTGGCCGGGAACGTGGGCAGCGACTGGTTGTGCTCGCTGTCGAGATACGCTTCGGTAAGCTGGGTGCCATTTATATAGACCCTGCCGTTTCGAACCTCTACTTCTTCGCCCGGCAAGCCAATTATCCGTTTGACGTAGCTTTTATCCGGATCGTTCGGAAACCAAAAAACGACTATATCGCCGCGTTCCAGATGTCCCCAACTAATACTTTTGAATTTATAATAGACGAGCTTATTTACCAGAAGACGTTCGCCGTCGTGAAGTTCCGGCAGCATTGAGCTTCCTTCGACGACCACGGGCTGCACGGCAAAGACGCCGAAAAGTATGAATACGACGATTATCAAAAATATATCGCGTGCAAGCCGAAGGCTCTCAGTCCACAGACCCTGTCGTGATTCGCGACGCATATGAACGGCTTCGATATCACGGTCGTCTTCCGGCGAATGCGAGCCAAATCCAAAATGGCCTTTTTTTCGATAATCGAACATAATCAGCTTTTCGATGCCGTCTTTGACTACGGACGTTGGCCTATCTAGGCCAAAGATAGAAATTAGCCTTGATATCAGGCTTTGTCAAAAAATATGGGTCTTCGCCGCTAACTAAGACGCTGCCAACCCCTTTAATATCATTATGAATAACGAGATCCGCTCCCTTTTCCCCGCGGCGTCGAAATACACTTATCTAAACAGCGCGGCAGTTTCGCCGATTCCGACGACTGCCGTTGACGCCGTTATCTCCCAGCTGCGCGACGTTTCCGAAAACGGTTCCGAACATTTCAATGAGTGGGTTGCCACCAAAGACCGCAGCCGCGGCTTGCTTGCCGAAATGCTGAATGTGCAACCGGAAAACATCGCGTTCATGCGGAACACGTCCGACGGATTCGCCTCGGTTGCAAACGGCATCGCCTGGAAAGATACTGACAACATAGTGAGCTTCGAGAACGAATTCCCGTCGAATTTTTACCCGTGGCGACGCGTACGCGACGAATTCGGCGTCGCTCTTCGGCTCTGCCCGGAACGCGAGGGACGTATCGATCTCGATGAGCTTATTTCCTTGATCAATTCCGACACGCGGCTTGTCGCGATAAGCGCCGTTCAGTATGCCTCCGGGTTCAAAGCGGATCTCGAACGGATCGGCATTGCCGCCCGCAAAGTCGGCGCATTGTTCGCGGTCGATATCATCCAGGGCTTGGGCGGAATGGGTTTCGACCTTCCCGCGTCGCACGTCGACATCGCATCGTGTGCGAGCCATAAGTGGCTGTGCGCACCCGAAGGATGCGGCTTTATCTATCTTTCCGACGCCGCCCGCGATCGCGTCAGGCCTACATTTGTCGGCTGGATAAGTGTCGAGACACCATGGGATTTTGCCGACCGAGAGCAGCCGTTCAAAAGCAATGCGCTTGCCTGGGAAAGCGGCACAGGCAGCTCTGCACTGTTTTACGGTCTCGAGCAGAGCCTTCTTCTTCTTAGGTCGCAAGGGCTGGCAAACATCGAGAAATATCTTCTCGACCTCACGAATGATCTTTGCTCCCGGCTAGCTTCGAAAAACTATCAGATCGTCAGCTCGCGCCTGGCGGGCGAAGGATCGCCGATAGTCTGTCTGCGCAGCACAGCGGGCATAAACCCGAGTGAGATCGCCGCAAGGCTTCAAGCCGAAGGCATCGTGGTGTCACCGCGTGGCGACCGGCTGCGAATAGCTCCGCATTTCTACAACAACGAATCGGATATCGAAAAATTGGTTGAAAGTCTTCCTTAGGCAGTAAGGCTCGGCCGTTCTGCGGGTAACTGGGACGTGAGTTCGTCAATATTAAGGCGTGTCAGGCCGCCCGCATCGGAAAACGCGGCACTCTCGAGGCGTTTCTTGTCGCGATAGCGGAAGTAAAGAAATCCAGCGGCGATTCCGACAAGGATCGATATGAATATTCCGCCGACTATCACTTCGAGGGTCGAAATAAAAATATCCCGCGTCGTAGAGACCATGTAACGCTGAAGGCGCTTCAGCATGTATGGGTCATCGCCTAGCCACTGCACCATCTTTTCGTACTTCACCTGATCGATCAGCGTCGAAGCCGCGCTCTGGTCCGAACCATCGAAAACGAAAATATTGTAATTTCCCACGCGTCGGTATGCGGTTGGAGCGGTTTCGGGCCTTTGCGCGATCGACTGAAGTACCGCGTTATCAACATCAATAGATGATTGGGGATTGGTGTATTCAACGATCAGCAACTTTCCGGCGTCATATGGCGCAAATGCGGCTTCCGTTCCGGCACTGAAATCGACAGGCGTTAAAACCGGCCGCTCGCCAAGCTCTTTCCGAAGCTCCGCCGCGCTGTTGATGAATTTTGCGTCCTTTTGAACCGTTTCGAAATCGGGAAGATGCTTGAGTACGACGGGCACGCCATCGATTTCGGAGACCTCCAAGGGTTTGGAAGGATACTTTGAATCTTGCCCCATCGCTCCTGCCGCGAGCAAAATTAACCCAAACAATATGGATGTTAAACGCGTCATTCGAGTAGTCACAGAGTCTAGCATTACCGAAATTACAGGGCAATATGCAGGGCACTGATACATAACCCAAATCGTGCATCTCGCCCCGGGGTACTTATACGCTTTCGTTTGAATCCCTGTTTTGATGTCACGCGAATACTATAGTATGCCCGTGAAAAGGGAACAAAAATCAGTATCAGGCGTCTATACATATACGGGCAACCCCGGAACGGAGCTTTGGCACGCCAATTGATTAAACTAACCGAGGGGGAAACAAGGAAATGGCTACAGAAACATTAAATTATCCGGTCTGGCAGAAGGGGACTGATACCGGAACGGGTGAAACGGAAGGTGCAAGCCCGCAGCCGATTGCTTCGGTCAGTACGGCCACCGATTTCGTTCTGACACAAGCGGCGGGCAAAGGCGACATGGTAGCTTTTGAAGAGATTTACCAACGTCACCATCGCCGCGTTTACTCGATCTGTCTGCGAATGCTGCAAAATGCATTTGAGGCCGAAGACCTGACCCAGGACGTTTTTATCCAGCTTTACCGCAAAATCGGCAGCTTTCGCGGGGATTCGGCTTTTACCACATGGCTTCACCGCATGACGGTGAATCAAGTGCTGATGCATTTCAGAAAGCGGACGGTTAAATTCGAAAAAACGACCGAGGAAGGCGAAACGCCGGTCCAGATCGTTCCGGGAACTGACAATCCGTTCAAAATGCCGGTAGTAGATAAGATCGCACTCGAAAATGCGATCGATCAGCTTCCGAAGGGCTACAAGAATGTTTTTGTCCTGCACGATGTCGAGGGTTTTGAGCACGAAGAGGTCGCGAATATTCTAGGGTGTTCAGTCGGCACGTCGAAATCACAGCTTCACAAGGCTCGCCTTAAACTGCGAAAGCTATTAAAAAAGAAAGCGAATCCGCGTTTGCTGGGCGTTTAACCGACAGCGACTATGTTCTAATTTCAAATTTCAAAAAGGCTTCTTTAAGAAGTCTTTTTTGTTTACTTAACCCGATCGAGCGTCATCTCAAAAGTCTTGAACCAGATTTTGCCATCTTTGGAAAATTCTCCGATCTCCGACCATTTGTCGTTATCATTATTTATGGTATAGCGAATCGTTCCGCCGGGTATCTGAAATCCCCATTCGAATCCGGCGGGAACAATCTTGAAGTCATAAATTCCGTTCATTCCGTTGGCGAGATATGTTGCGAACCGATAGGCTTTCGCAGTGTCGTATGTTAAAACCGCGAGAGTTTCGTGAATTACTCTACCCTCGGGATTGCTGAATTTCCCCTCGATCAAAAGCGCGGAACCATCCAATTTGCGCTGGACATTTTCTGACCCCGAAAAGGTTTCGCGTTTCGGGCCCATTTGAATCCACCCCGAACCTTTCCATTGTCCGGCCATTTTATCGAGCTTCTTCATTTCCGCTTTTTTTGCTTCGATAGATTCGGGCGCCTGCGCGATCACCGCGGCGGCAAATACAAGCGTCAGAAATAATGCGGTAAATAATATTTTCATTGGTCGTTTCCTTCTTTTATATTAAGACCTGACATCAAATTGCATTGGGAGTGGTTTCGCTAATACGTATGTTACGACGGGCAAGTTCCGCAACAAACTTTACCGGATCGATCGCCTTTTCCTGCGGGGTTGCTCCGCGTGTTAGAACATTGCCGCTTGCCATCATCTGAGCGATTATCGACGCCGGAAACGCTGTCGTCCGCATCATTGCGGAAAGCCCTGTCACTTCGTCCTGCTTGTCGACAATGTCGTAACGCAGGCGTTTTGCCGAGCCGCATGATTTCCCGACAAAATCGAGTCGCACCAGCACGTAATCCGGCCCGTCCGCTGGTAAATGATTTTGCAGCAATTGCCCGAAGACTTTTCGCGGCGTGATCTTTGCAATATCGACAACCATCTCTTCGCTCGAACACAGTCCAAGATCGATCATTGTCTTGATTTTCTCGCAGTGGCCGGCGTAGCGGATCGTCTTGTAATCCAGCTCGCGGATCTTTCCTAAAAAAGTGTCCGGAAGCGTCGATGTGCCGCCCGAAGTCTGAAACGCTTCGAGCGGCGGAAAACCGTCGAATGTCAGGGTTTCAAGTTCCGTCATCGATGGGACCTCTGCCACGTGACCCTTGCGGATGACACGCGCGACCTCAACGTATTCGTTGATCAGGCCTTCGACCGAAAAAACGAGCTGGTATTCGAGCGGCGGCTGCGGATCCTGCGGAAGGCCGCCCACGCGTATGTGAATCTCTTCGATCTCGTCAAATTTCGCCGCGCCGTGCATCGCGAGGATCGAAACCATTCCCGGCGCGAGACCGCAGTCGGGAATGATGTTGATCCGCGCCGCTTTCGCTTCGGCATCCATCGCAAGCTGCGAATCGACGACGTAATTATTGCCGCCGAGATCGCAGAAATTCGTCTTCGTTTTGATCGCTGCTTTTGAAAGCGATTCGTTATACCAGTAATTGACGCACGAGATAGCCGAATCGTGTCCGCGCATGAGTTTAACCACGGCTTCGTAATCGCCGACGTCGATCTGCCTCGGTGAAACTCTCGACGAGCCGATCGCCCTCGCCGCAGCAATGGCCTTTTCGCCATCGAAATCGGCAAGCGTAACCGCCGTCACCCGCGGGGAATTATGAGTTAAATCAAAAGCCGCACCGTAACCCATACGGCCGGATCCCAGAACGAGGATATTCATGGTCACTGGTCGGTTGTTGTCAGTGGTGTATCAGAGAATTTATACGATTTACGATTTACCACTCACCATTCATCATCCCCAGTCGTCCGCTTCTTCCGGTTGCTCGCCCGCAACCATGGCTCCGGCCGGGTCCCAAACCTTCTTCTTCCATACCCGCATGCCTTCGAGCAGATTGAGCGCGACCTGCGGGTGCGCTGCATTGCGCTCAAGACGTATGACCTGTGCGATGACAGTTACTTCGTCGTCCGAATTTTCGGTTACGGTAAGATCGACCTTGGCCCCGACCGTCGGCAGCTTTCGCGGCAGATAAACGAGCGTTCCCTGCAGCCCGACGTTTTCCGTCAAACCCTCTTCGGTGACCTCGTTTCCGTTTTCATCCTTCCAACGCACACGGATGGGAAAAGATACTACGTGTCGCGAACCCTGACGTCGTTCCTGCATAAATTGATCCTTGTGAAATGTGAAATTGAACTAGCTACTGGACGCGCCATCGAGCGACGCTAAAGGCCTCTAAATACTACCAAAACTCGGTGAAAATACCAGCTTTGCGCGTAACCGAAACCGCAATGGCATATTGTATAAGGGGTTGCAGTTTTTTGCGGAGTGGACAGGCACCGACCAAAATGGTAGCCTGTATCCACGTTTCAACTGCGACCGGTTGAAAATAGGTGGAATGTCCCACCGATTTAGCCTTTATAAAAAATAGTACAACCGAAGTTTGGTTTGTCGGAAAAAGGTGGGTTTTTCTTCCTTGTACGGCGCGCTTATTTTAAGGCGAAAATTGACAGGAGAATAAATAATGAAAAATCTCGTTAGAGGAGGCGTCATTCTGTCGCTTATCGGGATGTTCGTAGCATTTATCTACGCATCAAACCGGACGGAAACCGCACTCAGTATAGCGAATGATTCGCAGTCGATATCAGAAAATGAAAGTTTAATCCCAGAATTCACACCAGACGATAAAAAGTTAGTTAAGAAGACAGTCAGTGAAAGGCCGACAGCGGCACCGAAAGCAGCTACCGCTGCCACGGCAGGATTAAGTAGAGGATCTTTTATAGCAACGGCATATTGCCTCCAGGGCAGAACGGCATTGGGCCACGGCGTTCGCCGCGGTATCATCGCAGCCGACCCGAGAGTTCTGAAACTCGGATCCCGCATCAATCTCGGAGCCGGAAATTACACAGGCGGTTATCTAGTGTCCGATACGGGCGGCGGGATAAAGGGGCGAAGGCTGGATATCTGGGTTCCCAATTGTGCGGAGGCTAGACGCTTCGGACGCCGAACGGTGACAGTGCTCGTGCCTGCAGCTATTCAGTAATAACAATTTAATATAAATGAACAAGCCGCTTCGAATTCGAGGCGGCTTTTTTTGTTTCGATAACGGATAATGCGATTTAATTCAAGATCGCGGCGTCGTAGGTCCCTTTCCGCGGAAAATGAAAAAGCACGCCAAAAAGCCCAAGAGCGCTCCAGATGAAAAAGTAATGATAGCTAAAGCCGATCGCGAGGATCAGACCGAGGATCGAGCAGAACTCGCTTAGTACGCATCCAAGAACCAACCCCGTTTGAACGCAGGATGGGTCATGATCACGGAGTGCTCGTGCAGTATGCTGACGCCTGAGGATGTACGAAAGCGAGAGGACGGCGATAGCCATCGCAGCGAAGATCACGGTGATGAGCGGCTTGTCGCCAAGAAGCGGCTGCGCCGGATCTTCGGAAAATAAACGCGGCCTGATGAAATATATCAGAATTAGAAAAACAGCTTGAGAAACCAGAAGCGACGCCCAGATCACGACAAGCGTCTCGTATTTTACTTCGACTTTTTTCGGATCAATCCCCATTATTGCGTCGCCTCCAGTTCTTCCTCGAGCAATTGTCTCTGATAGAGATCGGCGTACTCGCCACCGGCCAGCAGCAATTCATCATGAGTGCCGCGTTCGGTAATTCGTCCTTCATGCAGCACGCAGATCATGTCCGCGTCACGGATGGTCGAAATGCGGTGTGACACGATCAGTGTCGTCCGCGACTGTCTGATCTCGCGAAGGTTACGCAGGATCGTCTCCTCGGTGTAGGTGTCGACCGCCGAAAGCGAATCGTCGAGGATCAGAATACGCGGATCGCGCATCACCGCACGGGCGATCGCGGTGCGCTGTTTTTGCCCACCGGAAAGCGTAATGCCGCGTTCGCCGACAAGCTGCTCGTACCTCCCGGGAAATTCCTCAATGTCATCCGCGAGGCCGGCTATCGCCGCCGCCCTTTCGACGGAGATCTCACCGCGGACCCGCAGAGACGCAGAGGCCAGACTTGAAACGGTATCACTGTTCACGGTTCCGTTCTCAGAACCTTTCCCATTTTCCAACTCGGCGTCTCGGCGGCTCGGCGGTGAAAAATCATTCACTCCGAAGGCGATGTTTTCGGCCAGAGTGTCGCTGAACAAAAATGTTTCCTGCGGAACGAAGCCGATGGCGCGCCGCAGCTGCGAGAGCTTGTAGTGACGGATCGGAATTCCGTCGACGAGCACACTACCTTTCGGAGCTTCGAGCAGCCTTGGCACGAGGCTCATCAGCGTCGACTTGCCGCTACCGGTCTTGCCGACAAATGCCACGGTTTCGCCCTCGCGGATCGTGATGTTTATATCGGTCAGCACTGCCTTACCGTTGTACGCGAATTCCAGATCGCGGAATTCGATCGCTCCGCGTATCGCGGGTTGCTCGCGTGCTTCGGGTTCGTCTCGGATCGTCGGTTCTGTTTCCAGGATCGCGTTGAATCGTTTTAGCGATGCGGTCCCGCGTTGATAAAGATTGACGACGTATCCGAGCGCGATCAGATACCAGATCATCCGCTGCAGATATAGAATAAACGACGTGAAATTGCCCGCGGTTATCTCGCCGCGAACCGCCATCGGTACGCCGACTGCCACAATTATCACGAATCCGAGGCCGATGAAAAAGAACAGCAGCGGACGCATCGCAGCCGCAAACTTTACGAGCTGAATATTGCGGGACGCGTATTCGCGATTCAGTATCTGAAATTCTTCGATCTCTGAATCTTCCTGCGCATACGCGCGGACGACACGCACGCCGGTCAGGTTTTCCTGCGTACGGGCAGTAATGTCCGAGAAAAATTCCTGGATCTTTTCGAACCGCTTATGTACCTGCTCGCCAAGTATCTTTACCGTCAGCGAAACGAGCGGCATCGGGATCAGTAGCAGTAATGTCAGCTTTACTGAAATGTTCAGCAGTATCGGGAGCGTGATCGCGAGCGCGAAGATGGCCTGGAAACTATAGAGGATCATTGGCCCGACGATCTGCCGGATCGCGGCAAGATCGTTGGTTGCACGAGCCATCAAATCACCGACACGCGTGTTGTAAAAAAATTCGACCGGCTGGCCGACAAGGCTCGCGTAAAATTCCTCGCGCATGTCGTACTCGATATGACGCGATGCATTGATGAGAAAACGCCTTTGCAAAAACAGAAAGATGCCGCTTATCAAATTTACGCCTAGGATCGCGGCTGGATAGTAAATGACCTTTTGCCAAGTGACGCCCGCAGCGAGATCGTCGACGGCAGCGCCCACGAGGTACGGCACCATCAAGCCGAAGAGCATCGACACGAGAATAAACAATATTCCGGAAATGATATACCACTTATACGGCTTAAAATACCGTGCGAATTTGCGAAGCTGCTCCATGAATCGTATATCGGGAAAGTAGATCGTAAATCGTGAATCTTGAGTACGCTTTAAGCTGGTGTGGTTTGAATTGGAACGGCGCCGACGCTCTTTCTTCTCCTTCTCCCTTTTCTTTTTCAGTTTTCCTACACTCTGGTGTACGTCGATATTGCGGTCGCGATCAATTTCCCCTCGCTCCCAAAAACGTCCGCCGATATCGTGAATATCCGTTTACCGGCCCGGACAACCTTGGCCTTGCATTCCACCATTCCCTCGATGTGCGGCCGCAGATAGTGCACGGTCAGATCGATGGTCGCGGCGTCCGCGTCCTTCGGCAGATAGGTTCGCATCGCAAAAGCCATCGCCGTATCTATAAGCGTCGCCGTCACGCCGCCGTGCAGCACGCCGCTCGGCTGCCGCAGGTCATTTCGCATGTCCATCTCAAACGTGGCTTCGCCCTCGCGAAGATCGACAAGGCGCATTCCCATCAGCCGCGCAAAAGGCAAATTTTCGACCACGTCAACCGCGTATCGTCGCTGCTCATCGGTGATTTCCATTACTGATCTTTCCGCCGATTCTTATTGAACTCGTCGATCGACACTTTTTTGTAATTTTGCGGAATCTCGAACACTCCCGTGTCAACCTCGTTCCGAACGTCGCGAAGCTCGTAAGTATATTGGAGCTGACGCCCGCCGTCGGGCGATAACGAAAACAGCTCTTCGCGGACCGGCAGTCCGAGTTCATCGTTAACATAAATGATCGCTTCGCTTGCGGTACTTTGGTCCATCTTTGCGCGAAACTTGCTCAAGCCGTTTTCGGTGCCGAGACGCTCGATTTCCGAGTAGTGATTTCTGATCAGCATGTTATCGGCCGTATCATTTTGCAGCTCGCTGCCGCCGCGTCCGGCAGGAACATCGGCGTATAGTTTCCGCCGGTCCGAAACCACGCGGTCGGCGTCGGTACGAATGTACGATCGCTGATATTCGCGTCCGAGGTCGTAATCGATCCGGCTTGCCGATCCCTTTCTCATGCACCTGAATTTTTGTTCGATACCGCCCGCCGTGATCACAACCTCTGCTTGGTAGGTTTCGGGTTCCTTCGTCGGAAACGCCGCGGCTCGGCCGGACGTTGGGTCGGCGGTGCCGGCATTTTTGCCAACGGAATTCGACTGTCGGCATCCCGCGCATTCCGCGATAAGTGCTGTTAGAATTACGAAATAGACGGCTGAATTTGACAAAAACATTTGATAATTGAAATTCTAGCACATAAGATTTTTGCAGCCATATGAGCCTTATAAAATGGCAGACTAAATTTATTTTGGCCGGAGCATTGATACTTCCGGCCGCTCCATTCTTGTATCTTCAAGGGCAAGTTACCCGTCGACGCGTCGGGCTGCTGCCGAATGCGGCGGGCCCAAATACCGGTATCGCGGGCGACGCAGCGTCCTCCGTCGAGCTTCTGGTCCTCGGCGAATCGACGGTCGCGGGGCTCGGAGCAAGGACGCATGAAACTGCACTAGCGGGTCAGTTTGCGCGGCAGTTGAGCACGCGTTTGAACCGGGGCGTCCGCTGGACGGCGCTCGGTCGAAACGGGGTCACCGCGGAACGAACCATCCGCGAACTTGTTCCCCTTATACCGAAACAAGCTTTCGACTACGTTCTCGTCGCACTCGGTGGTAATGATGTGATGAAGCTAAGTAGTCCGCGAAAATGGCGGCGGGACATGCTCAGCCTTTTGAAGATTTTACGACATTCGAATCCGGATGCTGTGATATTTTTGTCGAACTGCCCGGTCATCAAACTTTCGCCTGCGATACCGCAGCCGATAAATTTCATACTCTGGCAGCTTTCGAAGCTACATGACGTCAACATAAAGGAGATCGCCGCCGCCAAAGATCGTGTTTATTACTACGATCAACCGACCTCGGTGCCAAAGGATTTTTTTGCCGACGGCATCCATCCGTCTGAAACGGGCTATGCGGAATGGGCACGGGCGATGATGGAATTTTTTGACGCTAATCACGCATGGATGAAGCGATAACGCAGCAATGTGATCTGACCCGGCTGCTTGACGCTCAAGCCGAATGGTTGATCGTTCGTGAAAACGGAACGTCGTTTCCCCTGCAGGCCGGCGAGATCGAGGTCAGCTCCGCGCGCGGTTTGATACGTTTGGGTTTTGTCGACGACCGCGGATTTCATTCGTTTCCAATTCACGGCTGGTCGGAAAACGGTGACGAACTCGCGATCCGCATCGGCAGAGATTTTGGAAAAACTCCCGAGATCATCCGCCTTGTTCCGCGAACGTCGGCCGCTGCGCTTGCGATGCATGTCGAGATCGCAAGGACAGAACGCGCGGGCGAGATCGGATCTGCCATCGCTAGAGCATATCCGCATCTAAAGCTTTTTCGCGTCGCTCTCAGCACCGACAATGGACGCTTAGTCGAGATAATTTTCGAAAACACGAGTGGCGGCCGTATCGGCGTGTTGTCCGACGTTACCGAATCTCTCACCGCTGAATGCATGCTCGTATCCGGAATGCGCTGGATCGACCGCCTACGCGTGCGGAGCAAAAAGCCGTATCGCGAGCTATGGCTTGCCGGCCCGAAAAAGCAGGCGAGGCCGCTTCAGAAATTATGCGGATTGCTACGGTCGAGCGAGCAGAACGGGTTGAGTATTCTGTTGCTTGACCTCAACAAAGACGACGCCTGCCGCGAGCTGAAAATGCTCAAACCGTCAGATCTTTGGCGGGAAAAACCGAAAAAACTTCTCCTGCCGGGTTCGGTCACCATTACAGAGACGGCGAAAAACGTTATCGCCGTCGCATCCGAAAATATAGATGTGATCAACTCTAAACAGGGCGAAACAATTCGCTTTCACGGGCTGCCTTTTGTTCGTGTTCGCACGATGCTCGGCCGCGAGAAAGCGTGGTTAGGGTTCGACCGCAGCCGACGGCCGATTACCGAAGATAACAGAGGCGAGCTATCCGATCTCATCAGATCGCTCGAAGACTATCGCCGCGCCGACGGGCCAAATCGGCGTCATCGGTTGTATTCGCACTCGCCCGAAGCATGGCTCGAGTCTATTCTTCGGCGAAATATCAAGCTGCTCGACCCCAATCTGATACTCGCACCGATCTACAACCAATTCCGTGCATCCAGCGACAAGATCGACCTACTCGCGCTTCGCCGCGACGGACGCCTTGTGATCATCGAACTAAAAACATCGCCCGATCGTGAAATGGTTTTTCAGTCCGCCGACTATTGGCGCAAGATCGAGATGCAGCGGCGCCGCGGCAATCTTGCCAAAGCAAAAGTTTTCGGCGACCTCGAGATACTCGACGTACCTGCGCTGGTCTACGCGGTTGCACCGGCGCTCAGCTTCCACCGTGATTTCGAGTATTTCGCACGAAAGCTTGCGCCCGAGATCGAACTGTGGCGATTTGAACTGCACGAAAATTGGCGGCGCAAGATAAAGGTGATCGGGCGGAAAAACTACAACTTTCATTCCTGAACCAAAGTAAAATTTCGTGAAAACGGAAAACTGCAGCCACGAATTCACAGTAAACAACACGAAAAGGCACGGAAACCGAAAGTTGGCGAGCAATATTATGCCGCGGGGTCGTTGACGAATTTGTAGCCGACACCTCTGATCGTTCGCACGTATTTCGGATTATTCGGTTCGTCTTCGAGGTATTTACGCAGGCGGACGATGAAGTTATCGATCGCACGCGTGTCGGTATCTTCCTGCAATCCCCATACGTCTTCGAGGATCGTCTTTCGCGAGACGATCGAACCTTGATGATCGATCAAATATCGCAAGAGCTTCATCTCCATCAGCGTGAGTTGTATCGTGCCTTCATCGCTTCGCAGTTCGAGGTCATCGAAATCGATCTCTTTTCCGTTGACTGTATACGTGGCAGATGACTTCGCTGGCCGAGTGTCGGAGCTCATCCATTCGCTTCTTCGGAGAAGGCCGCCAAGACGCGCGAGAAAGATCTCGAGGTCGAACGGCTTCGGCAGATAATCGTCAGTGCCGGCCTCGAAACCTTGAAGCACGTCTTGGGGCCGGCCGCGAGCTGTCAGCATAAGGATCGGCGTATAGTCGGCCCGGGCACGAAGCGCCCGGGCGACGTCGAAACCACTGATCCCGGGCAGCATAACGTCAAGCACGATGGCATCGAAACCGCCGCCGGCCAGCGACTTGAGAGCCGCCTCGCCGTCGTGCACGACTTCGGCGTCGTTGCCTTCGGCCTCAATATTAAATCGAAGGCCGTCGGCGATGTGCTGCTCGTCTTCGACTACAAGTATTTTCATTTACGCTTTTGGCAATTGAATGTAAAAGGTCGTCCCGCGTCCGACACCACGGCTGTCTACACGGATCTTTCCGCGGTGTTTTGTGATTATTGACCGCACTATGAAGAGGCCCAAACCTGTTCCCTTCACACTGTTCCCATTTTCGCTTGAGACGCGGTAGAAACGCTTGAAAACCCGCTTGAGATCTCTCGCGGGAATGCCCAAACCGTTGTCTTTTATAAAAATTTCGACCTTGTTATTCAGTGTCGAGCTTTTTGTCCGGATCGATATTCGGCGGTCTTCGCCGGAATACTTGACGGCGTTGTCGAGTAGGTTGGCGAAGGCGCTATGCATCTCGCCGGCATCGCCGACGATATGCAGTTCTTTCGACGCGTCAGGCAGGCGAAAAACGCCCGGATCGAGATGATATCGCGACTCGACTGTGGCCGCCGCTTCGCCGATCACGTCGTTAATGTCGAGCTCCTGAAGATTCATCTGCCGCTTCTTTTCGCGTGTGCGGCTTGCTTCTAAAACCTGCTCGACGGTGCTTAAGAGGCGGTCAGTATCCGACAGCATTATCTTATAAAACTCGAGCTGCTTTTCACGCCCGATCTCGCGGCTCTTCAAGGTTTCCAAATATAACTTGATCGACGCGATCGGCGTCTTGAGCTCATGCGTGACCGAATTCAGGAAGGCGTCGTGCTGTTCGCTTCTTCGAATTTCTCTTACGAGAAAAATAGTATTTAGGATCAGCCCGGTTATGATCAGGGCGAAAAAGATAATTCCGAGGACCAGCAGAGCCACCTCGCGCAGATTGAGAAGTACCCAGCCGATATTCAGAACGATAGCCAGGATCGAAAGGCTGATCCCGAGTATCAAAAAAAATATGGCTCTCTTGCGGCGTCTCATCTGTTGAAAGGTAAAAAGTAAAAGGGCAAAAGTAAAGCCAGTTTACTCTTGCCCTTCCAAATATTGGATATGCTCTTCGGTTTACGCGGCTTCGCTAATGGCCTCGAACTCATCCATATCGTGTTTAATGCTAAAAGCGTAAACCTTTTCAGCCAGGCCCAACTTCTCCATCAGCGAGATGGTGATCCAGTTGATATCGATCTCGTACCATGCCAAGCCATGCCGTGCCGAACGCGGATGAGCGTGGTGGTTGTTATGCCAGCCTTCGCCCCAGGTGATGGCGGCGATCAGACCGTTGTTGCGTGAATCGTCACGCGTATCGAACCGGCGTTTGCCCCACATGTGCGTCGCCGAATTTACCAGCCAGGTAAAGTGCCAGCCGATCACAGTCTTCAGAAAGATTCCCCAAAAGACCATCGGAAGTCCGCCGATCGCGAAAAGGCCGATCGCGACGATGATCGTCGGCACGTAAGCGTATTTGTCCAGCGCCACCTGGAAAGCGTCTTTGGTGATATCGGGGCAATAGCGGACCTTGGTCGCCCATGAGTGGTTCTGAGCGGTCCCACGCATGATCCAGCCCATGTGGGCCCAAAATCCACCCTTGATCGGGCTGTGCGGATCCTTGTCGGTTTCCGTGAACGCATGGTGGATGCGATGCGTCGTGACCCATGTCAGCGGGCCGGACTGGACCGTAAGTGTGCCGAGAATGCTGAGTATGTACTCGACGAATTTTGAGGTCTTGAACCCGCGGTGCGTAAGCAGGCGGTGATACCCGATGCCTATGCCGAGGCTGCCGCCCGCCCACCAAAGCAAAAGTGCGGCTCCCAGGTTGGCCCAGCTAAAATAAAAAAGAGCAACGACCGCTAATGTATGAAAAACCGCCAAACCGATCACGGTCGACCAATTTATCTTCTGCGATCTCGCTTCGAACTTTACAACACTTGCCATTATGAAAACCCCTTCGTAACTTATGATTTAGGCGCCTTTACAGCGTCGTTATTAAAAGCCTAACAGGTTTGCCGGCCAGCAATTGTAAGAGTTTTGTAAGGATTGGGCGGGTGGCTGACGAGGATAAATCGCGTATAGTTGCTGTTACCGACGGGCAGGAAAACGTCGGCGCACTTCCGGGTTAATGGCAAAAAAAAGCAATATCCAAATACAGGCGGAATACGCGGTTGTCCGTGGGCTGATGGGGTTTCTCGGTTTGCTGCCGCGTTCCGCCGCCATAGCTGCCGCCAGCTCGATCTCCGCACTCGCGTTTCATACTTTGTCCTCACTGCGGCGTACCGGGATGCGGAACCTCGAGATCGCCTTTCCGGAAAGATCGGTCGCCGAGCGGACGAAGATACTTCGCGGCACATTCGATAATCTCGGACGGGTGCTTGGCGAAGTAAGTCAATTTCGAAAAACGACGCCTGAGAGCCTCGCTCGAATAATCGATTTCGAGCTCGACGATGTGTCGAAGGAGTTGTACCGAGCAAACAAGGCCGAAGGCCGCGGCGTACTGATCACAACCGGCCATCTCGGCAATTGGGAACTACTTGTGATGGGTTTCGCCGCGCTCCACGAACCGATCAGCTATCTCGCACGCCCTATTGATAATCCGCTCATCGAGTCTCTCACTGTCCGTATCCGAACTCGATTTGGCAACCGGCCGATGAATAAGACACACTCGGCGATGCCGGCAATAAAGATACTTCGCGAAGGCGGAATTCTCGGAATTCTGGCGGACGTAAACGCACATCCGAAGGAAGGTGTCTTCGTACCGTTTTTCGGAACTCCCGCGTGCACGCCCAGCGGTGCCGCGATGCTGGCGATCCGCTCCAATTCATTGATCTTTCCAACCTTTTGCGTCTGGGACAAGAACAAGAAGCGTTACAAGTTCGTCCACGGAAAAGTACTTGAACCTTCCCGGTCCGGCGACCGAAAAGCCGACATCGTTGAGACAACCGCCCGATACACCACTGAGATCGAGAATATCATCCGACAATATCCCGACCAGTGGATGTGGATACACAAACGCTGGAAGACACGCCCGCCCGGTGAAGCCGCGATGTATTAGTGGTAATCCGCGGTCAGACGCGCGAGGCCCGTGATCTTTTCTTGCATAAGCGATTACAACGGTGTTAAACTCAGTTTGGATTCGTTTTAACCTGCGATTACCAAAGATCTATCAAAACGCGCTCCGCACCCTCCGCAATATGTCACCTCCTTCCGCCTTATCCGGCCTTCGCCGTTCGGCATTATTGGGCCTGCTCTCCGGCAGCGCGCTTTTTATATCATTGATCGCTCTCGCGGGGTGGATGAGTGGTATCGTCGCGCTTTATCGAATGGTTGGCGGCCTTCCGGCGATGGCGCCGAATACCGCCATCGTTCTATGCGCCTCGTCGATTGCCCTTTGTCTGCTTTCGTTTATGCGCGAAAAGAATATCGCGCTTGTTGCTGCCGTCGCGCTTTTGCTGATCGCGTTCGGAATTACGCTGGCGACGCTAGGTCAATACCTTTTTTGGATAGACATCGGCCTCGATGAGTTAATATTCCTGTTTCCCGATCGTTCTCTGGCATTTCCGGGCCGCATGTCACCGCATGCGGCGGTCGGCATTCTGTGTGTAAGCGTAGCTTTAATTTTTGCTGCTCGAAAGCGATTTCTCTCCGCTTCTGAGATCTTGGCGCTCGCTGGGCTTTCCGCCACGTTTGCTGCCATTCTCGGCCAGATCTACGGCGCGGAACTGCTTTACGGCGTCACGAAATATAACTTGATGGCTCCGCAAACTGCGTCGGTTCTCGGCCTGCTCGGTTTCGGTGCTCTGCTCGCAAACCCGGAAAGTCGCGTCATCGAGCTGTTATCGAGCCGCACAATGGGCGGAAGAGCCGTGCGCCGACTGCTGCCGGCGGCCGTACTGGTGCCGACGATCCTCGGGTGGGTGCGGCTTTTCGGCCAGTCTGAAGGTTATTACGACACAGGCTTCGGCGTGGCGATGACGATATTTTTCAGCGTCGTGCTGATGTGCATTTTCGTCTTCTACTTCGGTCGAATGGTGCACCATGCGGAGCTGAAGAGTCGGGCTGAGAAGGAAAAGGCCGAGGGTCGCGAACGGCGCTATCGCCTCCTCGTCGATCATGGCCAGGGACTGATCTCCACACATGATCTCGAAGGAAAGATCACGTCTCTCAATCCTTCGGGGTGCGCGCTTCTGGGTCTCAGGGAGGAGCAGGTGGTCGGACGTTCATTCGTTGAAATGATGCCACCTGAATTCGCCGGCGAATTTTCGGCGTACTTAAGAAAGATCGAAAACGAAGGAATCGCTGACGGTCTCTTTTCGCTGCGTTCGGTCAAGGGAGCATTGTTCACGCTGCAGTATCACAACATTCTGGTATTCGAGGACGGTCACGAACCGTACGTACTCGGCCACGCGCAGGACGTAACGCAGCTTCTCGAAGCGCAGCGTCGGCTCAAAGATCTTTCGGACCGCGACGAATTGACCGGACTCTACAATCGACGTGGATTTCTGGCGATGGCACGCCAGCTTATCAAACTCGAGAATCATTCGGGGACGGCACGCGGCCTTTCGCTGCTCTTTGCAGATATGGACGGCCTCAAAGCGATCAATGACACGCACGGCCATGAAGCCGGATCGACCGCCATCGCCGAGGTTGCACGAATACTCAAATCCGCAGTTCGCGATGCGGATATTGTAGCTCGCTGGGGCGGTGACGAATTCGTCATCTTGTCGATCGGGTGCGACGGCGAACGGAGCGAACTAGTGCTCGAGCGCATGCAGCGGTTGATCCGCGAACACAACACTAAAACGCCCGAACCGTTCAGGCTTGGCGTGAGTATAGGCGTCGCGGAACATCAGCTCGGTGGCGAAATGTCGATCGAAAAGGTGATCGCCGAAGCCGATCAGGCCATGTACGACGAAAAGAAACGGCGGAAGGCGGGGGCCGCCGTCGGGGAGAGCGTCGCGGCAGTGGTCTAAACGCTCTGGCGTTTTCGCGCTTGCGATTGGACTGCTGTGATCGCTATGGCGTCGACGATATCTTCGGCCTTGCATCCGCGTGAAAGGTCGTTGCATGGGCGGTCCAGGCCTTGAAGGATCGGTCCGACGGCTGTTCCGCCGGTCAGGCGTTCGGTGAGCTTGTAGGCGATGTTGCCGGCATTGAGATCGGGAAAAATGAGCACGTTCGCGCGGCCGCCGACAGGCGAACCGGGAGCTTTGGATTCCGCAACCGAAGCTAGAAGTGCGGCGTCGGCCTGCAGTTCACCGTCGATCACAAGATCGGGCAAACGAACACGAACGGTTTTAGTCGCTTCGATCACCTTTTCGACAAGCTGATGCTTCGCGCTTCCCTTCGTTGAGAAAGACAGCATCGCGACGCGCGGCTCGGCGTCGAGAAGAGCGCGGCATGAATCGGCCGAAGCGATAGCGATCTCGGCAAGCTCCGCCGTGTCCGGATCGATAACGACGCCGCAGTCGGCATAGATCATCGCTCCTTTCTCGCCGAATTTCTTATCCGGCACGACCATTAGAAAAAATGACGAGACGATCTTGAATCCCTGCCGCACGCCGATGCATCGGATAGCTGCGGCGACGGTATGCGCCGTCGTATTCGTGGCACCGGCGACCGAACCGTCCGCTTTTCCCTCACGAACCATAAGATTGCCGAAATAAAGCGGATCTTTGACGGCCTGTTCTGCTTCCTCGAGCGTAATGCCTTTCGCCCTCCGGATCTGATGATAAAGTTCGGCGGCTTTTCCGAAATCACTGTGTGATTTCCGGTGATCGAGAACGTCGACGCCGTTCAGATTCGCACTGTTATCGGCGGCAAGCTCACGCACTTTTTCTTCGTTGCCGATCAGTGTGATCTTAGCGATGCGGTCGCGTGCGCACATCGCCGCAGCAACGATAACGCGGGCGTCATCGGCTTCCGGAAGAATAATGCGCTGCAGGTCGGCAGCCGCTCGTTCACGAATTTTCTGAAGGATCATATTTAAATGCGGAAGCCCGCACGATAGTAAGGGCGGAACATCCGACTCGGCGCAAACGCTCCTGCTACGTGCGGGCTTTTGCAAAATGAATTTACCACAGTAGCGAACGCCGCCAAACTTGCTCAATCACCCGCTATTCTTTACACTTTCGGGAATGAGCAGAACGAAACAAATTGCCGAACCGAAAACGAAACTGGACCGCCGTGAACGTTCCGAGCTAAAGGGCCGGATGGGCGGCTTTCTGATGTTTCTGCCCAACATGGTTACGCTGCTCGGCCGGCTGCTAAAGGACACTCGCGTGCCGACCGCGGAAAAGGCTCTCTTTGTAGCTGCGATCGTCTACGTCATCTCGCCGCTCGATCTCATCCCGGACTTTTTTCCGTTTATCGGGCAAGTGGATGATATTTACGTAGTCGCCCTCACCCTGCTTCGGCTGATGAGCAAAACGGACGCGAGCGTCGTTCGGCAGCACTGGTCCGGCGGCGGCGACATCGTTTCGTTAGCCGAATCGATCGCCGGCATCGCGCCGATGCTTCTGCCGAAACGTGTGGCCCGCGTTCTCTCTTCAAAGGTCGAGCTTGCTCCCGCAGCGGCGGTCCTGAAAAACATCACCAGCAAAAAGGAACCGATTGTCATCGAGATCCCCGAACCTGAGAAAGAATCCCGAAAGAGCGCAAAATGAGTTCGCGCTGGGTTTTTCAGCCCGCGAGATAGCCGGTTATGTTGTGCTCGTAAGGCATCGCTGTTAGTTCGTTCGTGAGGATTCCCTTTATTGGTGCCGAGAATTCAAGAGATGTGGCTTTTTGGATTTCGCGCCTTTTTATCACTGTATTAGCTCAGTTCTTTATTTTAATTTTCAAACAGTTTGCTCACGTTGCTTTCATTTCCGCTATAATTATGGACATATCAGCGGACTGAAGTAATTTTATATGTTCGAACGCTATACTGAACGATCTCGCCGCGTTATTTTTTTTTCACGGTACGAAGCGCTCCAATACGGCTCACCGCTCATCGCACCAGAGCACATACTTCTCGGCCTAATGCGCGAAGACAAAACGATCTCCGCACGATTTTTTCCTTTCCGCCACGCCTTGACCGTCGATTCGATCCGCCGCGAGGTCGAAGAGCGGATCGTTGTCCGCGACCGCATTCCGCAATCGGCTGAGCTGCATCTTGCCCCGGAAGTAAAACGAATCCTTTTCTACGCTAACGAGGAGAGCCGTCACCTTAAAAACAAACACATCGGGCCGGAGCATTTGCTGCTCGGGCTTGTTCGCGAAGAAAAATCGGTCGCTGCAGACATTTTGTTTCAATACGGCCTGCGTGTGCAGGACGTACGCGACGAGATCGGACGCCAGACCGGCGAACCGAGCCCGCTTTCAGCGAGCAGCGAAACGTCGAAAACCCCGAATCTGCTCGAATTCACACGCGACCTGACATCGGACGCTGCCCAGGGCAAGCTCGATCCGCTGATCGGCCGCGAACCCGAGATCGAACGCCTGGTCGAGATACTCTGCCGCCGCACGAAGAACAATCCAGTGCTTATCGGCGAAGCCGGCGTGGGCAAAACAGCGATAATCGAGGGCCTTGCCCAGCGGATCGTCGACAAAACGGTTCCGAGCTTTCTCGAAAACAAGCGCATCCTCTCGCTTGATCTTTCGCTCGTCGTCGCGGGCACGAAATACCGCGGGCAGTTTGAGGAGCGCTTAAAAAAGATCATGTCCGAGCTCAAGGAAAACTCGGAAAATATCGTATTTATCGACGAGATCCACACGCTTGTCGGTGCAGGCTCGGCCGAGGGAACGCTCGACGCGGCAAATATTCTCAAACCGGCTCTCTCACGAGGCGAGATTCAGTGCATCGGGGCCACAACACCTTCCGAATATCGAAAGACCGTCGAGAAAGATCGTGCGCTTGAACGCCGGTTCCAAGCTGTGAAAGTGGCGCCGCCAAGCGAGGAAGAATCGCTTCGTATCATCGGCGGCATCGTCGAACGCTACGAAGCTTTTCACCAGATACGTTATACAAAGGAAGCTCTCGAAGCAGCCGTTTACCAGTCGAGCCGCTATATTCCGGACCGCTTTCTGCCGGACAAGGCGATCGACGTTCTCGATGAAGCCGGAGCCCGTGCCAAATTGCGGTTTCAGAATGAGAACCCGTCGGAACCGTCGTGGAAAGAAACTGTCGAGAACTGGAAACGTGCGGCCGCCAACGAAGATCAGCTTATCTCGTACGAGCTTCGCACGCTCGAAGACAATTTTTTTACGGTCGAGGTGACCAAGGACGATGTGGACGAAGTGATCGCACGCTGGACGGGCGTTCCGGTCTCTTCCATCCAGCTCGAAGAAGCCACAAAGCTTCTCAATATCGAAATCGAACTGCACAAACGCGTTATCTCGCAGCGTCCGGCAATCACGTCGCTTGCACGTGCGATCAGGCGATCGCGTGCAGGCCTGAAAAATCCGAACAAGCCTGTCGGGTCGTTTTTGTTTCTCGGTCCTACCGGCGTCGGGAAAACGGAAGTTGCCCGCACGCTTGCCGAGTATCTCTTTGCGAGCGAGAAGGTGCTCATTCGCTTCGATATGAGCGAATTTATGGAGAAGCACGCCGTCGCGAAATTCATCGGCTCGCCTCCGGGATACGTCGGCCATGAGGAAGGCGGCCAGCTTACGGAAAAACTTCGCCGCTCGCCATACGCCGTCGTTCTCTTTGACGAGATCGAGAAGGCGCATCCCGATCTGTTCAACGTGCTCCTACAGGTATTCGAGGATGGCGTTCTCACCGATGCTCAGGGCAATACGGTCGATTGTAAACATGCGATCTTCATCATGACCTCGAACATCGGCGCCCGCTTCATCCAGAAACGCGGCAGCATGGGTTTTCAGAGCGGTATCGATTCGTCACGCGAGAAAATGGAAGAGCAGGTGATGTCGCAGGTAAAACAGACATTCGCTCCCGAATTCATCAATCGTCTCGACGAGATAATAATCTTTGATGAGCTGACCGAATCGGACCTCTCGCAGATCGTCGACCTCCAGGTCGTAAAGCTGAACGAGCTGCTCGAAAAACGCAAAATGAAGCTGCGAATGAGCGACGACGCACGCGCATGGCTCGTCGAACAAACACTTGCCGACCGCAGCTACGGCGCAAGGCCGCTCAAGCGTGCACTGCAGAAATACGTCGAGGACGAGCTATCCGAGGCGTTGATACAGGGTGACGTCGGCCAAGAAGGCGAGATCGAGGTATATCGCAGCGATGACAAATTAGCATTTCGCCCTGTTCCCGCAGAGGTAATCGAGAACGAATTTTTTCACAATTCGTGAGGTTGTAAATTCGTTGGCACGATCCTTGTTATTTAGCGGTCTGCTTTTTGAAGCGTGTTGAATCGAAGACAGCACGAAGACGAAGGTTTTCCATCTAGTGCAAACAGCTCTTGAAGCCTTTGCACTTTTTTGTTGATTCGATTAACGCTATAATTCACGGGCTCTCATAACCGTTGTTAAAGCAACCTCGTCTGATTAGCCAGAATCATAGATTCTGTATTTATCCGACATTGAAAAGCCGTCGTTTATTGTTTATTCTAAATTTTTGATCTCTCTGCCCGGCGGCTTTCAGGGCTTTTATATCTCCGGTAACGGCCCTTTTTAGGGAATATTTTTCTATGCAATATTTTCGCGCTCTCGGACTTTCGGTGGTGAGCCTTGCTCTTTTGACCACTTTTGTCCTTGCCAATGCAATCGCCGTTCAGGCCCAGGAGACACCGGCGGTGCCAGCGGCAGCCGGCCAGCAAGTTGTGGAAACCGTTGATATTCAGGGAAACCGGCGCCTTCGCGACGAAGATCTCCTCTATTACATCAAGACACGCGCGGGCGACGTTTATGACCCCGCCGCCCTCGAACGCGACTTGAAAGAACTGCTTTCGCTCAATTTTTTCGACAAGACGGCGACCCGCGTACTGACAACGGAAGGTGCCCGCGGCGGCGTCAATGTGATCTTCGAAGTGCGAGAGCTCCCGATCATTCGCGACCTGCAATTCACCGGTCTTAAGGTCGTTCAGGAATCGGACGTTCTAAAGGCTTTTCGTGAAAAGCGTGTCGGCGTGGCGAAGGAATCGGTCTACGATCCCGTCAAATCGCGAAATGCTGTTCGAATTCTACGCGAGCTGCTCGCTTCGAAAGGTTATCCGAACGCGAAAGTAGACGTTAAGGAAGAAGAAGTGTCTGCGACGTCGATCGCTCTGACATTTGCCATCGAAGCCGGAAACCGCTCGCGCATCATCGATATCGATTTCCAGGGCAATGAGCATTTTAGTGATGGCGAATTGAACAACGCGCTTGTCCTAGTGAAAGAGACCGGACTTATTTCGCGGTTCAAAGGGCAGGACATTCTAGATCTGCAAAAGCTGCAGTACGACCTTCAGAAGAATGTCCGCTCGTACATGTTTTCGAAGGGCTATTTTCAGGCCCGTATCGGCGAGCCTGAAGTTGTCGGCCTCGGCGTAAAGCGGACCGACTTCATTCCGCTTATCACGCTGCCTCTGCCTTTGATCTCATCGAAGGACGATACCCTTAAGATCATCGTCCCGGTGACGGAAGGAAAGATCTTCCGCGTCGGCACGCTTAAAGTCGAGGGAAACTCGATCTTTTCCGAGCAGCAGGTCCTCAGTTACATCGGCCTGAAAACAGGGGACATCGCTAACGGCAAGCGGCTGCAGGACGCCGTTTACGAAAATCTTAAGAAAGTCTATGGCTCGCAGGGCTTTGTACTCTACAACGCCGAATTCGAACCCGATTTCAAGGATAATCCCGCAAATCCGAACGAAGGCATTGTCGACGTAAAGATCTCGATCGACGAAGGTAAACAGTTCACGCTTCGCCGTCTGGAATTTACCGGAAATACGTTCACGCGTGATCGTGTGCTGCGCCGCGAATTTCTGTTGAACGAAGGCGATATCTACAACCAGAACTATCTTGATATCTCGGTTGTCCGTCTTAACCAAACGCAATATTTCGACCCGATCGACAAGGATCAGGACGTCGAGATTCGAACTGACGAAGAACAAGGCGACGTCGACCTGGTCGTTAAGGTCAAGGAAAAAGGCCGTCAGCAGATCTCTTTTAACGGCGGCATCGCGGGCATCGGCGGATCGTTCTTCGGCCTCGAGTATTCGACCAATAACCTTGCCGGACGCGGCGAGATACTGTCGTTTCAGGCAGGTTACGGAAACCGCCAGCAGAGCCTGCAGATCTCGTATCAGGAACCTTATTTTCGTAATCGTCCGATTTCGGTCGGTTTTTCGGTTTTCGCCTCGCGTTACAGATTTTTCGGCGAAGGTACGGCACTTACGCAAAACCTCGATGTCCTGAACGCTTTGTACAACCCGAACGGCTCGGTGACGACGGACTCCGCGAATCTTTTCACGCAGACGACATACGGAGCCAGTGTTTTCGCGACCGCACCGCTGTCTGAGATCTACTTCAAGAAACGCCGATTCACACAATTTTCACGCATCGGCCTGACGTATCAGATATCGGCTACGTCCATCTCCGATCCGCCGGTAAACTCTTCCGCCGATCCCGCGGCCCGCATTCCGGTGATCTATACTCAGCCTAACATCCTGACAAGCCGGATCACCGGTTCGTTCGTATACGACACACGTCGTCCGTCCGAAAACGGTATCGATACGGTGGGTGGCTCGCAGCTTTCAGCGACCTTCGCTTTCTCGGGCTTAGGCGGCGATGTTCGGACGTATCAGCCGAACATAAGTTATTCGAGCTTTATACCGGTCCGGCATAAGAAGTCGAAAGCTCCGGACATTTTCGCGTTCCGCGTTCAAGCCGGCACGATCGGCTCGTTCGCAATATCGCCGACGATCCGCAACGCCAATTCGATCGCCTACGTCGGCGGCGTTCCGGTTTACGAACGCTATTACCTCGGCAGCGAGAATGATATTCGTGGCTATACTTCGCGTTCGATCGGGCCTGTCGCTCCGTTCGATACCTACATCACGAGCCGCAACGTCGTGCTGGCAACTAACGCGACGGGGACGCCTGTGCCCGTGACCGGTTTCGAACCAGGTTCGCCGGTTCCTGCCGAGCTCACATCGATCGGACAGCTTACCGGTGCCGCCGGTGCAAATCCCGCTTTATTTTCGAGAAACTTTCGGTTTATCGGCGGCGACTCGGAACTGCTCGGTAATTTTGAATACCGAATTCCCCTATTTGGCCCGGCGACGCTTGCCGCATTCGCGGACGTAGGCAGCGTATTCAACCTGCGCAATTCGGGTACGCAGACGATCAACAGCGAGTTTCTGGGTGACGACATCTTTCTCGGCGGCGGACGCCTGACGGCTCTCGGGTTGCTCAATACCCCGACGCTCGAGAGCAGCTTCGGCAGCCTGCTCTACTATCGCGGCCGCGTTCTGACCAAGACGGATTTCATAAACGAATTCTGCCGCGGCAACCGCTTTGGCTGCCCGTCGAGCTTGTCACCTGAAGTGCAACAGTTCTTTCTTCGCGGAGAAGTTCAGCAGAATTCGCTGCTTCGCGTAAACGACGCCGCTTTTTCTAAGTTAGGTGATTTCAAGGCAAGCGTCGGACTCGAGCTTCGCGTTCAGGTGCCGATCGTCAACGTGCCGTTCCGCCTGATCTACTATTACAACCCGAATGCCAAGATCGGATTCACACAGGAGCTGCCGGGCATCTTTCTTCCGGGCAAGCGTAACGGATTCCGATTCACGGTCGGACGAACGTTCTAGTTTTGGCAGTTCCGTAGTTGGTCTCTTGCGTCGAAAACAGGTTATACCCCGTCCGTTTCAGGGCCGAAACCTAGATTGACATGCTTTTGTCGATAACATAAGATTGCTTTTCTTTCGGCCTTCTCGAATGTCGGGCAACAAAATAGCAGAAAATAGTTTCAAAGGTATCGTAACCAATACCACACCCATTGCGTTCCGCAGGATTGAAGGAGTTTTATATTAAAATGAAAAGATTTACAGTGATGGCCGCCGGCTTTATATTTGCGGCTCTTTTTGCGGTATCCGCATCTGCACAGACGGGGGCACAGTCCGCAGCGGGCCAAAAGATCGCGGTGATCAATACCGCGGCTTTCGACGACGCTAAGGATGGCATAAAGAAATACACCACCGCCCTCTCCGCCCTCGAAAATGAAATGAAACCGCTTTCGACCGAGATCGACGGCCTGGTAGCGAGATACAATACTCTCGGTTCCGACATCAAGAGACTGCAGGACCAGGCAGCGAAAGGCGGTGCCGGAAGCGTGCCGATCGATACGACCGCTGCCCAGAAGAAGGTCGAAGAGTATCAGGCTCTCGAGCTGACGATCAAGCGTAAGCAGGAAGACGGCAAACGCAAGGTCGAGCTTCGCCAGCCGCAGATCCTCGGGCCTGTCCTTCAGGATATCGGCAAGGCTATGGACGAATTTGCGAAACAGAAGGGTCTCTCGATGATCCTCGATATCTCTAAGGACCAGACCGGTTTGATCCTGACGATCGATGCCGCCAAAGTCGACATCACACGCGAATTCATTACTTTTTACAATGCACGTCCGTCCGGCACCGCCAGCACGGCCGTTCCCCAGTAAATAAGGTCTAGTACGGCTTTTAGTCAGCGGTCGGTTGAAGTTTACTTCCTCTGGCCGCTGACTTTTGATATTTTAGACAGCGGAAATGGTCATTTACGATTCAATTGCGATTCAGCAGATCCTGCCGCACCGCTACCCTTTTCTTCTTGTCGACAAGATCATCGAGTTGGAACCGCGCGTCAGGATCGTCGGTATCAAACAGGTGACGGCCAACGAACACTTTTTCACCGGCCACTTTCCGGGAGCTCCCGTCATGCCGGGCGTCCTTCAGATCGAAGCACTCGCACAGGTCGGAGCCATTCTTGCGCTTCGTGAATTTGAGGACCGTGACGATAAGATACCTTTTTTCGCCGGCATCGAAAACGGTCGCTTTCGACGACCGGTCGTGCCGGGAGATACTTTGGTGCTCGAGGTAACTGCACTGCGGATCGGAAGTAAAGTTCAGAAAATGCGCGGCGTCGCATCGGTCGATGGAAACATCACGGCCGAGGCCGATATAATGAGCATCATCGCAAGTCGTCCAAAGCAAGTCTAAGTCTATGCAACCAATACACCTTACTACCGGCGAAGCTCTCATGTACGCGATGATCGCACAGGTCATAATCGGCGCGGTGATCGGCCTGATACCGCTTTTTTTGGGACGCAGCCGTAAACAGACCCGTTTAGGGCTCTACGGACTGCTGGCTTCCACGGCTGCCGGCCTTCTTTCAGTACTTGCTTCCATCATTATCGTCGCGATCTTCTGCTGGATCATCGTCAAGAAAAATGACGGAGCGAAGGCCCCGGAATCGACGGTTGACGACGATCCTGATAAGCCTTAAGCGCCGCATCGCCGCTATGTCTTCGATAATCCACGAGTCAGCGATCGTCAGCCCGGAGGCTGAGATCGGCCCCGATTGCTATATCGGTCCGTTCTCGGTCGTCGGCTCGTCCGTAAAGCTCGGCCGCGCTGTCCGCCTCGAATCGCACGTCGTAATCGACGGCACGACCTCGATCGGCGACGAAACACATGTGTTCCCTTTTGTCTCCATCGGACTCGCGCCGCAGGATCTGAAATATGCGGGAGAGCCTACGGCGACGGAGATCGGCGAGCGGAATCATATCCGCGAATTCGTGACGATCCATCGGGGAACTGCCGGCGGCGGCGGCCTGACGAAGATCGGCAGCGACAATCTGTTCATGGCTCAGGCTCATGTCGCTCACGATTGTCAGATCGGAAACGAAGTGATAATGGCGAACGCTGCGACGCTTGCCGGCCATGTCGAGATCGCAGATCGTGCGAATGTCGGCGCCTATTCCGGGGTTCACCAGTTCTGTCGCATCGGGCTGGAAGCATTTGTCGGCGGCTATTCCGTGGTCGTGAAAGATGCTCCGCCCTTCGCGGTGATACAGGGAAATCACGCCCGCTGTTACGGCCTTAACCGCGTCGGCATGAAACGCCGCGGTTACTCAAAAGACACGATCGAAAAACTCCATCGCGCATATCACTTGCTGCTTTCCGCAAAACTTAATACGAGTCAGGCCGTTGAGAAAATAAAGGCTGAGATCACGGGCTCGAACGAGGTCGATCTTTTGATCGATTTTATCGAAACCTCAAAACGCGGCGTTGTTAAATGACACGACAGAACCACCTCACGTGAGCGGTGGATTCTAAAGAAGGAATTATCGCGAAGTAATGGAAGAAAGCCAAGATCAGCAAGCGCTGTTAAAAGTTTTCGGCAAACGCATTCAGCGCTGCTACGGCTGCTTTATTGCCTATCACCTCAAGGACATGTATCTCGGCGAAGACGTCACATTCTATTGCGAACATTGTAAGGATGATGCGATGTTTCATTTCGAGGATTTTGCCCGTCTGATGGATCTTTCGAAGATCAAGGAAGTGACCGAAGACGATCATCACCACTAGAAGCTCTTGCGATTCACACTTCACATCGATGGCCCCGGCGGACCGCAGACGGTCGATGTGGCCGGCGATCTTTCGATCGGCCGAACCGACCTCGCCAAATTGCGGCTTGACGACCCCGGCTTGTCCCGCGTAAATACCATATTTTTTATTGACGATGGCGAACTGTTGGTCGCCGATGAAAACTCGCTCAACGGAACATTCGTTCAGAGCGAGAAATTAACAGGCGCTCCTCGTAAACTGCGGGACGGCGACGAGGTGACGATCGGCAGCGCGACGCGGATCCGCGTATCGATCGATGCCGGCCAGGATTTAGCTGCGGCGCCGGCGATGCCGCCTGTCAGATCGCCCGTCTCGTCCGTTGTTGCGAACGATCTGGATAACGCGCCCGCGAGATCGATCTCCACCTTTCCGCTTCTTCTACTTGCCGCCGCGTTACTTACGTTCGTCATTATCGCGGGCGCCATCGCCGTGTATTTCATTGCAGGTCGCAGCGGTGAAAAACCAGCGAACCGGGCCGCTCGTGTGCCGCAGATCAATAGCGGTGCTTTGATACCCGTACGCGTAATTGACCCGCTGGGCGGCGAGGACGAGGATGATCTCGATGATCTGATCGCTTCGTGGGAGGTGCAGGAGGATGAGATCAAAGCCGAAAATGTGGCGGACGTTTCGGTCGCTGCCGGCGATGCAGAAGACGCCGATCTTAATGTCACGGCAGCTC
Source organism: Pyrinomonadales bacterium (assembly GCA_038254305.1). GTDB lineage: Bacteria > Acidobacteriota > Blastocatellia > Pyrinomonadales > Pyrinomonadaceae > OLB17. The sequence continues at coordinate 43,944 of JBBSGG010000002.1, forward strand.
TGCTGGCCGACCGGCAGAAAAAGGCGTTAGAAGACCGACCGGGAGAAAAAGGTATTCGTCCGGCAGGACTGGACGTTCCAAAAGAGCTTTTCGGCGACGGCGTGATCAAGCAAAAACTGAAACTACGAGACATGAATACCACGGGTTATCAGCAGCCGATGGATTTTGCTGAACTCGCCGAAAAACGACTAAGCAAACAGCTCGTCGAGATGCCGATGGCAGCACCGAGCTACTATCTCGACGTCGGCGGCAGCGCGCAGGACAAGCCGTTCACGTCGTTCAGCTTCAAGGACGGCGCCGCGGATATCGCTGCGGGCTCGCCGAAGTATCAGGCGCTTGCAACACTCGCGGCGAATTTCTCCGGCCGAAAATACGATCTCAATAACGCGGGCGACCGTCGCCAGATGAGAATGCGGCTGCTGCGAATGTTCAACCAGCGGGCAAAGCCGATCCTCAAGGAACTTGCCGAAGCATATTTTCAGAAGTTCGGCAGGCCGCTGCGCGTCACTTCGCTGACACGTTCTATGGATTACCAGATCGGGCTGAACGCCAGCAATCCCAATTCCTTCAAGGTCCGCGGCGAAGGCTCTCTACCGCCGCACACGTCCGGCTGCGCGTTCGATCTGGCCCGCAAACATATGCCCGCCGACGAACAAAATTTTGTGATGAAAAAACTCGCCGAACTGGAAGACACCGGTAAGCTCGATGCTCTTATCGAGTACGGCGTGAACGCTTGCTTTCATGTCTTCGTTTACGATGACGGCCGCCCGCCCAAGTCTTAGCTCCCTATCTTCAGCCTAAGCAAGAATAAACAAGCCGATTCGCTTTGCGAAGTGTCGCGTTACTTCCTAAACTTTAAGAGTGGCGGAAAAAGAAGGAATCGACGATGAAAAACAAACCTTTACCGGTTTAGCGGCGCGTCTCGGACGGCTGCCAGCGGACAAGCGTCGCGCGGCGCTCGAGGTAAGCGCGTCGCTCGCGGGCGTGAGCCTCCGCGTCAGCCGCGAATTCGTCGAGGCAGTGCCGAAAGCCGCCAAGATTCTCTCCGCAGACGATATCAGAAATTGGGGCGAAATGGGACGCCGTCTTGCGATGGGCAACGCCGAAAGCGGCGCGCGGTTTTTTACCGCAGGTGTCGATCAGCTGCAGGCCGTGCCGGCTGACGCCCGTCAGTATGTTTTCGAGGTTTGTATCAAGCAGCTTGTACTGTCGAGCTCCGTTTCGATGGAAACATTCAAGCTGATACCCGATCTCGCGGCAACCATCGACGATCCGGAACTTCTAAAATCGATCCTGCATCTCGCCGTCGAGATAGCCGGTCGCTCTGCAAAACACAGCTCCGAATTCCTCCAGCGGACTCCCGCAGTCGCCGATGCAATCAGCATTTTCGAAGGCGATAGATCCGCCGTCTCTGATTCGCTCGTCAGGCTGGCTTCGATCTTCGCAACGCGTACCGGCGGGATGACCGCAGACCTCTGGTCGAACATTCCAAAAGCTCTCAATGGCCTGACCGCGGAAAGTGCCGTCAAGCTTTGCAGCAGTTCGGCGGACTTTCTCGAATTCGGCGGAAGCGTCACGCTGCATTTCGTTTCCGCCGGTTCCGAAGTATTGAGATTGTTTCCGCCTGTCTATGACGATTGGTGCACGTTATTGCGAAAGGTCGCTCACCAGGGAAACGCCGTCTTGATCGCATTTCTTCGCGCTACGCCGCCGTTTTTCCGGCAGATAGGATCGCTCAAGCCGCTCGCCGGTTCGACGGCGGCTAGCAGCACAGAGTCGCTCGTCCGCCGCGTCCTAAGGCTTGCAGCCGAGATCGCCGAGACCGATTCAGAAAGCGCTCTCGCCGCCTTTCGCTCCAGCAATACCGCGCTTCGCAAGGTTTCGCTCGAACAGTTCGAGGAATGGATCGAAACCGGACTTCGCGAAATGGCGGACGAATCCGCGCGGTCACGCCGCAGTTACTTCGCGCTTGAAACGCGCCAGTCGCATGCTTCGCTTAGCGACGTACGCACCGGACTTGCTCTCGAAAACGTGCAGAACGTGCTGCGTATTTATGTCGAGGGTCTAACGGGCCGCGAGATAGATGTCGCACCGCTCGCCGCGATGCCGCAGGAATCGCGCATCGGCAACGGCAAGACGATTTATCTCCCCGGAGCAGTGGCCGAATTCGACGAAGAAGAGATGAATTTTCGTCTCTACAAGGTTCTGGCCGCTCACGGTGCGGGGCAGATCGAATTCGGCACGTTCGACAAAAACACGACGGAACTTCGTGCCGCGTTCACCGATCTCACCGAACTTTATGAGGCATCGGCCGAGGCTCGCGACGCATTCTCGCTTTCGGGTTACATAGAAGACGTAACAAGAGGCGAAAAGGCGCTTTCCAGTGAGGAAACCCGCGCCGAGATCGCTAAACGCAGAAAGACTCTGCCGCCCGTAACCGACTACAAAGCCGTCCTCGCTGTCTTTCCGCAACCGCGACTTGCTCGAAAGATTTTCGGCACGATGGAGAATGCTCGGATAGACGAACGCCTTCGCGCCGCCTATCGCGGACTGCGAAAAGATCTCGACCTGATGCAGGGTATTCTGCGAAAGAGCCGACCGTATATTTTCGATCTGCCCATACATCAGGTGCCGTTCGAGTTGCTTTTTCAGATCACTCTTTGCGGCGGTGCGACCGACGATGCTCGGCAGTTTTACGGACAGATCGTTTCTGAGATCGAGACGATCGTTGAGAAGTACCTGATTGCGGATAGGAACGCTACGGACACGCCGCGGACTGTCGCCGACTCGCTGATGGCTACTAGCCGGGTTTATTCGCTTTTTCAAAATCTGACACCCGAGAATTCGCAGGACGAAAAGAAATCCGACCAGGAAGAGAACGCCGGTGATTTTGCGTACAACAGCAAAGAGGCAAAGGAGGCCGTGACCGAACAGCAGGTCAAGCGCGAAGAAAAACCAAAGGACCTGCAGGACGTTCGCGACCTCTTTAACGCCTGGAACAGCATGGACGACGAAGGCGAACCCGATGATCTTCAGGGTGCCGAGGCATGGTCGCAAAGCGAGATGCCGGAGCAGTCGCTCGACGCCGGCGACGTTGCTTTTTCCTACGACGAATGGGACCGCGAGCTTAACGATTATCGCGTCGGCTGGAGCCGCGTCATCGAAAAAAAGGTAAAGCAGGGCGACCGTAATTTCGTCGAGCTTGCACGTTCTCGCTACCGCGGCGTCATTTCGTCGATACGCCATCAGTTCCAACTGATGAAACCGGAAAATCTCACGCGTATCAATCGCGAGATCGACGGCGAAGATTACGACCTGAACGCTCTCGTCGAATACGTCGTCGACCGCCGTGCTGACGGTATGCAGTCGGAAAATATCTACACGAAACGCCTGCGTCGCCAGCGCGACGTGGCCGTGTCGATCCTGCTTGACCAGTCGTCGTCTACTGCACGAACGATCACGCGAAATCCTCTGCAGCCATACACTTATCCGGGCCGCCGCATCATCGAGATCGAGAAAGAAGGTATCGTGCTAATGAGCGAAGCGCTCGAGGCCGTCGGCGACATATATTCCATCTACGGCTTTACTTCCGAAGGCAGGCGAAACGTAAAGTTCTACGTCGTTAAAGAATTCCATGAGAAGTATTCTGAAGAGATCGAACGCCGCATCGGCGGCATCACGTTTCAGAACAACACGCGTCTCGGCGCCGCGATCCGTCATGCCGCCGCAAAGTTACTGCGTCAGGAATCGCGGACGAAACTTTTGATCATTCTCACCGACGGCCGCCCGTACGATCACGATTACGGCGATGCCCGCTACGCCCGCGAAGATGTCCGAGAGGCGTTGATCGAAGCCAAAATGGGCGGCATCACACCTTTCTGCATCACCATCGACCGCGAGTCGGAAGCCGAACTAAAAGATCTCTACGGCGACGTGGGCTACACGATCATCGACGACATTCTCAGTCTGCCGGAGCGTATGCCGAACATATACAGACGCCTGACGAGCTAAGGATCAAATGAAAACAAGCGAAACCGTTTTCTTGTTCGACGTCGATAACACGCTTCTCGATAACGATGCGGTGACGGAGGACCTCCGCGCCTTTATGGAATGCGAGGTGGGCGTCGCGCGGAGCGACGTTTACTGGCGTATTTTCGAAGAGCTGCGGAACGAGCTTGGTTACGCGGATTATCTCGGTTCGCTGCAGCGGTACCGGCACGAATACCCGTACGATTCGCACCTCCTGACCGTTTCGACTTACCTGATCAACTACCCGTTCACCGAACGCCTATTTCCGGGTTCGCTCAATGTGATCGCGAAGTGTAAGGAGTTCGGCCGCGTTGTGATCCTGACCGACGGAGATGTCGTTTTTCAGCCGCGCAAGATCGAAACCTCCGGCCTGTTCAAGGCCGTCGAAGGCAGCATTCTCATCTATGTCCACAAAGAGAACGAACTTGCGGACGTCGAACGCCGCTACCCGGCAAAACAGTACGTGCTAGTCGATGATAAATTGCGGATACTCAATGCGATAAAAGACGTGTGGGGCGACCGCGTCGTCACCGTTTTTCCGCGGCAGGGCCACTACGCACTCGATACCAAAGAGATCGCGAAATATAAAAACGCGGACCTCTCGATCGAGAGTATCCGCGAATTGATTGATATAGATATGACGTCGTATTTGTCCTAGAACTCGCTTTATCGTTCCAAGTGATCTTCGCGGCGCATCGATTTCCATTAGGATGGTTGCCGTTCACGCGCCACCCAGGCTTGCACGCGGCACACGCGCACGAGGTATCTGCCTTGCCGGCGGCCGCAGCAGGTATTAGTGAGTTAGGCCAAGGGTTTCATTTCGCCCGTCCTCTAAGCAAAGAGTAAATGGGTGCATTGTTGGGCAAGACCGACAAAGACCGCCGCCGTTGTCCGATAATCTGACCGATGCTAAATGCGTGGCCTACGCAACGGGGCAGAACGTTGTTTCGGTAAACGACGATCAATGGCCGGAATACCAATCGTATCCCCGCTCGGCCCAAAAATCTGCCGGCCGGACATCGGTGAAAACGATTCGTCCGATACGCTTGATCTGCTTTATTCCATATTTGGTCGTCGTCACAAGTCTGAGCGGCGCTCCATGTTCCATTGTCAGAGGCGCTCCGTTCATCTCGTAACACAGAAGCGTCTGCGGGTGCATAATACTCGGCATATCCATTCCGACGTAGTAACCGCCGTCGGGCGTGACCATCGAGACGTAGGGCACAAACTCATGCGGCCGACTGATGTCCGCCTGGCTGCCGTGCATCGTACTCGGTAGATAGAGCGCCAAGAAATCCGAGAACCTTGTCCCCGCCCAGTTGACCACGACGCTCCAGCCTTCGATACATTTCAGTTCGGTCGTCATCTCTACGCGCGGTAGACGTTTGATGTCGTCCAGACTCAGCAGCAGACCCGGCATCGGCATTTGCGGAGCGGCCGCCCTGTCCGCTGTCGCGGGCGGCATTTCGTGCGTGGCGTTCGGATTTTCTTTCGCGTCCTTATTCTCGTGCTGCTGGCTGGTCGGGCGAATCGAGCTGTCGTTGTCCATCGCCGTGTCGTAGGCGATATTGTCCGTGTATTGCGGATAAGCCTTCGGGTTCGCAAGTCCGACGACCTGAAGGCGCCAAGTGTTAGGGTTGAAGCCCTCACTCATTCCTTCGCCGCCGTTCACCCGCAGTTCGCCGACTCGGCTGCGGTCGAATTCCGGAGCAAGCCGCGTCGGCCGATAAAAGATCTGACTCACCCGTTCGTTGAACTCGAACGTTTGTCTCAAAAGCGAAGTCTTAGTTTCATCGGGCATCCACCGCCAGCCGAAAACGCCGATCAACGCCGCGGCTCCTCCGACCAAAAACCCACGCCGCGATTTTTGCGACATCCGGCCTTTTGCTTCGTCGTCCGTCAACGGCTCGCCGAGATAGCGCGGCTCATTCAAAATATTCGCTGTGTTCCCTCTGTCGGTACCCTGCCGCTCAACGCCTCTCAAGCGTTCTTTGGCCAGTTCGAGTTCCCGAACCTTTTCAACCATTACAGCGGACTCTGTCGGCGATTTGGGTTCGCCCTTTTCGTCCGTGATCTTCTCGCTCATGCTGGTGCTCCTTCGGTGGCCGGGGATTCGGCGGCGGCCGTTTCCGGAATTTTTTCTTCGGCCGGAACGGCGTCATAGCCGGTGATCATTGCGCGGAAATTCTTCCACCCCGCGAGAGCCACTTGAACGACGTGGACGACAAAAAATCCGACGAACGAGATCATCAGCCAGAAATGTTCCCATCTAGCCCATTCGTATCCGCCCAAAACCGTGGTCAAAAATGCCGTCTGCGTCGGTTTGTAGATCGCCAGCCCGGTGACGACGGAGAGGGCTCCCATGACGATGACACCTGTGTAGGCTATGCGTTGGGCGTCATTGTATTTGCCCTGCGGCGGAAGTTCTTTGACAATATGCATGTCGTGCAGTGTCACGAGCATCGCGCGTTTTAGAGACCCCGGAACCGGCAGGATCACTCGCCACTCGCCCGAAAAGATAAGGTAAAGCACGTAGAGCACGCCGTTGGCGGCGAACAGCCACATAAAAAAGAAATGGAGCTGCATGCCCTCGGCCAAGCGAAACGGCAGGCCGAGAGTATCGTAAAACCACGGCGGAAAAAAATGAAATAATTCGTAGCCGAACACGCGGATGCCGTAAACGGCATTCGCCCAATAAATGAGGATTCCGCTCCAGATCATCATTGCGAGCAGAGGAAAATTTACCCAATGCAGCCAGCGTTTTGCCAGCGAATGTTTTCTCTCCAATTGCTTCGCCATTTGTTCGGGTGCTCCGTTCGGTTTTGTTTAATCTCGTCAGGCGGCCTTCGGAAGTTTCTTTTAAGATCTGGTTTTAGATGCGTCAGTCGGGAACGATCGCGTTTCGTAAAACAGCCTTATCGTATTAAATGGCACAATCGGTCAGTTTTATTCCATTTAAATCGAAAGTTTTCACGCATTACCGTTCCGCCGACCGCGTTTTACGCTGAAGTCGAAAACGTCAGGCCGGTGGTAATGGCCGGAAACATCGAGGGTCATTGTCTCCCTGTCGATCATCGACAGATCGATCTCCGCCGTTATAATTATTTCCACGTCGAAAACCGGCTCAACCACATAGGAGCCGTCGGGCGAGATCACACAGCTGCCACCGCGCAATAGGTACGAAGGCGGATCGGTCTCCACAGTTAGCGGAAATTCGTCAGGTAGGTCTTCCGACAACATGATCGACCCGACCGCGAGAACAAAGCATCTACCTTCGAACGCATATTGACGGCAGGTAATTTGGTGCATTTCGTGAACGGTCGGAAAAACACCTACGTGGACCTGTTCACCCGCGATGTGCATCGCCTGGCGCGCAAGCGGCATCCAGTGCTCCCAGCAGATCAGTCCGCCGATGCGGGCGGGAAGCGTGTCTACTGCGTTCAGACCGTTGCCGTCGCCGTTCCCATGAACCATTCGTTCCGTGTAGGTCGGGACAAGCTTTCGATGGTGATTAACGATCTCGCCGGTTTCGTCGAATGTCAGAAGAGAGTTGTAGAGCGTGCCGCTGCCGGGACCTCTATCGACGCGCTCATTAACGCCTATGACCACGGCCACATTATTTTCACGAGCGGCAATGCCCAAAACCTTAGTTTCGGGGCCGGGGACGGTCAGACTGTTTCGCCGCATCCGGCCGAAGACTTGTTTTGTTGGTTCGTGATCCCAGAGAGCGGCGGTGGGCGAATGGTCGAGCCACGCCGGATAACCGGCGAGGTACGTTTCGCCAAAAGCAACAAGCGATGCTCCCATTTTTGCAGCCGTCGCAATTAGCTCCACAGCTTTTCCGAGAGTTGCTGACAGATCATTGAAAACCGGACGCGACTGAACGATGCCCACCGTGATCTTTTGCGTCATTTATTTACTCGATAGTGTTTCGCCGGGCGTCGATCTCTTTACCTTCTTTTCGTGCCTCGGCCCACGTCTTCGGGAAATTATAAACATCCCCACTTTTTCCGGCTTTTTCGACTCTTCCCAAAGCGGTCAGGATTATTTCTCTTTGCAGTGGCGCGTGAAACGGCACGCCGAAAAGACTTCCCATCATGAACGGCACAAACAGTGCTCGCGGAGGCTTGATGTGTTCCGTCACATCAAGTGCGACCGTGATCGAAACTGTCGGAATACCTCTTCGTTCAATTGCACGCTGGACCAGCGCGATGCTCTGATGGCAGATCGGTCAGGCGGGGGCAAGCAGGACGACATCCGGCTTTTCCGCTTCGACCGCATCGGCGATGTCCTCACCTAACATTTTCTCCAGCCGTTCGGCGTCCATATTGTAACCGATGAACGAAAAGAAATTGTCCGTCAGCCCGCCGATAACCCGCTCGGCTGCCAGTTCCTGAAGTCTTTCGATCGGAAAGATCACGTTCAGATCTCGTTCCGCTCCGGCGGTTGGATATTTGAGTTGGTGAATTTCCAGGTCAGACGGTTTCGAATTCGACGGAACCCTGCGGAATGTGTAATCGCCGACCGGATGGACCGTATCGAAAGGGAGTGTATTCACAGGCTGAACACCGGCCGTAGATACGAACGTCAGCCGCGACTCGGCGAGCGGTCTTTTCAATTTAGCCAGCGGAACGAGATCGTTTTTCGTTATCATCGAACCGGGATAACGATCGTTCACCGTATGCCAAAGGCCGGGACGTAGTTGTTCTTCGGTGTTAGATCTTCCCATCGTGTACCCACTCGCCCGATCGCGCGACAAAATAAAAATGAAGTCGAAAAAACAAATGAGCTAGCGTCGACGCGTCCTGTTCGGCGATCGCCGCTTCGATGAATTCGCGATCGGTCGGAGGAACGTCCAGCAAAAGCTTTAACGCTTCGATCCAAGCCTTATCTATCTCTTTTTCGCCGACATTTTCGTTGCCGTCGCCAAAGTGCAGGCGAACGTAACGGATCAACTTTTCCCGGTCGTTTTCCTCGACCGCGTTCGCCAGGTAATCAAGCGACATTTTCTTCAGCCTTCGGACGTCTATTTCATTGCCAGCTTTTCGATCTCGGCACGAATCTCAGTGTTTGTCGGCCGAATTTTGTAATCCTTCTCGAGTTTCGACCAGGCAACTTTACGGTCACGGCCGATCACGTACACGGTTGGATATGGGACACCGTCAACATTTTGGCCTTTATAACGCGGGTCGCGAAGGCCGTACGCGTCTATCGTTTTCGCCCCGGGATCGGACAAGAAAGAATAAGTGATCTTGCCCTTACCATCAGCCTCGATCTTCGTGATCATTTCGTTTGTTTTCTCCGAGGGATCGATGCTGACGGCGTACATACGAGCTTTGTCACTTTTCCCCAGTAATGTACGAAGATCAGAAAGCTGACGAGCGCAGAATGGACACCAATAACCGCGATAAAAAACCAATACGACCGGGGCTTCCTTGACCGCGTCCGACAGCGTGACTCTTTTCCCCGAGTTATCCGACAACGTAAAGTCCGGCGCCATGTCGCCGACTGTAATTGCCTCGGTGCGGGCCGATTGCGCCAATGCTCCGATCGCGGCGGACAATATCAACGCAACTGTAAAAAATACCTTGAGATTCAGTTTTTTTGCCATGACTATTCCTTGAAAGATCTCCTTGAAACTTAATTTGAACGATAACACGGCTGCGATTAGAACGCAGACTTGCCTATGTAAGCTGAATGGTAAGTAATATTAGATTTTATTCCCGCCCGCAATAAATAACCTGCCTGTCTTTTCTTTTCAAAACGCATCTTGCCATTGATTCTGGAGCACAAATTGGGACAGACCGGCCTTCCGGGGTGTTAGAGGAGGATAGTTGGCGCTTGCCTAAGCCTTTCGCTTTTAAGCCGCCATCGGAAAGTCAGGCAAGAAAGCCATGACGGAGTGAATCCGTAGGCAATGGCATCAAGCCACTTCGCCTTCGCCGATCGGCAGCGTAAAGACCTGATAGGGGTAATTTTAGGACAGTAAAATAGGGCACTTCCCGCTACAGTGAAATGCCCATATATGTTGGTGGCGGGGGGGAGACTTGAACTCCCGACCTTGGGGTTATGAATCCCACGCTCTAACCAGCTGAGCTACCCAGCCACGAAGGTAAGATTATAGTTAGACGGGCAAGAAATGCCAAGTTTAGAGCATATACTACTTAGGGCAAACACTTGAGAAACGCGCCGAGATAGGGTTGCGTCCCGCATCGGCGCAGCGATGGTCTTCTCTATCCATGCGGAAGTGATAAAATCGAAGAACGGCGGCAGCACTTTGCCGTTAGGTGATTCAAATGATCCGATCTTCCGCAATTTCTCTCGCCTGCATCATATTAATGACGGCGGCCTCGAATGCGCAACCGGCCCGTAAAACGTCGCAGGTCGCCGCCGCGCCTGTCATGCGCAGCTTGACCGTCATAACGAAGCCGAACGCTTCCGTTTGGATCGATGGCGTTCGCTTCGGCAAAGCCGATGAAACCGGACGGCTTGTGATCAAAGGCGTTCCCGCGGGCCGCCGATCCATTCGAATTCGCCTGGATAGTTTTATAGAGGTGGTCACAAATCTTCCCCCAGCGACGAAGCACGAGATCGCGATCGATCCTGTCGATAAGGCCGGGGCACCCGAACTTGCCTATCAGAACGCCGAAAGGCTCACGGCTTCCGACCGGCAGAAGGCGATCGCGGCCTACGACGAAACGCTCCGGCTACGACCGGGTTATCCCGAAGCATTGCTCGGGCTTGCCCGTGTTCTTTCCGATTCCGGCAATTATGAACGCAGTCTAAAAGTTCTCGCTGATCTGAAACGGCTCAAACCCCGATTCGCCGAAGCATCAGCGGTCGAAGGTCGCGTCTATAAGGAACTCGATGACGAAAAGAATGCCGTGGCGGCTTTCAGACGCGCGATCGCCGAAGGCGGCGGTTACGAACCCGAAGCGTATGCCGGACTCGGGCTACTGTATAAAGAAAAGGCTGAAGATGCGGGGTCAGCGGGCGATTTTGCAGGAGAAAGTGCCGCTTACACTGAGGCGTCGCGAAATTTGACCGTCGCGGTAAAACAGCTTGGGACCGCGCCCGACGCCATCGTTATCTTCCAGCTTCTTGGCCTGATCTACGAACGCCAAAAGAAATTCGATGATGCGATCGCTCTGTATAAGGATTTTCTCAAGCTGTTTCCCGACAGTCCCGAGGCCACCGCGGTCAGGTCTTTCATAGTACAGATCGAAAAACAGCTTGTTCAGCCGGATTAACTTTCCGAAGCGAGGTTCGAATCATCTGTTCGCCCTTTTTGTCATTTGCTAACGCATCGCCGAATTAGGTCAAATCGCCCGGAAATTTACCAAAAGAAATCTTGACACCCTCGCTGTAAAACCTCTATTATTACAAACAACGGTGTTTATCATCGTTTTGCCCGTATCCTCTCGGTTCGGTTCTTCTTTAGAAAACTCTTCACACGACTTCCTTTTGCTCGCCAAAGCCAATTGGAACCTTCAGAAAATCAATGTCTGCTAAATTAGGGGAAATTCTCGTCCGCGAAAATCTGGTGACTCCGCAGCAATTGCGGGAAGCCCTCGATTACCAGCGAACCAGCGGCGGACGCCTGGGCTCCAACCTTGTCAAGCTCGGGATCATTTCGGACGATGTGATCACAGCGGTGCTCTCTCGCCAATACGGTGTGCCGTCGATCAATCTCGACCTCTTTCAGATCGAAGACGTAGTAATCAAACTCATCTCTCAGGAAGTCGCTCTTAAGTACACGGTTCTGCCGATCTCGAAGGTCGGAGCGACCCTGACGCTTGCGATGGCCGACCCGACGAATGTCTTCGCGATGGACGATATCAAGTTCATGACGGGACTGAACGTCGAACCTGTCATTGCATCCGAAGCGTCGATACAATCGGCGGTCGGCAAATACTACAGCGGCACGACGCAGATCGACATTTTCGATGCGGCGATCGCTTTCGAGACCGAGAAGGTTACCGTCAAGAACGGAAAGAACGGTGCTTCGAAAAACGGCAAATCCATCGTTAAAGGTCCGGAACGACTTTCGGAAGCCGATCTCTCGGTCACGCTCGAGACCTTTGATTTTCACGGCGGCGAATCCGAAGAGTTCGAGATCGTCGAGGATAACGATGAGATCGATCTGGCGACGCTCGCCCGCGCCAGCGAAGACGCTCCGGTGGTTCGCCTCGTCAACGTGCTGATGGTCGATTCGCTTCGGCGAGGGGCGTCCGACATCCACGTAGAACCTTATGAAAAGGATTTTCGCATTAGGTTTCGTATCGACGGCGTGCTCTATGACGTAATGCATCCGCCGATGAAAATGCGCGACGCTCTCATATCGAGGCTCAAGATCATGTCGAAGCTCGATATTTCGGAAAAACGCCTGCCGCAGGACGGCCGCATTAAGATCAAGGTCAAGATCGATGACCGTTCACGCGAGCTCGATTTCCGTGTTTCGACGCTGCCTACGCTGTTCGGCGAGAAGGTCGTGCTTCGACTGCTTGATAAAGACAAGTTGATGCTCGACATGACGAAGCTTGGGTTCGAAGCCGAAAGTCTCGAAAAGTTTCAGCGCGCCATCGCCAATCCGTACGGCATGGTGCTCGTTACCGGGCCGACCGGCTCCGGTAAGACGAACACGCTCTATTCCGCACTGCAGACGCTGAATACGTCTGAAACCAACATCATGACCGCCGAAGACCCTGTCGAGTTTAACCTCGAAGGCATCAACCAGGTCCAGATGAAGGAGCAGATCGGCCTGAATTTCGCCGCCGCGCTGCGGTCGTTTCTCCGTCAGGATCCGAACATCATCCTCGTCGGAGAGATCCGGGATTTTGAAACGGCAGAGATCGGAATCAAAGCTGCACTCACCGGCCACCTTGTTCTTTCGACACTGCATACAAACGACGCTCCATCGACGATCTCACGCCTTGTGAACATGGGCATTGAACCGTTTCTGGTGGCAACAAGCGTCAACTTGATCCAGGCTCAGCGGCTTATTCGCCGCGTCTGCAAGGACTGCAAGGAAGAGGTCCATATGCAGCCTGAAGCATTGGTCGAAATAGGGTTTTCCCAGGAAGAAGCGTCGACGGTCAAACTCTATAAGGGTCGCGGTTGCGAAACGTGTCTGAACACCGGTTATAAGGGCCGCGTCGGTCTTTACGAAACGATGGAGGTCACGGACGAACTTCGCGAACTCATCATTATCGGCGCAAGTGCTATCGAGCTCAGAAGGAAGGCGATCGAACTAGGGATGATAACGCTCAGAGGTTCCGGTCTCGCGAAACTGCGGGAAGGGATCACGACGATCGAAGAAGTCGTCAAAGAGACTGTTCTGTAAGAGAAGTTGGAGGACATATGCTATTTAGGTCTATCGCATTATCACTTGCCCTGCTGATCGGCGTCGGCGTCATCATACCGCTGGCGACGAACACCATCGAGGCAGGATCGCACAAGACAAAGACATATAAAGGCAAGAAGAACTACCGCAAATATTCCAGGCAATGGTGGCGCGCTTACCACGCCCGCCAGCGGCGCAGGAAAGCGATGCAGGCACACCGCCGCATGATGAGGCTTCATCAGCTTCGGATGGCGAAGGCCGCCGAACAGGCTGCCGACAGCAAGGTCGCGAAGACGCCGGCCGGCCGGCCGGCCGTGGAACAGACAGCAGTTCTTCCGTCCGGCGCACCCGCGCCCCAGGGCTGGAAGAAAGGCACCTCATCGACGTCGGAGCTTCAGTTCAGTGTCGACAACGGTAATGCATCGGCTGCTATTTCGATCGTCGGCCCGGCGATGGGTGAGACCGTCTCGAGCGGACGCAATCGCTCCGTCGGCGGTGTTCCGACCTCGTCGCTTCGCCGCGAGGTCATCAATCGAATGATCCGCGAAAACGGATGGGTCGTCAACGATTTCCAAAAAGAAGTCGGCGATCGCCAGGTCTATGTCGTCGTGGCCCAGTCGCAGGCGACAGGCGGACGAGTCCAGTCGCGTATGTTCTACTTCACCGAAGTGGACGGACGCATATACAGTGTCGCAATGAATTCCAATCCCGACGCGGCCGCCCGGCTCGCCGAGGAATCGGAAAAAGTGATCTACTCGCTCGGAGCCCGCCCGCGGCCTACCCAACAGGCCGCCATCAAGGAATAGCAAGTCCCTCTCTTCAAACAATGTCGATCGGGCCGGCCGCAGCCAAAATTCTCTTCGCCGGCTTGATCGACAAACCCCGCCTCTTCACACAACTATATGACTCTAGATCAAACCGCAACAGCCGAATCGCAGATCACACTGCCGGAACTTTTGAGAAAAATGACCGACTTGAGCGGTTCTGACCTTCATCTGACGACAAATTCGGGACCACAGGTGCGTGTGCACGGCCATCTTTCGCCGCTGCCCGGCTTTGGCCCGTTAACTCCTGCCGATACCAAGCGTCTCGCATACTCGGTTCTGACCGACGCACAGAAGCATCGATTCGAAGAGAATCTCGAACTCGATTTCTCGTTCGGCCTAAAGGGAATGTCCCGCTTTCGTGCGAACATTTTCAATCAGAAGGGCGCTGTCGGAGCCGTATTTCGCGCGATACCTTACGAGATCAAGACCTTCGACGATCTTGGCCTGCCGCCCATCGTATCCGATCTCTGCAAGAAGCCGCGTGGTCTGATACTAGTTACCGGCCCGACCGGTTCGGGAAAATCTACGACTCTTGCGTCGATGATCGATAGGATCAACGTAGACCGCCACGATCATATTCTGACGATCGAAGATCCCATCGAGTTTCTTCACAATCACAAGAACTGCGTCGTCAATCAGCGCGAGGTTGCCGCCGACACGCACTCCTTTGGAGCCGCACTACGTACCGCACTTCGCCAGGATCCCGACGTCGTCCTGATCGGCGAAATGCGAGATCTGGAAACGATCGAAATGGCGCTTCGCATCGCGGAAACGGGCCATTTAACGTTCGCTACGCTTCACACCAATTCGGCCTATTCGACGATCAACCGAATCATCGACGTTTTTCCTTCCGCACAGCAGTCTCAGGTCCGAACGCAGCTCTCCCTCGTGCTTGAAGGCATTATGTGCCAAACGCTTTTACCAAAGGCAACGGGCGACGGGCGGGCGATGGCCCTTGAGATACTCATCCCTAATCCTGCTATTCGCAATCTCATCCGCGAAGATAAGATCCACCAGATCTATTCGATGATGCAGACCGGTCAGGACAAGTTCGGTATGCAGACATTCAATCAGGCCCTCGCCTCGCTGCATCACAGCCGTGTGATCACATTAGAAGCCGCAATGCAGCGTACCTCGAATGCCGACGAGCTTAAAGAGCTTATTGAACGCGGCTCGGGACTGAACATGGCCTACGGCGGAAGCGTCAAGCCCAAAGTTCCGGGCAGCCCTTACGCAGCCGGCCGCCCGATCGGCGAACGTCCGCCCGCACGATAATTTTACCCCGACCACGTACCAGATAGGAGCTAGAGAACCGAAATGCCTACATACGCATACAAAGGACGAAATCGTCTCAATGAATTAGTTGCCGGTGAGCGCGATGCCGCTAATCAGAATGAACTGCGGGCTCTCCTACGCCGCGAACAGATCGTAATGACGACTGCTGCGGAGAAGGGACGCGTGGTTTCGATCCCGAAACTCGGCCGTCGAAAAAAGGTCGGCGCAAAAGAGCTCGCCGTTTTTACCCGTCAATTCTCGGTGATGATCGATGCAGGTCTGCCGCTTGTCCAGTGTATCGACATTCTCGCCGAACAGCAGCAGAATGCTTTTTTCAAGGACACGCTTCGCTTGGTACGTCAGAACGTCGAAGAAGGTGCGACCCTTTTCGCCGCACTGGAGAAACATCCGAAGGTTTTCGATGCTTTGTACACCCACATGGTCGAAGCCGGGGAAACGGGCGGTGTTCTCGATCTGATCCTTCAGCGTCTCGCTACGCTCATCGAAAAGGTCGTGAAACTGAAGAGAAACATCATTTCTGCGTCGATCTATCCGGCAGCCGTGATCTTCGTCGCGATCGCCGCGGTTGCGGTCATCATGATCGTAGTCATTCCCCAGTTCGAACAGATCTTCATCGGTCTCCTGGGCGCGGGCGAAGCGCTTCCGCTGCCGACCCGCATTGTCATGGGTATCAGTAATTTTCTCGCGGGTTGGGGAGGCGTCGGCCTGCTTGGCGCGATAATCGGCGGAACCTTCGCGTTGCGAGCATATTACAAGACACCGAAGGGACGCTGGCAGATCGATACAATCCTTCTCAAGCTTCCGATCTTCGGCGGTATCCTCCGAAAGATCGCCGTAGCGAGATTCTCACGTATCTTATCGACACTTCTTTCGTCAGGTGTACCGATCCTGCAGTCGCTGGAAATTACAGCCAAGACGGCCGGTAACGTAATAATCGAGGACGCCATTCTAAAGATCCGTGCCGGCGTCGAACGCGGTGAGAATTTTGTCGATCCTTTGAAAGCCACGAATGTCTTTCCGCACATGGTCGGTCAAATGGTCGGCGTCGGCGAACAGACCGGTGCTCTCGATGCAATGCTGGGCAAGATAGCCGATTTTTATGAAGAAGAAGTCGATACCGCGATCGCAGACCTTCTGGCAATGATCGAGCCCGCCTTGATCGCATTTCTCGGCGTCACTATTGGTTCGATCGTCATCTCGATGTACTTGCCGCTGTTCACATTGATCGGCAAACTTTCGAGCGGAACCAAATAACGAATGAAGACCTACGATTTCAGTACGATGATCGTGCTCTACAACCTTGTGATAGGCGTCCTTATCATGTTCGCAAGCAGCAGCATGGCCGCCTAAGCCGGGAAGCTGAACGCGGCTCATCGTGCGATCGTAAAATACACTCGATTGTCGATCTTGACATCTGGAGCGGTAGTGACGGCTCTCATGGCTTTCATGTACATAGTGTTCCACGTGTTTCCGGTCGGCATCGAAAACTAGCTGCGACAATTCGCTCGTGTGAAAAAGAGGCCGCCTGAAATGGCAGCCTCTTTTTAATTGTCCCCGGATAAAACTGGGAGGTAAATTCAATTATCTAGTTCCTACTTTCCTTTACACAGCCCGAAGCGAGAGTATTCGCTCCACGTATTTGGCGATCACGTCCGCTTCCAGATTAACCGCATCTCCGGGCTCTAATGTCGGGAGATTGGTCAGTTCCCATGTTTTTGGAATGACGGCAATATCGAAATCGTCGTCGCCGAGAGCGGCGATCGTGAGGCTGATCCCTTCAACGCACACGGAACCTTTGTAAACAAGATAAGGGGCGATCGACTTCGGATATCCGATCTTTACGGTCCAGAAATCGCCCGCTTTTACTGCGGCGAGAAACGTTCCGGCGGCATCCACGTGGCCTTGAACAATATGCCCTCCGAGACGTGTCGCCGGCGTGACCGCACGCTCGAGATTGACCCGCGAACCTTGCTCCAGCTTTCCGAGCGTCGTCCGGTCAAGCGTTTCTTGCGAGAGGTCCGCGGAGAATGTTGTATCGGTAATGTCCAGGGCTGTCAGGCAGACGCCGTTCACCGATATGGAATCACCTTCGGCAGCGTCACTGACGGAGATCTGCGCTTCTATGGTAATCCGCGCGCCGCCTTCGTTCTTTTCGAACGCGGACAGGGTTCCCAGTTCTTCGATTATCCCCGTAAACATTATATCTGTGCGAGTTCGGTCGATGAAAGTTTGCGGATGTCTATAGAGATCGGTTCCCCGTCGTTCGTCTCACGATAAATGTTTGCGAACTTTCTGCCGATCAATACTTCGTTGTGCTTGTACGACGAGCGTGTGTGGACGGTCTGCGAAAACGTTTCGTCCGTCGCCGAAAGCAGGATCAAAAATTCCGCATCTGCACGCTTGAGCTCCAATGCCGACAATCCGACGAGCGGCGAATCCTCGTTGATCGGATGCACGACGGTCCAGGCCAGCGGAAAGAACGCAACCTTCCGACGTTCCAGATCAAGCAGATCGAATCTACGCTTCGTCTCGCCGTTTTCATCGACAAATCGTGCGAACATCAGCTTCGCTTCGACCTCGATCAGTTGATTGCTTCGGCCGTTGATGATGCGAAACATAAAGCCGCTTTTTCCGCGATACGGCGCAATGACGGCAACCTTGCTGAAAACGACCTTCGCCGTCGGCCGCGCAAAACGGGCAAAGACGACGCCGGTGATCAGAGCATTCGCGAGCAGGCTGTAATACGATTCCATCGTCACAAGCAGATTGGCGGCAATACCGACCGGATGGATCGTTCCGTAACCGATCGTCGCGAACGTTTGTACGCTGAAAAAGAATCCTCTAAGCAAATTGCCCTCGATCGGCGTCGAGGTCGAATCGACCAGAGCGTGAGGTATCGACGCGTAGACGATCCCAAAAAAGACGTTGCTCAGAAAATAAAGCAGCAAGACCAGACCGAGAAAGTTCCCCCAGGAGAGCGACAGCAGCAAATGATAAATATTCAGCGAAGACAAGAAACCGACGCCCGAACGCTGAACATTGAATGTCCCGTCCGGGTTCAGCAGCCGCTGTTGGCTTCGCCCCGCGACGACGGAGCCAAATCCAAGATCGCGTTCCTCGATCGATTCTTCCGCCGCTCCCGCAAAATCATTGTCGAGTGTTTGTTCCATTCTGTTTGTTCGTGGCTACGGCGTTGGCAAAAACGAGAATTTGCGGTTTTTCATGCCCCGTCTTCACCTTTTTATTCAATGCGTTAGAATCATTGTAAACCATGCTCTGTGCTGGCTAATATTATGCAGGAAGCAAATACACTGGAAAGCGGTCCGCCAAAATTGCGCCCGGGCGCAAGCGGCGGCATTGACGACAATTCGCTTGCCGATCTGGTCGAGTGGTTTCTGAGCTTCGACGAGCGGACCGCCCGAATGCGGCACCCGTACACCGAAGAGCTTTTTCACTGGAAGCAAACGGACGATTCGCAAAACGGTATCGGTATCTATCCGTTTGAAAACGCCGAGGCTCGCTTTGCCATCGGCGTTTTTCAGGCACTAGCCGAAAATAATTCCGAACCGCTGCTGAACCTGTGGCTGTCCGACGTGCTTAACGCTCTCCAGGACGCACAGCAGACAAAATCAGAAATGACCGAGGCGTATAAGCTCGACGCTGACCCTGAGTTGTCCGCTCTCGAAAAGGCCGAGAAACTAACCAACGCCGCGGAGCGCAGAATATACCTGACCTCTTGCTGGCTCGAAGCTCTCTGCACCGCCGAGGCGCGAGTTCTTGGTTGGGTGTATCAGGAAATTTACGGACGCCCGTTCACCGCTGCGTAGGAGATGGCTGGTGCTCCGCCCAACGATAACAGGTGGCTGGGCTGACGAGCCTTTCCCTACCTTATCGTCTGGCACTGCCGCATATCGCCCGTCTGCATTCCGCGTGCGAAATACTGCATTCTCTGCGCCGACGACCCGTGCGTGAACGAATCCGGAACGACGTAGCCCTGTGTTCGCTTTTGGATCATGTCGTCGCCGACCGCGGACGCAGCCGTTAGCGCCTCTTCAGCGTCGCCCGGTTCGAGCACCCCCTGTTTCTGCGCGTAATAACCCCAAACGCCCGCATAACAATCGGCCTGGAGCTCTAAAGCTACGGACAGCCGGTTGCTATCGCCCGCCCGCTGCACCTTGTCCATCGTTCCAAGAAGATTCTGGACATGGTGACCGACCTCATGCGCGATCACATATGCCTGCGCGAAATCGCCTTTGGCCTTGAAATCACGCTCAAGCTCGCGGAAAAAACTGAAATCGAGATAGAGCTTTCGATCGCCCGGACAATAGAACGGGCCGGTCGCCGCGACCGAATATCCGCAAGCCGACTGTGTCTGGTTGTCGAACAAGACCAGCGTCGGCGGCGTATATTTCACGCGGGCTTGTTCCGGCAGGATCTTGCTCCACACATCCTCGGTGCTGCCCATGATCGCGGCAGCGAATCGCCGATTCTGATCTACTGCCGGGCCGCTTGAATTGCTCACAGTCTGCGTTTGCTGCTGGACCTCGGTCGAGCCGCCTGAAATCTGGTCGAGAAGCTGCCGCGGGTCGCCGCCGGAACAGAGATATATAACCGCGGCAAGAATTACAAATCCTATACTGCCGCCGCCGAGTGCCATTCCGCCGCCCAGGCCGCGTCTATCCTCAATGTTCGAACTAGGTCTAAGGTCCTGCCAGCGCATAATTTCCCCTTGTCTTCTCAAAATTTAACGGGCGTTTTGGAATTCTAGCATTTTAGGCCATCGCCGTGAATCTGATATTTCGAGACGTCGCTATAGAAAGGATCGGCATCCTATCTAAGCAAATCGCGGCGCTTGATCTTGACCCAAAATATGAAGTAGCTTGTTTACCGCAAAATCTTGACAGGCGTAGAGTTACAGGAATATATTCTAGATAGCGAATTACCGATTTTTCTTTCCACGTTTCGGACCGAAAAGGAGGAAATGATGATCAAGCTGGATATCGTCAACCAGGTAGCCGACAGGACCGGCGTCCCCAAACAGAAGGCCGAACAGGTTGTCGATTCGCTCTTCAACGCAATGAAGGCCGCCCTCGCGATGGGTAAACGAATTGAGCTTCGCGGATTTGGCGTCTTCGTCGTCAAGCCGCGCAAACGCGGCGTGGGCCGCAATCCTAGAACCGGCAAAGAAGTTCCGATCCCGGCCGGAAAAACGATACGCTTTAAACCGGGAAAGGATCTTTCGGCAAAAGCGATAAAGCGCTAATTGCCGTACTAACTAGCGGAACATCTCAAAATCGTAGATCGTTATGCGCCCGCGGACGCATTTTCGGTTTGCGATTTGTTATTTTAGATTAACGATGGCTGTAAACGACGACTTCCTTTTTCCGCCGCTTCCGCGTCCTTCGGCGCGTGTCATGGCAACGCACTTTCTTCTGCTGGGCGTAACATTCTGCACCGCGACGATCGCCGGAGTTCTGTATCCATTCGGCTTGATCTACACATTGCCGGATGCCGATCCGCAATCGTGGCCCGAGATCGGCCATTTTATTACGTCGCTTCCGCTGCGCTACGCGGTGCTCATCGGCGATGCCGTCAGCCGAATACTTACGGATACTACATATCTGATCTACGGCCTCAGTTTCTCGCTGTCGCTGGTCTTCATTTTGCTTTCGCACGAGATGGGCCACTACATCGCCTGCCGGATCTACCGCGTCGACGCCACGCTTCCCTATTTCATTCCGACGCCGCCGATGATCGGCCCGGCCGGGACATTTGGCGCGTTTATCAAGATCAGATCGCCCATGCCGTCGCGCCGCGCGGTTTTCGATATCGGCGTTGCCGGCCCCATCGCCGGATTTCTCGCATTGATCCCGATCGCGATCGTCGGCGTCGCGACCATGCACCCGGCGACCGCACGGCAGCTTGCCGAACCCGGCGGCATCGTTTTCGCGGACCCGCTATTTATGAAAATGCTCGGCTCTCTGCTGGGCGTCGATCCGTCCGTATCCGTGGGCAATCCGTTTTATTATGCGGCGTGGATCGGCTTGCTCGTAACGGCATTGAATCTGATTCCGTCGGGCCAGCTCGATGGCGGCCACGCGATATATGCCGTGCTCGGGAAAAATGTGCATCGGTGGACAGGCGTAATCGCTTTTATCATCATGGCGACGCTTGCGGTCTCCGGATGGATTTACTTTAACAGCCCGAGTGGATTTCTCGTCGCCGTTTTGTTAGGCGTGATGATGCGTGTACGGCATCCCGAACCCTGGGATCAGTCGCCTTTAGACAAAAAAAGAAAGGCCGTGGCCTTTCTGGTCTTGATAATGTTCGCACTCTGTTTTACGCCGTTTCCGCTTCAGATCAGCTAGCCGGAGCGACCGCCGCCGCGGCAGGCAGCATTCCCTTGATCTCCCGGACCATTCGCTGAACGTCTTCCTGGCCGTCGAGCGCGATCATGAAAAAGTCGTAGCTCGTCTTCAGGCAGACCATTCCATTGCCGAAAAACCAGACGCCTTCGAGCAGCGGGTTGCCGCCGAGGATCCAGTCGACCGGCGCGCCCGTGATCGTTTTCGGGTTGAAAATGTTCGTCATCATAACCGCGCCGGAGGCGAACGAGAAAGCTCCCAGCAGCGGGGCCCCAATGCGTTTTGCAATATCGCGCTCGAAAGCAACGCGTTCGGCGTCGGCTTCGGAAAGCTCGCCCTTCGCGATCAGTTCCTCGCGGCGGCCGAGATACTCGTTGAACTGGTCGCTCATCTTCTTGACAGACCACGCGGGCAACGCGGAATTGAACAGCCAGTGCGAACTTATGCCGGTGAAAACCACGCCGAGGCCCGCTCCGATCGCCATCGAAATTCCGGTCGTCGCAGCCTGTACGGGATTTTCCTGCACCCAATCCGATGTTTTCGAAAGCGATTTGCGAGCTGCGTCGAATGTCCGCGTCCACGACGCGCCAAAGTTGAAAACCGACGCGGCCCGCTGCGCATTTGCGCCGATCGTCTGGCGGACTTCGTCGAAGATCTCAATGGCCCGCGACCCGAGGTCTTTAGCAGCCTCGCCGGCTTTTCCGCTCGCATCTTCCGCGGCATCACGGATCGGCTCACTAGCGTTCCAGGCTTTTTTCGCGGTTTCTTCGGCCGTTTTGAGCGTATCTTCTGTGAGCTTTACCGCCTGTTTGCCGACCTCCGATCTTTCGGCCTCAGCTCTGATCTTTTCGGCACCTTTTTGTGCGGTGTCGACCACCGCACGGGCGCTGTCACCGAGCTTTTCTTTGAGGCCAAGCTGACTGTCGATCTCGGCAAATTTTTCCTTTGCATCACGCTGCCATTTATCGAATTTTTCTTTATAATCCGCCATAATTTTATGTCCCGATACAAATACGTCGTGTTAGGGACGTTTGTTCGGCTTTGATGCTAATGCCGCCGCCTTCTTTGTATAATTACAGCAGATAGCCGAACTTTCAACATATTTTTTGCCGTGAAACGCTTTCCCGATGGGCTCGCCGCTGTGATAATCTGATTTTAGAAACTTCATATGGTTCAGGTAAAGTGCCCGCATTGCGGCAAACAGATCGATTACAAAAGCAGCGAATTTCGCCCATTCTGTTCGGAACGTTGCAAGCTTCTCGATTTCGGCGCGTGGGCTGACGAGGAATACAACCTGCCGGCAGAAACGGCCGATCTTTCCGCCGAGGATATCGATACGATCGAAAAGGCGATCGAGGAAAAGCACTACTAATGCAGACGATAACATTGCTCCTGCAAGCCGATATGTCGAGCAGCGCTCTCGCCGCCGGAGCGATCTTTTTCCTCGTCTTTGCCGTCGTTGCCTATATCGCCTTCCGCATCTTAAGAAAGACGGTAAAAATGGCGTTTCGCATGATGATCGTTGTGGCGATCCTGCTCATTGCCGTAGTCGGCGGCCTCTCTTTTTGGTGGTTCAATTCCGGTTCGGCTTCGAAGACGCGGCCCGCGGCCACACGGACGCGATAGCCGGTGGCAAATCTTAAAAGCGCTCCTGCGCAAAGCTATCTCAAACGCTATCGCCAACTGCCTCCGACAGTTTTCGCCCTCAGTCTCGTCAGCCTGTTAAATGACACGTCCAGCGAGATAATCTATCCGCTGCTGCCCGCTTTTCTGGCCCTAACGCTCAACGCCAGCCCATTCGCGATCGGCCTTATCGAAGGCTTTGCCGAATCAGTCGCCAGCATTCTCAAACTCTTTTCCGGCTATCTTAGCGATAAATTCGGCACGCGAAAATTTCCGGTTTTTCTCGGTTATTCACTCGCCGCCGTGACGCGTCCAATGCTTTCTTTCGTCACGAGCTGGCCGCAGGTACTTGTCGTTCGAATGACGGACCGCGTCGGCAAAGGCATCCGCGGCGCCCCGCGTGATGCCCTGATCGCCGGGAGTGTACCGAGATCGGAACGCGGTCTGGCTTTCGGATTTAACCGCGCCGCCGACCACGCCGGAGCAGTGATCGGACCGGTGATCGCATTCGTACTGCTGTCTGTCATCGCGGCGAATCCTGACGATCCGACCGCGCGCGAATATCAGCGCGTGTTTCTTTTTGCGTCGATTCCGGTCGTTTTAGGCCTCTTCGTGATCGTTCTTTTTGTCCGTGATAAACACAAGACCGAGGACGAAGCGGCAACGCTGCCGATCAAATTTTCACTACGCGAATTCGATGGAAATTTCAAACGGTTTTTGGCGGTCATCGCGCTCTTTACACTCTCCAATTCGACGGACGCGTTCCTTCTTTTGCGTGCGAAAGAAGCCGGCATCGCACCGCCGCTGCTGCCTATCCTCTGGATGGTTCTGCATTTCAGCAAGGTGCTGAGCTCCCTAGCTGCCGGGGCCGCGTCGGATCGCGTCGGCCGCCGATGGCTGATATTCGCCGGCTGGATCGTTTACGCCTTGGTTTATTTGGGATTCGCGTTTGTTACTGCCCCGTGGCAGGCATGGGCGTTGTTCGTTATATACGGAATGTATTTCGGGCTGACCGAAGGTGTCGAAAAGGCGCTTGTCGCCGATCTTGTCGCGGATGAAAAACGCGGTACTGCTTTCGGTTTTTATAACCTTGCGTTTGGAATAACAGTATTTCCGGCCTCCCTTATATTCGGTCTATTGTGGGACAAATTCGGTTCGGCGACCGCGTTTATCATTAGCGCGTGCATTTCGCTGGTGGCAGCCGTCGCACTCCTCTCGATCAAAACAGATCACGTTACCGAAGAAGTCGGATAAAGCGTATTCAGGTTCGCGCCGACTGCTTAAACTCCAATCGTATATCGACTCATATTTTAATTTTTCCAAGATGCCCTCAGTTCTCTGTAAATCCTATCGTCTTTAACCTTAACCCGAAAACGCCTCTGAAATCGGCCAAAATCAGCTTGACCCCGCCCGACTTCGCGAGACCTGCTCACCGCCTTGCAAACCTAGATTCTCTAACCAATTAACCCCTCCGGCTTCAACTTTCACACGAGAGATAAAGCATTGTCTTAACCACAACCCTCTTATTTACAATGGTTTAGAATTTGCAACGTGGAACTTGCCATTGTTGCATGTGCGTTTATAATACACGCGGTAAATCGGAGATATTTTATGCCCAAACCCCTAATACTTTCGCTCGACGGACACGAATTTCCTGTGCAGTTGAGCAAGATCGACCGAACAAAGCTTTACGGTGAAATTGAGATCGAAGCTTTTGACGAAAAAGGCAACGCCGCCTCGCTCAAGGTGCTGGCTGCAGACGGCAAAACTCTGCTCGATAAAGGCGGCACAGCCTTGGCCACGCTCAACGAAGAGGGCGAATCGATCTCTCGGACCGAACTCGTTCCGGTTGACGAAGACGGCGAGGCTATAGTTCCGGTGCCGTCGTCGTTCGGCCAAGTGAATGTATTGAAAAGGTCCTCGACCGACGATTACCTTTCGCAAGTGGTCAAGTCGATTTACGTTTTAGAATCATCTGACGATCCGGACGGCCTGGAATTTTTGCAGAGCCACTTGTCAGCCGACCATATATATAGCTTTCCGTTTAGCTATCGGGGAGGCGTCGAATACGATTCGGCGTTCGTGCTTGGCGATGACGCAAATGCATTCATGGTGATCGGCAAGCAAGCCGCTCTCGAATATGTACGGCTTAATCAGACCGCCGTTCTCGACACGCCCGAGGAAGCCGAGATAAGCGCCGACGAACTCGATTTCGATCTCTTGTAATTTTAGAGGTTTCCCCAATGCCCATAAATATTAGCAACAGTAAGAATCGCGACGCTGTCGTGGCGATGGAGAGCCTGACGCCGAAGCGCGTCGTGCGGTTCGTCGACCCGAACGGACGAAGCGTCGTTACGAAAAAATTATTGAAGACGGACGTTTCACACGATCTGCCCACACTGCTCAAGAAGCGGAAAAAACTCGAGAAGATCGCGGACGACCTGGTAAAATCCGATCCGGAGATCGATCTGGATTCGTTCGGAATGTTCCTGACTGACACCTCGCGCGTTTACGTAACCGAAAAAGGCATCGTTCACCTGATCGAGGAATTCGAAGTGGTCCAAAACCCTGACGGGACCGTACGCGACCGGCGGCCGCGGGTGAAAGAACCGCAAAATATCAATACCGATGTTCCGATCAAATGGACCGGAAAGTTCATCAAGAAACAGGACGCGGTGAGTCGTTTTGTGTTTACGGGAATGAAGCAGCTAGTGCATGTCAATGGCCTGACCTTCGATTTTCTTTTCGACATGGCGAAGACACTGCAGAAAAAGGACTCGATGCTGTTGCTGCGGGGCGGCGATAAGGGCAATAAGCCGCTGGTGATGAACCGCGGCGGACGTGCCTACAACGCTTTTCTTGAGGGCCGCGTTAAAGGCGATTCGTATTGTTTGATACTTCATCTTTCAAATATGGAGCTCAAGCGCCCGAAGGAGGTGAAACCCGTTGAACACTGATTTTCACGAATCGCGATTCACCACTAAGAAAGGCGATTACATGACCGGCAAGTCAACGGATCTTGCCGATCCTTCACTGCACGCCCGCGCACAGGAGTACCGTCGTAAATTAAGCTCACAGATGAAGCCGATATCGGGTGAGGATATCTATCGTATTCCGAAATCAACAGGCTATTACGCGATGCGGAAATACGACGGCGAATTTGCCCTTATCGCGTTCGACGGTAAAAAACTGCTTTCTGTTAACCCGGGCGGAACGGTTCGCGTCGGTTTGCCGTGCTTTAAGGAAGCCGAAAAACTTTTGAAAAAGGCCAAGGTCAAATCGTGCCTGCTCGGCGCCGAGATCTACACGATAGATGCATCGGTCAAGCAGAATAAGGTTCAGCAGGTGGTCAAGATGCTTCGAACGCCGTCGTCTGCCGCGCAGCTCGACAAGCTTGGCCTTGCCGTGTTCGACGTGATCGAGGCCGACGACACGAATCCCGCGTCGGTTAAAGACGTTTTCACGCTGCTCAAGAAATGGTTCGGCAAAGGCAAGCTCGTCCATCCCGTCGATAACATTGTGACCGACAAGATCGACAAGATCATGGAACGGTTTGCCGATTGGGTTATCGGCGAAGGCTCCGAAGGACTTGTCGTCCGACACGATCAGGCGGGCTGGTACAAGGTCAAGCTTCGCCATAATATCGACGCCGCGATCATCGGCTATTCCGAAGGCAGCGAAGAGCGAAAGGGCATTCTCCACGACCTGCTCGTCGCGGTCATGCGCAAGGACGGAACCTTTCACGAGCTCGGTCGGGTCGGCGGCGGTTTTTCTGAAGAAGACCGCCGAACGATCGCGGAAGAACTGCGTCGGCGCGTAGTTCCGTCGGATTATGTCGCGGTCAATAACGACTATGTCGCTTATGAAATGACCGCACCGGGCCCGGTCATCGAACTCTCGTGTCTCGACCTGATCGCAGAGAACACAAAAGGTGACCCGGTAAACCGCATGGTGCTGGATTGGGACGGCGCGCGCTATTCACCGCTTTCCCGCATGCCGCTCGTAAGCGTTATCTCGCCGCAGTTTGTCCGAATGCGCGACGATAAGGAAGCGAACGTCGAAGACGTCAATATTCGGCAGATCGCGCAGCTCGTCGACGTAAATGACATCGACAAGGCCGCACACGGCACACTTGCCGAACCGAGCAAGGTGCTTGAGCGGACGGTATATACCAAGGTGATGAAAGGCCAAAAGATGGTCCGCAAGCTGCTGCTTTGGAAGACGAACAAGGAAGAATCGAACGAGTTTCCCGGTTATGTGGTCTATCTCACCGACTTCAGCCCAAATCGCCAGAATCCGCTCGAGCGCGATATTCGCGTTTCGAATACCGAAGACGGCGCGCGGCGTCTTTTTGATGCGATGAAACAGAAGAATTTCGTCAGCGGATGGGAAAAAGTAGCGTAATAGATCATGCAGCCCTGGCTTGAATTTACAGATAATAAGCGGCTGATGTGGATCGCCCACGAGTGGGAAGGCTACGCCGACCGTCTCGCCGATTGGGCAATGGAACGTCTCGTCAATCGACGCGACGTCTGGAGCCAGTACACGCTGAAAAACGGTCAGGTCGGCGTCGTGATGCTGCCGATCAAAGAGCGGCGAAATACGGGTGCCGATATGGTGACGCTAAACAAGCTGCATCGCCATTTCGCCGGCCGTGCCGTTTCGCATCTGATCGGGCTTCATTCGATAAGCGACCATCAAACCTGTAAGTGGTTTGCGATCGACGTCGATCTGCATGACGAGAATGTCGCCAATTCCGATGACGTCGCTTTGGCGAATTTCGGAGCCGTAATGTCGTGGGCCGAACAGCTACGCGCCGAGGGAATGGATCCGCTGCTGTTCGACAGCAACGGCGTGGGCGGCTATCACTTATTCGCCCTGCTCGATCGGGAATATCCGCTTGCGGACGTGTATGCTTTCGCCGACGATCTGCGATCGAATTGGGAGATGCTCGGATTGCCGAGAAAGCCCGAGATCTTTCCGCCAAAACGGGTAGTCAAACCTGACGATCTTCCCTACGGGCTTCGCGTGCCGGGACGCCATCATACTCGCCCGCATTTTTCGCGAGTATGGAATTTTGACCGCATCGGCGATCACGAATGGCTCGAAGGCGGCGAAGCGATCGAGGCAATGCTCAACACACGGCCTGCACCGCTGCCGAAACTGAAAAAAGTGTCAAAGAAGGCCGCCGCGGCGATCAAACGGCCGAAATCGGCGAAGAAGAGTATCCGTAAGCCGGCGGCCCTATCTGCATCGCGAAGGCCGCGTGTATGTCTAGATTTGGACGGTGTACTTGCCAAATACGATGCTTGGCGTGGTGCCGATCACATCGGCCCGCCGGTGCCCGGAGCTCTCGAGTTTGCGCG
The DNA here is from genome assembly GCA_038254305.1 of Pyrinomonadales bacterium. Lineage (GTDB taxonomy): Bacteria > Acidobacteriota > Blastocatellia > Pyrinomonadales > Pyrinomonadaceae > OLB17. The sequence goes on from JBBSGG010000002.1 coordinate 72,793, forward strand.
TTCGCTGGCGAAGATGGCCGATATCGTCATTTACACGACTCGCTGCTCGAACGACAATGCCGGCGAGACCTCAAATTCTAATCTCTCGCCTGCACAGCTGCGTGTGCACGTCGTCGAATGGCTCGAGAAGCATAAGTTTCCTTACACCGACGTTTACACCGGCCAGGGTAAGCCCAAGGCCGCCGCCTTTATTGACGACCGTGGCGTCTACTGCAGTCCGCAGGACGATCCGCGGGCCTTTGCTAAAGCTCTGCTCGCCGCTCGCCAGCTTCTCGGGCCTGTCAAGAAAACCCGGGCTCGTGCGGGCATTGCGGCTGAACGCGCGAACCAATAAAATCCTCATTCGATCAGAGAACTTCACGCTCGCAAACGGCATCCAAGCTGCATAAGTATTACTTCGCCTCTTTTACGAGCAGACATGAAAGTATCAACGATCGCATTATTTCTAACGCTGGCACTCACCCTTGCGGCATCTGCGCAATCGGGACGAAAGAGCAAGATAGCTACACCGGCACCCGCAGCCCAGCAGACCGACGCCACGACGCCCGATACCTCCGACGGTTCGGTCGGATATTCCGAATCGGCTCCGAACGCAGGACATAGCATTGCTGTCGATCGCACCGACAGAAAGACGCGGAAAGCGGCTAAGAAAGCCAACGAAGCAAAGCCCGCGGACACAGCGGCACTTCCGGCCACCGCGCCGGTTGGTTCGGAGGACGTTGTAAAAGTGGAAACCAGCCTCGTGACGATCCCGGTATCCGTCTACGACCGCAACGGCCTCTATATTTCCAATCTTCATCAAGCGAATTTCAAGATCTTCGAGGACGGCGTCGAACAAAAGGTCGACTATTTCGGCACGACGGACAAGCCGTTTTCCGTGATCCTATTGATCGACGTTAGCCCGTCCACCGCCTACAAGATCGAAGAGATACAGGCGGCAGCCGCCGCTTTCGTCAGCCAGCTTATGCCGCAGGACAGCGTGATGGTCATCGAATTCGATTCGTCTGTCCACGTGCTCGCGGAAATGACCGCTGACCGCGACAAGATCGACAAGGCAATACGGCGAACTGGGTTCGGCGGCGGGACGTCGCTTTACGAGGCCGTCGATTTCTCGCTTCGCAGGCGTCTCGACAAGATCGAAGGTCGGAAAGCGATCGTGCTTTTCACGGACGGTGTCGATACCAGCTCGATGCGGGCGAGTTACGAAAGCACGATCCGAGAGGCGGAAGAGACCGAGGCAGTCGTCTTTCCCGTTTACTACAACACTTTTCTCAACGCGATCGGCATCGGCGGCGGAGGCGGCGTGATGAGCACAACCCCGACGTTAAATATTCCCGGAATGGGCGGACAGAGCAATGCGTCGCTTAGCGCCGACTACACGCGGGGACGTGCTTACCTGACGGAGTTGGCAGCGACAACGGGCGGAAGCGTGTTTCGCGCGGAATCCACGCCCGGCGGCCTGAATGCGGCTTTTGAAGGAATTGCGGAAGAGCTGCGCAGGCAGTATTCGATCGGTTATTCGCCGCTTGAGCCCGGCAAGCCCGGCGAGCGCCGCCAGATCCGCGTGCGCGTAGACCGTCCGCACCTGGTCATCCGCTCGCGTGACAGCTATATCGTCGGCAGCAATGCTAAAGGTTCGTAAAATTCTCAGATTCTTACGTCAAAAAAGGGCGGAGTCATCTGACTCGGCCCTTTTTTGAATTGTTGTCGAAGCTTGCTAATCGTTTAGCCGAATCGAGCTGACCAATGTGCGAAACGCATCGGCATATTCGGCTGAATCGTTTTCGGGTGTAACGCCGGCGACATAGAGAAGATCGCCGCCGCTTAGCCCCGCGGTATAGACCGTTACGATCTCATTCCGGCCGGTGATCGGCGAGCGCCCCGACAACTGTGTCGTATACCCTTGTCGGCCGCCCACCGTCGTCCGCGCAAAGCGTCCGCGTTGACGCAGATAAGTGTTTCCCTGAACAACCTGGTCGACATAGGCCTGCGAAGCTTGATCGAGATTTCCGGAGCCGCGAACGACGCCTATTATCGCGCCGTGCGTTATTCCCTGATCGCCGAATCCGCCTTCAGGCGCGAATGTGACCTGTTCGGTACCGGCAAATTGCTGCCAGTTATCGGGAACATTAAGCCTTATCCAATTTCCGCCTGTATAGGCGCGAACACGTGTTGACGGGTAAGGTACCGAACTTGAATATCTTCCGGCCGATGTCGAATTCTGCGGGCGTCCGCTGCCTCCGCCGTTGCCGTAACCACCGCTGCCGTAACTACCTTTTTCTATCTGGGCCATCGTCGGTGCCGGACGCATGCTTCGCAAACGCTCCTTAACGACCGCAAAATCGCGTGTGATCTTGTACGGGTTCGGCGACACCTGAAGAAGCGCGGCTTCGCGGTTAATGTTCTGATAACGATTGCCGGGATCAGGGTGACTGCTCAGCCATTCCGGGCTGCTTCCGGAACCCTGTCGTGCGATAGTTTGAAAGACGTTCGCCAGATCGCGTGGATCATATCCTGCACGCGCCATGATCTGGGCGCCGAGAATGTCAGCCTGAGTCTCGTATTCGCGGCTGTAACGCAGGAAATATCCCTGGGCAAAGACCTGGCCAAGCTCGGCTCCGGACTGGCCGCCGAGCACCGCGCCGCCCAGGATCGCGCCGATACCGAGGATCTGATTCAAAGGATTACTCACCTTCGTCTGCTGTGCGGTAGCGTGGCGCAGCGCGACATGGCTTATCTCATGGGCCATCACGCCCGCCATTTCGCCTTCATTCTTCGCGGCTTCGATCATTCCGCGATTGACGTACATCGGACCCCCAGGCAGGGCAAAAGCATTAATATCGCTTGCGTTTACAAGCTTGAAACTATAACGGAACGCCGGCTGTTGAAACTCCGGCGGAATAGCCGCGACGAGACGTTCGCCGACGCGTGTAATATAAAGTTCCGCCTCGCGGTCACTAAGTATTGGAAATTGCTGCTCGACCTTTGTAGCGGCTTCACGTCCGAGGCGAATATCGTCCTGCACCTTGTATTTGTTCTTCGGTTGAACGACGCGCGTCTGCCCCGAAACAACAAGCGGTAAGGCGGCCAACGACCAGAACATCAGCCCCGCCAATAATCTTGTCCTTGTATTTGATCGCATATTTGTCATCGATTTAACCCTAGGGAAAGACCAGCCGCAAGACGCCGGCCGCTCGTCTTTGATGATTTTAACGAATCGCGGCGTTTGCCGCTGTCTGCGATGCCGCCGAGATGCGGTTCAAATGTTACAAAAATGTTAATTAGCTGATGGCGCGGCATGTTCGAGCCTTTCATTAACGATATAATTTTTCAACTTGACTGCGTTAGAATACGGCATATAGAGATCCGATGGATATCGATTTTTTGAATGAACCGCCACCTGCGGAAACAAAGTATTCGTCACCGTCATTCGTCGCATCGCCTGAAAAACCGATACAATCTGACGAAATGGGGCGAGGTGAGATCGATCAGCAATTGGATATCCTGCGCGACAAGATACTACTTCTCGGCGGGACGACGGAAACAGCCGTTCACCGCGCGATACGCTCTTTGACCGAGCGCGATTCTGAACTTGCGCGACGCGTACTGGAAGAAGACGGTGTGATCGATCAGATGGAGCTCGAGATCGATCGGATGAGCATCGATATCCTCGGTTCGTTCCGGCCGGCCGAATACGATCTTCGTTTCGTGATTTCCGTTTCGAAAATAACGCCGATCCTCGAACGAATAGCCGATCACGCGAGCAGCATTGCCGAAGCCGCGATAATTCTTAATAATGAACCGCTGCCGCGTACATATATTGAATTTCCGCTGATGGCCGAGACGGCGACGCAAATGCTGCGAACCGCGCTCGATGCCTTTACGTCGCAGGACGCGGAAACGTCACGCGAGGTGATCCGGCAGGACCGCAAGATCGACGAGAGTTATCACCGGGTCTTCAAGGAACTTTTGAAACAGATGATCGAGGATCCTTCGGCGTCGACCGGAGCCGCGCACTTGCTCTTTGTCGCCAAGCACCTCGAGCGGATCGGCGATTATGTGAAGGATATCTGCGAACTTATCGTTTACCTGCGCGAAGCCGTTTTCATCAAGCACAGCTCGAGTAATCGAGATCTTGGATTGGAGAATAGATAATTATGGGCTTTAGCTTACTGCCGAGAGAGGACGAATATTTTTCGCTCTTCATGAGCATGACGGAAAAGATCGAGGAAGCGTCAATGATCCTCATCGAAATGATGGACGGGGAGGTCGACGATTTTTCGAAGTTTCGCTCCCGCATCAAGGACGTCGAGCACGGCTGTGACCAGTTGATGCATCAGATCACGACGAAACTGAACAAGTCGTTCATCACGCCTTTCGATCGCGAAGACATATACACTCTGTCGGTCGCTCTCGACGATATCTGCGATTACATCGATGCCGGTGTGCGTGCCGTCGTTATGTATGACATCCGTGGATTTAACGAATTCGTTCGTCAGCTTTCGCGCATTATCGGCGAGCTCGCCAAAGAGATCCGTGCGGCGATCGCCATACTGCACAAGCCGGTCGGAATGGAAAAACATTTCCTCGAAATTCATCGCCTCGAAAACGAGGCAGACGATGTGTATTTCCGCGCGATCGCCGATCTTTTCAAGCAGGCCGCCGATCCGATAATGGTTATCAAACAGAAGGAACTGTACGAGATCCTTGAAAATGCGACGGACCGCTGCGAGAGCGTCGCCAACATCATCGAAAGCATCGTGTTAAAGCATAACTAAGCGACCCGCCGCCTTACCCAACCGACCATCTTTTTATGGACGCAGCTACCGCGACAACCGTACTTGTCATCGTCATAATAGCTATCGCATTGTTCTTCGACTATGTGAATGGTTTTCACGATGCCGCGAACTCGATAGCGACCGTTGTAGCAACCCGCGTGCTCTCGCCCGGCATTGCCGTTGCGTGGGCCGCCTTTTTTAACTTCGTAGCCTTCTTAGTTTTTGGGACGGCCGTCGCCAAGACGATCGGCGGTGACATGGTCAACATCGCGGTGATCCCTACCGGGGACCAGCTTTACGTTCTCCTCGCCGGCGTTGTCGGAGCCGTCATCTGGAACCTTATTACCTGGTATCTGGGTTTGCCGACCTCAAGCTCGCATGCGCTCGTCGGCGCTTACGCTGGCTCGGCGATTTCATCGTACGTCTGGCACTTTGGTTTCCACGGAGCCGAAACCGTTCTCATCGCGGAAGGATGGATCAAGACTCTCTCGTTCATCGTCCTTTCGCCGCTTATCGGAATGGTGCTCGGCTTTATTCTGATGGTCTCGGTCTACTGGATCTTCCGCCGTGTATCCGTCAATAAAGTGGACCGCATCTTTAGAGTCGGCCAACTTTTTTCGGCGGCCGCGTTCTCGCTCGGCCACGGCGGCAACGACGCCCAAAAAACGATGGGCATCATAACGATAGTGCTGGTGACTGGCGGTTTTTTGCAAAAGACAGCCGAGGGCAAGCTGCCGGGAATTCCGCTCTGGGTCGTACTCTCGGCACACGCGGCGATCGGACTTGGCACGCTTTCCGGGGGTTGGCGTATCGTAAAGACGATGGGCACCAAGATCGTTAAGCTTCAGCCGGTGGGCGGATTTTGCGCCGAGACGGCAGGATCGATAACCTTGTTCGCCAACACGTTTGCCGGGATCCCGGTTTCAACCACCCACACCATAACCGGAGCGATCGTCGGAGTCGGTTCGGCAAAACGATTTTCCGCGGTGAAATGGGGCGTCGCCGGCAGGATCGTCTGGGCGTGGGTTCTGACTATTCCGATGGCTGCGGTGATCGCAGCCGGAAGCTATTTTGTAGTGCTTGCGATCGAAAGAGTGGTCGGCGTTGCTTAGAACTCATCGGGAACGAGAAACGAGTAGGCCGAGCCGACTCTCAGTGATCTTTATTTTGTCGAAATTCCCCGATCACGTACGCGAACATCGCGTAGCTAACCGCAAGACTAACTAAAAGACCAACAAGGAATATGTAACCGGTCATCGTGCCCGCCTCGCCTGCGAACCTACCTTGAAAAATAACCCGAGTGCGAGTATCGACGGCACCCACAGTCCGACGAAGATGCCGGCGTCCCGATCGTCCGGTCCGAAAGCACCGAACCACAAGCTAACGGAAAACAAAAAAGACACGAAAGCCGCCGCCAGAATAATGTAATCAGCTCTGTTGAACATCCTCTACTCCTTACCGACAAATTCACGAAATACTAAGTTCGCCGGAGCGGCGATTAGAGATTCAGGCGTTCGGTCGATCAAATATTGAGTCGGCCCGCGCGAACACGTCCGCGGCGGCGGACCGCTTGCCAAACCCGACCCGAAGCGCAATCATTTTTGTTTAATGCCCGTTGGATCTTGCAACTAATCGGTAGGAGAAAATGATGTCCGTAACACACGAACAAACAAGATCGCTGGAAGACTATCTCGTGATGTCCGATGAGGAACTCGACGAATCGATAGAGTTTGCACGCAGAGAGCTTGGAAAACGGGTCATTATTCTAGGGCATCATTACCAGCGTGACGATGTGATACGCCATGCCGATCTGACCGGCGATTCGTACCAGCTGTCGGTAATGGCCTCGCAGACGGACGCCGAATATATAGTGTTCTGCGGCGTGCACTTTATGGCAGAATCCGCCGATATTCTCGGTAAGGATTCACAGCACGTCATCTTACCTGACCTTGGTGCAGGCTGCTCGATGGCGGATATGGCAACGATCGATCAGGTCGAAGATGCATGGGAGCAGCTTCGTGATATCGGCGTGCTGAATGCGAAGGTCGCGCCGATCACCTACATGAATTCGTCAGCGGCGATCAAAGCGTTTTGCGGCCGGAACGAAGGCGTGGTTTGCACATCGTCAAACGCCGTCCCGCTGTTTGATATTTATCTCAAAGAATTCGACAAAATGTTCTTCTTTCCCGATCAGCATCTGGGAAGAAACACGGGTGCGAAATTCGGAATTCCCCTCGAACAGATGGTGCTCTGGAACCCGCACGAAGAACTCGGCGGCAACACCGAAGAGCAGCTTCACAACGCGAAACTGATCCTCTGGCGCGGACACTGCTCGGTGCATGGACGCTTCAAGCCATGGCATGTGGATAAAGTGAGAAAGGAAACGCCCGGCGTGCAGGTTCTCGTCCATCCGGAATGCATGCGCGAGGTTGTCGAAGTAAGCGACCTCGACGGTTCCACTTCGTTCATTATTAAGACGGTCGAAAATGCGCCGAGCGGTTCAAAATGGGCGATCGGAACCGAAGTGAATCTCGTCAATCGACTGCAGCAGCGATTTCCCGACAAGGAAATTCGCCTGCTCGCTCCCGACCTATGCATGTGCGCTACGATGTATCGCATCGCGCCGCAGAATCTCGCGTGGGCACTGACGAATTTGCTCGACGGAAATGTGGTGAACGAGATCGTGGTCGATAACGAAACAAAACATTTCGCCGGAATTGCCCTCCAGCGGATGATCTCGATGACGGAAGGTAAGTAGGAAGCCGATAACCGAAAAAGAAATACGAGTTATCGACTCCGCGGTAAAGATCATGGCCGATTTACGTGACAAGTTAACGGAAAACGCGCCCGGCCGATTCTACGTGGACCGTCAATGCATCGACTGCGACGTCTGCCGCGACACGTCTCCGGCGAACTTTTCCCGCAACGACGAGAATGGCTATTCGTTCATTCACAAACAGCCAGAAACACCGGAAGAAGTGGAACTCTGCCTGGAAGCTTTCGACGCGTGCCCCGTCGAGGCGATCGGTGACGACGGGGCACTCGCCTTCGCCGCTGCTAAACCGTGATCTTTATCATCCCGTCCACGACCGCCACATCGTAGCTCGCGATCGAACAGCCTTTTTTCTTTTCCAGACACTTGCCCGTTCTGATATCGAAGCGCCATGCGTGGAGGCTGCATTCCACCGTATCGCCGTAGACGCGCGAATCGGCGAGCGGATAGCCTTTGTGCGGGCAGAAATTCTCGATCGCATAAAATTTGCCGGCGATGTTGTACAACGCGATCTCGGAGCCATCTATCAATCGTACGGTTGCACTGCGGCCGGGCGGGACGGATTCGGCTTTGCCGACCGTGATCATCGTACCCGTCCGTATCGCCTTTCGTTTGTTTTCGCGAAGTTTTCCCATTTCTTCAAGGGCAGGAGCCTGACCCTCAGGCTCTGCCGATATTTTAATTCCGCTCCGGCCTATTTGATACCGCTTGCTTTATTTTCGCCTCTCAAACAAAATAATCAAAAGGAGATAACCAAAATGACTCAGGATGAAGCTGCGGCGATCTCTCGCCAGAAATGCAGCGAAATCATGACGAAAAACGTCCAGACGGCGACGCGCTTGATGTCGATCGCGGACGTAGCCAAGCTGATGCGCGACGGCGATATGGGCGCGGTGCCTGTCGTTGAAAACGGGGTCCTTGTCGGCATAGTGACTGATCGCGATATCGTTATCCGTGCGGTCGCGGAAGGCAAAGGATCTTCGGCGCCGATCACGGATGCGATGACGTCCGAGATCTTCTCCGTCCGGCCGGACGACTTTGTCTTCGAAGCGGTCCGGATCATGGGCGACAAACAGGTTCGACGAATTCCGGTAGTAACCGAAGAGGGACAACTTGCCGGCATCATCGCGATGGCGGACGTCGCCCTCGAAATGGAAGACGAACGCGAAATTGCGGAAACACTCGAAGAAATATCCAGCGGAAGTTCGTTTTGGAGCAAAAAGTGAGGGACAGTTGTCGGTTGTCGTCAGTTGCTAGCGAAGACTTGATCAATCAACTCAACTCTTACAACTGACCCCCGACAACTGTCTTCCGACAGAATGGCAAAATTAACAAACCGCAGCTTCCAATTTCTCGGGTCGTCGAAAAACGCACGGCCGTCGGGTCCGCTTTGGCTACCGGCGGCAGATGTTTTCCAAACGCCTGAGGGCTGGCTGGTCAAGGTGGAACTCGCCGGCGTTTCGGTAGAGGACGTCGTGATCGAGGTACAGGGCAACGTACTCGCCATCTCTGGCTGCCGCCGTGACCGTTCGTGCGCGGCCGCCGGCTTCTCGTATCATCAGATGGAGATCACCTACAGCACATTCGAAAAAACACTGACCTTTCCGGCGCAGATCGAAGGCGCCCGCGTCGAACACAACTTCGAGAACGGACTGCTGATCATTCGGCTGTGGAAAGTCGGAAAATAGCTACACTTTTTTGGATAAGATTATGGCGGAAGAGAATACGCAGACTACTACGCAACAGAGTGCGGCTAAACAGCCCGAACAGTTTGAGATACCGGTGCTGCCGCTTCAAAACACGACGCTGTTCCCAGAAACAGTCGTCCCGCTTTCGGTCGGCCGTGAGCGAAGCATTCGCGCCGTAGAAACGGCACTATCGACCGAAGCAAAGCTGATCGCCTGCGTCACGACCAAGACCGATGGCGTCAGCGGTGACGAGGCCAAGTACGATGATCTATACAAAGTCGGTACGATGGTCAACATTAAGCGGATGATGCGCAACGAGGGCATCATGCAGCTTATCGTTCAGGGAATGGAGCGATTTCGCGTTGTCGAATGGGTCCATGACCAGCCATTTCTAAAAGCAAAGGTCGAGATCCTGCCGGCGCTCGTCGTTCGCGATTCCGAAGAGATCGAGGCTCTTCGCCGCAACATCCAGGGAATGATCCAGGAGGCACTGGCCCTGCTGCCGAACGTTCCGCCGGAGGTTCGAATGGCCGTGATGACGCAGACCGATCCGGTTCAGCTTTCGTATTTTCTCGCATCCGTGCTCGATCTCGGCATCGGGACCGAGCAGAAGATGCTCGAGTCCGAATCGGTTGACGGACTTCTAACTCTCACGCACGCGGCGCTCGCACGCGAGCTGGAGATAATGCAGATCCGCTCGAAGATCGCTACCGAAGCACAGGGTGAGATGGACAAATCGCAGCGGGATTACGTCCTGCGCCAGCAGATGAAGGCGATCCAGAAAGAGCTTGGTGAAGACGAGACCGGTGAAAAGGCCGAGGCCGCCCAACTTCGCGAGCGCCTTGAGACCGCTGATCTCCCTGAAGATGTCCGCAAAGAAGCCAGCCGTGAGCTTCGGCGTATGGAACAGCTTCCGCAATCGGCGCCCGATTATCACGTGATTCGCACATATCTTGAATACGTTCTCGAACTGCCGTGGAAAAAGGCGAGCGAAGAAAAACTCGACCTTGGCGAAGCCCGCAAAATTCTTGATGAGGACCACTACGGCCTTGAGGACGTGAAGGAACGTATCCTGGAATCGCTTGCCGTGATCAAGCTGCGGCCTGATTCGAAAAGTCCGATCTTACTACTTGTCGGGCCTCCGGGAGTAGGCAAGACGTCGCTCGGCCGTTCGATCGCCAGAGCTCTCGGACGCGAATTTGAAAGAATGAGTTTAGGCGGCATGCGCGACGAAGCCGAACTTCGCGGGCATCGCCGCACATACATCGGCGCGATGCCCGGTCGAATAATTCAGGCGCTCCGACGCGTCGGCGTAAACAATCCGGTGATGATGCTCGACGAGATCGATAAGCTCGGCAACGATTTTCGCGGCGACCCTGCGTCGGCTCTGCTCGAGATACTAGATCCCGCTCAGAACAACACTTTTCGCGATAACTATCTCGATCTGCCGTTCGACCTGTCGAAGGTTTTTTTTATAGCGACGGCAAATTCGCTCGGGCCGATACCGGCGCCGCTTCGCGACCGGATGGAGATCATCGCCCTCGCCGGCTACAGCGACCGAGAAAAACTGAACATCGCAAAACAATATCTGATCGCGCGGCAGTTGAAGGAAAACGGCCTAACGGATGGCCAGCTTGAGATCACCGACGATGCCATCAACCTGCTGACCGGGCGATACACACGCGAGGCTGGCGTTAGGCAGCTTGAGCGAACGATCGGCAATCTTGCCCGCAAGGTCGCACTTAAAATTGCCGAAGGTTCGACGGAAAAATATCGCATTACGGCCGCCGAGATCAAGGAATATCTCGGCGCTCCGCGATTCTATCCCGAGCAGGCGCGCACGGAATTGCCGCCGGGCGTTGCGACGGGAATGGCGTGGACGGAAATGGGCGGTGAAGTTTTGTTTATCGAGGCGACGGCGCTTCCCGGCGGCAGCGGACTTACGCTGACCGGCCAACTTGGCGAAGTGATGCGCGAATCGGCCCAGGCCGCTCGAAGCTACCTGTGGTCACATGCTGCCGAGTTCGGTATCGACCCGGAAGTGATAAAGCAGAACGGCGTACACCTACATGTGCCGGCGGGCGGAATTCCCAAAGACGGCCCAAGTGCCGGCGTTACAATGGCCTCGGCATTAGCATCGCTATACACCGGTCGAAAGGTGCGCTCCGATACGGCGATGACAGGTGAGATCACTTTGTCCGGGCTTGTATTTCCGGTCGGCGGCATCAAGGAAAAGGTCCTCGCCGCTCATCGCGCGGGAATCAGGCGGATCGTGCTGCCAATGCAGAACGAACCCGATGTCGAGGATATTCCGGAGGACGTCCGCAAGGAACTCGAGATTATTCCGGCGACGCGCGTCAGTGACGTGCTGAACGCCACGCTCGAGAGCACCGCAAGCCCGAGCGACGTTCCGCAATATGTCGTTCCGGCTACTGACGGAAAGCACGCCGGCGAACCGCTGATCGCGCGAAACTCGTGAATTAGCGCTTTCGCGTGCGGAATCTCGGATCGAGCTGAATGGCCTGCTGAAAATGTTTTTCGGCGAGGTCGTGCATGCCGACATTTTGCAGCCGCAGTGCGATCATCCAGTGAAAGTACGGGTCGTTGGGCGTTCCGCGATCCGCCTGCTGCTCGTACGCAGCGGCCGCGTCCGTTTTGCCGATCGAGGCGGCGGCGCCCGCGATCATATAATTCGCCAGAACCAGCCCGGGATTGCGTTTGACTGCGTCCCTCCAGATCGAGACCGCGTCATCTTTTCGGCCGAGCTGCCAGAGCGCTTCGCCTTTCTCCTCACGTGCGAGTATCAGGTCGGGCGACGCGGCGAGCGACTGGTCGAGGCTGGTGATCGCCTGATCGTAACGGCCCAGCCGGTTCTGGATCGCGCCGCGATAATATAGGCTCAGCGCCTTTCCCTGCCCGCCCTGATTTTCCGCCGCTGTGCTTAGGCGTCTTATCGCTTCTTCAGGATCACCGGATAGATATTCGAGCCAGGCGAGCTTAGGCAGCGCCTCTTTATTGACGAACAAACCGCCGTTCGCCGCGGCGAGCAGATCGGTTTTACCCTGGGCGACGTTTTTCTTCTCCGCGACACTCAACCACTGGTCCGGATCCGCCTGCGCGAGAGCGAGTTCGTCCGGTATCCTGATAGTTGCGAATGCTCGGACACCTGCCGATTCGTGATAACGCACCCAGCCGCTGTGTGCATTCAGACCGATCCAAAGCGCGGCGAAAGCTGCGAACACCCAGCCCGCCGGGTGCATTCGACCTGAACGCTTGAGATTGTATCGATAGAACGAGAGATCTTTCGCCCGGATAAGTTTCCAGGTCCTTAGAGCGAGAAACGAAGTAACCGCGGCAATGCCGAGCGCCATCAGCATCGGGACAAGTTGATAAACGTCCCAAATGGCTATCAGACTTACGAAAAATATCACGGCAGCGGCGATCTCTTCGGGCCAAGAGAGCGAATAGCCTTTCGCGACCGGTTTCTCGCCGGAAGCAGTTTTCGGACTGCCGGAAATAATAGATGGCATTCCAAATCCGAAGTACAAAGCGTCGTTCGGGCAGACGCTGACGCAGTCCATGCATTTCATGCACCCCGTGTCGACGACCATGCCATATTGTTTTACTTCGGCGTGAACGAGAACGTTTGACGTGCATACCGCGGTGCAGTGTCCGCACTGATTGCAGGCATCGGTGACGCGGATCTTTCCGGGCGCAAATCTATCGGCAATGCTGAAAAATCCGCCGTACGGACAAGCATAAGTACAGAAGCCTTTGGAACCGAGAAAATAGACTGTCACAAACCCGCAGATAAAGAGGAACGGGATCGCAACCGCGATCGGCGGAAAAGTCGCCCAGAATTCGCTCGTAACGATATGGTTTGTAAATTGCGGGATGAGCGGCTCGTTCTTGGGGGCCGACAAATAGCGACTGACGGTCGGCCAGACAAACATGTAAAGTGCGGCAAGAAGCGGCACGAACATCAGCAGCCGCGATCGAAAAGGCTTCGGCTTGAGACCGGCCTTCTTAAGAAGCCAGGCGCATAAGTCCTGAAGCGCCAGGATGTGGCAGCCCCAGCCGCAGACAAAACGTCCGAACAGAAGCGTCGCAAGGATCGCCAGAGTAAAGAAAATAAAACCGGCATTCACTGCTCCGCGCTGGAGCGTCGCCATCGTCTCCGAGGGTTCTATCGGCGAAACCGTGCTGCCGGTGATTCGCCATTGAATGAAATGAACGACCATCAGCAGCGTCAAAGCACCAAGTGCAACGGCCCGCCAAACGCTGGTCCGCGACGGCCGGATCGCGGCATTTTCGCCATTGCCCGCCGGTAGGACGGGTAGAGGTATCGAGCGTTTTTTCGTCGCTTTTTGGGGGGTACAACCGCTTTCCATTGTTCGATCTTATAAAATGCGTCGTGCTGCGGGCTGAAGGGATATGATACGCAGGGCTTGATTAAATTACCTAAAACAGTGTAAAAGGAAAGTCACACACATTACAGTCCGCACACAATTTGGAGTTTTACGCAGCGCCAATCCCGGTTGGCCGAAGTCAAAATTATGTTGAAGATAATTCTTATCGCATTGCTCCCGTTGCTGGCGTTTTTCAGCAACAATTCGGAAAGTTCATCGACAAAACTCACTCCCGCGGGCCGCGACGGCAATACCGGGACACTCGAAAAAATGATCGTGGCGAATGGCAGCGTCGCGATGGACCTTGATTTGAACCGTCTTAACGGGACGCGCGTTGCCTCGAAATTATCAAAAACCAGCACGCTCCGTTTCGAAATCGAACACGATTCCTTCTTTACGGTTCTTGTTTTCAACGATGAACTGCGCGGGCCGGTGCCCAGCGCGATGAATCTGGTGCCGCAAAGCTCTGCGGTCCTTCCGTCGAAGCTTAACGCATCATTCCAAAATCTCGTCGTTGAAAATGCCTCATGGGGCGGGCCATTCGAATTGGTCGTCCGCGATGGCAGATCCGGATTTGTTTTCTTCAATATCGAAGGTTATGAGTACGGCTACGACTCGAATGGCCGTTCGTTCAGCGTCAATTCGGGCCGCCTCCTGATCTCGAAGGAATTCGCGGCGGAGCTCGGCCGCCCATCGGAGGCGGGAACAGTGATCGGCAAGATCGCGATCAACGCGACGATGCGGCCGATCGAGATCACGCAATATGTCGACGGCGAAGTAAAATCGGACATGATGCCTGCACTCAACAGTCCGGAAACCGGCACAGTTCCGGGGCCGGACGTGATCGTCGGTGACCTTTCTGGCCTTGCACAGTTCGGGAGCAGCAGCGGAACGCAGGTCGGCCTTGCGGTAGGAACGGATTCGTGCAACGCGGGCACCGCCGACCTGCATTGGTTCGCGCTTCCGTCGAACGACCACCCGGTGATCCCGCAAAATCTTTACCGCATGAGCGGCGGCTCCGCGAATGACGAAAGATTCGAGCAGATAGGCCAGTCGAGCGTAAAGCATGCGTTCACGGCTCTGACAAATAACATCTGCGGATTCGGCTGCAACGGCGTTGGCGGCACGAACCTTGGTTCGGGCTGTTCTGATCCGTACTCGGCCAGTCTAAACGCAGGCCCGAATCTCGGCTCGCGTGCATGGATCAATCCGTTCACGGGTTCGTATCCGCGCGGAGACTCGGCTGATAATCCGAACAACCACTCCGGCCATACGCACACCGGCCCGTCACACCGCATTCTCACCGAGATAAACGATCTTCTTCCGTCGGCGAATCCCGGAGCGACGTTTTACGCGGAAGCACAGTACATCACGCCGCACGAATACGTCTGGTGCCAGGCGAATCCGGGACAGTGCAACATGAACAACAACGTGTCGTACCGAGTGTATACAGTGTCCGGCACAGGCAGCCCGTTCAGCTTTACGCCGGCAGCTCCGACTCAGCGGTCCAAAACCGCCGTGTCGGCATGGCCCGGCGCGTCAGCCGTGGCGCTAAATCCTGATCCGGGCAACGACGGTATCGGATCGGTAGAATACAAGGTGACAAATCCGTCGCCCGGTGTCTGGCACTACGAATACGCGATCTACAATCAAAACATGGACCGCGGCATCCGATCGTTCGCGATCCCCATCGGCGGCGGCGTAACCCTGACCAACGTCGGATTTCACGCTCCGCCGCAGCATCCGGGCTGGACATTCGACGGCACTGTCGGAAATACCGGTTTCAGCAGCACGCCATGGGCACAGACGCAGACCGCGAGCAGCATGACGTGGAGCACGGAAACGTTTGCGCAGAACCAGAACGCAAACGCAATACGCTGGGGCACGCTCTACAATTTCCGTTTTGATTCCAACCGCCCGCCCGCGGCGGCGACAGCGACGATCGGATTCTTCAAGATGGGTTCTCCGGCCAGCGTAGCGGTACAGGCTCCCAGCGGACCTACGGCTACGGTCTTCGTTTCGGGCCGGGTGACGAACTCGGCCGGATTTGGCGTTTCGAATTCGATCGTCGGGATAAGCGACGCCTCCGGAAACACACGCATCGCTCGTACCAACGGGTTCGGTTACTACCGTTTCGACGAAGTGATTTCGGGAAGTACGTATACGATGACGGTCAGCTCTAAACAGTATACGTTTACGTCCAGAATGCTGGCTGTCAACGACAACATCACTGACGCGGATTTTCTGGCGGCTCCGTAGAACGGGTCGAATTCCAACGATCGCAGAGGCGGCCTTCCGGCCGCCTCTTTTCGCGCCTCGTAACCCAAAGAATTCGGCGCCCGCATGGCCGCTTATCTTTTTTTAGAAAAAATTTGTTAAATATCTTTTTGACAGGTAGAAATATCGGTTTGAAAGAGTGTATGCTTGGAGGTTAGGTATTGGGGAAATTGCTTACTCGTCAATTTTTTGCCTTCCGGGTGTTTTCGAGCAAAGAAAACTCTTTTACTGCATACGTTCAAACCTAACCGATTCACGCGCTTCGCGGATAATTCAAAATGGCATTTAAATCCCTATTCAGTCTATTCTCAAGCGATCTGGCTATCGACTTAGGCACGGCGAATACCCTCGTTTATGCCAAAGGACGCGGCATCGTCGTTTCCGAACCGTCGATCGTCGCAATCAACAAAGTAACGAACCAGGTCGAGGCCGTCGGCCGAGACGCTAAAGAAATGCTCGGACGCACCCCGGGCAACATCGTCGCGATCCGCCCGATGAAGGACGGCGTCATCGCAAATTTTGAAGTAACGGAAAAGATGCTCCAGCATTTTATCCGTAAGGCTCATAACGGCAAATCATGGGTCCGCCCGCGTGTCGTCATCGGTATTCCGTCCGAGATCACCCAAGTCGAACGGCGCGCGGTCGAAGATTCGGCCTATCGCGCAAAAGCGTCCGAAGTTTATCTTGTCGAAGAAGCGATGGCGGCCGCCATCGGCGCCGGACTACCCATCACCGAACCGCACGGCAACATGGTCGTCGATATCGGCGGCGGCACGACGGATATCGCTGTCATTTCACTCTCGGGTATCGTTTACTCTCGCGCTGTCCGCGTCGCGGGAAATGAGATGGACGATGCGATCACGCAGTACATCAAGCGGAAATACAATCTGCTCATCGGTGAACGCACGGCTGAAGCGATCAAGATCGCTTTGGGAAGCGCGTTTCCGCTCGACGAACCGCTTTCGATGGACGTTCGCGGCCGCAACCTGATCGAAGGCATACCGAAAACGATCACAATGTCGGACGAAGAGATCCGCGAAGCGCTTTCGGATTCCATATCGACGATCATCAATGCAGTTCGCGTCGCCCTCGAACGCACTCCGCCGGAGCTGTCAGCGGACATCGTCGAGCGCGGCATCGTGCTGACCGGCGGCGGCGCTCTGCTCAAGAATCTGGACAAACGATTGATGATCGAGACCGGCCTTCCGGTCGTGATCGCTGACGATCCGCTCTCCTCGGTCGTGCTCGGAACCGGCAAGATGCTCTCGGATATCGAGCTCCTCAAACGCGTCCGCTGGGATAATTCCTTAATGACGGGAAGCTAAAAAGAGTGATAAGTGAATAACGAAAAGTGAAAAATAGCTGAACTATAACGTTTCACTATTCACTTTCCGTTTTTTCACTGGAAAGATGGTCGAGCGAAGCCAAAAAGAAGTATGGCGAATGACACCTTGGCTGGTGATCGTTCTGCTGTTGGGTAACTTTATCCTCATGGCCTTCGACGCGAAAGAACTGACGACGCAGCAGCGAGTTATACGCGTATGGTCGCAGACGGCCGCAGACTTCGTACAATCCCCAGTCACTTCCCTGACGTCCTCGTTTTCAAATTATTTCGGATCGATCGCCAATCTTCGTTCTGCCCAGACCGAGAACGACATGCTCAAACAGCAGGTGCAGGAACTCCAGGTCGAGGTCACCGGAAAACAGGATCTCGCCTCTGAAAATCAGCGCCTCAAAGCACTTCTCGATCTAAAAGAGAAAAGCAAGATCAGCGTTCTGCCGGCGAGGATAATCGGTCGTGATCCGTCGGTCTGGTTCGATTCGTCGATAATCAATCGCGGCAGCCTCGACGGCGTAAAACTAAATATGCCTGTCGTCACCAACGGCGGCCTTGTCGGGCGTATCACCGCTGTCAGTCCGCTGACGGCGCAGGTCGATCTGATCACGCTCGATAAATCCGGCGTCGCCGGCGTTATAGGCGAGATCGGCTCGTCAAATGTTCTCGGCGTCGTCAAAGGCACGAGTAAAAAGGATCTTCTGGAAATGCGATATGTCGCCGGCAGCATCGACGTCCAGCCGGGTCAGATCGTCTACACGACCGGCCAGGACGGCATCTTTCCCGCAGGCCTGAAAGTCGGCGAGATCATCGAAGTATCGTCGGAATCGGCAAGCGTGCCGCATAAGATACTCATCCGCCCAAGCGCCGGGATCGATTCGATGCAGGAAGTCGGCGTACTCCTCTACGAGCCGCCTGTCCGCGGTGAATTCGAACAAAAGCTGCCGAATGCGGTTTCGAAAGATAAAACTCACAAATAGACCTGTCCGTTAAATGCAGCAGCTCAAGCTAACAATCGCACTGATCATCGCCGTCCTTCTGCAGTGGACGCTGAGGAACGTCGCCGAACCCTTCGCATACATCGATTTTCCGCTGATCATCGTTGTATTCGCCGCCCTCCATCGCGATTCGTTGAAAGCCATATTTTTCGGCACATTCGCCGGCATCGCGGTAGACGCATTGAGCGGCGGACTCTTGGGTGCGAGCGGTTTCTCGAAAACACTTGTTGCCTATGCCGTTTCGGAGCTCGCTCGCCGCGTCTATTTGGACAACCTTCTTTTGCGCATACCCGTCATAGCCGGCGCGTGCATTCTTAACGATCTGGTTTATTTTGGCCTGCATCGCCTTCTCGGCCAGCCGTCATCCGCCGATCTGGTTGTTACAGTTTCCTATTCGGTCATCGGAACGACGATAACGGGCACGATCGTCTATCTGATTCTGGAATATTTCATGGCAGACCGCACAAGGCCGAAACGACGCGAAGTATTTTCAGCTCGGCGTCAGACACGCCGGCGAAACCCGATCCGTTTGAATAAGTAACCCGGTTTATTTCCAGCTTCGGACATCCTCGATATGAAACTGAATGAGCAGTCGCAGAACCTGGGCGCGAGGATCATAACGATCCAGATCGTTGCCTTTGTTGTGCTTGCTATTTTGGGCGTCCGGCTTTATTACCTGCAGATCGTGCAGGGCGATTATTGGTCGGGGCGCGCCGAAAACCAGCGCGTGCGCCTGATACCGATACCTGCGCCGCGAGGAGCGATATTCGACCGAAATGGCAAGATACTTGTCGATTCGCGGCCGACGTATAACGTGGTCCTCTCTAACGAGCCGATCAAGAAGATCGACGTGTCAACGCGTGTCGATGACTATGCGTCGGGCCTTAATCTCGATCCGTCATTCGTCGTCCAGCGCCTCGAGCTCATCAAGAAACAGAATGAATTCGAGGCAATGGTGCTCAAAGAAAACGCGACGATGCAGGACATCAGCTGGGTCGAAGCCCATTCGCTTGAATTTCCGGAGCTCCGCGTAGAATTGCAGCCTCAGCGTTTTTATCCGCTTGGTACCAATCTCGCACACGTTCTCGGCTACGTCGGCGAGATCAGCCCCAAGCAGCTCGAATCAGAAGAATATAAGGACAAAGGCCTGCGGGCCGGCGATATTATCGGGAAAGGCGGGCTTGAACAGTATTACGACGAATATCTGCGCGGAAAACCGGGCTATCGCAAAGTGATCGTCGACAGCCGGGGCCGCGTGCAAACCGAGATCGAGGTTATACAGCCGCAGGCCGGCCAAGATCTAATATCGACGATCGATCTCGATCTGCAGATGGCGGCCGAACAGCAGCTCGCCAATTCGTCCACCAAGCGTGGCACACTAATCGCGATGGATCCGAACAACGGCGAACTGCTGGCAATGGCCTCGGCTCCGTCATTCGATCCGAATGTTTTTGTTCGCGGCCTTTCAACACCCGAGGGCCGCCGCGAGATCGCAAAATACTACACAAATCCGGAACGGCCCCTGTTGAATCGTGCCATCCAGGGTCGTTATCACCCCGGATCTACATGGAAGATCCCGGAATCGGTCGCCGCTCTTGAGCAGGGCGTAATATCGGTTGGCCATTCAAATATCGTCTGCGGAGGTGGAATTCAGGTCGGTAACCGTTTTACGCGCGACACGAGCGGCAACCACGGAACGCCCGATCTGCCGGCCGCCATCACGCATTCGTGCGACGGTTATTATTATCGCCTAGCGCTGAAAATGGGACTCGAAGGCCTAAAGAAAATGGTCGAGACCTTTCAGTACGACGTGCGCAGCGGCGTCGACCTGCCGAATGAAAAGATCAGCCACACGCCGAAGTATTTCGAACCGTTCATCAAGAAACGCGATAATGGAAAGTGGAACGATATCGAAACCGTATTCGCGTCGATCGGACAGGTCACGGTCGACGTGACGCCGATCTCGATGCTGCGAGCGGTCGCCAGCGTCGGCGTGCAGGGAAAGATGTTTGTCCCGCACCTGTTGAAGGAGTTCAAGGCTGTCGGCCCGATCGGTGAAGAAGGCGACAAGAACTACGTGCCCGCGCGGCCAGCTTTCTCTTACGAAAATACCGAGCCGACACTTATTCCAATGACACCGGAACAGAACGCCTACGTTCTCAAAGGAATGTGGGGCGTCGTCAATAACGGCGGAACTGCCGGCGGCATAAAGATGGCGAAATTCGAGATCGCCGGCAAAACCGGAACAGCTCAGAACTCCGCGATCGGCTCGGGCGGAGCGAAGGATCACGCATGGTTCGTCAGTTTCGCTCCGGCGTATGCGCCCAAGCTTGCGGTGATCGGATTGATCGAAAATTCGGGCTTCGGCGCCTCAAATGCCGCGCCTGCAGTCAAAGGTGTTTACGAAGCGTACCTGGCGAAAACCGATCCGTCGCTGCTTCCGCCAGTGGTTGCTCAGAAATAGATGGCTGCAATATTAGAAAAACGCGATCTTCGGGATTTTGACTGGCTGACGTCGCTGCTGGCCATTGCCATCGCGGGCTTCGGCATATGGCAGATCCACAATGCACTGCCGTCCGAAGGTTATTGGTCGAAGCAGATCATCGGACTGGGTATTGCCTTGGCGGCATTTGTCGTGGTCGCATTCAGCGACTATCGCCGCATCATCGAGCTCGCCCCGTTCTTTTACGGCTTTGGCTTGATATTGCTGTTTCTTGTTCTGACCCCACTGGGCGTTCAGGTAAACGGCCAGCAGGCATGGGTAAAACTGCCGCTGATCGGGCAGTTTCAGCCATCTGAATTCGTCAAGATCCCGACGGTATTGATGCTCGCAAAGTATTTCGGTGCACGCCGCGGCGGTGAGCTCTCGATCAAAGAGATCCTGATCGGCGGCGCGATCCTTGCCGGGCCGGTCGGCTTGATCTTGCTCGAACCCGACGCCGGACAGGCGATGACCTATTTTCCCATCCTCGCGGCAGTGTACTTTTTGTCCGCTATCAGGATCAGATACGTGGTGATCGCGCTTGTCGCGGCCGTCGTTCTCGTCCCGGCCGCTTACATTGCCGGAGTAAAGACCGGCGCGATCAAGAAATATCAACAGGAACGCATCAGTGCGATCATCGATCCGGAAAGCGTCGATCCGCGAGGTTTCGGCTATCACACGATCCAGTCGATCATAACGGTCGGCAAAGGCGGAATATCGGGTATTCAGGGCGACGCGGAAACATCGCAGAGCGTGCTCAAATTCCTGCCGGAGCCGCACACCGATTTCATTTTTGCAGTGACGGCTGAAAACACTGGCTTTATTGGCTGCGTTTCGCTGCTGCTTGCATACGCCCTGCTTATCTCGCGCCTTATTGCCGGAGCCCGTCAGGCTTCCGAGCGCCCGGGAATGCTTGTTATAATGTCGATTGTCACGGGGCTGATCTTTCAGATATTTATCAATGCGGGCATGGCACTCGGGTTTCTTCCGGTTATCGGCGTACCTTTGCCGCTGATGAGCGCCGGACTGTCCGCGATCCTCTCAACCTTCATTGCGATCGGATTTGCGGTGAGCATTAAAATGAAGCGTTTTGTAAATTAACGCGCGCGGCCCGCGGGGTTTTTTTTCGGAGAAGTATCAATGGCACGAGAAAAAAGAATAGTTGAACGCGAGGTCCGATCGGTCGACCGCAGACGGTCCCGCCGCTCGAAATTTATTTGGTTCGCGGGCGCCGTACTGCTGGCGCTTTCGGCCGGCGGACTGACCGGCGTGCTCGCATCGTACTACCTCAACAATTCGCGGTATTCGGTCGAGGTGTCGGCACTCGCGACCTACAGGCCTCCGCAAGTAACCACGATCTACGCCGACGACGGCGAAACCGTGCTTGCCGAGTTCGCCATCGAGAAACGCATCCCGATCAAGATCGCGGACGTTCCGCCCAACGTCAAAAATGCGCTGATCGCTGTCGAAGATTACCGCTTTTACAATCACATCGGCGTCGATCCGTTACGTATCATCGGGGCGGTGATGAAGAATCTTGTCACCGGGAAAATGGAAGGCGCTTCGACGATCACGCAGCAGCTCGCGAAAAATCTTTTTCTGTACAAGGACCAGACCTACACGCGAAAGGTCAACGAGTGGGCCGTCGCTCTCCAGATCGAGCGTTTTTACACCAAAGACCAGATTCTCGAGATGTACATGAATTATGTATTTCTCGGCGCCGGAGCCTACGGTTTCGAAGCCGGAGCCCGCACCTATTTCGGTAAATCGCTGAAGGACCTCAATCTTGAAGAAGCGGCCTTGCTTGCCGCAATTCCAAAATCGCCGGAGTATTCGCCGACCCGCAATATTGAAAAGGCGAAAACCCGTCGCGACATCGTGCTCGAACAAATGGCGAAGTACGGCTACATCTCGCAGGCAGAGGCATCAGCCGCGGAAGCAAAACCTATCAAGCTTGCCGACACGGCATATTACCAATCGCTGCCGAAATCTACGGCTTGGGATTATCCCGTCGAAGAGATCCGCAAAAATCTCGAAGAGAAATACACGACCCGGGTCGCGCAAGGCGGCTTGAAGGTCTATACGACGATCAATGTTGAGGCGCAGAAGATCGCCACCAGCACGATCCGCGAAAAGCTTCGCGCGTACGACAAAGGCCGAGCATGGCGGTCTGATTATCAGAACATGCTTGTAGCTGCTGACGGGCAGCCGCTCACCGATCCGTCGGACATCGGTAAAGCATTAACGTCGTACAAGCACGCCGACTGGTACGGCGACGACTACGAAGAAGGCGAGTACATTAAGGGCCTCGTCATGAAGATAAATCCGGTTGCGGACGAAGCGGACGTTCGTTTCGGCAAATACAAAGCCGTCGTTACCGCAAAAGACATGGGCCGCAGCAAAAAGCAGCCGAAGGACGAACTGAAGTCCGGCCTTCTACCCGAATTTCTCGTTAAAAAAGTCGACAACACGAACCGTACGCTGGAAGTCGAATTATCACAGGTGCCGGAGGTGCAGGCGTCGCTCGTAACAATCGACTCGCATACGGGCGAGATCGCATGTATGGTCGGCGGCTACGATTTCCACACCAATCGGTTCAATAACGCGACGCAGGGATTGCGCCAGACAGGTTCGGCCTATAAGCCATTTATCTATACTGCCGCCGTTGAGAGCGGAATGACGCCCGACATGCTGGTCAGCGGAGCTCCGATACAGCGTGGCGGATGGATGCCCCATAACTATGATGGCAGCTTGAGCCATCCGAACGTGCCGATGCGGCTCGCCCTTGCAAAAAGCTACAACATCGCGGCCGTACATTTGCTCGAACAGGTCGGCATCCAGGCCGGCGCACAGATGGTACGAAGGTTCGGCATCACTAATCCGATGGCGCCGAGCCTGCCTTCGGCTCTGGGCGCTAGCGAAGCGAGCCTGATAGAGATGACATCGGCCTATTCGACTTTCCCGAACAAAGGCATTCGTGTCGAACCGCACCTGATCCGAAAAGTCTACAGCCGTGACGGCACGCTGCTCGAGGAGTGGGACAAGAAGAGCTCAAAAGTCACCAGCGAGTATGTCGCCCTGACGATGGTCGATATGATGCGCGGCGTCGTCAACGGACCGGGCGGTACCGCGGCTGGCGCTTCCGCGGGTGGGCATCCGCTTGCCGGCAAGACCGGCACGGTCAATGACCACACGGACGTGTGGTTCATCGGCTACACCCCGACGTACGTGACAGGAGTCTGGATGGGAAATCCTGAGCGAAAGGAAAACCTCGGTAACAATATGACGGGCGGTCACGGAGCTTTGCCGTTCTTCAATGCCTTTATGATCCCGTTCATGAAAGACAAACCGATGGAGACGTTCCCGCCGCCGCCGCCGATACCTTCCGAGGTCAAGACGCTGATCGAGCGGAACAAACGCGAGGAACTGGAAAAGCTTGAAAAAGCGGATCTGGCCGGGATGAAGACGGGCGTCAGCTTCCCGACGACAACGAAATTGCCGTCGGATGATCGACTCCCGAATGGCGCACCTGGTTCAGATAACCCGCCTGATACAGCCGAACCGGCTCACACGACACCCCCGAGCGAAAATCCGGTCGTAATTCGGCCGCCGGTAGAAAAGCCGCCGGTGCGAAATACAGAGCCGCCGCCAGCCGAGAAACCGGAAGGCGCCAAGCGGAAAGGCAAGAAGGGCGACGGATAAAAAAACGAAGGACAGGCTGACAACCTGTCCTTTTGCTTTAAATTACGATAGGGATTTTTCCAAATAATACGGCAGCATCTTCCGCCACCAGACCCAATCGTGTGCGACGTCGTGTCCCCAGATGTCGAGAACATGCGGGATGCCTTTTGAGTGGAGTATCGCCGACAGGTCGCGGCTGCGGTCAGGCGCCTCGAAGTCGCCCTGTCCCGTAACGATCGCGATCGAATCAGCCTTTTGCAGACGCGGCAGATGATAATCGTCGTCCAGATTTTTCAGATACATCGACGGATCGTTGTAATAAACATTCTGGTCGAAATAGCTTTCGAGATAGTTATAGATATCGTAGCTCCCGCTCATCGCGATGACGCCACGGAAATTGTCGGAGTGTTTGAAGTAGGTGTTTGCCGCGAGAAATGCTCCTAAGCTTGCTCCGGTCGTAAGCGGCTTCGCGTCCTCACCGCACTCGTTTCGGATCAACGGCAAAACCTCATCCATTATGTATGTATCGTAGCGTGCAAGCATTTCGACCTTCCACGCCGGATGAGCTTCCTGATTGAGCAGGCTGTAACGATTGACCGAATTGATCGAATAGGCACGGATATGCCCGCTTTCGATAAAAGGCTTGATCGCGTCGACCAGATGAAAGCGTTCGTATTCGAGGTAATCGGCAGCCGCCGTCGGAAACATCAACAGCGGATAGCCGGCGTGCCCGTAAGCGACAAGCGGCATTTCCATGTTCAAATTGTGGCTGTACCACGAAGTCGTATCGCGTCGCATAAAATTCACAGATAGGACAGTCGGTCAGACCTGTCGTGTTTTTAAGGGCAAATGTTAACTTTTATCGGCCGGGTTGCCGGCACGGACTGGCTAAAACGCCTATCCTACTTTGTGACTGTAAAATCTCGCGTGGTGACATTGTAGCTGCCGTTGTCGACCGGGTTTCCCGATTTGTCGACGAGTTCGAGCTTTATTGAATGTTTACCGTTCGTCCAACCTGATAGCCAGATCGATTCCCATTTGTCGATGTACTTTGCCTCTCCGCCGTCAACGGAATAACGAACGCGGTGTTCGCCGCCGTCGCCTGTCAGTGTCGCGTTGGAAAGCCAGAAATCGATCATGATCGCATCGGCGTCTGGACCCTTATATTCTCCTTTCGGCCGGCTGTACGTGAGCAATGGCTTTGTCGGGTCGACGGGACCGGCAATCGAGTTTTGCATGCCCTTGCCTTCCGGCGTAGCGACCGCAGCAGCATTCGAATTTGAATTGCCCTTCGCGTTCGCATTTGAATTCGACATCGCCTGGCCCGAGTTCGTGATCGCTGGTTTTGTTGCATCGGCCCCGCCGCCCTTAACGGTGAATTTCACCATCTGGAACGCCCCGTCATTTTTGAAACTTTCGTGCCACGGCCGCGACGGGAAGACCCGCAGCGTGTGTTCGCCGTCGGCGACGTTGCGCAGCTCGAATGCCTGATCGAGGTTGTAGTAAGCTTCGTACGGCTGATTGTCGAGGATCATGTGGATGTGATTTCCCGTGTGCGTCGCCTCGTCCATCATCGGTTTGTAGCCTTTGAGATCGCCGGAGATGTTGAGCTTGACCTTTACGGTCGAGCTCGCGATGGTCGCAGCTGGTTTCGGCTCGACGATCTTCAGCGCGGGCTTTGCCTGGTCCTGCTCGCCGCGCGCGGACATCATGTCCCTTATCTTTTGCGGCCGTTCAACGATTCTCAGATTCTGTACGGCCGGCGACGCGGTCGTATTATTTGCCGTCGTGTTGTTGACCCCCGTGTTGTTAACACAAGACGCTCCAAACGCCGCCAATACAAACACAAAATTTCGAGCTTTCATATTTCTACGTTGAATTCTTCTTTTTTTCTTCGCGTCTTTTCGTGCAACGCGAACAGACGCGCAAGTCCTGAATCTAAACGGCAGTTATGCTGAAACTGCGCTTTCTTCGACGTTCACGGCCTCATAGCCGAAAACCCGTTCAAAGTTGCTCACTATAGTGTCCTCGACCTCGCCCATTTCGATCTCGCGGCCAAGTATCCGGTCCATTGACGCGACCGGCTCGCCTTCGCAGGCGATGATCCAGTTGTAAAAACTGAGATCCGTATACACGTTCAATGCAAAGCCATGCGTTGTGACCCAGCGTTTGAGGTGCACGCCGATCGCAGCGACCTTTCCATCGGTTGTGTGAACACCGGTCAAGCCTTCGATTCGAAACGCCTCGATGCCGAAATCCGACATCGTACCGATGAGCACTTCTTCGAGATTGCGGACGTATTTATGAACGTCCTCGCGGTCGGGCGAAAGATTGATTATAGGATAACCGACGATCTGTCCGATGCCGTGATACGTTACTTTTCCGCCGCGATCGGTCTCAAAAACGTCAACGCCCAGACTTTTCAACAGCTCGGCAGAGGCGAGCACGCCATTCTCCTTCGCCCGGCGCCCGATCGTGAATGTATGCGGATGTTCCAGCAGCAGCAGATGACCCGTTTCGCGCGTCTCGATCAACTCGCGCTCGAGCGATTTCTGAAGCTCGAGCGCCGTCAAGTAATCGATTCGACCGAGCCGTCGAACATCCAGCTTATTTCCGCGCATCTATTGTATGATAAGATTTTCACCAAAATTTGAACAGGCAGGAAACTTATGAAAACGTTCCGAATATTTTCAGCTGTATTGATCGCGTTCGCCGTCTTTGCGGCAGGTGCCGATGCCCAGAAACGCCCGGCCAAGCGTCCCGCACCGAAGCCGAAAGCCACGCCGAATACCGTTGTTTCCTCCCTCGAAATACGGACCGCAAAGGAAAAGGTGTCGAATCAGGTGACAAATGTGACGCTTTTTACGGACCGTTTGGGACCGATCGCAGCAAATATCGAAGCAATCGACGCAGATTCGCGAACAAATCGCGTTTCAAGGCCAGCTCTCGACAAGAATGACGCGAATAAGGAGAAAGTCCGGACGGCCATCAAGAATCTCCGAGCCGGGCTCGTCACACTTGAGACCGAATTTCGTACTAAACCTGGGTTGCGAAAATTCTTGCCGAATATTGAAGGCATAACGGTTTTGAGTGCTGAGGCCGAGGATATGGCGAACGCGGGCAGATTCACTGAATCGCGACGGCCGCTGCTGACTGTTCTGCAGAAACTTTCCGATACGCTCGCCGTATTGAAATAAACGAAAAAGCCGCGGTGCACTGCGCACGGCGGCTTTAATATTTACTCGCGCGCTTTAATATTACTCGCGCGTTTGAATTACTGCACGGCCGGTTTTGCAATCTCCACCGCCGGTTTAGCGGGATCGCAAACCTCCGCGCCCGAAACTTTAGTCCCGGCTTTATCAGCACCGGCTTTTTCAGCGGGCAGCCCGAGTTTTTCACGAATAAACTGTTCGCCCTCTTTTTCGATCAATTCACCATTCACCAGATCGGCCTCGCGAACCAGAACGTCGCCCTTTTCGAACTTCGCCGGTTCCAGGAAAATGTACCAGGGCGAACCCCAACTGCGTGTGTCGCCGGCCGCCTTGCGATATGTGTTGTGCAGCGTGGTTTCCTTCGCCGTGCGAGCCTGCGATTCGTAAACCGCCGGGAACGTGACCTTGAGGAAATCGAGATTGTTCTTCATCGAATCGACCGGGTCATATTCACCGACCGCAATGATCTCAAGGCCGTTTCCCTTATACTTGTTATAAAGCCGCTGCAGCATCGATGCGTCGTGCCGCCAGTTACCGCACCACGGAGCGAAATACACGACCATGACAAGATCTTTACCGGTCGTCAGATTGCGGAGATTCAGATCCGCGCCGCTCGTGATGCTCTTGTAGGTCCAATCCTTGTAAACAATATCTTTTTGAACGATCGGCGACTGTTCGTTCTGCCCGAAAGCCGCTGTAAAACCAGCCAAAAGAATCGCGAAAAGTATAAATGCCTTCATCAATATTTCCTCTGGATAAAAGACTACCGTGTCAGATGCTCGATAACAAGCAAATTATGTCTCGAAAAAGGTTCGCTTTCGGTATCAGGATGAAAGATACGGCCGGCGTCGCGGCGAGATCTTGTTCGACCAGTATTTTATATTCAAATAGATGCCGGTGATCGCCGACAATGCGGTCAGCAATGAGAAAAAGACGAGCAGCGTGACCTGCCAGGTTCCCGCAAAGAAATAAAAATGTGCTTGGCGAAAAAAGCGGGTCTTCAACGACGGCGGGTCGGAAAACGCGGCTAAGCCGGTTTCGGCGTCGATGAAGATCGAATCCGCTCCCAACCCGCCGATCGATTGATACTGCGGCCGTCCGTCTTTCATCAGCAGCGTCAGAGCCGTGGTAGGCAGCTGCTTTCCCGCTAGTTCGCTGGCCTTTGCCATCGCATCCGGCGGAGCGATCTTGACCCGCGCCGAATCGATCTTCTCGACCGTCCCGCCTTCGACCGTGTTCGGTAACGCGTAAAGCAACCCGCTGAGCGCCCATGCGAGCACCGGAACTGAAACCGCAACGCCGAGAAACAAATGGACTTGATAGATGAATTTACGCATAATTTTCATATTTCGGTCCCTCCAAGTATAATCGGGTCAGGAGAAACCTACTTACACAAATGACCGATAGTCCGACAGTTTCCGACATTTTTCGCCGAGCACTCGCGATACGTTCGACGAATGCAAACGCTTCATACAGAGACATCAGCGCCCAGATCGTCAGTGAATATAAGGGGCACCCGCTGCCGGCGACGGCGTTCTTGACCATTCCGGAATACGACAACATCGCCCCGGAAGAGGACTGGACTGCAGGGCTGCCGGTCATACTACGCGGCATTCAGAACAATGACTGGAACGACGTCGCGCACGGCATAATCATCAGTCTCGAACAGGTCGAAAACTACCCGAAGCAATCCGGCCGAGAGGACGACCCGGCAAAAGAATGGCGGAACCGCCATAAAGGCATCGCTGAAGCCGAAGAGAAAAATCTCGATAAGTGGATGCCCGAGGACCTGATGGCGTTGGCAAAACGAAACACAAAAGCGTAGGTTCCGACTGGCAGATCCTGCGTCCGCCGGCTTGGCAAAAGCCCTCTAAATAACCACTCTCAGTCCGTCGACCGCTTCGATAACTTCGCACATCGGATCAAATTTACCGATCTCCGCAGCGAAATCAACTTCATCCCATACCGGATAAAGATGCGTAAACATCGCACGCTTCGGCGCGGCTTTTCTGATCAGATGCATCGCCTCGGCAAGTTCCATGTGCTTAACCGCAGGCTTGTCGCGAACGAACGAACACTCCGTAACCAGAAAGTCGACGTTTCGAGCAAAAGCAGCAATGACGTCCGAGTACGCGGTATCGGAAGTGTACACAAAACTCATTTGGTCACCTTGCCGCAAATGCAAAGCAAGGCTTTCTTCACTATGCAGCGTCTTGCACGCGGCGGCGCCAATTCCCGGAAGTATCTCGAATTCTTCCAGGTTTTCGACCTCGACGATCTCGACGGGAAACGGCTGATCGAACAATTCATATTCGTTTGCCGAATCGAATGCACTAAGAAGGTCTTTCAACCCTGCTGGCCCGCGTATGCGCAGCGGTTTCCGCCTCTCGCGGGTTTCGGCAGCGTGTTTGGCTCCGAAAAGAAAAGGCATCACGCCCCCGCAATGGTCGAGATGAAAATGCGATATCCAGATCGCATCCAAATTTGCCCAGTCGAGCCGTTCCTGTGCCATCCGGTGGATCGATGACGCCGAGCAATCGAGCAGCAGCGATCCGCCGTCCGTCTCAAGCCAAAATCCCGCACTGCCGCGCGTCGCGTGGGGCACGGACGTTCCCGATCCAAGGACAATCAATTCCATGCCGATATTCTAACAGCCAAGGCTTTTACACGTTCAACCTGTTCATCCGAACGCTCTGTGATAAATTAGCTTCATGAGTCAGGTGGACATTTTAGCGATATTTGCGCACCCGGACGACGTGGAACTGTGCGTCGGCGGCACGCTTTTGAAGATGAAAGCGCTCGGGTACACGACCGGAGCTTTGGATGTAACGCGCGGCGAGATGGGAACGCGCGGCACGGTCGAATCGCGCGCGGCCGAGGCAGAAGCTGCTGCCGCGATCTTAAAGCTCGACATCCGAGAGAATCTCGGCCTACCGGATGGCCATGTTTTTGCTGACGACGATTCGCGTGCGGAGCTCGTTCGCGTTATTCGTCGCCTGAAACCGAAAGTGATCCTTACACATCAGGATGGCGATCCCCATCCGGATCACAACCACATTGTCCAGCTCGTTCGCGAATCGGCACGCCTTGCCAGCATGCGGAAATACGATGAAGAGGGAGGCGAAAAGATCGCGGTGCCCAATGTTGCGCACAATGTCTTTTCGCGAAATGTTCGTCCGTCATTTATCGTAGATATTTCCGATTTTATTGACGAAAAGATGAAAGCGATTCGTGCACATGCGTCGCAATTCTTCGATCCGCGATCAGGCGAACCGGAAACACGTCTGACCGCCCGCGGCTTCCTAGACGAACTCGAAAATCGCTCGCGCTATTTCGGATCGCTGATCGGCGTCAAGGCCGGCGAGCCGTTTTATGTGCGCGAGGCACTCAACGTCGCGGATCCGGTCGATCTGCTCACGCGGCCGATGAACCTTTATTCCTAGACCGTCACATGCTTCCCGAACAGATCGAATTAAAGAAAAAACGCGCCGTGCTCGACCGTCTGAAAGACCGCCTTGCCGACCGCGAGGAAGAGATGGCTGATCTCCGCGGCTCACTCGACCGGTTCGAAACCCGGTACAAGCTCGAGGTCGGAGGTCTGTACGCGGAGCACGATGAGATCGAAGCTCTGATAGCCGAAGAAGAGGTCAAGCTGGTGCCGGATGACGAGGAGATCAAAAAGAAGGCCGAAGAGCTGCGGCGGCGAGCCGAGGAATCTGCGGCAGACGCCGCAGCGATAGCAAATGCCGCTCTCTCAAAATGGCTGCCGACCGCCGAGGCGAAAAAGGTCTATCACGAGCTGGCCCGCGAGATACATCCCGACCTCGCTCTCGACGCGGGCGAAAAGGAAAAGCGACATCATCTGATGTCGCAGCTGAACCACGCTTATTCGTCAGGCGATCAGGAGCTTTTAAATAAGCTCGCGCACGATATGAAAAACAGCCCTGACCTGATCACGGGCGATTCGATCGGCGACGAGCTCGTTCGCGCGATTCGGCAGGCATTTCAAATCAACAATCGATTGAAAGAATTAGCACTGGAAAAAGCCGATGCCGAAAGCGCGGAGCTGTTCGTGCTTTTCAACAAAGTCACTGCCGAGCTCAAACAAGGCCGCGACCTTCTGAAAAATATGGCCGAACGCACGCGCACGCATATATTCAAATCGAGGCGACGGCTGGAAAACCTGCGAAATGTAAATACGGCTCAGGAAGAGTATGTGAAGGATAAATACGGAATGGATATTTCCGACTTTCGTTAGCGACCGCTCACCGGACTGACGATCATTTTTCCCTGCTCATCTTCGCCGCGATCGCATACGCCAATGATCTTGCCCAGCACGCGAATGTCTGCAGTATCAAATAGCTGCGGCTCGGAATTTACGCCCTCAAGGCAAACGATCCCGAAATCCTCATCGTAAAAGCCGCAGGAAACCGCTTCGGTCTCGATCTCCGAGATCGCGACAAGATCGCCGCGGGAGGCTTTCTCATTGACTATGATAGCAAGTGAGCCTTTCGGCAGGCCGACCGACTCAAGATGTTCGTTGTTAATCCAGATGCCCTGATAGTCTTCGAAACGCGCGATTGACTGAGGCAGGACGAGTTGTAAGTGTCCGCTTGCGATTCCCACACGATCGACTTTTTCAGGCGCCTTTTTCGATTCGGCACGCTCGTTTGCCGCGATCCGGAATTCATCAAAAATACGATCCGCCGCTTCGTCTCCGATCTTTGTCCGAGCGATCTCCACGGCCTCGGCGAATGCCGCGATGGCCGCTGCGATTTCATCGAGTTTCAGATGAACCTTGAATTTCGTCTGGAGCGTTTCCGCAAAATAAGCCGCATTTTCACTCTTCCGCAGTATTTTTACCGCTGAAGTGACAGAATCGAGAGCGGCGCGCGGCTCGCCTTCGGACAGAGATATCGAGGCTTTTGTATCTAGGGCAAATCCTTCACGGGTGCGGTCCTTGGCCTTTCGAAACGTCTGAACCGCATTGTCGATCGAAGCGTGTGCCCGAGCAAATCGTGATTCAGCCTTATAAAGCTGCGCCAGATTATTCTCTACGGTGCCGAGATAAACGCCGTGTCCGGACGAAACGTGGTATTCGCGGGCGAGCTCCAGATATCTAAGCGCATCGACACCCTTGCCGATGTTCTTGAACGATAAGCCGATGTTAGTGCAAAAGCTCCCGGTCAGAAACGCATCGCCGAATCTAAAAAATAGCGGAGCAAGATTGACGCTGGCGGCGATATTTTCGTAATAGCGTTTTTGCGAAAGCAGGATCAGGCTGCGAACAACGTGCGCATGAAGAAGGGTGCCGGTCGTCTCGTGCGGCATTTGCGAAATTGCCGTTTCGACCCAAACGATGGCTTCGTTAAGCTCGCCCGAACGCCAATAAGCCAACGCAAGGTAATTCTCACACTCCCACGTTCCGTTGCGATCTTCCAATTCCAGGAAAATTTCGCGGGCCTCGGTAAGCAAATTTCTTGATCTTTCCTGCGATTCGGTAAGCTGATGATTCTGTCCGTAAAAACCCAGGAGAGCGGCAAATCTGAGTAGCAATCCAGCCGATCCGACAGGCGGCAGAAATCCCGTATCCGGTGTATACAGAGGGTTTTTCCATTCTTCGGATATTTCGCGCAACCCCTTCTCGTACTGTCCGGTTCGCTCGAGGCGATGAAGCCTGCGACAGAATGCCAAGGCGTCTGTGGAGAGCCTAATGTGGGGAGTGCTCATAAGCAAAGGGTGACAGCGCTGTTACTATAAACGAGATACGTTCCCGTATCAAGAAACAAAACAGGAGAAACTCAAATGAAATCAACGATGAAGGTCTTTTTAGTCTTGGCTCTTTTCTGTGGAACCGCCCTGGCTGACGGGGATATGGGCAACGGCGGACTTTGGACGGGCACGGACGATACCAAAACGACTGTCACAGTGACGGTCAACGATGAGGGCGGCGATATGGGAAACGGAGGCAAGACTTGCCCGAACGGACAGACGGCCTGCCTCGCCGTTGTTCCGGACGATTCAGAGCTGTTTATAATTAGCTACGTTCGCAGCTTGTTTAATTAGTTTTGCGAGCGATTAGAGCCGTCTCAGGTTCGGAACCGGTGACCTTCCACGTTCGTGGGTTCCGGCGCTGAGACCTTTTCCGAACGGATCTTTGCCGGCTCTAATACGACAACTTTCGGCTCGCCGTTTTGAGAGCCGATCAAGTTGCCGACGATCTCGACACATTCCTGCCTGATCAATTCGCGCATTTGGTCAGATAGTATTGTTGTACCCTGACGGGAGACGGTTTTCGCAATTTTGTCGCCCTTCCCGGTCAGAAGCCAGTGAATAGAAAACGGCGTCTTTTCTGCTATTTGGAGAAGGACCTTGGTATCGGGTACCCGGCCGGTAAGATAATTCTTTGCGGCTTGATACGAGATATTCAACAATCGTTGAATCGCAGACGGCTCCGACGTCCCACAGACTTCGATCAGACGGACCACAAAAGCATTATTTGTGTGATTTGTAGTTTTAGGGCTTGACACGATTCCACGCATGTGTGAATATCCTACACGAACGTTCACCCGCTGTAAACCCAAAATCGAACAACACAGGTTTAAGTGAAGTGAACGGCTCTTTTTACAAGCTTAAACAAGATAAATTCGTTGCCGGTTGCTCCACGTAACAGGCGCGAACGGGAGGAAACGGTGTGGGAGACGTTTCCTCCTTCTATTTTTAAACTGCCGAACCGGCGGCAAATGCCGATGACCAGGCCCACTGAAAATTGTAACCGCCCAACCAACCCGTAACGTCCAGGACCTCACCGATAAAGAATAGTCCCGTAATCTTATTAGACTCCATTGTCTGCGACGAAATTTCGGCCGTTGAAACGCCGCCAAGCGTAACTTCAGCCCGGTCGTATCCTTCCGTGCCGCTGAATTTTACCTCCCAACCGTTCAGCAGACTCGCTATTCGCTCTAGATCCGTTTTTCTCAACTGTTTCAGCGGTTTGTTCCAGTCGTCCAGCGAAGAAACATATGCCGCAAGGCGTTCCGGCAGGTGGTAGGCTAGAAAATTATCGAGCCTCCGGCGGCTGCTTCGATTTTCGTTCAAAAGATCGGCCGCACTGGTGCCGGGCATAAGATCGATAGCGATCGGATCGCTTCGCCGCCAATAATTCGAGATCTGAAGTATTGCCGGGCCTGACAATCCTCGATGAGTGAAAAGAATGTTTTCGCGAAAGTTGGCAAGTCCGTTCGAAACAGCGGAATCGACCGAGATTCCGGCGAGCTGCGGCCACTTCATTCCCGTCGAAACAAGAGCTACGAGGGACGGAGATGTCGGCACGACGCTTATGCCGAACTGTTCGGCGATCTTATAACCGAAATCGCTTGCGCCAATTTTGGGAAACGAGAGCCCGCCCGTCGCGATCACGACATTTTGAGCCGTACATTCGCCGCGACTTGTCGCGATCCGAAAATTTTCGCCCCGCTCGATCGATCTAACGCTAGTATCTGTCTCGATCCTGACGCCGGCCGAGACGCATTCTGCCAACAGCATGTCGACGATCTGCCGCGAAGGCCCTTTGCAAAAAAGCTGACCCAAGGTTTTCTCGTAAAAGTCGATATTGTGTTTTCGAACGAGGTCGATAAAGGTCTGAGGTGTGTGGCGGGCAAGTGCCGATTTACAAAAATGAGGATTCTGCGAAATGAAATTCTCGGGACGCGTATGAACATTGGTGAAGTTGCAGCGTCCGCCGCCTGAGATGATGATCTTTCTACCGATCGCGGCGTTGTGTTCGATGACGAGAACTCTTCGCCCGCGTCGGCCGGCGACCATAGAGCAATAGAGACCCGCCGCTCCGCCGCCAATGACGATGACGTCGTAATTCAAACGGTGTAGCGTTCGGCCAGAATATTGACGTGATGCGTGACGTGACCGGCCATGATATATGCCAAGGCAGCAACGGAAATACCGAGACCGCTCGCGGTGCCTTTTCTTCGCCAATCCGCGTCAATTAGATTCTTGAAGAAGATCACATTCGCCAGCCGCAGCAGTTCAAATTCATCGAGCAGATCGTCCATGGTGCGTTCGTTTGCCCGAGCGTTCTCGATATAACCGTCCTGCTCAAAGCCCTCGATCGGTGTCGTGTCCCCACGCGAAATTCGAAAGGCGCGATATGCGAACATTCGCTCGCCGTCGATGATGTGGCCGAGAACTTCTTTCACGGACCACTTGCCTTCGGAATAAGCAAACGTTCCCTGTTCGTCGCCAAATTTGCCGAACCCTTCGCGAAGCTCGGCCGGCTGACGAGCAAGGTCCGCGACCACGTCCGTGTTTGTGACCAGAGAAATGTATCGCTCGTAATAGGCGTCGTATTCCTGTGGACCTGGCTTAACCATTTTTTTAATTCTTTATCTTAGTCTTTACTTTAATTTTCGTTTTAGCTGCAGCCGCAGCTTCGTCGAATGGTATGTCATAAATGGCGTACTGTTCCCAGTCTTTGTAATCGAAGTGCCACCATTCGTTCGGATTAACAGTAAAGCCTTCGGCTTCCATCATTTTTCGAAGCATTTCGCGGTTCGCTGTCTGTGTCTCGCTGCCGCCTTTGTAATCGGGCGATGCCCGCTCGCTGAATTCGTCATATCCGGAAGGCATATCGAGAAGCTTTCCGGTTTTCAGATCGTAAACACTCAGATCGACTGCGCACCCCCGATTGTGCTTCGAACCTTTTTCCGGATTGGCGACGAACTTTCGCTTGTCTTCCGGCGTAACGTCCCAAAACAATTTCGTGATCGTCCACGGTCGATAACCGTCGAAGATAACCAGACCGAGGCTGTGCTTTTTTAATTTGTCGTGAACCCGGAGAAGCGCTTTCGCAGCGGGCTTCTGCAAAAAAGCACGGGCTTCCGGATAGACGGCCCGCCCGACAAAGTTATTTGCGGTTGCGTAACGGATATCCAATTCAATTGTGGGATCGAGAGTAATGAGTTCGACCAAGTCTGCCTCGCGTTTATTAAATTCTTTCGGCGGTGCCTTTTGAGCAAAGGCGCCATTCAAAAAGATAAGGCAAAGAAGCGGGATGATAAACCGAACAGGAGCTTTTCTCATAAATAGGCGAACCTCCGAGACCAAACCGTTTGAAAAACAATTCGAAAATCGCTATTTTAAACCCAGAATGCCGAAAGAGCCGAAAAATCTGAAGTGCCCTGCCAAATCGTGGATAAAGCGGTTCGGCGCGATAGGCCTCGCGTTCTTTCTGATCAAAGGACTGCTGTGGCTGATCTTACCGGCCGCGATCGCCTACTTTTCGCTTATAAATTAAGGTTTCTGGGGCGTTTCCTCGACCGGAGCATTATCTTCCTCGACGACGAGCACGTCGGTACCGTACTTCTGATAGTCCTTGAATCGTATAAGGTTTCTCGTTTCAAAAACTTTGCTGTTCTCGCGGAAGGTCAGCCTGACGTCGGACAACAGCGGCAATAGATATTTTTCCTGATTGATCGTCGTCCAGTCATAATCGATCACGCGCTTGGCGGTTCGGATGGGGAAAGTTTCAGGTATCTCAGTCGCTTCGCTTTCGACCCGCAGCACGCGAAAGTTTTCGCGGTCGATCCATACCTTGCCTTTCATTCCCGTAACAGTGGAATCTGTGGAATAACCGGTGGCCATTATGACCTGTTTTGCCTTGTCTCGCGTTACCGAATAGTCGAAAACGATCGACGGCCTGCCGCGTATCACGTCAGTCTCGATCGGCTCGAAAACCGTCTCGCTTTCCGGCTTAAAGATCGTTGCGAGCATCGTCACAAATTCGCCCGTCGAACTGGTTCCGCCGACCTCTTCGTAGCTTCCCTTTCCTTTGGCGTCAGTCTGGACAACGCCGTTGTTCGACAGGACCTTATATTCCTCCTCGCCGCTCGAGCGATAACTAACTGCAACAACGAGGCGGTCGAGGCCCCGGAAATTGTTCGTGCCGGCGTACGCAGCCGACCGCTGGATCTGCTGTTTGACAACAAAATCGGGCATCTGATCGACGGCGGCAAGCGTGTTCGTACGAGCCTTCGTCAAAATGCTTTGCGCCTCGGCGGCATTGGGCGGTGTGGCCGCTGCGGGATTTTGCCTGCGCCTCTCCGCCTCTTCGAGCGAACGTTTGAGCTCTTCGTCATTTGCGCCCTTTGAACGCGTCAGCCCGCGGACGCCGTCCGTCAAAACGAAGTCGATACCTCGTTTGCGAAGTGCGTCGATGATATCGGCCTTAGCGGCTGGATTCTTTTGCAGCGTATAGAGCATCTTGACGTATTCAGCCTGAGTGACAGGTTTCTGCTGAGCAAATAAGCTTGCTGAGAAGGTAAGAATAGCGAGCAGTATAAGAACTTTTTTCATGCAATAAAAAGATGCCGTGCGGTCGGCATTCGTTCGCCCTCGACCGTGAATCAATTGCGAACAAAAAAAACGGGGACGTCGAAAGCCGATATCCCCGTCGAAATTTCGTTTAAATGAAAAACGGTTTTAATTAACCCACTCTTCGTCGTAATTAAGCTGCCAATGCCGGGTTGCCCATCGGTCGGCCGCAGCCATCGCTGACTGCTTCCATTTCTTGATGTTCTGGAGGATCGACAACGCCGCGAGCGGTTTGCTCGGATCGCGCTCAACTCGAATGACCTGGGTCGCAACCTCGATCACTCGTTTATCTTCTTCCAAAACGGTAAGCATTACTTCGCTTCCGACAGGCGGCAACGTTTCCAAATTCACCAATGCAGTCGTCTCGCCGACGTTTTCGGTCGTTCCTTCTACGTTGATCATCTCACCCGTTTCCTCGTCTACCCAGCTTGCTCGAATCTGCAGATGCGCCGGTATCCGGTGATGCAGAGGCGTCTTGTATGATGTAGTCGCATATTCTATTTGTGCCATTCATTCCCCCCTTTTTCGCACTGTGAATAAGGCAAAGTGTCTTGTCATTGATATGCCAGGCCAAATTGCCTGAGTAAATTACTTTAATCTTACAAAAAAGTCAAGTTTCCCTCAGATCAGCAAAAACCTGCCTTCAATAAGAGAGTGCCGTGAAAGACAGCACGCGCGAATGCCTACGATGCGCCGGCCCCATGACGAGTTTGCAGGTTTTTTTGCGGACCCAAAATAATTTCGTAATGACCAGGTTTTCGCAGATTTTCTGATCCAGTCACCTTGTGATTCGGAACAGGCCCGGAAAGTTACCTTTCGTTACACAGAGTCAATATCGGAACACTATAACAATCGTATGCGGTCGTTCCAGAGCAGGCATTGTCGCGGAACTCGAATTGCCTTACTCATAGCGGCATTTAATTTCTCAGGATCCCGTTTTAAAGATCACAGGCACGCCATTCTTTCCCGCGAAGCGGATAAGAGTGTGTGAAAACAACAATTAAGAGATCAGTTTTTGGCAAACTTTCCTTTGACAGCTGGTTCTTTAATACCTATCACGCGGCCAGAATCCAAAAACAGAGAGAAAAATCCGAAAAATCGGAATTTCTACACAGCCAATTCACAACTTCGCCATATTCTATCTATTTTGACAAGAGGTCGAAAAACCAAATGACTAAAAACTTTTCATTGAGATTTATCAGTCTGATAGCGCTCAGTCTAATGATCGGATTCGGGCAAGTATTTGCCCAGTCCACCGTGACCGGCGGCATCAGTGGTACCGTCACAGATCCTCAGGGTCGTGTGGTTCCGAATGCTTCAGTGACCGTGACCAACGAAGGCACGAACGCTTCAGTAACCCTAACCGCCAATTCTGACGGCGGCTATAAGGCAACGAATCTGCAGCCCGGCAAATACACCATCGAGACTACCGTGTCCGGTTTCGCTCCTGCGAAAGCTGACAGCGTGATCGTCGAGGTCGGACAGATCACCACGGTGGATATCCCGCTGACCGTCGGAGGTGCAACTGCCGAGGTTCAGGTCACGGGCGAGGCTCCTGTTATCAATACTAACGACAACTCCAATACAACGAGCATCAACCAGACTTCGATCAACGAGCTGCCGATCAACGGCCGCCGTGCATCGAACTTC
Source organism: Pyrinomonadales bacterium (assembly GCA_038254305.1). Lineage (GTDB taxonomy): Bacteria > Acidobacteriota > Blastocatellia > Pyrinomonadales > Pyrinomonadaceae > OLB17. The sequence continues at coordinate 112,463 of JBBSGG010000002.1, forward strand.
GCATTGCTCGCCCCGTCGACGGTTCCTGATGGAAACTTCGGGCTCATCAGTTTTCGCGGCATCTCGGGCCTGCTCAACAACAGTACGGTGGACGGCGGTGATAATAACCAGGCTTTCTTCTCCGAAGAACGCGGCCGGACACGCATCAACTACGTCATCAGCCAAGCGGCTGTCCGCGAATTTCAGATCAACGGCTCGAATTACTCGGCAGAATACGGCCGCGCGGCCGGCGGCGTGATCAACACTGTCACCAAAAGCGGTACCAATGATTTCCACGGCGAAGCCTTTTATTACAACCGCAACAACCGCAACGGCGCCCGCAACCCGCGTGCTTTCCAGTCCATTCTCATTAACGGAGTTCCGGCAACCGTTGCGGCAAAACCGATCGACCTTCGGCAGCAATTTGGTGGTTCCGTCGGCGGCCCGATTCTCAAAGATAGGTTATTTTTCTTTTTCAACTACGATCAGCAGAAACGAAATTTTCCCGGCTTGGCTGTGTTTACGCGGTCGGACTATTTAACTACGGTGAATCGTTCGACGCTGGCCTCACGCGGACTTACAACCGCGCAGATCGACAACGCAATAAGCTTTATCAATTCTCTTACCGGTGAGACCCCTCGAAAAGGCGATCAAACGATATATCTGCCCAAGATCGATTGGATTATAAACAATCGGAATAGCTTTGCCATCAGCTATAACCGCATGCGTTGGAAGTCACCCAACGGGGTTCAAACGCAGGCCGTCAATCAGCGCGGGCGTTCGAGCTTCGGCAACGATTTTGTCGAAGTCGATTCCGTTAATGCGCGTTTGCAGTCCAACATCTCGTCAAATCTATTGAATGAAGCTCGATTTCAATATGGCCGTGACTTTGAAACTCAGTTCAGCACGCCGCCGCTTACCGGTGAACCGGCAACAGCGACGACCGGTCTGGGTGCCCGTTCGCCAAGTGTGTTTTTAACCAATGGACTTGAGTTTGGTACTCCCACATTTTTGGAACGTCCTTCATACCCTGACGAACGGCGTTATCAGTTTGCCGACACAGTGACCTACAATGCCGGTCGACACACTTTCAAATTTGGCGGTGATGTGAATCGTGTTACCGACGATATCCAAAACCTGCGCTTCGAAGCTGGCTCCTATTCCTACAGTAACATCAACGATTTCATTGTCGATTACGTAAATTTCAGAACGCCGTTACCATTAACGACGATATGCGCCACCAGCACGCGATTGGTGGGCCGCTGTTACACCAGCGACTATCAGCAGGGGGTTGGCTCGCCCGGCATAAAACTGGCGACGTACGATTACAACTTCTTTGCGCAGGATGACTTTCGCATCACGCCTCGTCTTACGGTGAATTTGGGATTGCGGTGGGAATACATCAAAATGCCAAAGCCGACGCTGGTTAACAACAACACAAGCGGTGCTCTTGCTGCCTCAAACATAATCCCCGGCGACGGCCGAACGATTGGCGAAGCGACTTCTACGTTGCCGGACGATAAGAATAATTTCGGCCCACGTATAGGCATCGCCTACGACGTTTTTGGCGACGGAAAAACCAGCTTCCGCGGCGGATACGGAATATATTACGGTCGTATTCAGAATTCGACTATTTATAACGCACTTGTAAACACCGGAAATCCTGGTGGACAGTCGCAGGTTCGGATACAGGCGACTACGACGTTAAATTGTTTTCCCGTCGTCCCGACAGCGACAAGCCCGTGCGCGCCCGTGTTCCCAAATGTGTATGCTCCTTCGGCCATACCATTCGGTGCCGGCGCCATTCAGTTCTTTTCGAAGAACTTTCAGGCACCGCTGATCAATCAGTATGATGCGATTCTAGAGCATCAGATCATGAAGAATACTGTTGTATCGGTTTCATATATCGGAAGCCTGGGTCGTAGTTTACCGACATTTTTCGATCTCAACTATCAACGTTCGCTTACCGCTCCCACCTCAACATTTACACTCGTTGGCGGGCCTAATAACGGTCAGATATTCACCTTGCCGAACTACTCTCGTGTTATCTTGAATCCCGGAAGCACATCCTCCGGTCCTTCGCTTACTCGTATTCAAAGCACTGTCAAGAGTGAATATAACGCTCTTGTCTTCCAGGCCAACCGCAGGTTCACGGACGGATTGCAGTTCCAGGCAAGCTATACACTCTCCAAATCGACGGATACCAATCAGAATTCGGCTACCTTTACACAGACAAATAGCCCGTACGACATTTTCGACGGCAGCTACGACGCCGGGCCGAGCAACTTTGACACGCGTCATAAAGTAGTCGTCAGTGCAGTATATGCTCCGACCATCTCTAAAGGCGGTTCAAATTCGTTGCACAATTACCTGTTAAACGGCTGGTCGATCGCTCCGATATTCGCGTATTATTCTGGGCGTCCGTTCGATGGTAACGTAAGCGGTACTTCCTTGAACGGCACAAACGGGGACAATCGATTTCCGTTGGATTCGCGAAACGCTTTTCGTTTGCCGGCGTTGATTAATCTAGACTTGAGGCTTTCGAAACGGTTCAATTTCACCGAGCGTTACAGGCTTGAATTATTAGCTGAGGCGTTCAATGTAGCTAACAGGACCCAAGTGTTCGGGCAGAATTCGACTCAATTTGTTCGAACAACGAATTGCTTTCTGACAAATGGGATTACTACCAATAATCCAAATGGATTGTGTGCCAACCCGAGCTTCGGGCAGATCACCACGACGGACAGCACGCTTTATCGCGAACGTCAGATCCAGTTTGCGGCACGTTTTCAATTTTAGTTTTTCTCTCACGAGAAAAACCTTTTGCGGCACGCTTCTTCGGAAGCGTGCCTTTTTTTTATCGGACGGGGCGTGTAATCTGATGTTCAATGCGAATCCTGCATATTTCCTCGGCTCGGACATTCGGCGGCGGCGAGCGGCACTTCGTCGACCTTTGCCGTGGTCTGCAGGAAAGAGGCCACGATGTATTCGCCGCACTGCGGCCGACAAATCAGTGGCAGAGCAGGCTTGATTTTTTGCCGCCCGAGAACGTTCTTCACGTTTCGATACGTAATTCGTTCGGGGTTTTGAGTGCGATGCGTATCGCTGAATTCGTTCGCGACAATCGTATCCAGATCGTCCACGCTCACGTCGCCCGCGATTATATTCCAGCGAGCATCGCCTGCATGGCCGCGAAAGGTTCAAAATTTGTACTTACTCGTCACGTGGTGTTTCCTCTAAAGCCGTTCAATCGCTTTGCTCTCCAAAATCTGTCGTGGGCGATCGGCGTTTCCGAAGGCGTTTCCCAAGGCTTAGGAAAGATCTTTCCGCCGGAGCGTGTGACGCTTATCCCGAACGGCATCGATCTGGCGGCATTTGATAGCGAAAGAAGCTCGTCGATAGGCGACGAATTTCGCGAGATGCATTCGATCCCGCCGGACGCTCCGCTCGTCGGGACACTGGGCGAATTGAAAGAATTGAAGGGCCAAAACGATTTCGTCCTCGCGGCCCAGGAAATTTTGAAAAGCGTGCCGGATTGCCGTTTCGTCGTCGTGGGTAAAGACAATTCGATCGACAAGTCTTATCGCCGCGATCTGAAAAGACTCGCGCACGTATGCGGAATGGAAAATAGTTTTCTGTGGCTGGACTGGCTCGATGACACGGAGCCCTTCTATGCCGCGATCGACATTTTTGTTTCGCCTTCTCACTCTGAAAGCTTCGGCCTCGCCATTCTCGAAGCCATGCTGCGGGGAAAAGCTGTTGTCGCGACCGAAACCGACGGCGCCCGCGAACTCTTTGGCGGCCTCGGCGAGCTCGTCGAGATAAACGATCCGGTCGCGATGGCGCGGGTTATCACTATTCTACTAGGCGACGAGCGATCTCGAACCGAGCTTGGAGCAAAACTGCAGGCTCGCGCCGGTGAGAACTTTTCACTTACCCGAATGATCGATGCCGTCGAACAATTGTACGCCGAGTTATAAAGCAGGCCCCGAGTATCTTTTCAATTGCCTACCCTGCCAGTACAAAATATTTAATGATCAACTTCGATCGAAATGTCTGTAACGATTTCGCCGCTGCGAGTTCCCGCGAGTGGCTTGAGACAAACGGCATCGGCGGCTTTGCGTCCGGTACGGTTGCGGGTTCGCGCTCGCGTCGCTACCACGCCCTTTTGACGGCGGCGACGAAACCTCCGCTCGGGAGGATCTCGATGCTTTCGAAATTCGAGGAAACGGTGTTCATCGACGGCGTCGCGTACCAACTCTCATCCAATCAATATCCCGGAAACATTCATCCGCACGGTTTCGAATTAACTGCGGCATTTCGTCTCGACCCTTTTCCGATCTGGACGTACGACTTAGGCGGTGTGACGCTTGAAAAGGCAGTTTTTATGTTGCACGGCGAGAACACAACCATTTGCCGGTGGACGCTGAAAAAAGGTGCGAAGACCGTCGGCGATGCACGAATCGAATTGAGGCCTCTTCTCTCATTCGTCGATTACCATCATCTCCGGCACGAAAGCCTCGACACTGTTTTTGAATACTCAGAGGCCGCCGGCAAGGTCGAGGTTCGCGCCCGCGACTGTGACACGCCGCTGTATTTTTTTCATTCGGGCAGTGTCGAAAAAAGCGGATATTGGTACCGCCATTTCGAACTCGCCATAGAAAAAGAGCGCGGCTTCGATCATTCGGAAGACCTTTTCCAGCCGTTCGTACTCTATCTCGCTCTCAGCGACGAAGCCGCCGTCATCGTATCTACCGTTCCTGAGTTATCGGGGAACGCCGCCCGTCTCGGAAAACGTGAGATCAAACGCCGTCGATCCCTGATCAAGATCGCCGAGCCGCAAACGGAATTCCAAGAACAGCTTGTTATCGCCGCCGATCAGTTTATCGTTAGTCGCGGAACGGGCGAAACCGTGATCGCGGGATATCCGTGGTTTTCGGATTGGGGACGCGACACGATGATCGCGTTTACGGGCCTGACACTCGCAAGCGGCCGGCCGAAGATCGCGAAAGTAATTTTGCTCGAATTCGCTAAGCATATCTCCATGGGAATGCTTCCAAACCGCTTTCCGGACGCGGGCGGCGAAGCCGAATACAACACGGTCGACGCGACGCTCTGGTATTTCGAGGCGGTAAGGTCGTATGCGGAAACGACCGACGATTACGCAGCTGTCGATACCAGTCTTTACGAAAAACTCGCCGACATAATCGCGTGGCATCTCCGCGGAACGCGTTTTAATATCCACGTCGACACGGACGGGCTGCTGTATGCCGGCGAGCCGGGCGTGCAGCTTACCTGGATGGATGCGAAGATCGGCGACCTTGTGATCACGCCTCGAACCGGAAAGCCCGTCGAGATACAGGCGCTTTGGTACAACGCCCTGCGTATAATGGCTGACTTCGCTGCGCGTTTTGGGCACGATGAGGATCGTGCGCGGTTTGAGGCAATGGCCGAACTCGCGAAACTGAGTTTCAATTCTGTCTTCTGGAACGACGCACAAGACTGCCTCTATGACGTGATCGAAAATGGCCATCGCGATGCGTCCGTCCGTCCGAACCAGATCTTTGCAGTCTCGCTTCCCTTTTCGATGCTTGATATCGAACGCTCAAAAAAAGTCGTCAGCAAAATCGAAGCCGAATTGCTAACGCCGGTCGGGCTTCGTTCGTTATCGCCCAAGGACCCAAAATACGTGCCGGTTTATATCGGAACGCCGTTCGAACGCGACTCTGCATATCATCAGGGAACTGTTTGGGCCTGGCTCATCGGAGCGTTCGTTGACGCGTATCGAAAGGTGTACTCGCGCGGATCCGAGACGGAAACTCGTATAACCGAGATCCTCTCCGGTTTTCAGGATCATATTCTTGAAGCCGGCGCCGGGCAGATATCGGAGATCTTCGACGGTGAAATGCCGCATCTGCCGCGCGGTTGTCCGGCTCAGGCCTGGAGCGTCGCCGAATTACTGCGAGTGCTTCAAACCGAGAGATAACGGCCGGGATCTAAAAGATTTTAAAAATTTGGCCGATCGACACGGTGCCGGAATGTCAACCGCGCGGGCTCATGTCGCTGAACTATTTTCTTTTCCGACCTTGTTCGCGGTTCCTAGAACAGCTTTCCGCCAGGACGCGGCGGCTACCCGCAGACGGTCTTTGTCATCAAATATTCGCGCCGTGAGCATTGCGCCTTGAAGCGTCGATAAAAACGCCCTGGCCGTGTCTCTGGCTTTCGTTTCAAAGACGAAAACCCCTTCGGCGCGCCCCTGTTCCAAAACCGCCGCAAGCCATGCTTCGTTTTCAGTAAAAAAAGTACGGATCTCCGTTCTTACATTTTCGGGAAGGGTTTCGTAATCGGCCGCCAGCATTCCGCAGAGACAAATCTTGCCGTCTTCTCCTAAAGTCGCCAGAAACTGTTCCATGTATCGCTCGATACGCGACGGAGCATCCGGGTATTGTTCACTGATTTCTGTCAGGACCAAATTGAATTGTTCGCGGTAACGGCGCGTTAATGCCTCGCCCAATTCGTCCTTGCGCGGAAAATAGTAGTGAATGCTGGCTGTCTTTATGCCAACTGTCCTGGACAAATCGTTATAACTAAAGGCATTAAAGCCCCTTACCTGAATCAAGTCCTGGGCTGCGTCGAGGATTCTGTGGTATGTCGGATTGGGAATATTCATAATTCGTCCACAAGCTTTTTGTTGTCATTCGGGCTGAAGCTTCGATTTTTCGTCATCTACACCTCCGATAAATACGCACCGCACGAAACAAATACAATGTGGCACAATTAATCGCACGATAAACATACAACACGCCGTTGAAATCCGTACCACGCAAATCACTAACCATCACAATACTTTGACACACCTGGCTTTTGAATGAGCAAGGCGCCGCTTTACCGCATGACGGTATGATTTTTGCAGATGGACATTATCTATTTACAAGTAGGTAGGTTAAATGAAGGAGAAAGTATGATTTGTAAAACAAGCAAATGGTTTCGGTTGACGGTTGCTTCGATGGCGGCGGCGTTAACGATACCAATGATCCCGGTAACGCACACGAACGCCTCGGATCATATAGATTCGCCGGCTATCGCGCAGGACCGGGGAGCAGATCTGGCCGACAACTTTGCATTCCTCGATCCTAATGACAATTCAAAGGTCGTTTTGATAATGAGTACGCAGGGATTTATAGTTTCGGGCGAGCATTTTGGAATGCCGATCTTCGATCATAACATTCGCTATCGCTTTGAGATCGAAAATACCGGAGATGCCAAACCGGATGCGTTTGTCGACGTATATTTTTCAAAGGGTTTAGGACGAGTTACACAGCAGACGGCGACTATCGAACTGCCCGGCGGCAAGCGCTTCACTGCCCCGACGACCGTTTCGAACCAGGAATATAAGGCTCCTGAGATCGTCGTAACGACCGACCCCTCGACGGGCGCGAGTTTCTACGCCGGCAATGCCGACGACCCGTTCTTTTTGGACGACACCGGTACCAACCGCATGGTTGCCTCGGCGCTTATGAATCCCGGTCATCCCAATACGTCGCTACTATCCGAGCGCGGCGGGCGCGATACTTATGCCGGGTTTAACACGCTTATTACCGCTGTCGAGGTTCCGGCGAGCATGCTCCGCGGAAGGGCGGGCAACATCATCGGCGTTGCCGCCGTCACGCAGCGCCGCGAACGTCAGAAGATCGGGGATAACAATGAGGTTACGGGAGACGGAGATTGGGTAACGGTCGACCGCGACGGCGTGCCGGCGGTTAACAACGGTTTGATTCCCGCAGCCCGCAAAGACGAATATAATGCCGCTTCGACCGAAGACGACGCGAAGGGCAGATTCAAGGACGACATCATCAAATCGCTCAAGGCGTTCAATACCGACGACGCTCACATTGCCATGTTGGCAAAGATAGCCGTCGAAAAGGGCGATATTTTGCGGCTTGACTTGACTGTTCCGAATAAGGGCCCGGGCGGCGGAACCAATAAGAACGGCGGCTACGGAAAGATGGGCGGAAGGCGCTTGCAGGATGATGTAATGGACGCAACGTTTACGATCATCAACAACGGCAAACCGCTTGGCGACAAAGTGGATCACAACGACGTAGCGTTTAGAAATCAATTTCCGTTTGTTGCCGATCCGACACAGCCCTTCCCCCCCGGAAGCGGCCCGGACGATCACACGCGGCAGTAATGGTAAAAATGATCCGCGCCGACGTCTGAAAACTGATGGCGCGGACCTTATCGAGGATAAAGGGAGATGAAAATGACAGAACACGAAACGTCGAACAGTGGGCCGGCACCCTCAAAAGGCACAGCCGAAGCAGAAGAACGAAAGATAAAGGAAGACAAGAAAAAAATCAGCCAAATGCAGACGGAAACGAGAGAAAGCCGTTCCGATGAGGTTGCGGCTGCATTTGCGGAACGTTCATCCGGCATAAATGCCGATAGCGAAGGGTCGATTGACCCGCGGATGCCGAATATGCCGCCGGCTTAGAAGATTGGAGGGGAATGAATTCCAACATGTACTTGAGGAAAAAATTAATGAGTGAGCGAATAAAGATGAGCATTTTGTTGTTGTCAATCGGCATTGCGGCCACGCTCGCGGCGGCGTGTTCAAACGGGCCGAGCAACACCGGAACGGCAAACAGCGAGCCGCTCGTAAAAACCGAACCGGCGAAACCGCCTGGCGATAAAGGCGATTCGGTCGTGACGGGCGGCGATCTTGCCTTTATGAATGCCGCAGCTCCGGGCGGACTCGCCGAAGTCGAACTAGGCAAACTTGCCGTGAGCAAAACCCAAAACGCGGATGTTAAGGCATTCGCGCAGAAAATGATTGACGACCACACGAAAGCGGGCGAAGACTTAAAGCAGCTCGCGGCGCAAAAGAAAGTAATGTTGCCGCCGGACGTCCTGCCGGAGCACAAGCAAGAAATGGAAAAATTATCGAAACTGAGCGGAGCGGATTTTGATAAGGAATATGTTATGGCCATGGTCGAAGCTCATAAAAAAGACGTAACGGCGTTTGAAAACGCATCGAAAATCGCTGGAGACGCTGATGTCAAGGCATTTGCGGCAAATACGCTTCCGACTCTGAAAATGCACCTGGAAATAATTCAAGGCATCGCCGCTAAAATGGGCTTGAAAATGAAATAGCAAGATCGGTTGCGATATAGACGAACGAGGAGAAAAAATGGCAGCTAGAGTAGAACATGTTGAACGTCCAGCGGATTCGGACAGCATAGGTTATACGCTGGAGAATATCGGCGAGAAGGTGATCCGTTATGGATTGGTGATAGTTTTGTTGAGCGTAGGTGCCTTAAAATTCACCGCTTACGAGGCAGAAGGAATTCAAGGCTTCGTAGCGAATTCACCCTTGATGTCGTGGGCGTACAGTATTTTTAGTGTACGAAGCTGGGCAGCGGTAATCGGCACTATCGAGCTTCTGCTGGGCATTATGATTGCGCTGCGTTCGGTTGCGCCTTTAGTTTCGGCAATCGGCAGCATCGGCTCGATACTAATGTTTTTAACAACGCTGAGTTTTGTGTTGACGACGCCCGGCATGTGGCAGCCGGGTTATGGCTTCCCCTTCCCGTCGGTCGTGCCTGGGCAATTTCTTCTTAAGGATATCGTACTGGTTGGGGCGGCGATCTGGACGGCGGGCGAGGCATTGCGCGCCGCGAACACTAACCATGTGACTTTGCGGAACGACACTTAGGACCAACGGATGAACATTCCGAAAAAAGGTTCGCGGGGAGCGTGGGCGCTGCTACCGCTGCGCCTAATCATCGGCTTCGGCTTTATGGCGCATGGCTTTGCGAAGCTGAGCAAAGGGCCTGAACAATTCGCGGTCATACTTCAGGCGATAGGCGTTCCGGCGCCGCATCTGGCAGCATGGGCGACAGCCCTCATGGAACTCGTCGGCGGAATTGCCATTTTTATCGGCGCATTTGTCCCGATTGTCAGCATTCCGCTGATAATAATTATGCTCACGGCGTTGTTTACCGTTCACCTGCCGAATGGATTTTCTTCCATCAAGCTACTGGCGATGACTCCGGACGGGGCGCAATTCGGGCCCCCGGGTTACGAATTGAATTTGCTCTATATTGCCGGTTTGCTGACACTCGCTTTGTTCGGCGCAAGCTCGTTTTCGGTTGACCAATGGCTCGATCGTCGAAAGGAAAATGCCGGTATCTAAACAAAGGTGCGATTTCGAAAGCGCAACCATCATCGGATCTGGCCCGAACGGTCTCGCCGCCGCTATTGAACTCGCGCTCGCCGGTGTCTCTGTGACGGTTTACGAGGCCGAAAAAACAATCGGCGGCAGCACACGTTCGGGCGAATTGACCTTGCCGGGATTCGTGCATGACATCTGTTCGGCCGTTCATCCGCTTGGTGTCGGTTCGCCATTTTTTCGAAGATTGCCGCTCGTCGAACACGGTTTGGAATGGATTCAGCCGCCTGCCTCGCTAGCGCATCCACTCGACGACGGAACGGCGGTAATGCTCGAACGGTCTATCGATGAAACTTGCGAAAACCTGAGGCGCGATGCATCTGCGTATCGCAAGCTTGTCAAACCCTTCGTCGATGATTGGGAGCATTTGAGTTCCGATCTGCTGGGACCGCCACGCTTTCCGAGTCATCCGTTGACATTCACCAGATTCGGTTTTTGGGCGATGCGTTCGGCGCAAAGTTTGGCGAAAAGCCGTTTCACCGGCGAACGCGCCCGAGCTCTGATTGCGGGAAATGCCGGACACTCGATGCTGGCGCTCGACCGGCTCTTTTCCGCATCGTTCGCACTCGTTCTTGCCGTTGCCGGACACGCGGTCGGCTGGCCAATTGCGCGCGGCGGCTCGCAAAAAATCGCGGACGCTCTCGCTTCGTATCTGCGCTCGCTCGGAGGCGAAATCATAACAGATTCGCCCGTTACATCGGTTGACGGATTTCTCAAACCTAATCACGCGGTATTATGCGACCTGACTACGCGCGGTTTGTTAAAGGTCGCGGGGAATCATTTGCCTGAAGGCTATCGCCGCAAACTCGAGCGTTTTCGTTATGATATCGGCGCTTACAAGATCGATTGGGCGCTCAGCGGACCGATTCCGTGGACGGCCAAAGAGTGCGCGCGGGCCGCGACGGTGCATCTCGGCGGAACGCTCGCGGAAATTGCCGAATCCGAAAACGCTCCGTCCAAAGGCAAACATGCCGAAAAGCCGTTTGTGCTTCTGGTACAGCCGAGTTTGTTCGACGCAAGCCGCGCGCCCGAGGGAAAACACACGGCCTGGGGATATTGCCACGTTCCAGCCGGTTCGAACTTTGATATGACTGGGCGAATTGAAAATCAAATCGAACGTTTCGCTCCCGGGTTTCGTGACTGCATTATCGAGCGCAAAGTTTCGCCGCCCGCCGAACTTGAACGCCACAACGCCAATCTTATCGGCGGCAACATCAATGGCGGCTCGCAGGACATCCCGCAGCTTTTTCTTCGTCCTACAATGCGGCTTTATTCGACGCCGGTTAAAGGGTTGTATATCTGCTCGGCCTCGACGCCGCCCGGCGGGGCCGTTCACGGAATGTGCGGCTATTTTGCCGCCCGACGGGTTTTGAGCGAAGCGTAATGGAACGTAAACCGTAAATGGATATATGAAAATAATATTCAAATGTAATTTTAAAGTGTTTACCGCGTTTTTCTGTATCGCGTTATCGGCGGCCGGTTGCGGTTCGGATAAAAAACCGGTGGCCGCATCGGTTTTGCCGCCCGCCGCGCCGATTGTCTCCGATCAAGCAGCAAATGACGGCGCGATTCGCTTTCTTGAAAATAAAGTTAAAAACGACCCGGAGGATTTTACCGCCGGCAACAAGCTCGCCGGTCTTTATCTACAAAAGCTGCGTGAAACTGGAAACGTCCAGTATCTCGAACTGGCGTTTCGGTCTGCCCGCGCTTCGCTGGCGTCCGTACCGGAGATAAGAAATTCAGGCGGACTTACGGCGCTTGCCGGGGCCGAGTTTGCCTCGCACGATTTTACCGATGCCCGCGACCACGCCATCCGTTTAACCGAACTCGATCCGGGCAAAAGTTATCCGCAGGCGATGCTGGGCGACGCGCTGCTTGAATTGGGCGAATACGACGCGGCCGAAGCGGCATTTAAAAAGATCGCCGGACTAGACGGCGGCATCAGCCATGGCAGCGAGACAAGATTTGCGCGTCTCGCTCAGCTTCGCGGCGATAATCAGGCGGCTCAGAAACATTTTGCAAACGCTTTGACTTTTGCTCTAAATTTGTCCGAGCCGCCGCGCGAGACCGTCGCGTGGCTTCGTTGGCAATTGGGCGAAACTGCTTTCGCGGCCGGCGATTATGAGACGGCGGAACGGAATTACCGCGACGCGCTTCTTACATTTCCCGATTATTACCGCGCTGTATCTTCTTTGGGAAAGACGCTGGCCGCGCGGGGCGATCTGCCGGGAGCCATCGAGCAATACGAAAAAGTAACTCGTATTCTGCCCGACCCGTCATACATCGCCGCTCTCGGCGATCTATACAAATTGACGGGCCGCGACGACGACGCGACAAGGCAGTATGAATTGGTCGAGCAAATCGGACATTTGAGCGAACTTAACGGCTCTCTCTACAACCGCCAGCTTGCTCTTTTTTATGCCGACCACGATATAAAAGCGGACCAGTCTTATCAACTCGCTGCAAAGGAATACGAAGCACGCAAGGACATCTACGGAGCAGACGCCCTTGCCTGGGCTGCACTGAAGGCGGGAAAACTAGACGAAGCGCGTGCAGCGGAAAGCGAAGCTATGCGGATCGGGACGCAGGACGCCAGGCTCTTCTATCACGACGGAATGATCGAGAAAGCACTTGGGAATAATTCCGAAGCATCGAAGCTGCTCGAGAAAGCTTTGCGAATAAATCCTGCATTTGACCCTCTGCAAGTCCAGAACGCGCAAGCCGCTCTGCGATCGGTAAACTGACACTTGTGGTTCCGGGCGGATAGATTTACGCCAATGCCGAGTCGCATCCGAATATTCCCGTTAAATCTTCGAGTCATAAAAAACGCCTAGTCATTTATGGCCGTCGGATGATTCGGCTCAAATATTGACCGAGCTGGGTTTGAAGTGATGGCATAGACGTATACGAGGCGGCAGCGCCTTCATGTTTTTTGCCGCAGTATTCTACCAATTTTTGCTTTCCACGCGGCATTTTCGCGAAACGTAAAATAATTACTCGGCTCCCGTTTCGCTGAATTTGGAAACGGCGAAGATACGGTCTATCTTTGAACTATGAGAACTGTCGTCCTCACCGCGGTCGCCGTATCGATCCTCTTAATGAACATTTCCGCTCAGACGCCCCAGCAATTAGCCGAAATCTGGGAAAAACAGCATGTGTCGAAGATCCTTCCTTCGAACGTGCGCCACAAGGATCTGCAAAACTATCTCGAGGGCCTTCGCAAACATCAGATAAAGGTCGTCGAGGTCGGACGAAGCCTGGCAAACCGCGAGATCTATCAGATGGAATTCGGCAGCGGACCGATGCGAGTTTTTCTCTGGTCGCAGATGCATGGCGACGAGCCGACCGCAACCTCTGCTCTGATCGATATGTTCACTTTCCTGCAGAAGAACCGCGACAAGGAATGGGTCAAAAATATCGAAAAGACGATGACGATACGCGCGGTTCCGATGCTCAATCCCGACGGTGCCGAGCTGTATGTCAGGCGAAATCTGCAAGGTATCGATATCAATCGCGACGCGCTCGATCTGAAAACACCCGAGGGTAAACTGCTAAAAAAGCTTCGCGACGAATGGTCACCCGCCATCGGGTTTAACCTGCACAATCAAAACGCGTTAACTACCGCGGGAAGTACGAGCGAGCAGGCGGCGATATCAATTCTCGTCGTCTACGGCGACGCTCAAAAAACAGCCACGGACGGTCTTGATCGGAATAAACGTTTAGCCGCTGCGATGGTCTCTGCATTGAACAACTTCATACCGCGCAATATCGCCCGATACGATGACGAGTATACGGCGACCGCTTTCGGCGACAATTTTTCTGCATGGGGAACGCCTGTGATCCTGATCGAGACTGGCGCGCTTTACGGCAAGGACGAGATGTTTCTCGTAAGGATGAATTTCGTCGCGATGATGACGGCGCTCAATGACCTTGCAAATGGATCGGAAAGATCGTTCGATACGTCGGCGTACGACGCGTTGCCGCGAAATAGTTCGGGACGAATTTTTAATTTCGTCTTTCGCGGCGCTAACATTATCGACCGCACGAAGCCGTCGGACCCGGCAGTCGCCGATATCGCGATAAATCTGGAACGCAGGCGAGCAGAATTCCCAACGCCAGCCATCATTCGGCGGGTTGGTAAAGTATCACAGGCCGGTATAGTTGAATATGATGCCTCGGGATTTATCGTCGTAGGCCGCAGTTCGCCGATCAGGCCCGATTCATTCGGTGAGCTGCTTTTCTACAAAAAATCTCGCAGCGTCGACTGGTCGTCGCCCGAACTCGAAAAATTATCGCCGCCCGATGCCATATTCTCCGTCGCGAAATGGGTAAAGGGCGAAGGCATTGTTCCCGTAAAATAAACACGTTTTCGTCGCACGGGCAGCGATCGACAGCGGGCTCGGCATCCACGTATCGTATGCACCATTTCAGATCTCTATGCTGACCTTTTTAAAGATCGGTAATATCGCCCTGATCGACGCCGTCGAGATCGAATTCGGCCGCGGCCTGAATCTGCTTACGGGAGAAACAGGTTCCGGAAAATCGATCATCATTGACAGCCTCGGCGCTTTGACTGGCGGCCGAATATCCGCGGAAATTATAAAGGAAGGCCAGGATTCGGCGCAGATCCAGGGTGCTTTTACGCTTGCCGCCGGACCGAAACTTCGCAAAGTACTTAGCGACGGCGGCATCGATCATAACGACGACAGCGACGTCGAGCTTATCGTCCGACGCGAGCTTTCACGCGCCGGAAAAAACCGTATCTTTGTCAATAACCAACTCGTCACGCAGGCATTTCTAAAGAGCGTCGGCGATTTTTTGGTGGACATTCACGGACAGGGCGCACAGGCGTCGCTTTTCGAATCTGCAACGCATCTCGAAATGCTCGACGATTTCGCCGGTGTCGCAAAGCTCCGCGCAGCCGTCGCTGACGCATTTCGTCATTGGAACACGACGAAAACCGAGCTCGGAATGCTGCGGCAGGATGAAGCTGAAAAACTGCGGCTGCTCGACATGCTGCAGTTTCAAGTCAGCGAGATCAAGGCTGCGGATCTTGATGTCGGTGAGAGCGAAGAACTCGCGGAAGAGAAGCGCCGGCTGAATAATGTCGAAAAACTTACGACGCTGAGCGATGAAGCTTTCACGCTGCTCTACGAGAATGACAAGTCGACTCTTGCCACTTTCGACAAGGCGGCAAAAAAGATAGAAGAGCTTGGCGAATTCGACACGCGCTTTGCGGATTATCGGGACGGCATCATCTCGGTTCGCGCTTTGATCGACGACCTAGCGATAACTGCCCGCGATTTTCGCCACCATTTAGAATTTTCTCCAGAAAGGCTCGCTGTGATAGACGACCGTCTCGCCGAGATCAGCCGCGTGACGCGAAAGTACGGCGGCACCGTCGAAGCGGCGCTGTTTCATCTGAGCGAAGCAAACGAGCGGCTCGAAAATATCGAGAGCGCCGAGATCCGCGAGACTGAGCTAAGAACAAAGATCGCTGAGCTGCGCACCGAGTGTGTCGGCTATGCCCGGGAGCTGCACGACAAACGCACGGCGGCGGCCCGCAAATTCGAAAAGGAAGTCACTGCAAACCTTCGCGCCGTCGCTCTCGAAAAAGCGAAGTTCGAAGTTCATTGCGAATCGCCATCCGACGCGGAGCTTGCTAACGAAAGCGCGGATCGAAGCTTCACATCCAAAGGTTTCGACAAGATCGAGTTTCTTTTTTCCGCGAATCCGGGCGAGTCGCCGAGACCGCTTGGCCGCGTTGCATCCGGCGGTGAAACGTCGCGGCTGATGCTGATATTGAAAACGACGTCACGATCGGGCGACGCAGGCAAATCCGCCGTGTTCGACGAGATCGACGCCGGCATCGGCGGTAGAATAGCGACGGCGGTCGGGCAAAAGCTGAAGCAGCTTTCCGCGTCGCAGCAGGTTTTGTGCGTGACGCATCAGCCGCAGGTCGCATCCATGGCGGATCGGCATTTCGTGATCGAAAAGAATATCGAAAGATCGCGGACCACGATTTCCATCAGGGAACTCGCGAATGAGGAAAGGGTCGAGGAAATTGGCCGCATGCTGGCGGGCGAGAAGATCACCGAAGCGGCCCGCCAGAACGCCCGCGAAATGCTCGGCATTCATGAGATTGCCGGCCGCGGCGCATAACATACTATGGTTCCACCAATTTTGGCCGAGGTCATTCGCGGCGACACGGTCGAATCCGTCCATCGCGGACACGTCAGCGTTATAAACGGTCTCGGACTGGAGATCGCATCGATCGGCGATCCGTCGATCGTCACGTTTTTTCGTTCTTCGGCGAAACCGTTTCAGGCGCTTCCGTTTATTTTGAGTGGAGCGGCCGATGAGCTCGGCTTCACCGACGACGAGATCGCGATGGCGTGCGCGTCGCATTCCGGCGAAAAAATGCACACCTCGATCGTCGCGAATATGCTCGAACGCTTGAAGTTGTCCGAGAAGGATCTTAGATGCGGTGTGCATATGCCGTTTTACGAAAAAGAAGCTGAACGGATGCTGAAGGTCGGCGAAACCCCGACGCAGCTTCATAACAATTGTTCAGGAAAGCACGCGGCAATGCTCGCTCTGGCGAAACAGATGGGCGCCGACATCTCGAACTACGAATCACCATTTAACCCTGTTCAAAAGGCGATCTTGAGATCCGTCTCGAATTTTAGCGGTATACCGATCGGCGATATCAAGTGCGCGGTCGACGGCTGCGCAGCACCGAATTTCGCAATTTCAGTGTCGGCCATGGCACAGAGCTTTGCAAACCTTGTCAATCCCGCAAGATTCGACGAAGACATCCAAAACGCCTGCAAACGTATCGTCGACGCGATGATCAAATACCCGAAACTCATCGGCGGCACCG
>JBBSGG010000003.1:0-128701 GCA_038254305.1 Pyrinomonadales bacterium
AGACTGACTTTGCTGTCTGGCGTCCGAATGCAGACCCGACGATGACGTACTACTACGTCAACCGTTCGAACGGAAGCGGGCTGCTGGTGTTCGAGTGGGGACAGAACGGAGACTATCCTGTCGCCAACTACAACACTCACTAGTCGCTGACAAAGCGAGCACAACAAAGAGGCCGAGCATCACTGCACGGCCTCTTTTTTCGCGCGTAAACGCCTGCTCGATTTGAATAACCAGGTGGCGTTGACGTAGAGTTATCTTGTCAATTCGCCCGATTCGGCACGCAATCTATGAAAGCGATGATTCTGGCTGCGGGTTTCGGAACCCGTCTTTTTCCACTCACGATCGATAGGACGAAACCGGCAATTCCCTTTTTGGGAAAGCCATTAGTGGGTTACGTCGCCGAATATGTAGCGCAGTACGGTTTCAAAGATATTGTTGTTAACCTGCATCACCAGCCGCAGTCGATCATATCGGCGCTCGGCGATGGCAGTTCATTTGGCGTATCGATAAATTACACTTTTGAAGAACCCGCAATACTCGGAACGGCCGGAGCCCTCGACAATGCCCGGGAATTCCTTGAGGACGAAACCTTTCTAGTCATCAACGGTAAGATAATTACGGATATCGATATCGCTGCCGCGGTAGAAACACATCGGAGATCCGGTGCCGTCGCGACGATGGTTCTGAAGCCGAATGTCAAACGCGAGAGATTCACCATCGTAGAAACCGCCGACGGATGCGTAACGGGTTTCGGCGATTACGCCAAGCCTTTCAGTGAAGAGGAGATCCGAGATACAGACCACGATATCTACACTCCGCTGATGTTCACGGGAATCCATATTTTCGAGCCGCGCGTTTTTGATTACATACCTCGCGGAGTGTATTCGGATATCGTTCCCGTTTTTTATCGGCCGGCTCTCGAAGCGGGCGAAAAGATCGGCGTGCATGTTACCGATTCAAAATGGTTCGAGCTGTCAACTATACCTCGTTATCTGGATATTTCGCTGGCTATGATGGACGACATCGACGTGTTTCAGGGAAAGCAGTGCGTGCTTGCGCCCGGAGCCGAGATCCGCGATTCGGTTATGTGGGACGGCGTGCTTGTCGAGGAAGGAGCGAATCTCTACCGGACGATAATTGCCGATGGCGTTCGCATCGGCGCCGGTGAGCACTTTGAAAACGCCGCTATCGTACAAGCCGAGATGGTTAGAAACTGCGAAGAGATACCGGAAAAGGCGTTGAAAGGTTACATACAGGGCGATAACTACATCGTGCCGCTGAATTAGATAGTTGCCGACTGACTATGACGGATTTTCATTCACGTCTTGTAGACTTCCTCGAAAAAAAGCATCTCTCGACCGACATCGAACAGCTCACGCCCGATGCATCGACGCGGGAATATTTCCGGATCGAGATGCCGGCATGTTCGGCAATAGCGTGTGTGTATCCCGAGCGTTTCAAGGCGGCAGAACAAAGTTATCTAGATGTCACCAAGCTTTTTCTTACCGCGAAATTGCCCGTAGCAGAGATCTTGGATTTTGATGAATCGCTGGGAATCATTCTTCTTGAAGATTTCGGAGACCGCATCCTTCGCGAGGAGATCCTGGATGCGTCACCCGAGAAACGCGGAGATCTGATCAACCAGGCGATCGCGCTTATACCGAAAATTCAAGCCGCGACTAAAATTGCGTTCGATCTCGATTCCATTGCATCGAAATTGGCGTTTGACGTCGACAAATTAACCTGGGAACTCGATTTTTTCAAGACACATTACTTCGAGACCCTTCAGGATAGACGGTTAGAGGTTGCGACGTCCGCCGCACTCGATAATGAATTTCTCGAAATATCAGAAGAGCTCGAGCAAAAGGCCATAGTACTTTGTCATCGCGACTTTCACGCGGCGAACCTTATGCTAGACGGCCAAAATCGCCTGCGGATCATCGATCATCAGGACGCTCGCATCGGCTCGGCGGCGTACGATCTTGCGTCGTTATTGCTGGACCGTGTTACATCACCGCCGACACCCGAATGGCTCGCCGAAAAGCGTCGCTATTTTCTCACCGAACGTGAACGTATCGGGCTTGAAAAGCTCGACGAGCGTGCGTTCGCCGATGAGTTTAGACTGCAGACGATCCAGAGATGCCTAAAGGCTGCGGGTACGTTTTCGTTTCAGTCCGCGACGCGCGGCAAAACTTACTTTTTGCCGTTCATAACGCCGATGTTCGAGATCGTGCTTCGGGCGGCGGAAAAGTTAAAACGTTTTCCGGTCCTTCAATCAATTCTCAACGCGGAGATCCAAAAAACTAAGTCATAAGATCATAACTTCGTCTGTGCGAAGGTCTCGACCGGTTTACCGGTAAAATCCTCGCCGGGATTTACGAAGAGATCTTGTTCGAACCGGTACTGTTTGTCGTAAAGCTGCTTGTAGCGGCCACCCATTTCGACTAGCTCGGCGTGAGTGCCGCGCTCTAATATCTTACCAGCCTCGACAACGAGTATCTGATCGGCACTGCGGATCGTTGAGAGTCTGTGCGCGATGACGAACGTCGTGCGGCCTTGCCTCAGATGATTCAAACCTTCCTGAATAAGCGCCTCGCTTTCGGAATCGAGCGAAGAGGTGGCCTCGTCAAGGATCAAAATTCGCGGATTCGCAAGCAGAGCACGAGCGATCGCAATACGTTGGCGCTGACCGCCGGAAAGCTTGACTCCGCGTTCGCCGACGATCGTATCGTAGCCGTTCGGAAAACCTTCGATGAATTCGTCGGCATTCGCGATGCGACAGACTTCCTTTATCTCATCGAGGGACGCCTGCGGATTAGAAAATCGAATATTTTCGAGCACTGTGCCATCAAAGAGGAAATTGTCCTGTAGAACCACGCCGAGCTTACGCCTGTAATCGCGGAGCTTCACCGACTGCAGATCCATGCCGTCGATGCGGATCACGCCTTTGGTCGGCTGAATGAAATTCAGCACCAGACTAAGTATCGTCGATTTGCCGGACCCGCTCGAACCAACCAGAGCGGTTGTTCCGCCAGCCTTCGAGTAGAAGCTGATTCCCTTGAGCACGGGCACATCTCTATCATATTCAAACTCCACATCTTCGAATTCGATCGTTCCGTCGACCGTTTGCAGAGCCGGTCGGTCGGCGTCCTCCTCGTCCTCGGTGGTCATCTCCATGACCTCGCGAATGCGGTCAAGCCCCGCGAATGCTTCGGTGATCTGCGTGCCGATCGAAGTCAACTCGACCACTGGCATTGCTAGCAAAAATGTAAACGAAATGTACATCAGGAAATCGCCGAGCGTCATCGTACCGGACTGCACCGCGTTCCCGCCGACGACGATCATGACGACGGCGATTGCACCGATGATCACGGACGAAAACGAACTGATCGCCGACACGCCTGTAACCGTCTTCGCAACGTTTCTAAATATGCGGTGAGCGCCGCGAGCAAAGGATAGCTGTTCACGCTTCTCCGCGGTGTACGCTTTGACAATGCGAATGCCGCCGAGGCTTTCCGTAAGCCTGCCGGTCACCTGCGCTGTTATTTCGCCGCGTTCGCGAAAAACCGGGCGGAGTACCTTGAACGCATAGCCGAGAGCGCCGCCGAAAATGATCAATACGACCAGTGTGGCCGACGTGAGCTGCCAGTTCAGATAAAACAAAACGCCAAGAGCGATGATAGCCGTGACAATGCTGCCCAGAATTTGGCCGAGTCCCGTCCCGACAAGATTGCGAATTCCCTCGGCGTCATTCATGATCCGCGAGATCAGTTGGCCGCTTTGCGTCGAATCGAAATACGAGATCGGCAGTCGCTCGATTCGCTGCTGGACGCGCATTCGCATGTTCGTTATGGCGTGTTGGGCGGCAACGCCGAGGATCTGCGACAGCGCGAAGGAGGTTGCCGCCTGGACCAAAGTCGATAGGCCGATCGCAAGAGCGATCCACTTGACCAAGCTGTAGTTGTGCTTGGTAAAAACCTCGTCGCCGATATACTTCGTCGAGGCGGGCAGCACCATTCCGGCGAGCCGCGATATCAGCATTAAAACGCTGCCGATGGCGAGACGCCAACGAGCGCCCCAGATCAGCTTTTTCGCTTCTGCCCAGGCGCCCGAATAATTTATCTTTTTTTTCTTTTTACCTTCCGCCATAAAAGTAGAATGCGTTATGCGCTATCCAAGAGGACATCTCCGCCAGTATCAGGTTTTCGTTTAACCAAGTCTGCTTTCTGTGGTTAGCAAAGTCAACCTACGGCCCGTTTTACCGGCACGTAGTTTTCCTTTAGAATTGAGGTTTATCACTTTCTTATGAAGCAAACCTACATTGATCAACTTAAAGGACATCTGGGCGAGGAAGTTACCCTGAAGGGCTGGCTCTATAACTCGCGTTCCAGCGGAAAACTTGTCTTTTTGCAAATGCGGGACGGGACGGGAATTGTGCAGTGCGTTGTTTTCAAAGGCAACGATGACGCCGTCTTCGAAAAGGCAAAAGGTCTTGGGCAAGAATCTTCGATCATCGTCACGGGCACGGTAAAGGAAGACAGCCGTTCCGCGATCGGTGTCGAGATCGATGTCAAAGATGTCGTGGTGCTGCAGGATGTCCACGACTATCCGATCACGCCCAAGGAACACGGGACCGAGTTTCTGATGGACAATCGACACCTGTGGATCCGATCGAAAAGACAGCATGCCGTTTTGAAGGTCCGACACACCGTGATCCGGGCAACCCGCGATTTTTTTGATAACAATGGATTCACGCTCGCCGACACGCCGATCTTTACGCCCGCAGCGTGCGAAGGAACCACCACCTTATTCGAGGTAGATTACTTCGGCGATGAAAAGGCGTATTTGACGCAGTCTGGGCAACTATATAACGAAGCGACGGCGGCAGCCTTCGGAAAGTCCTATGCGTTCGGCCCGACATTTCGTGCCGAGAAATCGAAGACGCGTCGACACCTGACCGAATTTTGGATGGTCGAGCCCGAAGTGGCGTACGCTGGCTATAAAGAAATGATGGATCTTGGAGAAGGGCTCATCTTATCTATCGTCGAGCGCGTCCTGACCGACCGGCAAGAAGAGTTGAAAACGCTTGAGCGCGACACTACGATCCTCGAAGCGATCAATTCTCCGTTTCCGCGGCTGCATTACGACGAGGCCGTAAGAATGCTCCAGGATGGGCATGCCAAAGGAAAGTTGGAAAATAATTTCGAATGGGGCGGCGATTTCGGCGCGCCGGACGAGACCTATTTGTCTAGCCAGTTCGGCAAGCCCGTTTTTGTTCACCACTTCCCTGCAGCGATCAAAGGATTTTATTTCGAGGTCGATAAGGATCGACCCGAATGCGCTCTCGGTATCGATCTTCTTGCGCCGGAGGGCTATGGTGAGATCATCGGCGGTGGCGAAAGAGCTTCATCGCTTATGTATCTCGAGGAGCAGTTAAAACACCACGGTCTCGATCAGGCGACATTCGAGTGGTATCTGGACCTTCGACGTTACGGAAGCGTTCCGCACGCCGGGTTCGGAATGGGTATCGAACGCTGTACGGCCTGGATGGCCGGAATCGAACACGTTCGCGAGGCGATCCCGTTTCCGAGATTGCTGAATAGGCTGAAGCCGTAATTCAAAAGAGCGCGCTTACAGAACGAGACATTTCAACCTGCGTATCACTCCGCGCGGATCGTTAACACCGCGATCTCCGGCGGTACCATGAATCGAATAGGCAGGATGCTGCAGCCGATGCCGGTGGTCACATATACTGGTAGGGCCGGATCGCGGATCAGACCCGCGGCGTATTTTTGCCCGTTCAATGACGGCACGATCGGGCGTCCCAAAATAGGCAGCCAAACCTGTCCGCCATGAGTGTGGCCGGATAGCATCAATTTGAGATCGTGCGATATCGCGAGGTCACCGGTAATCATCGGAATTATGTCGGGACTGTGCTGAAGAACGAGCACGTCGCCCATCCCTTCGGTCGGCGCCAGGATCTTTTTCGCTTCGTCGGAGTAGACTTTCCAAATCCCTATGTTCAGATGATCACGAAGGCCGAGTATGCGCAGCTTCTGTCCATCCTTATCGATCACGGCTACGTCGCCGTTTAGAACCTTGTAACCATCGCCGGACAAGCTTGCCGCTACATCGGTGCTGTTGTACCAATCATCGTGGTTACCCAAGATCGCGAATACCCCGAACCTCGCATTCAGGCCTGACATCGCCTGGGCGATATCCGACGTCGGCATCCTGATGTCGCGAGTGCTGCCGTTTCCGTGCGCTACGTAGTCGCCGAGTAGAACGATAACGTCCGCGTTCTGCTCATTTGCAACACTAACAACCCGACGGATTTGTTCCGCGCTCGCGCCGTTTGATCCTCCGTGAATGTCCGAAATAGCGACGACGCGAAATCCGTCGAAAGCGGGATTCCAACCCGCGATCTTTATCTCTTCGTTGTGCACGACCAGACGGGTGGGTTCTATAAAATAACCGTAAGCGCCGCAAAGCAGCCCGATGACGAAGACCGCAACTGCCGGTTTAATTATTCTTTTCGTCATACTTTAGGACTGCGGAAAATATTCTCGCCAACGGCTATCGACAAGTCCGACAATGTCGGAACGAGCTTCGACTATATCGGGATAGTGCGCTTTCATCCGGGCATCGATCACTATCGGGGCCGAATATCCGATATGATTATTTTTAAGCGTGATCCCTTTCGCGTATATATCGGATGCCGGATCGAAACGCGTCCACGTTGCCCACAGAAATTTTTCGGGAAATCTGGCAACGCTTGCATCGTCGTGGAGAACCACCACCTGCCAGTCATCGAACGCTGCAGATGACGCTATTCGCTGCGCAAGGCCTTTGTCCTCGTGGTGGCTATCGCCCTCAACCGCGATGCATCCGCCGCAAAAGACCTCTGCTCGCGTGACGCCGGCCGGCAATTGGTTGGTGAATTCCCGTTTGAGGTCCCGTTTCGCATCTCCGACCCCCATCAAAATTGCTTTACTGCCCTGATTTACTTTCCCGCTCGCATAATCAAGCGTATCGAATGCCGTCTGACTAAAAATAAAAAAGTCGCGGTTCCAATCTACTCGTGCAAGGATATATTCGAACAGCGACCGGAAATTGCGCAGGTCTTGCGGTTTATCGGTAAGCAGCAAAAATTTCGTTAACGCGAGTTGCCCTTCGCCAAGTATCCGAAAGCCGGCGGAGAGAGCTTCGCGGGCGTACCTTTCGCGGACGACAGCCGCCGCCAGCGAATGAAAGCCCGTCTCCCCGTAGCTCCATAGATCGCGAACTGCCGGCATGACCAATGGGAAAAGCGGTGAGAGAAGTTCTTGAAGATAGTCGCCGATGAAGAAATCTTCCTGCCGCGGTTTTCCGACGACCGTCGCAGGGTAAATCGCGTCTTTTCGATGAAAGACCGCCTCCGCCTGAAATACCGGATAGTCATGCTGTAGCGAGTAATACCCGTAATGATCGCCGAAAGGCCCTTCGGTTTTTCTCAAATGAGGCGGCACAGTGCCGCAAATCGCAAACTCGGTTTCGGCAATTAATCGATGATGTCCCGCGATCGGATTTGCTACCGTCGCTATCTTGGCGTCTGCGAGCAGAGACGCCAGCAGCAGTTCGGGCACGTCTTCGGGTAGCGGTGCGATCGCCGCTATAATTAAGGCCGGCGGTCCGCCCAAAAAGATAGTTGCCGGAAGCGGTTCATTCAGCTGCTCAGCTTCAAAATAGTGGAATCCGCCGCCCTTGCCGATCTGCCAGTGAATGCCGGTCTCTGTTGGGCCGAACCGCTGAATGCGGTACATTCCCAGATTCGATCTTCCGGTCACCGGACTTTCCGTGTAGACGAGCGGCAGCGTGATGAAGTGTCCGCCGTCCTCGTGCCATAGTTGGAGCAGCGGAAGCTTTTCGAGATCAGCTGGCCTCTCGACAACGTCGAGAACAGGCGCGCGGCGAACAACTTTGGTACCGAATTTCAACGCCGACAGAGCAAGGTCGCGATATTCCCAAAGCGTCGACGGCTTTGGCGGGATCAGTCGCTCGGCGGCCTCGACGGCGCGGCAAACAAACTGCTCGGGTTTGCTCCCGAATGCAAGATCTATTCGCTTGCGCGTTCCGAAAAGATTAGTGACGACGGGAAAGCTCGAGCCTTTAACATTCGTGAAAAGCAACGCTTTGCCGCCTTTTTCGATCACGCAGCGATGAACTTCGGCGATCTCAAGATACGGGTCGACCTCGGCATGGATCTCGACGATCTCGCCCTCACGTTTCAAGGTGTCGATGAGCGAACGCAGGTTGCGGTGCATAACGTTTTGGGCTGCGATCGATCGGCGATAACGGCGATCAAAAGCAGCCCATGTCGATAATAACAAACATCGACGAAGCGGTTAAGCGATGTCGAATTATTTGGTCAGGTCGCCAGCAGTCAGATCAAGCTCCGATGCTTTGATCACTTTGATCTTGGTTTTCGGGAAACGCCTGGCGAGATCGTCTTTAAATTTCGCGTAATCTCCGACGATCACGATGTCGCCAGAATTGATATTTGCTCTTGCAAACGAACCGATGTCCGCATCGCGCACGGCGTTTACGTTCGTGATGTAAGTATTGAGCTCCGAAGCCGGCAAGCCGAAGCTGTACAAATCCCCAATCGCGTTGGCAAGGCCTTCGGTGGTTTCCAAGTTGCGTCCAAAGTTGCCGGTGAGCACCGATTTCCGCGGCACGAGCTCCGTTTCCGCGATCGAGCCGGTCGCCAGTTTTTCAAGCTCCGTCATTACGAGCTCGGCTACTTCCGCAGCGGACTCGTTCTTGGTCTGAGTACGGGTGCCGAAATTTACAGCGTTGCTTCGCCAAGCAAAGCTGCTGCCCGCGCCGTAGCTGAGACCGCGTTTAATGCGTATCTCCTGATTCAGCCTCGACGAATACCCGCCGCCAAGCACGGAATTGAGCACGGATGCGGAGGTATACTGTTTGCTTCCGCGGCCGATTCCCGAAATTCCGCGGGCGTAAGTAACAGACGCCTGGCCCGAATCCGGAAGGTCGACGACGAGTATCCGATTTACAAGTTCGCGACCGGCGTTGACGATACCCTTTCCCGCGTTGGTTGATTCTCGTTTCCCGGAACGCCACGCACCGAAGTATTTCTGGGTCTCTGCATTTGCGGTTTCAGCGGCCACATCTCCGGCAAAAATGAGCACGGAATTATTGGGCGCATAATACTTAGAATGAAAGTCGATCACGTCTTCGCGCTTGATCAAACTTAGACTCACGGGCGTGCCCCCAGCCGGGTGTTCGCCAAAACTATACTTGCTGGCGACGTAGTTGCCGAGAAATCCAGGCTGCTTTAGATTGTATGTCAGGCCGTCAAGGGTCTGACTTTTCAAAAGGTCCAGTTCCTTCTGATCGAAGTTCGGATTGAGCGCGACATCGGCCAGTATCGCCATTGCCTGATCAAGCTTGTCCGATGTCACCGTGACTGAAATATTCGAGTTGTTCCAGCCTGCACCATTGCCGATCGAACCGCCGAGAAACTCGATCTCTTGTGCGATCTGGGTCGCATTTCGCGTCTTGGTGCCCTTTGTCAGCATCGACGCGGTAAGGTTCGCAAGTCCAGCTTTCTTATCGATCTCGGACGACGCTCCGCGTTTGACCATTAGCTGGATCGTCACGATCGGAACAGCGCGGCGTTCAACAACCGCCACCGTCAAGCCATTCGACAGACGGCTTTCTTTCACCGGCGGTATCGAGACCGATCGAGGTGCGCCAGGTGCGGGCGGGCCTTCGATTTGAGCGAACGTTTCGGTAGCGAGAGCCAACCCCGCTGAGATCGCAAATAAGATCACGAGAGCGGATCTGAGTTCCAGTATTCTTTTCATTATTTCTGATCTCCCTGCGAGTAATAGATGACGACGCGGTTCGCATCCGAAAAATATTTCCGCATCACTCGCTGAACATCGGAAGCTGTGACGGCTTGCAGCGATGCGACTTCCGAATTTACCGCTTTCGGATCGCCCATATATGCGATCGCTCGCTCGATAGCGATGGCTTTGCCGTCATTGTTTTCGCGGCGACGAATGGCTTCCGTAACAAGCTGGTTCTTTGCTTTTGCGAGCTCGTCGGCCGACACCGGAGCATCCTGTATCGTCTGCAATTCCGTCAAAAGACTTTTTTCCAACGCTTCCGGCTTATTTCCCTCGGACGCGATCGCCATGAAATAGAGCAGGCCGCGATCAACGCGTGTGTCGTATGAAAACGACGCTTCCTGGGCGATCTGCTGTTTATAAACCAGGCCCTGATAAAGCCGCGAACTTTCGCCGCCGGAAAGGATCTTTTCTGCGATCCGGAGCGCCGGAACGTCAGGGTCTTTCGAAGGCGGCCCGAGATATGTGATCGCAACGGCGGGAAAGGGCACATTCGGCGCCGTGGTCAGATGGCGCGCTTCCTGCGTCCGCGCAGGTTCCTTTATCGTCACACGAGGGATCGCACCGCTGGGACGTTTCACACGGCCGAAATACTTGTTCGTCCACGCGTCAAACTGCTTTTGGTCAAAATCGCCAACGACTATTAGATAAGCGTTATCGGGTCGATAAAAAGTCTTGTAGAAGGCTTTTGCGTCGGCTGGCGTGGCTGCGTCAAGCTGCTCGAGGTTGCCGATGACGCCGCGTTTATACGGGTGTTTGCTGTATGAGAGACTGCTTATGTATTCGTTGAATCGGCCGTAAGGTTGAGCGAGAACGCTTTGACGAAATTCTTCCTTGACGACGTCGCGCTCCGACTTGAAATTCACATCGTCAACGTTCAGATTGACCATTCGGTCGCTTTCCGCCCATAGGAGAGTCTCGAGATAATTCGACGGAACGACCTCGTAGAAATTTGTAAAATCGTCCCAGGTCGAAGCGTTGTTAAAACCGCCGACGTCTTCGGTCAGCCGATCCATCTTTTCGTTGGGCATGTTCGTCGTTGATTTGAACATCATGTGTTCGAACATGTGCGCAAATCCCGAACGGCCCTCAGGATCGTTCTTACCGCCGACGCTGTACCAAACGTGGATCGCCACGGTCGGGCTCGAATTATCCCGAAGTGATACGACATGCAGGCCGTTTGGAAGAATACGTTCCCGAATGTTCAACGGCGACACTTTTACCTGCGCTGCTGCCGGCTGTATAAGCGCCAGACCGAAAATGACGGCCATGATATACGCGATTGTTTTTCTCATATTGATCGGTAAAGGAGTATTTCGTTTATATACGCGGGAAACGGCGAAATTGTTTTTACGCAAATGCTAGGCGTAATCGTAAAATCCTCTCCCTGACTTTCGGCCGAGCCACCCGGCATCGACATATTTCTTGAGAAGGGGACAAGGTCGATATTTCGGATCGCCGAGGCCTTCGTGAAGAACGTTAAGTATAGCGAGACAGACGTCGAGGCCGATAAAATCGGCCAGGGCGAGCGGGCCCATCGGGTGATTCATTCCGAGTTTCATGATCTCGTCGATCGATTCGCGGGTCGCGACGCCCTCGTGAAGCGCGAAGATCGATTCGTTTATCATGGGCATTAACACACGGTTTGAGACGAATCCTGGATAATCATTGCACTCGACCGGCACCTTTCCCATTGTTTCCGAGATGGTTTTCACCTTTGCATAGGTTCCATCGCTTGTGGCCATTCCACGGATAACTTCAACCAATTTCATAAGAGGAACGGGGTTGAAGAAATGCATTCCGATAACTTTATCAGGTCGTTTCGTGGCAGACGCGATCTTGGTGATGGAGATAGATGAGGTGTTCGAAGATAAGATCGCGTCCCGATTAGCGACTGCATCCAGCTTCTCGAAGATCTGCCTTTTGACGTCGAAATTTTCCGTGGCCGCTTCCACTACTAGGGAGCAGTCTTTGAGGTCCTCGATCTCTACCGTCGAACGAATTCGCCCAAGAATCTCGGCTTTCTTTTCTTCGGTGATCGTCTCTTTTTTTACGAAACGATCGAGGCTTTTGCCGATATTCTGCACTCCGCTTGCCAGTAGGTCCTCGTTCACGTCACAGATGACGACGTTGAATCCGGCATTCGCCGCGGTTTGCGCGATGCCGTTTCCCATTGTTCCGGCGCCGATCACGCCAATAAGTTCGTTCATATAATAAGGATGTATTTGGGTTGGACGAAGGCTACAGCCAGCCGTGAGGAGATGACGGAGGAAGGGGAAATGCCTGTCGAGCACTGCCCGGCAGACCATAAAATTGCTTTCCGTCCTCGCTGAATAAGAACACAAGACCGAAAACGCCGGCTGCAGTACCTATTGGGAACGAGAGACACGAGATGATGCTGCCGATTATTCCCCAAGTTCTTGCATTCGGGCGTTCCTTGAAAAGTTTGTACCCACCGATAAACTGCGGGATTATTAAGAGAAACGCGATGACGGCGAAAAACACAACGAACCCGATGAAGAATAGGCCGACCATCTTATCCTCACCGCGGCTGCCGCCCACGAAGACGGCCGAGCCGACTACGCCGTAAAACAAACAAATGAACCCAAAAACACATGTCTGGAGTCCGCTGTGCACCATGAGAAAAATTCCCGCTAGTTTGTTCTTTTCCCGTGCCGTCATCCCATAATTCCTCGCTAGCTTAGATTCGTTCCACCGCCATCGCCACCGAATTCCCGCCGCCCAGGCAGAGTCCGGCAACGCCGCGTTTCACACCTCGGCGTTTCATTTCGTAAAGCAGCGTCGTCAAAACACGTCCGCCGGAATTCCCTATCGCGTGTCCCATAGCAACGGCGCCTCCGTTTACATTCACAAGATCAGGATTGATCCCCAGTTCTTTCATCACGCCTAATGCTTGTACGGAAAACGCCTCGTTGAGTTCGAACAATTCAACGTCCGACAGTTCCCAGCCAGCTTTTTTCACCGCCCGGCGAACACCTTCGACAGGCGCGAGCATAATATATTTCGGCTCAATTCCGGAGACGGCGTATGAAACGACACGGGCCAGCGGCTCAATGTCCAGCTCGGACGCAAGCTCGCGCGATGTTACTACTAATGCCGATCCGCCGTCATTCACTCCGGGAGCGTTTCCGGCAGTCACGGTTCCGCCGTCTTTCTTGAATGCTGGTTTCAATCGTCCGAGCGACTCGATGGATGTATCGGGCCGAACCGGTTCGTCGTAATCAAGCACTATCGGGTCGCCTTTTTTCTGCGGGATCCCGATAGGTATGATCTCGTCCTTGAAATAACCTTTCTGCTGGGCTTCGTGCGCTTTACGATGCGAGTTGTAGGCAAATTCGTCTTGAGTTTCGCGGGTGATCTTGTGCTTATCCGCAACGATCTCGCCGGTGTTTCCCATATGCCAATTTTCGAACGGACACCACAGGCCGTCATGGATCATCAAATCGGTCGCGACCTGATTTCCCATGCGGAAGCCCTCCCGGGCGGTTTGGAGCGCGTAAGGAATATTGGACATAGATTCCATTCCGCCCGCCACTACATAATCGGCATCGCCAAGCTGCACTGATTGAGCTGCCAAAGCGACGGCTCGAAGCCCCGAGCCGCACACCATATTTACGGTGAGCGCCGAAACCTCGGGCGGGAGTCCTGCCTTGAGCGCGGCCTGCCGGGCCGGAGCTTGGCCAATTCCTGCCTGCACTACGCATCCCATGATGACTTCATCGATCTTGGATGGGTCTACGCCTGCACGCTTTACCGCTTCTTTGATCGCGATCGCGCCTAGTTCCGGTGCGGTAAACCCTTTCAGCGCACCTTGAAACTTTCCGGTCGGCGTTCGGGCTGCACTGATTATCACTGCTTCTCTGCTTTCGCTCATCTAAACACGTCCTTATAAAGAGAATTTCATTAGATATAACAAACAGTCATTTTCTCATTACTGTCCGTTCTTCGCAATCGCGCCCCGAACCGGCGGGAGAGCGACTAAAGTATGTCGGCTGACGTGTATCACCCTCCCTAAACCTCACGCTTCCACTTCACCGATGTCTTCGTTCCAAACAGCGGGATTTGCCTCTATATAGCGGGCCATCATGTCTATGCAGTCAATCGAATTCATTTCGATCACTTCGACGCCGTTTTCGCGCAGCCATTCTACACCGCCGGAAAAGTTCTCCGTCTCTCCGACTATCACTCTACCAATGTTAAATTGCCGGATCAGTCCGCTGCAATACCAGCACGGAGCGAGCGTTGTAACCATCGTTTTGTCGCGGTAATTTCGCTGGCGGCCGGCTCTTCGAAACGCGTCGGTTTCGCCGTGGATCGACGGATCGTCTTCTTGAATCCGGCGGTTATGCCCGCGGCCGAGAATATTGCCGTCAGCGTCAAAAAGCGCGGCGCCGATCGGAATTCCGCCTTCGGCTAAACCGGCGCGCGCCTCCTCAATAGCGACTTTTAACATTTCAGAATGATCCATAGTTCACTTGGTAAGAATAGTCTGTATCGCTCCTTTTCCGAACCACCGCGTTGCTGCAACGGAACTGCAAAAGTAGAATATTTTATAGAGGCTCGTGAAGTCACCAATATGTCGCAACAATTTCAGCCAGGCGATTTTCTCATCTTTCAGCTCGAGAGCGGGTACGGCCTGCTGCGCATTCTCGATATGGAGACAAATTCCGCCGACCCAGTGTGGCATCTCGCCGCTTATACCGATCTTTTTCTTGACGTCGATACGGCTGACAAGGCGTTGGAACAACCGGAAAAACTTTCGGTTAGCCATCCGCACATCGCACTCACAAACCGGGCGTTCGAAAGCACTCAGGTCGCGAAGATGAAGAACGAACCTCTTACGGCAACCGATTTGGCCGCCTATTCGACCTGGAAGAACGATCCGTCACGTGGCGTTTCGGACCGATCGGTGCGTCTCATGCTCGGAATTCGCTGACGGTCAATTCAACCCGCGGCGTACGAGTTCCTTTCGTATCAGGCTCAGTTCCCTGCTGATCTGTCCGGCTGCAGAGCTGTTTTCCTTTGCACGCCGGATCAGATACGGGATCGCATCCGCAACGGGCCCGTACGGAACATATTTCGACACGTTGAAATCGTTTTTCGCCAGCACGTACGAGAGGTTGTCGCTCATGCCGTAGAGCTGCGAAAAGAAAACGCGCGGGTCAGCGTGCTCGAGCTTCCGCAGATGCATTTTCTGTGCGAGAAGTCTCGCGCTTTTCTCGTTGTGCGTACCGGCAACAAAGGCGAGGTCCTTCACGTGATCGAGGCAATAGTCGATCGCGGTATCGTAGTCTTCGTCAGTCGCCGTTTTGTCGACGTGGATCGGCGACGGATAGCCAAGCGATTCGGCGCGCGCGCGTTCCTTTTCCATGTACGCACCCCGAACCAGCTTTACAGCGAAGATGTAACCGTCGGATGACGCCCGGCGACGCGATTCCCCCAAGAACTCGAGACGGCCCGTCCGATACATCTGGAGTGTCGTGAAAACGATGGGACGGTCGGTGTTGAATCGCGACATCATTTCGGCGGCAAGGCGATCGACCGCGTCCTGTATCCACGACTCTTCGGCGTCGATAAAAACCGGCTGCCCAACAGAATGGGCGAATTCACAGATCTGGCCGACGCGCCGGCGGATGCGTTCGCTTTTCGCCTGACTCTTAGCGTCGAGCTTTTTCTTGCAACTCATGCGCTCAAGCGTACCTAACGGCGCTATGCCTGACACTTTGAAGACGGCGAATGGTATTCGCGGATCGTCCTTGGCACGGTCGATCGTGCGGATTATCTCGTCGCGGGTTTGATCAAAGTCGATCTCACCGGATTTTCCTTCGACCGAATAATCAAGAATGGTTCCGATGTTGGCATTCCCGAGTGATCCGATGACGCCTTCGCATTCCTCAATCGTTTCGCCGCCACAGAACTGTTCGAAGATCGTATCCTTGATAAGCCCTTCAACGGGAAGCCCGAAGGAAAGCGCCATCGACGCGGCACGCGTTCCCAGTGCGTTAAGGAACGGAGAATTCATCAATTTAAAGATCCGGAATTTTTGCCGCAGTTCGGCGTCGGATTTGCCGGCGAATGCCGTGGCGGTGTCCTGGAAGTCCAGTTTGAGTTCGCTCATAAAAAATTGATGGTAACACAGCGGATGTGCGTCCAAAAGAGCCATCGGAGCATGCCGCGAACGCCACAAAATTGTGTGTAACCGCGATTTCCCGTATTATTTCTGTTTCGCATAAATAAATGACTATGGCTAAAGCACTTCCAAAGCGATCGGAAAATTACTCCGAATGGTACAACGAGATCGTCAAACGAGCTGATCTCGCAGAGAACTCCGCAGTTCGAGGATGCATGGTAATAAAGCCATACGGATTCGCGATCTGGGAAAACATGCAGCGTGCTCTGGACGATATGTTCAAAGCGACAGGCCATCAAAACGCCTATTTTCCGCTTTTCGTGCCTAAGTCGTTTCTCGAAAAAGAGGAAGAACACGCCGAGGGTTTTGCAAAAGAAT
Source organism: Pyrinomonadales bacterium (assembly GCA_038254305.1). GTDB lineage: Bacteria > Acidobacteriota > Blastocatellia > Pyrinomonadales > Pyrinomonadaceae > OLB17. Next base: position 16,444 of record JBBSGG010000003.1, read on the forward strand.
GCGCAGTGGTCACGCATTATCGTTTGAAGGCAAACCCTGATGGCAAAGGCCTCGTGGTCGACCCGAACGCGAAGCTTGACGAAGAACTAATCATCCGTCCGACATCGGAGACCGTCATTTGGAACACATATCGAAATTGGATCCAATCGTGGCGCGACCTGCCTCTTCTCATAAACCAGTGGTGCAACGTAGTGAGATGGGAAATGCGAACGCGTCTATTTCTTCGCACCACGGAATTCCTATGGCAAGAAGGCCACACCGCTCATGCGACCGAAACCGAAGCCGTCGAAGAAACTCAGAGAATGCTCGGCGTGTATGCGGATTTTGCCGAAAATTGGATGGCAATGCCCGTGCTTCAGGGTTTGAAGACGCCTAGCGAACGTTTTGCCGGTGCTGTCGAAACCTATTGCATCGAGGCGCTGATGCAGGATGGTAAGGCACTTCAATCCGGGACCTCGCATTTTCTTGGACAGAATTTTGCAAAGTCGTTCGACGTAAAATTTGTAAACAAGGAAAATCAGCTCGAATTTGCATGGGCGACAAGCTGGGGCGTTTCAACGCGACTGATGGGCGCCCTGATAATGGCACATTCCGATGATCAGGGACTTGTACTCCCGCCGAAGCTCGCGCCCATTCAGGTCGTGATCGTTCCAATTCATAAGACCGACGAGGACCTCGCGAAGATCACGGAAAAGGTTGCGCCAGTTGTCGCTGAACTAAAAGCCGCTGGTGTTTCCGTCAAATACGACGACAGCGATCATCAACGGTCCGGTTGGAAATTCGCTGAATATGAGCTTCGCGGCGTACCCGTCAGGCTAGGGCTCGGAATGCGAGATCTAGAGAACGGCACGATCGAAGTCGCCCGTCGCGACACATTATCAAAGGAATCGAAACCTCTCGAAGGCATTGCGAAGCATGTCGAAGGACTGCTCGACGAAATACAGGCGAATATCTATCAAAAGGCGCTCGCCTTTCGTGAAGAGAATACGTTTCTCGTCGATAGCTGGAGGGAATTCAAGGAACAGATCGAAAAGGGCGGATTCGTACTCGCGCACTGGGACGGCACTGCCGAGACCGAGGAAAAGGTCAAACAGGAAACCAAGGCGACAATACGCTGCATTCCGCTTAACTCGGTAGATGAAGCCGGCGAATGCGTCTATAGCGGCGGCGCATCAGCGAAACGCGTTATCTTTGCAAGGGCATACTAGAATAGCGTCTCTTTTTCTCTTCTTCGGAACGTCGTTTGCAATGCAATCGGCGTCCAGCAAAAGTGAACGAATTTAATTCATTTTCACGAACAAGGGAGGAAAACTATGGGAGACATGTTAAGAGGTCTGGTCGCGGGTGCCGTGGCTTGGAAATTGGGCGGCGGAATCATCTCGACGATAATCATTTTCGTGCTTGTTTTTTGGCTTTTGGGTAAGTGTTAAGTCTCAGTAACAATCAGAATTCAGGCGGCCGGCGACGGCCGCTTTTTCGCGCCCTAAATTCACCGTAGACGCGGGATATCCGACTTTTTCTATAGGTCACGCGTCTAAACCTATGTGCGAAGTAGTTTCGCCTCGCCCGCGTTTGAATTACTATTCGCGAGGGTGGTTCATTTCCTGCACGATTCGATGGCGATAAAACTTACGGACGAACAGCTTGTCGAATATTCGATTGCCGGCGATGCCGACGCATTCGGCGAGATCGTGAAACGCTGGGAACGTAAGATATTTGGTCTTTGCTATGGAATGCTCGGCGGCGAGGCCGATGCGAAGGACGCGATGCAGGAGACATTTCTCGCAGCGTACAAAAGCATCAGCCGTTTTCGCGGGGATTCGAAAGTTTCGTCCTGGCTGCACCGAATCGCTGTCAATCAGTGCCTAAATACAAAACGCCGTGCAAAAACGCGTTCAGAGGATTTTTTGAATGAAGAAACCGATGAAGAAAGTCGCGTTTTTCTCGCACCTTCTCATCAGTCGCCCGGGAAGATAGCCGAACAGGGCGAGCGGCTTCGATTGGTGAGGAATGCAGTCGATTCGCTTCCGGCGGATCTTAGATTGGTGATCGTGATGAAAGAATTTGAAGAGATGACTTTCCAGGAGATCGCGGCGACGCTCGAATTGCCGTTGAGCACCGTAAAAAGTCGATTGTACACTGCACTAAAGCAGCTTCGAAGGAAATTAGAGCGGTCGCCGGTGGAGATCGTATAGAGATGAACAACGAAAAGGAAAATCTGGGGCCTCACTGCATTCTTGAAGGCGATGTCGCCGGCTTTATTTACGCGGAGCTCGATACGTTAGCGGCTGAAAACATGACGCACCACTTAGCGAAATGCAAAGGATGCTCGGACGAGATCGATGGCTTATCCAGCGCAATGTTTGCGGTTCGCGACTGGCGTACGAACGAATTCGAAAGCCTTTCGACGCCTGCGATCGACTTGCCGAAGACTGCTTCACATCGCTCCGGCGCGCGAACTGATATAGCGGCATGGTTCGGCCTAATTCTCCGCCCACGGTACGCGGCCGCAGCGGTTTGCGTAATCGTGATCGCTGCTTCTGCCTGGATTTATGTTAATTCGGCGCCGCAACCTATAGACACAGTATTTCTTCCCACGGAAAGCCAGCCCTTATCGGCTAGCCATATCCCTAACGAGGTTTCGCTGCCCAGGGATGCAGCCGGAACCGGTCAGACGAACGTCCTGAACAAGGGGCATTTGAGCTCGAAAAATCCAGATATTCCCGTTCGACGGGCGCCGCAAATTGGCGCGTTCAAAACGGATGCGTCAAGCATCAGACATTCAGATATGCCTAAAAGGCTGATCCGTGATCAGTATGCTCGCAAACCCGCGACGATGCCGGACGTTGGCGAGGCGCGCGAAACCGAAGATGAAACGCTGAGGCTTGCCGACCTTTTTTCCGAACTAGACGCGGGCTGATCTGCAAACGAAATGAAAATGACAAGATTTCTCGTCTTATTTTTAACCTTAGCGTTCGAGGTTTCGATCGCTGCCGCGCAAAATGACCCGTCTCGCCAGATCGACAAGCCGGCTCAGAACGCGGCGACGCAGGAAGAAAAGCGCCCAAATCTTCTCCTTGAACTAGGTCTCTCATCAGACCAGATCGATCAAATACGGTCGATCAACAAGGAACGTCGGCCGAGAATGGAAGCGGCCCAGAAAGCGATGCGTAACGCCAACGCTGCACTCGATGGCGCTATTTATGCGGATGTGACGAGTGCGGACGAAGTTACAACTCGCCTAAAGGAATTCCAGGCCGCTCAGGCTCAGGTCGTAAAACTTCGCGCTGAAAATGAATTCAATATCCGGCGCATTCTTACCCCGGAACAGCTCGTAAAGTTCCGTGAGTTGCGGCGGGCTTTTGCGGAAAAGCGCGAGAACCTGAAAAGTCGTCTCCCCGGGCGTCGCGGAACTCGGCTTCGCAGGTTTCTCGCGAAACCCGGCTCGCAGCGTCCGTTCTGATCGACACCAAATCCTTTTGCCGCAGCCGTTTGCTATATGCGACGGCTGCTTTTATTTGTCGTTTTGCCGCGTTCGTTGTAACCTTTACAAATCAAAAACACCCCGCTTAACCGAAAGCTCAATAAATGAACCCGTTCACAAAATTCCTATCCGAACTACAGGAGGTAAGTTTGTTGATCTGGCGTGCCGTCACTGCGATATTTTCGCGGCCGCGGTATTTCGGTGAGACGGTCAGGCAAATGGATCTGATCGGCGTCGGATCGCTCCCCATCGTACTTTTGACCGGGTTTTTTACCGGCGGTGTACTCGTTCTACAGACATTTCCGACCCTTGAATATTATAGTATTCAGAATGAAGCCGGGCGATCCGTCGCGACGTCGCTGATCCGCGAACTCGGCCCTGTGCTCGCCGCCCTTATGGTTTCCGGGCGGATCGGTTCGGCGATCTCGGCCGAACTAGGTTCAATGGTGGTTTCCCAACAGATCGACGCCATGCGGGCGCTCGGAACGGACCCGATTCGAAAGCTTGTTCTGCCGCGTCTTGCCGCACTTGTCTTTATGCTGCCGCTGCTGACGGTGGCGGCCGATATTTTTGGTCTCATCGGCGGCGGCGTCGTCGCTTCGTCTCTTTATAATCAGGACACGAGCGTGTTCATCACATCCGTTCGAAACGGAATTACGACCGAAGACTTGATCGGCGGGATAATTAAGCCGCTTTTCTTTGGGCTTATCATGGGAAGCGTTGCCTGTCATAAAGGATTGAGCACTTCCGGCGGAACTGCCGGCGTCGGGCGCTCGGTGACAAATGCCGTCGTTACCGCGTCAATCTGGGTGATCGTTTTCGACTTTTTCCTGTCGAAGGCACTTCAGATCGTACTCGACATCAAACGTATTTAGCCATTATAGTTAGGCGTATTTTATGCTGTCTTCGGAGGACCAAGAAATCGATCCGATGGTTGAGGAAGAGCTTGCTCCTTCTGATCTGGAGGACGCAGTTGACGAGCCCGATCGAATACTTCCAGCGATCGAATTTCGCGACGTCCATCTTTCATTCGACGATAACAAGATCCTTGACGGCGTCAGTTTCATCGTTCGGAAGGGTGAAACAAAACTCATTCTCGGCCGCAGCGGCGGGGGCAAATCGACCACGATCCGTCTGATCCTGGGGCTCCTGAAACCTGACTCCGGCCAGATTCTGATCGACGGCGAAAACATCACGGATTATACGGAAGAGCAGATGGCACCGGTCCGGCATAAGATCGGGATGGTCTTTCAGGAAGGCGCGTTATTCGATTCGCTCAGCGTCTACGACAACGTCGCGTACCGTTTGCACGAGATGCGTGTCGACGAGGCGGAGGTCGAACGAGAGGTCCGCCGGATGCTGCACTTCGTCGATCTTGAGGATTCGATAGACATGATGCCGGACGAGCTTTCGGGCGGAATGCGAAGGCGCGTTGGTATTGCTCGAGCGCTCGTCGGCGATCCCGCGATCGTACTATTTGATGAGCCCACGGCCGGGCTCGATCCGCCAACCGCTCGCACTATCTGCGAACTCGCGATAAAGCTTCGCGACCTGCAGGACGTGTCGTCAATATTCGTAACGCATGAAATGAATAACGTCGCCTACCTCGCATCGGAATATGCGACCGTAAATGAAGACGGACAGGTAATATTTGAGAAAGAAGGCGAAAAACTTTGTTTGATAAATACGGAAGTGATAATGTTTCGGGATGGCCGCATAATATTCAGCGGGTCCGACGAATCGCTTCGGAGCAGCCCGGACACATATATTCAACGGTTTATCAACGGTAAATAGGACGACAATACGTGGTAGAAACGCGAACAAAACTCGGATTCAGCCAACTGCGGGTAGGAATATTCGTCCTCTTTGGATTGGCGATCCTTGCTTTCCTAATTCTCAATTCGACGGGCGATTTCAATCCTTTTGAAAAAAAATTACGTCTGCGTGCCCGTTTTGCGGCGGCAGATGGCCTTCGTGAAGGCTCGGAGGTCCAGTTGGCCGGCGTACATATCGGAAAAGTCGAAGATGTCGTCCTTCTTCCTCCGGACAGCTCCGAAGATTATAAGGTCGAAGCTGTAATGGCCGTCGATCAGGAGATTAACGGGCGTCCGATCTCGGAACGAATTCGCACCGATTCCACCGCACAGCTCGTAGCGACATCGATACTTGCGAATGACAAGATGATCAACGTCACTCCCGGATCGAGCAAAGGTGTCCCGGTTGCGGAAAATCACGTCCTCGAGTCCCGTGAAGCGATCTCTATCAACCAGCTTACGAAAACCGGGAACGATCTTCTTGAGCAGATCAACAAACTCGCCGTACCCGCAAATGAGATTCTGAACAAGGCGAACAAGGGCGAAGGAACACTTGGCAAGATCGTAAACGACGAATCTCTATATCGCGATCTGGATTCGACCGTCGCGGAAACGCGGCTGACAATGACGAAGCTTCAAACGACACTTGAAAAGGTGAACCGCGGGGGCGGAACAGCCGGCAAACTACTCAACGACCCGGCTTTGTATAACAGTCTGAACCGCACCGTCTCGCAGCTGGAATCGATATCGAATGGCATTCGTGCCGGTCGCGGTAGCGCCGGCAAATTCGTTACCGACGACGCATTGTATAACGAGACGCGTGCGGCGATCATCGACCTGCGCACATCTGCCGCCAAGATCAACGGCATCGCCGACGATTTCAAACTTATAACGTCAGATCTCGCCGCCGGCAAAGGCAGCGCAGGACGTTTCCTCAAGGACGAGCAGCTCTATGACGACGCCCGCGACACGCTCGCGAAATTCAACTCCACGGCATCGAAGATAGACGCTATCCTCGGCGACGCACAAGCCGGTAAAGGAACGCTTGGGAGATTGATAACAGACGAAACTCTCTACAACAACATCAATCAGACTGCCTCGAATGTAAACCAACTCTCCAGCGAAGGCACAAAACTAATCTACGACTTTCGGCAGAATCCCAAAAAATACCTTCGCATAAAGCTAAGCCTTTTCTAATACAAATTGACACACAACTTATTACTGTATATTATGCATCACAACGTATAATATACAGTTCTTTGTATGTTTACCTTCTCAATATGAACAAGGCTCAGCGACAGGGTGCGATGCTGCAGATAATCGGAGCGAATCACGTACGGCGGCAGGATGAGCTGTTACGTTTGCTGACTGAACGCGGGTTTAACGTCACCCAGGCGAGTGTTTCTCGCGATCTCGACGAATTGGGAATTAGTAAGCTTGGCGGGATCTACGCCCAAAACCATATCAATGAGCGCGAAAGGGGCATCTTCGGCGCTGTGTCGATCGCGAAATCGGGAAGCTGTCTTCTTGTCGCACGATGTTCCTCTGGTCTCGCCTCGGCGGCGGCAGTGCGGATCGATGCTGCGAGGGTGGACGGCATCGTCGGCACGATCGCCGGAGACGACACGATATTTATCGCGGTAGAGAACGGTGGGATTCAGACACGGGTTCGGAAAAGCCTCGAGTCGCTTTTCGGCTTGAACGGATAGAGAAAACGCAAAAATGATGATTCACGCAGATAAGATCGGCTCAGCAACTTCGCGTTTGGGATTAAAGGCATCGGTTAGAACCTCGGATATCAATCAGCCGCCGCGACAGGGTGACGTGGTGGCTGTCCGGGCGTTGGGTGAATCGATCACGTACGGCAATCTTGAACTTCCGTCGGGCCGTCTCGCGAAGATCAATATTGGTGACGTTATATTCGGCGTGCTCGGCAAACGCCGTGCACTTAAAGGTTTTGTGGGCGACGTACCATTGTCGTTAAGCGCTGGCGACCATTTGCACATCTTGAACCTCGGCGGCGTGATCGGCGAATGCAAAGGCCATCACTCGTCACTATCCGACGCGATCGAAGTCGAAGTGATCGGAGCCGTCGTGGACGAGAATGGCACCGCATTGAACATCGACCGTGACGCATTGCAGCCCGCGGAGTTGCTCGACCCATCCGCACCGATCGTCGTCATTGCAGGCACATGCATGAATTCCGGCAAGACTGTCGCGGCGACCGAGATCATTAAGAAAGCCAATCAGGCAGGACTCAAGGTAGCGGCCGGAAAGATATCAGGTATCGCGTGTCTCCGCGATACACTTCATATGCACGACCACGGCGCGGTCGCGACGGCTAGTTTTCTCGACTGCGGACTTCCCTCCACGGTCGGGATCGACGATCTTGCTCCGGTCGCCAAAGCAATAATTAATCACTTGAACACGTTCGAGCCTGATCTTATCGTCATCGAGTTGGGAGATGGCATCATTGGCGGGTACGCCGTCGATTCGGTACTAAAGGACGAAGAGATCAAGTCGGCTACTTCGTCATTCGTATTTTGCGCGTCGGATTATGTGGGGGTCCTCGGCGGCATCACTGCCCTTTCGGCGTTCGCGATCGAGATCGACGTCGTCGCCGGCTCCGTTACCGATTCTCAAATGGGTGAGGATTTTGTCGCAGGGAAATACGGAATTAGCGCCGGAAATGCTCGTCGCGATGGGCGCCGCTTATTTGAACTTGTAACAGCGGGAACGTCGCGAATGAACGAAACAGCCTCGGCTGAGGTTCTTTCCTAGAAATCGAAATGCAAAAGATACGAGCGGCAATAATAGGCGGGTCAGGCTACGGCGGGAGCGAATTACTGCGAATACTGCTTTTTCACCCGGCTGCCGAGGTCGCATTCGTGACCGCTAACGAACAGGCGGGGCGAAACGTCAGCGACGTCCACCGCAACTTGTTGGGGCTAACCGATCTTGTTTTCGAGAAAATGCCCGAATCCAACAGTGCGCTCGACGGTATCGACATAGCGTTTTTCGCGCTTCCGCACGGACAGGCGATGACACTCATCCCAAAACTCTGCGACCGGGCAAAAGCTGTCGATCTCTCGGGCGATTTCCGGATAAACGATGCCGCGGAATTCTCCCGCTTTTACAATCTCGAGCATTCGGAGATGGCCGTCCAAAAGGAGTTCGTATACGGCCTGACCGAGATAAATCGCGAAAAGATCGCTGCTTCGCGATTCGTTGCAAATCCCGGCTGTTTTGCGACCGCGACGCTTCTTGCATTGATCCCGCTTGTCAGCAGCGGTCTGGTCACTGGTCCGATCGTGGCGGATGTAAAAACCGGTTCGTCCGGGTCCGGCGTGAAAGCGGCCGCCAATACACATCATCCGCAACGAAGCAATTCTTTTTACGTCTATAAACCATTCGTTCACCAGCACATCCCGGAGATCCGTCAGCAGTTGAACGAGTCCTCAGATTTTAATGGAGATCTCGTTTTTATGACGCACAGCCTGCCGGTGTCACGCGGCATCTTCGCGTCGTGTTATGCCCAGACCACAGTAAACCTTGCGAATGAGGATCTCCGCAGTCTTTATCACAAATTTTACGGCGATGCCTTTTTTGTCCGGATGGTTGAAGGCTCGCCAGATATCAACTGGGTGAAGAATACGAATTTCTGCGACGTCGGTGTGAGTTCCGATGGAAAGCACGTAGCAGTGTTTTCGGCGCTCGACAACCTCGTCAAGGGCGCGGCCGGTCAGGCAATCCAAAATATGAACATCATGTTCGGGCTCGATGAAAAGACGGGGCTAATTTTCGCGGGCAGCAATCCGTGATCAATATGAGCAGTTTTCAGGAAACAAGAGCCGTCGAGGACGAGTTTCAAATCGCCACTTATAAGAAAATGGATCTCGCGATCGAACGAGGCTCGGGTGCATGGGTTTGGACGAGTGAAGGCGATCGATATCTCGATCTCTATGGCGGCCATGCCGTGTGCGGCACCGGACACTCGCATCCGCATGTCGTCGCGGCGCTCGCGGCCCAGAGCAGTAAACTTTTGTTTTACTCGAACCTGGTTTATTCAGATATTCGAGGACGTGCCGCAGAAAAGCTAGTCTCGATTGCCCCTAAAGGGTTGACCAAAGCGTTCTTCTGCAATTCCGGCACTGAAGCTAACGAGAACGCCATGCGGATGGCTCGAATGGCAACCGGACGCCAAAAGGTCATGTCGTTCAGCGGCGGATTCCACGGGAGAACTGCCGACGCGATCTCCGCAACCTTTCTCGGCAAATACCGCAAGCTTGGCGAGCCGAACGTGCCGCTTCACACGTCGGCAGAATTCGCCGATATTGAAAGTGCGCGCGACGCTGTCGATCAAGAAACGGCGGCCGTGATCATCGAACCGATCCAGTCGATGGCAGGTGTTCGTGAAGCTATTCCCGAATTTTTCGTCGAACTGCGAAAGGTTTGTGACGACGCAGGCGCGCTGTTGATCTTTGACGAAGTGCAGACGGGCATCGGCCGCACCGGTCAATGGTTCTTCGGCGGAAGTGAAAACGCGGGCGGAATAGAGCCGGATATTATTACGCTTGCCAAATCGCTGGGAAGCGGCGTCCCGGTCGGGGCATGTCTCGTTACCGAGCGTGTCGCGGCCGACATCCATCTGAACGACCTCGGAACGACTTTCGGCGGCGGAATGCTGGCGATGGCGGCCGTGATCGCAACCATCGAAGCCATCGATAATGATGCGATGCTCGATAACGTACGCAAAGTGGAAGCTTATTTGCACTCCGCCCTTTCTGAAAACCAGGAAATTGTGGGTGTTCGGGGCAAAGGCTGCTTGATCGGGCTCGAATTCAGTTCACCATGCGCCGAAATGCACGCGCATCTCTTGGAGAACAAGATCATCGCCGGCACCTCAAGCGACCCTAACGTTTTGCGCCTGTTACCGCCGCTTAACATTACGACCGCACAGATCGATATGCTCGTGGAGGTTCTGGGTGCAAAATAATTTTCTTAACACCGGCGACTTCTCACGAGACGAACTCGAAGATTTCATCCAAAATGCTTTTGCAATGAAGCGGGGTGAACTGAACGCAAAGACGCTCGGCGGCAGATCCATCGCACTGGTGTTCTTCAACCCGTCGCTTCGTACTCGGGCATCGATGCAGGTTGGCATTTACGAGTTGGGCGGAAACGCAGTGATCCTCGAACCGGGCGGCACCAGCTGGACGTTAGAGCATCGCGACGGCGCCGTGATGGACGGCTCTAAAACGGAACATTTGAAGGAGTTCGTACGCGTACTTGAGCGTTATGTTTCCGCTATCGGGGTCCGTACCTTTGCGGATCTGCAGGATTGGAAGAGTGAACGAGCGGATCCGATACTGTCTGCGTTCGCGAACTATGCCTCAAAACCGATCATCAACCTTGAGTCGGCGATGCATCATCCTTGTCAGGCGATGGCGGACATGATGACGATCCGCGAACGGTTCGGGCACGAAAAGAAAAAAGTTTTGCTAACCTGGGCGTGGCATCCGAAGCCGCTGCCGATGGCGGTGCCAAACAGCTTCGCACTGGCCGCCGCGCAGTTCGGCCAAGATGTACGAATCGCTCATCCGGCGGGCTATGAACTGGATAAGGTACTCTTAACGCAGATACAGGCCTCGGCCGAGTTATCCGGCGGCTCGCTGGAATTCACGAACGACCCGGACGAGGCGTTCGACGACGTAGACATAGTCTACGCGAAAAGCTGGGGCGGAAAACAATTTTACGGCAACGCCGAAGCGGACATGCAATATAGATCGCAGTTCCGCGCGCGTTGGATCGTGGATGATGAAAAGATGCGGCGTTCGAACGACGGCATTTTTATGCATTGTCTGCCGGTGCGGCGAAATGTGATCGTAACGGATTCGGTGATCGATTCGTCAAATTCGGTCGTGATCGACCAGGCCGAAAACCGTCTGCATATACAGAAGGCCATCATCGCAAGCTCGATCAAATGAATATCGACACACTAGACCTGCTTCGCGAGGCACTTCCCTATATTCAAAGATTCAAGGGAAAGACTTTTGTCGTCAAAATGTCGGGCAAGATCACTGAAGACAAGGCCAACCTTTCATCGCTCGCGCAGGAGCTTGCCCTTCTTCATCAGGTTGGGATCCGCGTGTGCGTCGTGCACGGCGGCGGAAAGCAATTGACGGAACTTGCCAAACGCTTAGGAGTCGTTCAAACCGTCATCGAGGGCCGGCGCGTGACCGATGACGACACGCTCGATCTGGCGATGATGATATTTCGCGGCAAGATCAATACCGAGATACTCTCGGCCCTGCGGCATCGCGGAATAGAGGCGGTGGGCCTGTCAGGTATCGACGGCGGCGTGATCAAAGCAGTTCGGCGGCCGCCGCGAGACGTTCTTGATCGCGAAACAGGCGAAACGCGAACCGTCGATTTCGGCCATGTCGGCGATGTAGTCAGCGTGGACAGCCGACTGATACATCTTCTCCTAGAGAACGATTACATGCCGATCATTTCGTCACTCGCCGCGGATGATGACGGCCGAGTTTTCAACGTTAACGCGGACACTATCGCTGCGGAGATCGCCGTCATGCTCGGCGCTGAAAAGCTGATCCTGCTTTCTGATGTGAATGGCATTTATCTGGATGCGAGCGACGAATCGACAAAACTTTCACAGTTGACCGCTTCTGACGCAAAGCATCTTATCGACAGCGGCCGCGCGACCGGCGGGATGATCCCGAAGCTCGAAAGTCTGATCGGAATCGTCAGTGCCGGTGTTCATTCTGCTCACGTCATCGGCGGAAATAGCCGCAACGGCCTGCTTGCTGAGGTCTTCACCGACGAAGGAACCGGCACAATGATCATTTCGGATTAAAACAAAAAAGAACAGCCGCTGAAGCTGTCCTTTTTCTTGTCTGCATGGTGCCGAGGGCGGGACTCGAACCCGCACGGATTGCTCCACACGCCCCTCAAACGTGCGCGGCTACCAATTACGCCACCTCGGCAAACTAGATCGAATTGTGAAAAGAACTATTTATTAGCAGGAGCCGTCGTGCCCTTGTTTGCGTCCGCCTCAAATTTATTAGTTGCCGGCGTTTCGATAAGTGCCCCGTTCGCATTTTCGTCGACAGGCGTATTGGCGGAAGCAGGCGCGGTCGACTGCTCGGCAGACACTGGAGCCTCGGCCGGAGTATCCGCCGGGCTTTCCGCAGCAGTACTCTGAAGGACGGAGACATTTCCGCTAAGAGCAGGCATCGAAATGAGTAAGGCGGACAGCATGAAGATCGCAGCCGAGGCGATCGTCATCTTCGACAGCACAGACGCTGTTCCGCGTGGTCCGAATGCCGCGCTCGATACATTGCTCGTAAACAGAGCGCCTGCGTCGGTCTTTCCCGGCTGTAGCAGTACCGAGCCGACAAGCACGATGCAGGAAATAAAAAATAACGCGTAGAGAATATAAAGCAAAATATTTTTCCGTCCAGGCTATCTGTAATTTACGATCTTCGCGAAGCTTTCCGCGTCGAGACTTGCTCCGCCGACCAACGCACCGTCGACGTCTTCTTGCCCCATCAGGACCCCGATGTTGTCAGGCTTTACCGAGCCGCCGTAAAGTATTCGAACGCTGCCGGCGACCGACTCACCGTGGACCTCTCCGAGCGTCAGGCGTATTACTGCGTGCATTTCTTGAGCCTGGTCAGGCGTGGCGGTTTTACCCGTACCTATCGCCCAAACAGGCTCGTAAGCGATTATGATACGTTTCAGGTCGGTAACTGTCAAACCTTCCAACCCAGATAACAATTGGCTTCTGACGACCGATTCGGCACTTCCCGCTTCTCTTTCATGAAGCATTTCGCCTATGCAAACGATCGCTGTCAATCCTCCCGCGATCGCCGATCTCGTCTTTCGATTCACCGAAATATCCGTTTCGCAGTAAAACTGCCGCCGTTCGGAATGCCCGACGATCACATGCGAGCAACCGGCGTCGCGAAGCATTCCGGCGGTGAGTTCACCGGTGTGGGCGCCGAAGTCAGGCTCCGTTGAACAGTTTTGGCCGGCGACGCGAATATTCGAGCCCTCGAGCCGGTCGGTGACACTCTTTAAGGCTGTGAAGGCGGGAGCAATGACAACCTCGCAGTGGTTTGCGTTTGCAACAAGGCGTTTCAAGTCCACCGCCGTCTCGACCGATTCGCCTATCAGCTTGAACATCTTCCAGTTTCCGGCAATAACAGGTTTGCGCATTATTTGTCCTCGAGTGCCGCGACGCCGGGAAGGTCGTCCCCGGCGAGAAACTCCAGCGTTGCCCCGCCGCCAGTGGAAATATGGGAGATCTTGTCGGCAAGGCCTGCATGATTTATCGCTGAGACCGAATCGCCGCCGCCGACGATCGATACGGCACCCTTTTCGGTGGCCGCCGCCACCGCCTCTGCGATCGCGATCGTTCCCTCGTCAAAAGGCTTTTCTTCAAACATCCCCATCGGCCCGTTCCAGATTATCGTTTTCGCACCCTCGAGAGCGGCTTCGAAAATAGCCACCGTTTCCGGGCCGATGTCGAGCCCTACTAGACCGGTGTTCGTAAAGGCGATCGGGATGACCTTCGCGGAGTTAAGTGGATCGTACGAATCAACAACTCGATGGTCTGTCGGCAGTATCAGTTCGACGCCCGCCTTATCGGCAAGTTCAACGATCTCAAGAGCCTTTGGCATCATATCGTCTTCGACGAGAGACTTACCGACAGTAAAACCTTGCGCTTTGAAAAATGTGTATGCCATCGCGCCGCCGATCAAAAGTTTGTCGACCTTTCGCTCGATCAGGGATTCGATGACGGGAATCTTGTCAGACACTTTTGCACCGCCGAGAATCGCCACGAACGGGCGAGCGGGATTGTGCAAAGCCTGGCTGAGAAAATTGAGCTCTTTCTCCATCAACAAACCAGCAACGGAATGCGGGACGTAATGCGTAATGCCTTCAGTAGAAGCATGGGCACGATGTGCTGTCCCGAATGCATCGTTAACGAAGATATCGATACCGGCCGAGAGTCGTTTAGCGAACTCGTAATCGTTCTTTTCCTCGCCCGCATCGAGCCTTAAGTTTTCGAGCATGAGGATATCGCCTTCTTTCATCGCCCGTATTGCGGCCGCGACATCGTTCCCCGATCGCTCAAAATCAACCGGCTTTCCAAGCAGCTCGGAGAGTCGTCGGGCGGCGGGCTGCAGGCTGTACTTCGACACTTCAAACGGTATTCCTTTCTCGTCCGCTTTCTTTTTGTCTTTGAGCGGACGCCCTAGATGCGAGGCGAGCACCACCTTCGCGCCATGTTCGACAGCGTAGTTTATCGTAGAAATCGCGCCGCGAATACGCGTGTCGTCCTCGATCTCACCGCTTTTTATCGGCACATTGAAATCGACGCGGATAAAAACAGTCTTGCCCGCAAGATCCATGTCGCGGATCGTTTTCTTTTCCATATTGCTGGAGGATTACTAAAGCTCTTTGTCGAAACAATTCTCCTTTTTCGAAAAATTGTCCGGCGGGATCGGGTCGTTGACCCTGACCTCATCAAGCGTGATGTTCATCACGCGTTCGCGCTCGATACGGTAAGGCAGGAGCAGCGATCCGGCCTTTCTATAATCCGAAAAACCTAGTCCATAGTACGAACCGGTAAAACTTACCAACAGCTTCGTTTCCACGTCGAAAGCAAGCGCGAGATAATAACCATCTTTTGTACGGCCGTCGATGAGATTGACCTTTCGCCCGTCGCGGTCAAAAACACCGACGAATCTCAGAGACTTATAGAAACCGAGGTCCGCTGCGCTTCGGATAGGCGCGAACATATCCAGATCACCCGTATTAGCAAATCCTGGTAGATCGCGCGTCAGGCCATATTCGGTCTGAACAAAATTCGTGGGCCCGTTATGAACCTCGCGAACTTCACCGGCGGCTTTAGACCGCATGATCTCGGAATACTTGGCGGGCTTCTCATAAAATATTCCGATGTCGAACTGATTAGTCGCGCCTTTCAAAAAAATCTCCGCGTGCCCGGTAAGTGAATAGGAATTGAGTTGACTGAGAGCCGCTTTGCCGCCGATCTTCTCGACGAATTCGTCCAGAATCTTTCGCGACTGGCTATCTTTAATATCCGTAGCCGCCGCCGTGAAAGATGTGCCCGACGCCGTGGTACCGCTCGTTCCGCCTGCGGTTCTCGTCGCTGCCGGCTTTGGTGAAGGAGGAGGCGGCGGTGGCAGTGTAGGTGTAGATTCTCGTCCCGTTGTACCGTAGTAGTTCGCAGGCGGAGCGGTCTTCGGATGAATCGCAAAACCCGGATCGCGGAGTGTGTCGACTGCAGCTTTAAGTTGTTCGTCGATGCCCGCCAAAAGCGCCTTTCGCGTGCGCGAGACCCGAACGTCCGGGGTGACGCCGTTACCTTCCAAATATTTGCCCGAAGACGATCTATAGTTGGCGATTGGATACAGAAGCACACCGCCGGTCGGCAGTTCCACGGCGACGGAGGGCAGTGCTTCACCCGCCGTTGTATCGCCCACCACGACGGCGCGGCCCGCATCTTGTAGTGATTCGGCAAAAACCTCGGAAGCGGACACAGTCTGAAAATCCGTCAATATCGCAATTTTGCCCTTGAAATTCTTTTTCTTTGACTCAGCGGTGAGACGTTCGCTGCCGCTTCGGTAAATCGATGTTCCGAGATCGAGCGGTTTGTCCGTCAGCATTCCGCCGAGAGCGACCATGGATGCAAGGACGCCGCCTAGATTTCCGCGAAGATCAATAACGAGAGCCTTCTTGTCTTTCAACGTTGATAGAGCGTCACAGAACTTTCCGATGACCGGCATCGCGAAAAGGTTGAAACGCACGTAACCGACCTCGTCGCTCAGCGATTCGGCCTCAAACTTTAATTGCCTGTCGGGAAAGTTACGTCCGAGAGTGATCGTTTCCGATCTCAACTTTTCGCGGCGGATCTTCGCCTCTTTCGGTGTGTCGGCCGCGTCGCTGTAAGTGATAGTGACATAACTATCTTTTTCACCGTTCAAAAAAGAATTGACGATCTCGAAAGGCAAGTATTTGCGAACCTTCGCGGCATTCGAGCCCTGCAAATCGACACGTCTTAATAGTTCGGCCAGCGAAACGCCGTTTATTTTATCAATTATGTAACCGGTCTTAAGGCCGGAATATTCCGCGGCAGAATCGCGGTCGAGCCGCGTAATGACGAATCTATCATCTATGATGCGAAGGTCGGCACCGATACCGTACTCCGTCAACGGATCGTCGAGATCCGGCGCCGTAGTATTTTCCGCAGTGTCGTGTTCGGTTGCCGCTCGCTCGGCCTCACGTGTTTTCGCCTCGACCTTCGCCCGCTCGATGGCTTGATAAACGTCGGGTGAGATGACGACGAGATGGGATTTCTGCAGCCGGCCTATCATCTGATTTAGAAGCAGATACATCTCGCCGTCGCTAGCTGCCTTTTCCACCTTTAGCGCAAATTCAGCTCTTATTTTTTGCCAGTCGAGATCGTTGAATGTCTTGTCGAAGTAATTGTCGTTTATCGTGGTCCAGACCTTCTGAAAGGCGTCCATGCGGCGCTGAACAACAGGCGAAAGCGTTTTTGTCGCGTCGGGCTGAGCGGTCGTAAACAGCTCGACAGGACGCGGCGGGCGGCGGGGAGGAACCTTCGCGCGTTGAGCCGCGATCCTCTCGAACGAACCGAAGACAAACAAAATCGCGATTGAGAGAGCGAAGCGGGAAAGGTACTTCATAAAACTTGTGGGAGAACCGCCGGCTTTACATTCCTTTGGCCGCGATAAATTTGACGAGATCGCGGACGCGGCACGAGTAGCCCCATTCGTTGTCATACCACGCCAGGATCTTCATCATGGTGCCGCCGATCACCTTTGTGTTTTCGGCATCGACGATCGATGAATTGGAGTTTCCGCGGAAGTCGATCGAGACGAGCTGTTCTTCGGTATAGGCCAGAATTCCCTTCAGTTCTCCTTCGGCGGCTTCTTTCAAGACGCGGTTGACTTCCTCGGTAGAAGTCTCTTTTTCGACATTGATCACTACGTCGACGAGTGAGACGTTGGGCGTAGGCACCCGAACCGAGATGCCGTCAACCTTTCCTGCTAGTTCTGGAATCACAAGTGCCACCGCTTTGGCGGCGCCAGTCGAGGTTGGGATCATTGAAAGCGCTGCGGCGCGGGCGCGTCTCAGGTCTTTGTGGGGAAGATCAAGCAGTTGCTGGTCGTTTGTATAGCTGTGGATCGTGTTCATCAAAGCATTCTTGATCCCGAACTTTTCGTGAATAACCTTAGCGACCGGAGCGAGGCAATTAGTCGTGCACGAAGCATTAGAGATGATGTTATGTTTGGCGGGGTCGTACGTCTTCTCGTTAACGCCAAGAACAATGGTTACATCTTCACCCTTAGCGGGCGCCGAGATGATCACCTTTTTAACCGTGCCGCGTAGATGCTTCGAAGCGTCTTCGGCTTTGGTGAAACGACCGGTAGATTCGATTACTATCTCGGCACCGACAGATGCCCAATCTATCGCAGCCGGATCTTTCTCGGAAAAGACTTTAAAGGAGTCGCCGTTGACGCTGATCATGTCGCCGGAAGCGGCTATTTCATGGTCGAGATTGCCCATTATCGAATCGTATTTCAGCAAATGAGCGAGCGTTTTCGTATCAGTCAGGTCGTTTACCGCAACGAAATCGATCTCCGAATCGCCAAGTGCCGTGCGCATGACATTTCTTCCGATGCGGCCGAACCCGTTTATCCCTACTTTGATAGCCATTCTGTTATAAAAACTCCTGTCGAAAAGCGGATGGTCAAAAGGTTGACGATAACGCAAATGAGAGGAAATTTCAACGCCCGAAAAGGCTCTCGCGCATTTGGAAGCCGTTGAAATTGTTGAAACTAAACGAAATTGATGGTCGTAGTATCCGTTTGAGTTTTGACCTTTTCATAAATACTCGTCAACGCGCCCTGAGCGATCTCAATAATGCTAAAACGTCATTCAAAACATCTGATTCCAGCCCTGATCGTGGGTCTTTTTGGTACTTCGGCGGCGTTCTCTCAGACAGAGGAAGTCGCAAAGATCGCGGCCGATAGGGGTGTTACTATTGCTGCGACGACCACTCAAAACGCCCCGACGATACCTTTGTCGACAACACATTCCCCACGTCCGGATCTTACACGCGTTGGGGTGCAGCTCGCCGATCCGATTCCGCTTTCGATAGACCAGGCAATTAGAAAAGTTCTGGAAAACAACAATTCGATAGAGATCACGCGTGACGACGTCCGTTTTCAGGAAACACAGATCCGATCGATCGGCGGCTTTTACGACCCCGTATTTACATTGTCGCCCACCTACACCAGAAACTCGACGACAGGTTCGGCGGCGACCAACGATTTTTCCCTGAACTCGAGCATGACGCACTTCATCAAGCCGGGCGGCGGAAATTATCAGGTGTTTTTTAACAACACGCGAACCGAAAATGCATTCGCGCAGGCGCAGGTCAGTTCGGGATCGCTCGGCACTGGTGCCGCGAGCGCGATTTATTCATCGAACACCGGCATCCGCTTCACCCAGCCGCTCATGCGTAACTTCGGTATCGACAACGTGCGACGCAATTTGAAGATCGCACGTAGGCGATTGGAACAGACCGACGCTGATTTTCGACGGCAGACGATAGATACGATCGCCCAGGTGCAGCGAAATTATTGGGATCTGGTTTTTGCGCTTCGCGATCAGCAGAATCGCCAGGCTAATCTCGAACTCTCACGTGAGAATCTACGTCAGGTCGAAGCTCGCATCAACGCGGGAGCTTCGGCTCCGCTCGCGCGCTGGGAAGTCGAGACGGAGCTCGCTAATCGGGAAACCGATTTGCTGCTTGCCACACAGCAGGTTTCAATTGCGGAGAATAGCCTCAAACAGTTGATCCTAAAAGATGCTGCTTCGCCCGAATGGACGCAGAATTATATGCCGACCGACAAAGCCGCCATTACACTTGATGCCGTGGATCTAGATGAAGCGGTAAAATCGGCAATGGCTAATCGTTACGAACTGCGACGGCTAAAACTCGCGAGTGACATAAACGCGATCGATGTGCGATATTTCAAGAATCAGACAAAACCGCAGATCGATCTCAACACGACCTTTTCGCTTGACGGACTTTCCAGGGGTGGCGTATCGACTGACCCAACGACAGGCTTGCTGATATCAGGCGATCCAAGTTTCAGTGCGAACGCATTTCTCTTATCAGAACTGAGGCGCTTAAATCCTGGAGCCACCATCACGGTGCCGACGGTAACGATTCCTGGAACGCCTTCATTTTTGGCGGGCGGATTCAACAGATCCTTCGCGAACATATTTCGCTCGGATGCACCGAATTATTCGATCGGTGTAACTATCTCTTTCCCGCTCAGAAATCGAACGGCGAAAGCGAATCTTGCTGGAGCGGAAATCACCGCGAATCAGATCGATACGCAGCTGCGGCAACAGGAACAAGTTGTGATAGTCGAGGTGCGCAATGCGGTGCAGGGCGTCGAAACGGCTCGGCAGCGTGTATTCACATCGCGGCGAGCACGCGAGAACGCTGAAAAGCAACTTGAGGGTGAACGCATGTTATTCGATTCCGGCAAGTCGACAACTTTCTTTCTCTTCCAGCGGGAAAACACGTTGACGAACGCACGCAATTCGGAAATTCGTGCCGAGACCGACTACAGTAAAGCCCTAGCCGATCTTCAGCGAGCGACCTCGACGACGTTCCAGATAAACAACATCGACGTTCAGTCGCCTGAATCAGACAAATAAACAACGGTCCAATACAGAGCGAACTCAAAGTGTGAGAATCGATACGCTTTAAGTTTCGCTCTAAGTTTGCGACAATCGTTGCCGTGCAGATCTCCGCGGTAATAATCACCTTTAACGAAGAAAATAATATTGCCGCAGCGATTCGATCAGTCGATTGGGCCGATGAGGTGCTTGTGGTCGATTCGGAAAGCACGGATCACACGCTCGAGATCTCGAAATCGGTCGGGGCACGGGTGATCTCGAGGCCGTGGCCGGGTTTTTCCGAGCAAAAGCAATTCGGTGTCGATTCGGCGGAATTTGACTGGATACTTAGTCTCGACGCTGATGAGCGCGTTTCGCCAGAGCTTGCGAGATCTATACAAGGCCTACGGGAAAAGAAAGAAATTGCGGACGCTTACTCAGTTTCCCGGCTTCCCTTCTATATGGGCAGGCCGATCAAACACTGCGGCTGGTACCCGGACCGGCCTATACGTCTTTTCGACAGACGAAAGGCTTCCTGGACGAATGCGATCGTCCATGAAAGCGTCGCTATGTCGCCCGAAACGAAGGTGGGTTCTCTCCACGGCGAATTGCTTCATTTCAGTGTGACGAGCGCCGCCGAGCATCACCGAATGATCGGAGAGCGATATTCACCGCTCGGAGCAAAGCAGATGCTTGAACGCGGTCGCAAGTCCAGGCCGTTGAAAGCCGCTGCGACCGGGATTGCGACGTTCCTAAAAATTTATATCTTAAAGTTGGGCGTTTTGGACGGCTTTCCAGGCTTCTGCATTGCCTGGTTCGGAGCTCACCACGCTTTCTTAAAACATTTAATGCTTATCGAATCGCAAAGAACCGCCGATCGGCGCAGCGACAACCAACCTTTCTCTTGATACATCAAATCATTTAGTTTCCACGTCAACTGCGTTATATTCGTAAAGCATCGAATTTAGGAAATATCGGTCGAAACACATACATGAAACTCGCGATCTTGTTGGTATTTACGGTCATTTTAGCTGTCACGAGTATTTCCGCGCAGAAAGGGATCGACACGCAGACCAAGAAGATCAAAGAGGACACGAATAAGACGACGTCGCGTGGAACGGACGCGACACGTTCGTTCGACTGGGGAAAAGGGAAAACGCAGGTCCGCGACCGACTTCCGAACCCCTATAAGCTGGCTGCCCGCCGCGACACGCTGGTCGAGGCTATCAGGGGCGTGCTGAAAGACAAAAAGATCCTGGTCGATGAAGCCTCATCGCGGCCGAACGACGGAATTCTGATAACGCAGCCGTATGTTTTCGGAAAGGGGCCAGTGATCTCGCAGAACGAGCTCAATCGCTACGGCGTTCTTCAGTATGCTGACAACGCGTGGTCGCGGGCACAGTTTACGCTGACGATCGAGGTACAATCGATCGACGGGATCCAAAACAACGTATCCGTTAACGCGAAGGTCGAAGGTCGATCGGGCAACGGCCTTACTTCCGAATGGGTCACGGTTCAAAGTTCCGGCTTGGCCGAAGACGAATTTCTCGCAAAATTGATCGAGGCAGTTACCGGAAATTCGCCGGACCCGGTGCCGGCCGACCAGTAAATATAATGCGAACTAGGTTTCTACAGCTAACGGTCTTTCTCGCGTTCGTACTGATCCTCGCGGGTGGCGCAAGCGCGCAAAGCGATGGAAGCGTTTTGTTTCCCGATCGCCGCGGGGACAAGAGCGATGAGGAATCACAGGCCTATAAGGACATGCTAGCAAAGGTCCAGTCCGAACGTGACAAAAAGGATCATGAAGAAATGCTAAAGCACGGCGAAGAAGCGCTGGCGATCGCGGACGATCTGGAAAAGGCGCTTGCGGGATCGCCCAAGCTGAAAACCGAAGATAAGAAGCGCCTCGAGTCGCTGGAGAAACTCGCCACTAAGATACGCGATGAGCTCGGCGGAGGTGATGATGGCGAAGTCATCGCCGCTAAAAATGACGTGCCGCACACTACGGCTCAGGCATTTGATGATCTCCATGCCTCAACGCAGAATCTAGTCGATGAGCTCAAAAAGACAACCCGTTATAGTATTTCTGTGATCGCGATCCAGTGTACGAATGCGGTAATTAGATCGGCACGCCTTCTCAGACTTCGAAATTGATAACGTAACCTATACGAATGTTTCGTACTTTCGCTGTCGCTCTCAGCCTCGTGTTTTTCGTTTCTTACGCTTTCGCTCAGGATGGCGATGAAGTCGTATCGGTCGACTCGACGCTCGTCGTCATGAACGCGGCCGTATCGGACAGCCAGGGCCGTCACGTTGGCGGCTTAAATCAGAACCAATTCAAGGTATTTGAAGACGGAATAGAACAGCCGATAAGCATCTTTGCGGCCGAAGAAACACCATTCGCCGCCGTGATATTAATTGACACGTCCGGCAGCATGGAAGAGCGCGTCGTGCTTGCTCGCTCCGCCGCGATCAGGTTCCTGGACGGATTGCGTCCACGCGATAATGTCGCGATCTATTCGTTCGATTCGAAGGTCAATCTCATCCAGAGTTTTTCGAATTTACGCGATGTCTCGGAGCGTATCTTCGAGCTCACAGCGAAAGGAATGACTGTCCTGAACGACGCAGTTTTTCAAGCTTCGGCAGAATTAAACACACGTCTGGAAAAGCGCCGCGCCATCATTGTCCTTTCGGATGGAATGGACACGAGCAGTCGGACGTCGACGGAAAAAGCCTTGAAGGCCGCGCTTGCCGCGAACGCGGCGATCTACACGATCGATATGGCGGCCGCGGACTCTCCGGTAATACAGCGGTCGACAAACCAAGCAGTCCTGAAAAAATTCGCTGACAAAACGGGTGGGACTTTTGTGGCCACTCCCGGCGGCGTAGCCATGCGTGATGCCTTTCGCAATATTGTCGACGAACTCGGCGAACAGTACACCGTTGGTTATCAACCGGCTGCTCCCAAAAAAGACGGGAAATGGCACAGACTTGAACTGCGTGTATCAAGACCGAGGCTCACGATCCGTACCCGAGCTGGCTATATCGCAGCCCGAGCCAAATAGAGGGATCACGCGGGAACCGCTGTTTGATTTCGCAGCCGGTCGGCGTGACGAGCGATCGCAAGAGAGATGAGCTCGTCCAGAACCGAAGAAAACTTTTTGCCGCTTCCTTCCCACATCTTTGGAAAGCCGGACGCATCGGTCAATCCGGGCATTGTATTGATCTCATTAACCAAAAGCGTTCCATTATCTTTTCGGAGAAAAAAATCTACCCGGGCGAGGCCCGAACCGTCGATCGCCTTGAATGCCGTTATCGCCATGTCCTGGATCTTTTTTGTGAGTTCGGCGGAAAGCGGAGCCGGGACGATAAACTCATTGTTGCCCGTGCCCGAATATTTTTCGGCGTAATCGAGAAATACTTTCGATTGGTCCCGGATCAGATATTCGCCCGGCAGGCTCGCTTCCGGTTTATCGTTTCCGAGCACCGAGCACTCGATCTCGCGCATTTTCAATCCTTCTTCGACGATGATCTTTCTGTCATAGAGAGCAGCGATCTCGATCGCTTTTTTAAGTTCCTCACGCGCGGACGCCATGGTAACACCGACCGACGACCCGAGGTTTGCCGGTTTCACGCAGCAAGGATATTGGATTGCTGTTTCGAGTTTGCTGAGCAAGGCGTCGTTGTCGGCTTCCCACTCGCTCCGAAGGAACCAAACATGCGCGCAGATCGGAAGGCCGGCTTCCTGAAAAAGCGCCTTCATAAAGACCTTATCCATACCGCACGCGGACGCGAGCACACCGCATCCGACGTACGGAATTCCTGCCATCTCGAACAGGCCTTGGATGGTGCCGTCCTCGCCGTATGTTCCGTGAAGAACGGGAAATATAACATCAATAGGCGTGGTGAAAGCTGCCGTTGCGTCAGCAGCAAATGCGGTCACGCCTTTGTATTGCGTGTCGCCAATCACTGCGATCGGGCTCTCATGTCCCGTCAGCGGGCCGGAAGACAGGAGGGCCGAAGCCGATTCCGGCAGCAATTTAGCCGACTGCTCCGGCGGCAGCCATTTACCGTCCGGCATAATAGCAAGTGGAATAAGCTCGTACTTTTGATGATCGATCGCTTCGATAACGGCCTTTGCCGACCGGATCGAGATCTCATGTTCACCTGTACGGCCGCCAAAAACGATGGCGATTCTTTTCTTCATATTTTTGGGTTTTCTGATTTCTAAATAATCGTTTTCCCAAGAGCTGAAAGGATCAGCTCACACGCTAATTCAACGGTGATGTTGCTTTGGTCGAGCATCGGGTTGACCTCGACAATCTCGAAAGACCGCATGCCGCCGTGTTCAGCGATGATCTCAAGTGCGAGGTGCGCTTCACGGTAAGTAGCTCCGCCGCGCACAAGAGTTCCCGAGCCGGGGGCGAAACGAGGATCGATCATATCGACGTCGAAGGTCACAGCGTAGCCGCCCGGAGCTTGCGATGCGATCGCGATAGCGTCGTTCACACACTCGAGCATGCCGCGGCGATCGATGTCACTCATCGTAAAAAAATTATCGCGAAGCCCGAGCGCATTTACACGAGCTTTCTCGCCCTCATCCAAATCGCGGGCTCCGACGTGGGCGCAAAACTCGGGCTTAAGCTTCGGAGCAAAACCGCCAAGTTGAACCAATTGCTCATTTCCCTCGCCGAGAATCACCGCCAGCGGCATACCGTGAATATTTCCCGAATTCGAGGTTTCGGGCGTATTGATATCGGCGTGAGCGTCGAACCAGATGAGTCCGACATCTTCTCCGCGTTTGCGAAAGTGTGACGAAATCGCGGAAAAAGTGCCGATAGCGATAGAATGATCGCCTCCGAGAATGACCGGCAGGGCACTGTCCGCCAGAATCTCCTGCAGACAAGCTTCTATATTTCGACACGACGCGATCATTTCGGCGAGGTGAAGCGGATTCTGGTTTAGGTCGGCGGTATCATCGGGCTTAACGATCTCGGCATTTCCGTAATCGATTACATCGAATCCGAGCCGCTGAATATGCCTGCTCAGCACCTCACCACGGATCTTGGACAGACGCATCGCTTCGACACCGAGTTCGCTCCCGGTCTGTCCCGCGCCGTAACCGAGCGGAATCCCGAGGATCCCGACTTTCTGGAATTTGCCTTTGGGATTGATCGAAACCATAAGGGTTAGAGCTCGCCGAAGCCGTCTGAAAAAATTCTCGTAACCTCATCGAATGCCGCGTCTTCGTCATCCCCGCCTACCTCGAGCGAAAGGATCGTTCCGAACGATGCTCCCAGAGTGAGGACGGAAAGAATGGATTTCGCGTCGACGGCTGTTTCGATTCCCCGGTTGATCAGACTGATCGTGCTGCTGAATCGTCCCGCCGTTCGTATGAGTTTCGCAGCGGCCCGTGCGTGCAATCCGAGATGATTTACGACCTTTACGTTACCCTGCCGCATCCTTCCTTATCTTATTCGGCTCGAGTAGCGCAGCTGTTCTATAAATCGCTTGCTTTCCCTGTTCCTCGACCATGCGGGCGATCTCGGATAACCCAACTTCCTCGGTAATGGACGCAAGTTTTACGACCATTGGCAAGTTGACGCCGGTAACGATCTCAACCTCACCCTCTTTGAGAAACATTGCCGCGATATTTGTCGGGGTTCCACCGAACATATCGGTCAAAACGAGCACGCCGGCACCTTCGGAAACTTTTTTGATCGCACGCGCGATCTCGTCCTTCGCGAGTTCTACATCATCATGCCAGCCGATCGAAACGGCGGTGATATGGCTTAGGTCTCCAACGACAGTTTCTGCCGCGGTTAGGAGTTCGGTCGCAACCTGACCGTGTGAAATGATCACTCCTCCGACTTTTTTCATACAGTTGTTATTTAGATGAAGACTCGGAATACAAGCTATTTTTGCATATCCCTGTGGGCAACTGAAACATCGAAATTCCCTTTTTTGAGCATATCGCGAAGCCGGTTTGCGATCATCACAGAGCGGTGTCTGCCGCCCGTGCAGCCAATACCGATAGTGAGATATGATTTGCCTTCCTTTTTGTAAAACGGCAAGAGATATGTGAGCAGATCGGCGAAGCGGGCCGCCGTCTCGCCAACCTCTTCAAAATCGTCGAGAAACCTAACGATTTTCGAATCCTCACCAGTGAGATGCTTGAGCTTTTCGTCAAAGTACGGGTTCGGCAGATGTCGAACGTCGAGGAGAAGGTCGAGGTCGCGCGGGTTGCCGTACTTGTGCCCGAAGCTCACAATCTGAACACGAAGCGGATTGCCCTCTTCCGAACCGCTGAATTTTTGCACGATCAGATGACGCAGCGTGTGAACGGTGTGGTCCGACGTGTCGATGATGAGATCGGCGATTGTCCGAACCTCCTTCAAAGCCTTCTTCTCGGTACGGATCGACGCTAAAAGGCCTTTGCCGCTGTCGGCCGGATGTGGGCGACGGGTTTCGGAAAAACGACGTTGGAGCACTTCGTCGGACGCTTCGAAAAATACAACGAAAGGTTCAAGCTTTTTCTTCTTAAGCTTATTGATCACGCCGGGAAATTCGGACAGGAAATGTCGCTCGCGTATGTTTATCACAAGCGCGGCTTTCTCGATGGCAGCAACTTCTTCGGCATTCGGGATAAGCAGTCGCGCAAATGTCGACAACATCGTCAGCGGCAGATTGTCGACACAAAAATAACCGAGATCCTCGAACGCATTTGTTGCAGAGCTCATTCCCGATCCACTGAGGCCCGTGATAATGATGAACTGAGGAGGTTTTGCAGTAGCTGTCACACGTCGATATCAAATCACTGTGGAACGTTCGTAACGTCTCGATTATACAGGCTCGATAAGCCCGAAATTGGAATCCTTACGTTTGTAGATAACGGCGATGCGACTGGTTTCAGCATTGCGAAAAACCAGGAAATCGTTCTTTTGATCGTTCAAATAAAGCACGGCTTCGTCCGCGCTCATGGGCTTGATCGGATAACGCTTTTCGTTGACGATCTTCGAAGCCGCAGGCGCCGGCGGTATCTCAGCTTCGACCGCAGCGACCACTGCGGCCTTTTCGGCGCGATGGGATTTGTCTATTACTTTGTTTTTGATACGAAGCGCCTGCTTTTCGATTTTGTCGATCGTTTGCGAGAGGGATTTGTACATGTCGGCTACACTCGTCGTGGCAGTAAGCACTTCATTACGCCAGTTTACGATGATCTCGGACCGGTGTCGGCCGCGCTCGACTTCGATTATAACGTGCGCATTCGTGGCATCGCCGTTGAACAGATGCCCGATGCGGTCGAAGTGCTGTTCGACATGTGATTGCAATGCCGGTGTAACATCAATGTGACGGCCAGTGTATTCGAACTTCATATACGTTCCCCCTTTTTTGTTTTATTCCCCGTCGATCAGATAACGGTACGGCGTTCTCGCGAACCGGAAATATTCATCTGATCCCTGTACTTCGCAACCGTTCTGCGTGAAAGCTTTACGCCTTCCTGACTAAGTACCTTTGCAATTTGCTCGTCTGTAAGAGGCTTTTTAGTGTCTTCCTCTTCAACCATCTTCTTGATCCTGAGTTTGAGTATACGTGTCGACACCTCTTCGCCTTCCTCATTCATCATTCCTTCGCTGAAAAAACGCCGCAGTTCGATAACGCCTTGCGGCGTGTGAGCGTACTTGCGATTGACAACTCTGGAGATCGTGGAAAGGTGCATGCCGATATCTTCGGCGACGTCTTTGAGCATCATCGGCTTAATGTATTCGACGCCGTTATCGAGAAAGTCACGCTGACGGTCGACGATACACTCGACGACACGATAGATCGTTTGACGACGATGTTCGATGTTCCTCAAAAGATCTACAGCTGAGCGAACCTTTTCCTTGATGAAATCCTTCGCCTCTTTAGAGGTATCGTTCTGATCGAGAAGCTGGTGATATGTCGGGCTGATACGCAGTCTCGGACTTCCATCGTCGGTGAAATAAATAACGTACTCATCTTCGAGTTTTTCAACGTACACCTCCGGCGCTACGAAAATCGCTTCTTCCGCGGCGTAGCGCCTTCCCGGATACGGATCGAGAACGCGGATCTTATTAATCTCGTCGTTCAAAACGTGAACATTGATTCCGGTGTCTTTTGAAAGATGCTGTAAGCGGTGGGGCTGAAGGTCCTCGAGATGATTTCGAACAAGGTCCGCCGCAAGAGATTCGGCATCGCCCTGAGCATTTAACTGCGCGATCAGGCAGTCCTTAACGTCAAAGGCTCCGCAACCGACCGGTTCGAGATTGAGCACGATCTGACGCGCGGATTCTGCAATTTCGAGCGAGCATTCAGCGAGTCCGCCGATGTCGTCAAGTGTCGCCGTGAGCCGGCCGTCCGGGTCCAGATTGCCGATGATGCTTATCGCCGCGTTCTCTTCGCCCTTTGTGGTATCCAGCATGCTTAACTGCCATTCCAGATGTTCACTGAGCGACGGGTTGTGCGATAAAAACTGTTCAAAACTCGGAGCGTCGTCCTTGTATTCGATCTCCTGCGTACGATAGCCGGGGTCGAGATAATCTTGAAACTCGCGTCCGTAATCGATCTCTTCGAAGGGATCCGAAACATCGCCGCTGATGTCTTCGCCGCCTTCGGCCTCGGCGGGCTGGCCCTCGTCAAACCCGTTTTCGAGCGCCTCCTCCGCGATGTCGGTGCGATTGTCCGACTCGCCGGCCGGACTTTGGCCGTTCAAAATATCGGATTCGGTGCCATTCAAATACGTAGGATCCGCGCCGTTCGCATTTTGATCGAGGATATTATCGGAAATTTCCTGAACCTCGTCGCCCGGCAGCACTTCTTCAAGAACGGGATTCGCGACGAGCTCTTGTTCGACAAGCTCGGAAAGCTCCATCGATGTCATCTGCAGCATCTCGATCCTCTGCCGAAGCTGCGGCGTAAGGACCATTCGCTGTTGTAGTGACGTTGTAAGACGGAGCGACGACATAAAAACTCTTGATTTTCTCGGGTTAGGCAATGGCTTGAAAAACCTTGCTTTACACGAAAATTATACGAGTTTTCGCCAGAAAATGGAAAGGACGTTTTTCTATAGCGTGAATCGCTCGCCGAGGTAAATCCGGCGCACGTCGGGGTCGGCGATGAGCTCATCCGGGGCGCCACTTTTGAGTATCCGCCCTTCGGCCATTATGTAGGCCCGGTCGGTGATGCCCAACGTCTCGCGGACATTGTGGTCCGTGATGAGTATGCCGATTCCCTGCGCTTTGAGATAGAGAATAATTCCCCGAATATCGTCGATCGCAAGCGGATCGATGCCGGCAAACGGTTCGTCGAGGAGTATATAACTAGGCTCCGTCGCCAGACATCTTGCGATCTCAACGCGTCGACGTTCGCCGCCGGACAGCGCGTCACCGCGTACGCGTCGAACGTGCTCGACACCGAATTCCGCAAGTAGTTCATCGAGACGTGCAAACCGCGCGGCGCGGGAAAGCCGAGTGGTTTCAAGAACAGCCAATATATTTTGTTCAGCAGTCAACTTTCGAAAGATCGACGGTTCCTGCGGGAGATAGCCGAGTCCGAGGCGGGCGCGTAAATACATCGGAAGCGTCGTCACGTTTTGACCGTTCAGTTGGATGTCGCCCGTTTCCGAGCGCTCGAGTCCGACGAGCATATAAAATGTTGTCGTCTTACCGGCTCCGTTTGCACCCAAAAGGCCTACTACTTCCCCTTGGCGCACATGGAGCGAAACGTCGTCGACCACGCGCCTCTTGCCGTATGTTTTTTGTAAATCTGACGCGAAAAGAGCCGCTGAGAAGTCCTGCTCTTCGCGGTGGCCGTTTCCATTTTCGGTCGGTAAAGTGGTCTGCAAGTGGCGTTAATTTCCTTTGATCTTATAAACGGAACGGGTCCGGCCGGCAGCGTTCTGTTTTGATTTTCCTTCGGCTTCGACACGATTGTTTTTCAAATATACAGTCAGTTGACCGCCCTGCGACGAACCGTTTTCCGCATCATCGACCCGCGCGGGATTTCCTCGCAGCACTACGCTTTCGTCGGCTTGAGTGTAGCTTGCGAAATCCGCGACGGCCTTTCGGTTCGGCTGCGTGATGACCACATCGCGTTCCATGTCGGTTCTCGAAACTTCGTTATTCGCCGATAAAAAGACGTTTGCCGCTCCGCCCGTGATCCGGTCAGTGCCCTGTCGAATATCGACGTTCTGTTCATAATGCAAAATGCGCTCGTCACGATTGTAGGCGAGCTTCTGCGAGCTTGCGTAAACCGGGACCGTGATCTCACGTCCGTTCTCTTTTCGCTTCGCGTCGTATAAAAGGCTTTGGACTGATCCATTCGCAATGAAGGTCCCTTCTTTCTGCAGGATCGTAAGGCTATCGCCTCGGACGAAATTGTTCTCTTGCCAACCGCGGGCGTTACCGGTATAGACCGCAGTCTGCCGCTGATGATCGATCTCCGCGTTTTCTGCCGTTAGGAACACCGGTTTGTCGGTACCGCCAAACGGAGCGGCGGAGCCAGTCGATTTCTGGCTGTAATAAGTCGTGCTGACAGTACCTCGCAGATATGATTTCTGAACCCGCGTGTCCCAATCGATCTCTTTTGCCTTTGCGCGTGCTGCCGAATCCCAAACGGTGGGCTCGCCGCCGCGCAAAGAGACGCGGCCGTCCGCACTGGTAAACGTGATCTGGTTTGCCGACGCGTTCCGATCGAGCTCGGTGAACTTCGCGCCGCCGACGGCCTCAAGCCGCTCGACGTCTTTTGTCGACTGATGAAAGAAAGCATTCATTCGATCAGAAGTCAGCGTCTGCACTCCGCGTGATGCATCCGCGATCTTCGGGGTACGCTCAGTTCTTACTTTCGTCGAGGCTGTGCAAACCCGCGCATTGTTGCCTGTTGGAAAAAATTCACAATCAAAACGCGGAGCGTCGATTTTTGTTAAATAACCTTCCACCGTCGCTTTTAGCGGGTCGACTATCAGCTCAGCGTTTCCTATCGCTTCGGCTTTTTGAATACTTTTTCCATCCGCAGCGAAGACCGTGTTGACCGAATCCGCCGTCAGTTTTTTATTCGCCGCGTCAGGATTGTTGTCCGCGGCGTCTAGTTGTACAGTCGTGCGGCCATCAGTTTCGATCTTAGACAGAAGGCCTGCACCCACGAACAAAAGAGAGATCGCTTTCGGCGCCGACATAGTTACTTGCGAATATTCAGCAATATTCGACGGGGTGAGAATGGCTACAGCAGTTCCAATGGCATTGGCCTTCAAAAGGATTTGTCCGTCGGAAAATGCGGCATTCAATTCATTCGCGTTGACCTCTGTCGTCCGTTCAGGCGCGGTCTGTCTTAAAAAGGCATTGCCGGTCGCCGCGGCGTATTTCAGTTTACGGTCCGGGTACAGATCGGCCTTTATGCTTTCGCCGCGTATCAAGTCCGTGCCCTGAGTAATCTCTCCCCCGCCCCTCAGATCAACATGTCCGATCTTCTGTTGATAAACTGCCTCGCCGCTTTTTATCACGGTCGGCTTTTCACCTTCGACGGTAACGATCTCGACATTTTGCCTTAGATCGAAACGGTCCTCCGGTTTGTTGTACATGGCATAACCCGACGATATCTTTGTCGGCTTTTCGCCCGGTGCAGCGAGGTCGATGTGAACGTCATCGAAAAGCTCTAACTCCGAGACATCTCGCTTTCCATCAACCTCCGCGAGTTGAACTACACCACGCGATGCTGACACGTCGATTTTTCGCGAGTTTTCCGCATGAGGGAAGATTGTTGCGATCACTCCGTTATCGACCGTGATCTTTTCGGCGATCTGGTCGTAAATCGCCGAGCCGGACACAACCGAAGCCCGTTTTACGTTCTGGTCTTTTTCATCGAAGGCGTCGATCTTAACGTCTTTCAACAAGTGAAGCTGCTTTTCCGCCAAATGGACAACCGCACCAACTGCGCTGCCCCGCAAATTGTCGCGGCGGAAATTCACCAGGTTTTCGACCGAGGCAGTCTCGTCCGCTTTTTTATATGTGATCTGATCGGTATCGACGTGCAGCGAGTTGCGCGTTTCGATACCGACCGAGCCGGAGAAATAAGCTGTAAAATTCTTGTTTTCTTCGGGCACGTACACCGCTTTTACGGCCGTGATCTTATCGGACGATTCGCCGCCGTTTTCGAAAACCTGCAAATACACGTTCTCGAATTCCTGATGATTATCGGCGAACGTCGTGGCCTTATCGGCCTTGATATAATATTTCGGCACTCCTTCTTCGGTCTCGCGCCGCTCGTAGCCGTCGACCGTGGCAAGAACATCTTTCGAAAGCGACGTCGGAAAACCCTTCATTCGGAATTCCGGATTGCGTGTCTGGTAGAAACCAATGACCACTGCGAGCAACGCGACGGCAAACAGAAATATCGCGGCGAACCGGAAGTAGACCGGAAGTTTCGCCCGAAATTGTAAGCCTTTGATTTGACGGTCTTTAGTTTCTGCCACTGTTATTAGTATCGGCTCTCAGGTCCTGCACGACAAGCTGAAGCCGCGTATTACCCTGCCAGGAATTGGCTTCCAAAGTGTAGGCCACTTCGATGCTGCTGCCCACCCCGAGAGTTTGCCCGATTGAGTGTTCGACTCCGCCCCACCACACGGCCTCGAAGGCCCGTCCCGTTTCATCTGCAAGATATAGCTTTAGATGTTTGTCCTTCATTACCTTCGGTTCGAATCGAATAGTTAGACCGCGCGTGGTGAAAACGGGAGTTGGATTTCCTGCACCGAAGGGTTCGAGCGCAGCGAGATCGTGAAGAAGTGCGAGCTCGATACTTTGGCTCGTAAGCAGCGCATCGATGTGCAGCTTCCGGTCGAGTCTTTCCTCCGTGAGAATTTCGCCCGCAAAAATATCTAACCGTCGGCGAAGTTCATCGATATTCTCCGTCGGAAGTTTCATACCTGCTGCCGCCGCATGACCGCCGTACTGGTCAAACAATTCCGCACACGAATCAAGCGCGTTGACCAGGTGAAAATCGGCGATGCTGCGAGCACTGCCGTGGGCGAATCCATTCTCGATCGATAGCACGATCGTCGGCCGGTTTAGGCGTTCAGCGATCCGCGAAGCCGCAAGACCTATAACGCCGCGATGCCAGCCCTCGCCGGCGACGACGATGAAGTTTCCGGGGCCCCTTTCGGCCGCCTCAAGCAGCGCAAGATCCGTTATCTGCTGCTGCACGCCTTGACGCTCGCGATTCCTTGAATCGAGGACGCCGGCCAGCTTTCGAGCTTCGTGAAAATTTTCCGTCTCGAAGAGTTCGACGACGTGGCGTGCGATGTCCATGCGGCCGGCTGCATTGATGCGCGGAGCAATTCGAAAGCCGATGTGATAGCTCGTCATCTCCGAGTGGCAATCCGCCACCTCCATCAATGCCTTTAATCCAAAATTTGACGTTACGGTGAGATCTTTAAGACCAAGGGCCACGATCGATCTGTTCTCGCCGGAAAGCTGCATTACGTCGGCAACGGTACCGATCGCCGCGATCTTCAAGAACGGACGAAGCAGATCTTCGCGTCCGCGCTCGCGAAGTAAGGCATGGGCGAGTTTGTAAGCGACGCCGACACCGGCAAGATTTTTGTCGGGATATGTGCATCCGGTTTGATTAGGGTTAACGATCGCGACGGCGCGCGGATTTCCGCGGATTGGATCGGAGAGGTGGTGGTCCGTGATGATTAGGTCTAGGCCGTTTTCCGCCGCCCACTGGGCCGGTTCAAAGCTTCGTATGCCGCAATCGACGCTTATTGCCAGTGAACAGCCGTTCGCCTTGGCCGCCTCGAGTGCCGGAATATTAATGCCGTAGCCTTCGGTAAAACGATTTGGAATATGGAAATCGGTGACGCCGCCCAGTGCCTTCAAAGTTTTGCGAAGAAGAACGGTGCCGGTTGTGCCGTCGACGTCGTAATCACCCCAGATCAGGATCTTTTCGCCGGCGTCAATCGCCGTGCAAATACGCGCGATTGCCTCCGGCATTCCCTTTAGCAGCGCAGGATCATGAAGGTCGTCTATGCACGGATTGAGAAACTTTCTTGCAGATACGTCGTCAGAATACCCACGTGCGATAAGGATCGCAGCCACGACGGGTTTGATGCCGAGCGAAGCCGACATCGAACGAACGGCTTCATGATCATGTTTCTGAACACTCCAGACCTTTGCCATTAGCTATATCGTCCGCAAATTCCGTTAGCCGATCTGTGGGCTGATCACGCCCTGCCACAGGAGACACAGGATCACCGTGCCTACGATGATCCGGTAGCCGATAAATACGCCGGTTGAATTTCGTTTCAGGAACGACATCAGAAACCAGATCGACGCATAACCGACGATTCCGGCGATCAGCGTCGATGCGACCAGCGGATAAATACTTTCAGGCGGAACGATTGAATATGCCTGTTTGAGCTCGAGAAGGCCGCTTGCGGTGACCGCCGGTATAGACAATAGAAAAGAAAACCGGGCGGCTGTTTCGCGAGTTTCGCCGGCAAAAAGGCCGCCCATGATCGTCGAGCCGGATCTGCTCGAACCCGGCATGAGAGCGAGCACCTGTGCAAAACCAACGACGACGGCGTCGAATATCCCGAGATCGCGCATCTGCTTGCGGCGGCTGCCCACGAACTCAGCGATGGCAAGCAAGATCGCGATCGAGATCATCATTACGCCGATCGTCCAAAGGTTTTTTGTTTCCCTGCCCTCGATGAACTTTTTGAAAAGCAGGCCGATCGTTCCGACTGGGATCGATCCGAGTATGATCAGCCATCCCAGCCACGCCTCGTCCGACAACCAGATCGGGCGCACACCGCGCGTCCCCGAATATCGTCGCCCACGCCGCTGCGTGATCGCGAGCCAGTGGTCGCGCACGAACGCCGTCGCGATGGCGACGATATCCGAGGCAAAATACACGAAGACGGCAGCTAATGTTCCGAGTTGAATGACCGCGATCGTCGCCGTCGTTTGTTCGGGATTTCCGCCCCAGAGGTTGACCCAGCGGCTGGCAAAGACGAGATGCGCCGACGAACTGACCGGAATGAACTCCGTTAATCCCTGTACTATCCCAAGGACGATCGCTTGAAAATAATCCATATATAGATGTGTCTACGGGAAACGAGACTGCAGGAAATTTTCTATTTTTATTGATAGTACGTCAAAGCGAGAGAGGTCGCGTTTCCCCGGACGCACATTAGCTGCGATATTGGGCTTTGCCCGCGATAAGGTCATAAAGCCAGGGCGGAAAACTTTTCCCCGCCCGAACGATAGTCGCAAGCTGCCAGGGAAAGGCGGCGAATTTCTTTTTTTTCTCGATCGCACGAAGAAAAAACGGTACAGCATCAGCGAGCTCCATGACGAAGGGCATTTTATGCGAGCGTCCGCTGGTCAGCGGGGTTTTGATGAAACCAGGCTGGATTATGGTGACCTCGACGCTTGTATTCAACGTATCGAGGCGGACGCTTTCGAAGAAAGCGGTCATCGCCGCCTTGCTTGCGGAATAAGCGGCGGATCTAGGCAGGCCGCGAATGCCGGCGAGACTCGAAATGGCGACAAGCTGTCCTTCGCCCCGTTCGAGCATCTGCGGCAGAACCGCGTGAACGGCGTTTACGGCGCCCATTAAATTAGTCTGAATAACATTCTCTACCGCATTAGGAACATAGGCGCGCGTGTCCGCATCGTTTCCATTGATGCCGGCATTCGCGATCATAATATCGATCCGTCCAAACTCGGCACGGAGGGCCTCAGCCGCCGCAGACACAGCATTCGAGTCTGTTACATCCGCTGAAAAAACGCGGGCCTTGCCGCCCGCGGCCACGCAAACGGCGGCTATGTTATCCAGCCGTTCACGTCGTCGGGCTAGTAGCCCGACAACCGCACCCTTCTCTGCCATCGCCACAGCGAGCGCTTCTCCGATACCGCTCGAAGCGCCTGTTAGAAAAATCACTTTGTCCTTCCATTCCATCGGTTGGTGAAGCGGGTGCGAACCTAGCAAAGTTCGTGTACGTACGGCCCAAGGGCTTTCAGCGCGTTGGCCAGATCGAGTTGTTTTACGAGAATGTGGTCGCGAGAAAAGGCCGACATTGCAAGGATTGGAATACTCGAATCGGCAAGTATACGCGCGACTTCCGCAAGAAACCCGATGACGTTGAGATCGAGTTCGGTCTCAAACGTCAGCAGCCTGAATCCCCGCTCTATCTTTGCTTCGCGAAGTGCGTGCCGCATCGTCTCGAAATCGACGTCGTCGAGCATCAGCGTCACCTCGTGCTTATCCATGAAAATGGAAAACGGCGCCGACATACGTGGGCTGAGCTCGGCATTCTCGAGCAAGCGGGCGAAATCTTCATGTCGCATCGAGATCAGCGAATACGTTTCCGCGGCGATAGACAACTGCGATTCGCGAAGTATTTGAGCGGCGTTCTGCAAATGGAATTATATTTCCACGACGGTCGTTACAATGACGGGCTTCGTGTGGATCTTATTCTGCACGAACCGTTTCAAATGTATACGAAGATTTTCTTTGAAAACTGCTTTATCTGCGATCTGATCGCGTTTCATTTCGGCGACCGCGTTCGATATTGCCTGTCGGGCGTCGCCGGCGAATCCGTTCGATAGGTCAATGCCCGCCACACCCTGAAAAGTGATCTGCGGCTCGCCCGCGATCTGGTGTGTTTTCTTGTCGATAGTTACGACAAGCGAGATCGCACCGCCATATGCGAGTTTCTTCCGGTCGCGGACGACCTCATACTCGATCTCATCGTGCGACTCTTCGTCAATAAACGTTTTATGCAGGATGTGTTTTTCGACAACTCGAGCTCCGAATTCGTCAAGTTCGAGGAGGTCGCCGTTCTCGATCAGGACGATGTTATCGTCGGAATACCCCACGACGTGGTTCTTGACGAATTCTTTATGCCGGAAAAGCATTCGGTATTCGCCGTGTATGGGAACGAGATATCTCGGCCTGGCTGTTTCAACCATGATCTTGATGTCTTCCTGTGAAGCATGCCCGGAGACGTGCACGAGACGCCGCTTTTCCTCGATGATGTTCGCACCCCGTTTGTACAGGTGACCGATCAGCCGACTGATGCTTTTCTCGTTACCCGGAATTATGCGGGCCGAGAGGACTACCGTATCGCCTTTGTCGATCTCCAAACCTTTGTAGGTGGAGGTCGCGATATTCCATAATGCTGCCCTGTTCTCGCCCTGCGAGCCAGTGACCAGATAACAGATCTCGTCGTCATCAAGCGATTTTGCTTCGCCCATAGAGATCATCAAGCCGTGAGCGATCTGCAGCAGGCCTTGTTCCTCGGCGATCTCGACATTTTTCTGCATCGAGCGCCCGAGAACGCATACTTTGCGTCCATATTCGTGCGCGACGTCGAAAATGATCTGCAGGCGGTGAAGCGATGACGAGAAGGTGGCGACGAACAAGCGGCCTGCGGTTTCTTCGAAGATCTCGCGGAATGCAGGTATGACGGCTTGTTCGGAAGGAGTGCGTCCGGGCACGGTGGCGTTGGTCGAGTCCGCGAGCAATGCGAGCACGCCTTCGTCGCCGTAGCGGCCCAGCGTCTTAAGGTCATACGCCGGCCCGATCACGGGCGTGTCGTCGATCTTGTAATCGCCCGTGTGAATAATCGTACCGACCGGCGTTTTGATGGCCAGCGAGAAACATTCCACCAATGAATGCGAAGCGTGGATAAATTCGATCTCAAAACTGCCGATGGTGATCACGTCGTTCGCTTTGACGCGGTGGAGAAGGACCTCGTCCAGCATCCGAAATTCTTCCAGCCGCTTTTCGGCAAGGGCGAGCGTAAAACGCGAACCGTACACCGGAAGATTGTATTTCCTTAATATGTAGGCGAGCGCTCCGATGTGGTCTTCGTGCCCGTGCGTAAGAATTATCGCCGTCAGATCGTCACGATATTCTTCGAGAAAAGCGAAATTCGGGATGGAGATATCTACGCCGTAAGGCGTCTCTTCGGGAAAGCCCATACCGGCATCGACGACGATCATCTCATCGCCGTACCTAATGCCCATGCAGTTCATTCCGAACTCGCCGATCCCGCCCAGCGGAATGATCTCAATTTTATTCACTTTTAAAAATGCCCCTAGCTTGCAAATCAAATTAACTCAATAGTATAGCACAACAAAGATAAACATTTGCTCAATCTCCTGGTACCTGCGAGTGATCATGAAACTCGGCAAACGACGTATAAAGCGCTAGCCATTCCGAGCGATCGAGTGTCTCGGCGCGCCGGGTTGGATCAACCTCCGCACGTTCGAAGGCTGCCTGCGCATCCGTGAGTTCGCGACCCAGATTGTTGAACAGCGTCTTTCGCTTCATCGCGAAAGCCCTACTGGCGAGCGAGCGGAACACTTGGATATCCGGCAAAGGCGACGAACGAGGAAGGAGCCGAACTACAGCACTCGTGACCTTTGGCACCGGAAAAAAGGCGCTCGGCGGTACGTCAAAGAGTTTTTCCGCCCTGAAATACATTTCCACAAACACAGTCAGAAAACCGCGTTCCCTGTTCCGCGGCTGCGCGATTATGCGTTCGACAACCTCCTTTTGAAACATCAGCGTCAGATCCGAGAAGACATTCGCGAATTCGATCAATCTCTGTAAGATCGCCGTCGAGATGTAGTACGGAAGATTTGCCACGAGCCGCAGCGGAGCCGAGTCGTTCGAGAGAAATTCCCGATAATTTACGGACAATGCGTCGGCCTCAATTACCGTGAGATTCTTTACCGATGAATATTGTTCTCTCAGCCGCGGAACGAGAAGGCGGTCAAGCTCGATGGCGATCACCGTCGCCCCCGAAGCTAGCAGGCGATCAGTGATCGCTCCCTTTCCCGGCCCGATCTCTACAATAGTCTCGCCTAGGCGCGGCGACACACTCGTAATGATTTTCGAGACGATGCCGTTATCAACCAGGAAATTCTGCCCGAGCGACTTTTTTGCCGTAGATCCGCTCATTTGTTCGAGTCTAGTCAACATGCGGATCGGACCTCAACAAGGAAACTCTGATTCGTTCAATTTGAATAATTTGGGATTTTGGCAAATGAAGGCCGCAATTCGTCCTAAGCGGCCGTTCGGGCTCGTTACTCAAGGCACTATTTTTGGGAACCTTTGACAATATGAACGTCCAAGTCCGAATCGACTGCTTGTGCTCCTGCTTTGTTATTGTTCACTCGTTTTCTCGCCGCGCAAGACGATCCTGCTCCTAACTCCGCCGCGCCTTTTCTCGGACTAGGCTCTGCAGAAATGCCTTATGTATCTCCAAATCTGACGCCTTTCGCGACTCAGAATCCCGGCTTTATGCAGCCGTAGGATAGCCGGTGATCTCAACGTCATCGCCGATCATGTTTACTGACAGGTCGGCGATCTTTAGCGCGGATTCGAGCGACGATGCGCCACGGCCGCCGATCGCGACCGGCGCGTCTTTTCCACCGATAACCAGGGGAGCGGCGATGAACGTAAGTTTGTCGACTAAATGAGCATCGCAAAATGCACCGGCGACCTCGGCTCCGCCTTCGACAAGGACGCTCTGGATCTCACGGATCTTGAGTTCTGCAAGGACGCCGGCGATGTCACGCGCCCCGCGCGGCAGCGTCGCTATAACTTCAACACCGTATTTGCGAAGTTTGTCCGTTCGCGAATCGTTTTCCGGCTTCGTGAAAATTATCGTCGGTATTTGGCGCGCCGTTTTCACGATCTGCAGACCTTCCTCCACCTGCAGCCGATTGTCCAGGATCACGCGGACGAGATGCCGCCTTCGCAGCGATCCGCTGCGGTCGGTCAGGCCGGGATCATCGACCACCGCCGTATTTCCACCCACGAGTATCGCATCGTATTCATGTCTGAGCGCGTGAACGCGCGTAAACGCTTCCGGCCCGGAAAGCGCCGTTGAAACACTGCCGTTCAATGAGATCCGCCCGTCGAGCGACATCGCAAGTTTAAGGTGGACAAACGGACGCCCCTTCCGGTGCCAACAAATGAATTTTTCATTCAGTTTCGAGGCTTCCGAGGCGGCAATCCCCGTGACGACCTCCACGCCTGCTTTTCGCAGCGACTCGAAACCGCGCCCCGAGACGAGCGGATTCGGGTCTTCGATCGGACAGACAACACGGACAACGCCGGCGTTTATCAGTGCTTCCGTGCAAGGAGGCGTTTTCCCGTGATGGTCGTGCGGCTCGAGTGAGACGTACGCCGTTCCACCGCGCGCAAGTTCACGAGCCTTTGCGAGAGCTTGGATCTCAGCATGCGTTACGCCATCGAAAGTGTAAAAACCTTCACCGACTACATCACCTTTTTTCGAAACAATTACGCAGCCGACAAGCGGACTCGGGCTCACCCTGCCAATCCCTTTAGACGCCAGGGCGATCGCTCGCAGCGTCATCGTATAGTCTAGATTGTGCCGTGATTCGTCTGCCAAGTGTTTATCGTATCGTGAATATCAGTTAAATAAACCGTTCACGTAGCTTTCCGGATCGAAAACCATTAGGTCGTCAACCTGTTCTCCGACACCCACGTAACGAATCGGCAGCCTAAGCTCTTTTGCGATCGCGACGGCTATGCCGCCTTTCGCGGTTCCGTCAAGCTTGGTAAGAACGATGCCGGTGACATTCGCTGCCCTCATGAATTGACGCGCCTGTTCGAGCCCGTTCTGCCCGGTTACGGCATCGATCACAAGCAGCGTTTCGTGCGGCGCCTTCGGCACTTCTCGGGCCGCGATCCGCTTCATTTTTTCGAGTTCCGCCATGAGGTTCGCCTTGTTGTGAAGGCGGCCGGCGGTATCGACGATCAGCACGTCGGAATTACGGGCTTTCGCCGCCTGAAGCGCATCGAACAGAACCGCGGCCGGGTCAGTGCCCTGTTTTTGCTGTATAAGCGGAACGCCCGCACGCGTCGACCATATCTCCAGTTGTTCGGAAGCCGCAGCTCGAAAGGTGTCGGCTGCACAAATCAGAACGTCGTTGCCTTCGTCCTTGATTCGCTGCGCGAGCTTTCCGATGGTCGTCGTTTTGCCCACACCGTTTACGCCGACGACCATCAGCACATACGGCCGAATTGATTTTTCGACCACTGTTTCAGAAGCGACGCCGGTCTCCTCGGAGTGCTGGAGTATCGACAGCAGCTCCTTCTTCATCACCGCTTTCAGCGCCGTTAGGTCGCTGATTTCCTGCCGCGAAACACCTCGGCGAACCGCTTCAAGAACCTGCATTGTCGTCTGCACGCCGATATCCGTTGAGATCAGCATTTCTTCAAGCTCATCGAGAAGGGCTTCATCGATCTGCTTTCGCCCCTCAAAAATAGTATCGAGCTTGCTATTGATCGAATGTCGCGTTTTTTCGATCGCTTTCGTAAACCGAATCCCAACCTCGCGTTCGATCTCTTCCTCGCGAGCTTTTAGTTCCTCGATCGATTTGTCGAGACCAAGGATGGACGATGAGAACTTGTCGTCTGACTTTCTACGCCAAAAAAATGCCATAAGTAATAAATCCCGGGCCTACATTAAACCTCCGATTATAAAAAAATATCGCACGTCGAACAACGTGCGATATGAATCACGGGAATTGTGACGAAGATCACGTTTGCAACTGGAGGCGGTCAGACGCTTTGAACATTGCGGCGCCTACTAGACATGCGAAAACGATCGTCGCGTAAAAGATGAACATGCTAAGTACGATCTTGGCAGGAATATTTCCCATTCCCGGAATATTGAAGGCGGCAAAGACTGACCCAACCATCGCCGACAAGACCACGATCGCAATGCCGACCGATATACTCATCAACAGGAGTTTCAAATAAATCCAACCCATTCGTCGTATAGTGTCGAGACCGATCAATGGATTGATCGCGGATCCGAACGACTTTGTAAATGATCCTACGGCACAAGCCGCGGGAAAATAAAAGACACCCCATAGAAACGCAATTAGCGCGATGATCACAAGCGGCGGAGCTAGGCCTAACAAACCCTGGATCGTTTGGCTAGTCGCGTGATCGCTCGTCCCGAGTTCCGCTTCTATTTGCTTTCGACGGGCGACGACTTGCTCATCCGTGATCGTGGTCGCAGCATCGGCTTCAAGAATGACCGCTGAATCCGGATTCATCTTTCCCGTCTGGATCTCATTTTGAAGTGCGAGTCGTGCATCGGTCTGACGTTTCGTTTCGGCTATAAGATCTTTGACTGCATCCGACTGTTTTACCGTATCCTTTGCCGAATAATACGGCGTACCGGGAATCTTTTCCACTTCGTTTTGAAACGACGACATTTGCGAACTGACCATACTTGCAACGAGGTAGAATCCGATACCGAGCGCGATGAGAAATGGTCCGAACGACGATAAATAGACACCGATACTCAGCAGGAACGGATGCAGCACATCGTCCCATGGCGAAAAATCGTCGAACCCGGGCATAAAGCTTGCGGTGAAAATCCCGCGTGAAACGTTATCGATG
Source organism: Pyrinomonadales bacterium (assembly GCA_038254305.1). Lineage (GTDB taxonomy): Bacteria > Acidobacteriota > Blastocatellia > Pyrinomonadales > Pyrinomonadaceae > OLB17. The sequence continues at coordinate 58,993 of JBBSGG010000003.1, forward strand.
GTGTTTGCCAGCACACCGAACCAGATCATATTAGCGAGCAGCAAACAAAAGATCGCTGCGACGATCATCAAAACGTCGCCGAAACCGAACGCAGATTGGCCGATCGAGAAAAATGTAAACATTGCGGCGCCTGCTATGAGACTGGTCTTATGACGAAAAGGAAACGCCAGCGCTTTCGCAAAATCGCCGGCACCGAAACCTTTGCCAACGTCACGAGCCGTCATCTCGGCCGCCATTCTTTTAGATTCGAGTTCTTTAATAGAATGGCAAAGCGCTCCGCATTTCGGGCACAGCTTTACGTTCCCCCCGAAAGATTTCGTACAGCTTCGACAAAAGTTTTCATCGCATTTCCCGCATTGCAAAGCGGCCGCGGTCTCGGAGTGAACGGAACACGGAATCGTCGGAATCGAGACATGCACATCAACCTCTCGCAATTCCTGACGTTTCGTGATTCCTTTGCGAACGGCGTTTGGTCGGCCCTGAGTATCCTCCGCACCCGGTCCTAAACAAGCCGCGCGATTTTCGAAAAGCATGCGCAGCTCCGGCACCTTGCCCGCTTCCAGCCAACGCCTGTTGCCTTTCTGCACAAGGTCATGGGGCTGAAGCGACCCGTCATCGATCCATACCGGAAGGTCGGAGTAACTCGCCGTGTATATTTTGCCGACGGCCTCGACGCGCCAGGTTTCTTTGGATTCGATCTCTGATATTGCCATTACGCTACTTTCAGTCCTTCAGCGTCCGGGCGATTTAGAAACGCTTCGGGATTGTTAGCCATGAATTGGACGATTCCCTTTCCGATCTCGCCCGCGTCGCAGCCGCGAACTAGCGCATCGACGACTTCCGCGTCATAACGCGTACCTACAAAATTCTTTATCGTCTTAAGCGCGTCCGGCAGCAGCATTCCCTTCTGATATGGCCGGTCAATTGTCATTGCATCGAATGCATCAGCCACCGAAACGATCTTAGCTTGCAGCGGTATCTGCTCGTCTGTCAGGCCCTGGGGATAGCCCTGGCCATTGACCATCTCGTGATGCATGTACATTCCCGGAAGAAACTCCTTCATCGCCGGGATCTGGGACATTATCTTGTAGCCGCTCTGCGGATGGGTCTTCATGATGTCATACTCGGCATCGGTGAGAGCTGCAGGCTTCTTGAGGATCGAATCGTCAATGGCGATCTTTCCGACGTCGTGAAGAAGAGCGCTGATGCGCAGAGTTTCGATATCCACTTCCGACATTCCCATTTGCCGGCCCACGGCGACCGAGATCCGCGACACTCTTTCCGAATGGCCGCGTGTATATTTGTCTTTGCCGTCGATGGCGGCGGCCAATGCCTTAACCGTTCCGACAAACAACTCTCGATTTTCCTTCGCAGCGTGAGCCAAACTCGCGATATGGTCCTCGAGTTTGTCGCTCATCGTATCGAAAGCGGCTCCGAGCGTTCCGATCTCCGTAATGTTTTTAGTGCCGACACGAACTGAAAGATCACCGGAGGCTATCTTTTCAGCGGCGGCGGAGAGCTGCAGTATCGGCGATGTGAGCGTCTTGGCCGCCACCACGCCGATAATTAACGCCGCAAGTGCGAATGCGATGCTTATTATCCATGTCTGCGTGCGCATCTCACCGACCGAGGCTAGTGCCTTTCGTTCATCCTGCATCGCGATCACGCCAAAAGAAATATCTTTAGCGAAACGAGCTGTTGAGTATGCTCCGATCATGTCGTAGGACGCCCCGCCGTGAACGGCAGTGAACGGCACCAGACCCGATTGGATCTGACTGTTCGCTTCCTGCCATTCGCTGACGATCTTCAGCGACGTTTGCGGACGATGGTCGTCAACCAGAGCGGTGTCCGGATGAAACATCGTGTTGCCGGCCTGGTCGACGACGAATATGATCGGCAGACCGTTTTTCCAAAGTTCATCCTCGCTCGACGGTTCCGAGCCTACGACTGCACGCGAAATATCGCGAAGCGAAACGATCGCGACAACCGACGCCGCTTTGCCGCCGTCAAAAATTACGGGCGCGGCCAGCGTCATCACAGTCTCGCCGGTGACCGCCGTCTTACGCGGTGCCCCGACTGATAACTCCTGCGTCGTTAGTTTGCCAGCCGCTTCACCGGCTATCGAATCGATCTCTCCTGGTTCGAAAACGCTAGGACGAAAAAGCGAGACCGATTCCGCATCGGCCGGCTTTACGTAGAGTGCCAGAACGTCGGGATTCTCCTTCAGTAGGTTGGCAAGTCGCTTACCCGTCCGATCAGAGGCCAGAATGGCTGAACTGTTCGACAACTCGAGTGCTTCTGCGAGACCGCGGACGAGATCGCCGTATCGCCGACCGAACATTTCGATCTGGCTCGCCTTCTCCTGCACAAGCTGAATTTGGTAGCGGTTCTCGACAGTTCGCAATTCCTTGGCGCTGCGATCGGACAGCAGCCAGCCGACCAGCAGCAACGGCAGCAACCCCACGAGCAAAAGCGTGAGTGTCACAAAGTAAACGAGACTGATCTTGGTGTTTGTCGGGAACATCTAGGCGGGAAGACGTAGAACAACGCCATCCAGAGTCTACATGAGAACCACTATGTGGGTCAACAAGTTTTAACAAAGTTTCAACTCTCCCGAGACTTCCCGGTTGCACGGATTTCCGTAAGAACCAGTGGTTTCAGTGGTTTCAGTGGTTTATCCATCGCGGCGACGATAGAGGTGCTGGGCTTAGTGTTCCGACAGTCAACCGCGATGGCAGATGGGGAAAGTCTGGCTTTATTCCCAGATCGCAATCGACTGATACTTAGATCTTTTTTACGATCAGGAGCGTGATGTCGTCATTAGCCGGGGCGGTCTGCGTAAACGCGGATAGGGCGGATTCGACCTTATCGCGGATTCCCGAGGCCGACGCCGCAAGATTTCGCCGTACGACATCTTCAAGCCGTTCCATGCCGAATTCTTCATCGCGAATGTTGTTAGCTTCCGAAACGCCGTCGGAATAAACAACGAGAGCCTCACCCGAACCTAGAATCGTTTCGCCTACCTCAAATTCAGCCCCAGGCATTATTCCAAGCGGAAAACCGCCTGAGGACAATTGCAGTATCGTGCCGTCGGCACGGCCCACAAGCGGTGGATTGTGACCGGCATTGATGTATTTGAGATGTCCGGTCAGTGGTTCCAGCTCTGCGATAAAAAGAGTGACAAAGCGGTTCGCCGGAGTGTTATCGGCAAGGTATTGGTTGACGGAATTTACGATTTCCTCAAGCGAGCTGCGTGCCGAAACCTGAGCGTGGATCGCGGCATGAAGGCTAGACATCAAGAGCGCAGCGGCAGTTCCCTTGCCCGAGACATCACCAAGCGCGAGCAGCATCCGGCCGTCATGCCGTTCGATAAAATCGTAGTAGTCACCGCCGATCTCGTAACACGAAAACGATATTCCCTGAAACTCGTAGCCGTCGACGATAGGCGGTGACGAGGGCTGAAAACGCTGCTGGATCTCGGTTGCCAGTTCCAGTTCGTGCTCCATTCGTTCACGTTCAAAACGCTCCTCGAGCAGCGTGGCGTTTTCGACGCGGATCGACGCGACAGACGCGAGTGTCGTCAGAATGTTGAGGTGCTCCTCGGAGAATGTCGTTTCGTAGGTAGGTGAATCGGCGTAGATCAACCCGAAAATATTGCGTTCGTCAACGCTGAGCGGTACGGCGAGAACTGAGCGAATGCCCTGAAGCGTCATTGTTTGGCTCGCAAAACGCGGATCGTGCTGAGCATCGGCCGTGAGCACTGACTTGCCGTTCTTTAGGACTTCGTCCATCACCGTGCGGCTCAGACGGACTTCTTCAAGGGTCTCTTCTTTTCCCCGCTCACGCGCGACCATTATCTTCATCTCGACGCTTTCTTTTCCGTCGCGAAGCATGATCACGCATCGCTGCGCCGGAACCGCTTCGAAAACAAGCGACGCGACCTGATTAAGCGTTTCATCGAGACCGCTTGCGGCAAGCAGCGCAACGCCGACTTTACTGATCAACGCAAGCAGTTCGGTTCGGGTCGAAAACTGTCCTTCGAGGAATTCCGTCGTCGGATTTTTGCGGTTCGAAAGCGCGATCGTTTTCGACGGATCCAGCGCTTCGGTGCTGTCGGCGATCAAAGTGGCGCTCGGATGCGAAGCGATACGCTCGTCATCGAACGTGATCGTCGTCTCGCCTATCTGTATCTCGCCGCCGGCGTTAAGCGGCACCGGCATTTTGACCGGAAGGCCGTTGTAACGGGTGCCGTTGGCGGATCCGAGGTCCTGCAGCCAGTAACCGTCGCCTTCCTGCCGAACTTCGGCGTGGAGTCGGGATGCAAACGCGTCGGGAATACAAACGTCGCTGCGGGCCGAACGGCCGATCGTCGTTCGAAGGCGCGAAAGCGGAACACGCTGCGGTGTCTGGTTACCATTTCTTAAGATCAACTGAGCCATAGATATCGACCTACAATCTATTTGCTTCTAACCGACCGTTTTGCATAAATAACAACGGTACCGGCAATGTAGTCATGCAGGGCACGGCCCTTCGAACTGAATACCGAGAGAAAAAATCCAAGCCCTAAACTGAGGATAGTTAACAAATAGCCCAACGTCTGACGCAGGGCCAACATTCGGTGCGTCGCCGGCCGACCATTAATTCCGATGATCCTGAGGCCTGTCGCGATCTTTCCCAAACTCTGACCGCTGAAAACGGGAAGTACGATCGAATTAACGATGCCGAAAAGAATAGCGATCAGCCAACCCGCTGTGTTCCATTCGCTGCTCAATAGTTTGGCTCCGTCATCACCGGACATCCGCCCGAGTACAAGGCATATTACCGGAAATGCGATGAACAAAAGATAATCGAGAAGCAGTGCTCCGCACCTCAGAAAAAATGGTGCACTCACGGCCTCCGGCGAAAATCCGACGACGATCTCCGCGTTTCTCGGACTTGCGGGGAATACGCGATCAGCGTTAACAGTCATAAATTCTCCAATCGCTAACCGACCGTGAAATGGAGAATTGTATCCCCGAGTTTGAGTTTATCGCCGCTCGAAAGCATGTGAGGTTGTCTCGGCGGCAATCGAAATGCGTCTTTCTGCTGCGACTCTAGAATTGTGCCGTTCGACGAACCGAGATCCTCGACCATAAATTTTCCTGCTTCACGCCAGATTCGCGCGTGACGTCGGGATATCTTTGTTTGCGGGTCGAATTTTGACAGATCGACCTCCGGAAAAATATTCGACATCGGATCACGACGCCCCAACAGATTCTCGTCCTTTTGCAAGGTAAAGGCCGGCGTGACCAATTCGCTGGTACCTTCGATCACGAGCTTGGCCGTCGAGACAGCCTTTGAATATATCTCGGAATGTACACCTTGCTGCGCGATCGGCTGCTTCGAACCGCAGAATGCGCAAAACAGATCGGTCGCGACGATGCGTTGGCCGCAAAATCCGCAGAACACCGCTTGGTTTGCAAGACTCACCGCTGCCGGAACCTCTTTGATTCCATAGCTGACCTTTCCCGCAAGAAGATTGGCAAGGTGGTCCTCCAACACGCATTTCATTTCGGCGGCGGAGGCGAACCGCGCCTCGGCGTTATATTCGACCGCCCGCATCAGGATGCGTTCCATTTGGTCGGACAACTGCGGATTTATTTGTCTCGGTCGCGGGTTCTTTTGAAAATCGAATATCAGCAGCGGATTGCTTTGTGGGTCCGCTCCCGTCAAGAGATGGAACATCGTCGAGCCGAGGCTGTAGATGTCCGAGCGCGGTTCGACGTTTCCGCTGAAAAGTTCCGGCGGCGCATAGCCCATCGTTCCGACTGCCGTCACGCCCTTTTCTTCCTTTTGCGAGATCGAACGTGCGATGCCGAAATCGATCAGCATGATGCGCCCGGTGTTGCCGTCAAGCATGATATTCGAAGGCTTCAGGTCGCGGTAAACGATCGTCGACGGCTGATTATGAAGGTAGTCGAGAACGTCGATGATCTGAAGCGCCCATTCGGTGACGCTGAGTTCTTCGATCTTACCCGCGGGCGCGGCTCGCAGGCGGGACGAAAGGTCACCGCCCGAAATGTACTTCATTACCAGATAGAATCGGCCTTCGTCATCGTCGTAAAAATAATCGTAGATCGTGGGAATCGACGGATGATCAAGCGTTGACAGGATCATCGACTCCCGCTTGAAATCGCTTATCGATTTCTCCTGCTGCTCTTCTTCTATATGCGCCTGGACCATTTCCTTTACGGCACGCAGGACGCCGCCGAGATTGTTATCGCTGGCGAGATAGACAGCGCCCATCCCACCGCCCCCGACGCGTCGGACAATCTCATAGCGACCGTTAAGAACCGTTCCCTCACCTAGCGGCTTTAACTTGGTTCCCTTGCGGCCGTCGGTGTCAGTTCGACCAGTGCTTTCATTCGCTTGCGCGGGCTCGGTGTCACGTGCGGGGGCAACTTCCTGGGCCGCCGCCGGCGTCGGCAGGTCCATGCTCCCGAAAGCCGGATACCCCTGGATTCGCGTATCGACGTCGTCTTCGCCGCTGATCGATTTAGGCTCGATTATTCGCACTGAATCGAATGTCGGGTCATGGGCGGCAGCAGCATCAAGTTCGACAGACGGACGTCCAATTCTCTGTTCCTTGTCGGCTGGACGATCGCGGGATAGATCGCCGCCGGTGTTCGTGTCTTCGACCAAGTCCGGCGTATCCGGTTGAACGACAACATTCCGATCGTCCTGTCGCTGCTCACTTGTTTCAATTGCAGCTGCAGTCTCGTCAGGGTCGTGCCGGTCTTCGACCTCGGAATTCGTTTCGGAAAATTCCAGCTCTGACGTTGACTGCGTTAAATTATCAACGGTTTTCACATGATCTGTCAGGATGGCGGGAATCGGAATGTGTTCAAACGAGTCGTCAGATGGTTCGGGCCGCTCTGTCTGAGCATCTTTTCCAATTGCCGGCATCATGATCGTGCTGTCGAAAGATTCGTCAGGCGCACTCGCAGACTCACCGGCGGGCGGCTGCAAAGTGATGCCGCAATACGGGCAAAATATATCGTTGTCCGCGGTCTGTGAGCCGCATTCCTGACAGATAGCCATTAGTTTCTTCGTGCCGGCGGACGTGCCGATTTTCAACTGTTTATGTGGAAACGCAGAAAAGTTTTGCCCACGATGATCTCGTCGCCTTCCGAAAGGATCTGCGGACTGCCGGGAAGTAGACGCCGACCCCGGTTGACGAAAGTACCGTTCGTCGATCCGAGATCCTCGACCATATATATATTGTTTCGATAAATGATGCGTGCGTGCTTTCGCGATACTTTTGCGTCCGGATCATAGGCATCCAGATCTACATCGGGAAATATCCCGTTATCCGCATCCCAGCGACCGATGTAAGACTCTTCAGCGGAAAGTGAAAATACCGTGTTTGCCGAATCACCACGCTCGATCGTCAAATTTGCATGTGCACTTCGTCCGTTGTTCTCGTTTGCAGGCGAAACATTACTGAGCGACGAGATCGGTTCGACAAGCGGCGGAATTCCAATGGACGTCACACTGGCGCTGCGCGAGCCCGACTTACTCAAGCTTCCCGATGCGAAATTCGGGGGCATAGCGGCGGCTTCGTCCTGCCGGGCGAGGCGTGCACCGCATTCATCGCAATATTGCGACGAATCGAGATTATCCGTTCCGCAGCTCTTACATCGAATCATCTTTGATAGGCCGGTCGACCGACCGAGCGAACATTCGTAATATTTTACTCTTAAATCGTGCGCTGGTAAATCGTAAATCGAACATAGTTTTACGTCAACCGCTTTCGGATCTCCCGCCCTAAACGCTTTATCCGTCAGATTTTTGAAACAATGAAACTTTTTGTGTCGTAATAACGGCTTGACGCCAGATCATGCATTTATTTGCGTTAACTTGTTCACCAAATCTCAAACAATTCTGCGAAGGGGAAAGCAACGATGGCATTGAGCCGCAAAAAGAAAATCATTATCGGGAGCGCGATCGGCGTCCTTTTACTTATTGTCGTCGTCGGCAGCATTCTGGCAACCCGCAAGGACATTCCAGAAGTCACTACGGTAAAGGTCGAGGCCCGACGCGAGCTCCGGTCGACGGTCACATCCTCTGGCGAAGTTCGTCCGATACAATTCGTAAATCTCACAAGTGAAGTTCAGGGCAAGATCGAAGAGATCACAAAGAAGGAAGGTGATCCCGTTACAAAGGGCGAAGTGCTTGTCCGTCTCGACCCGAATCAACTTGAATCAAATGCCGACGCGCAGTTGGCAGCTTTTCAGAGCGCACAGGATGAGGTGCGAGTCACACAGTCTCAGGTTAACGCCGCTCAAAATAACCTTTCCCAAGCGCAGCAAGGGCTAAATGTTTCCCAGGTTGCTATAGACAACGCAAGGCAGGGTGTCGTCACGGCGGAGACGGATGTAGCAGGTGCGCAAAATAAGCTCAATCAATCTCAGCGAGAGATGAAGCGCAGCGAACAGCTACTTGAGAACGGAGTGGTTTCGCGGCAGGAATTTGACAAGTTGAAGGACGCGGTTGACGATGCCCGCGTCGCCTTAGACTCTGCGAAAGCACGTCTCGAATCACAGCGGATCTCGGTTCGCGATGCGACGGCGCGGCTAAACCAGCAAGCTGTCGGCGTAAAGGATGCTCGTCGCGCTGTCGAGACTGCAAATCTGAACGTCGGCAGCAGCCAGTCGCGGGCTAACCAGCAATCCGCCGTCCTCAGGGGTCAAAAAAGCCAGCGGGACAAAACGGTTGTGGTCGCACCTATCAATGGTGTCATCGCGGAAATCCCATCGAAGGTCGGAACGTTCGCGGTTGCGGGCTTGTCGACGACAGCCTTGCTCACCATCGCTGACATGTCGTCCATCAATGTAGAAGTGAAGGTCGACGAAACCGAGATCGACAAAGTCGAGGTCGGCCAGAAGGCGAAGATCAAGGTTGACGCATTCGGCGACAAAGAGCTAGAGGGCGAGGTTTTGCAGAAAACGCCGCTTGCGGTCGGAAAATCGCAGACCAGCGGCGGACTTTCAACGAACATCAATGTGCAGGAAGCAAAGGAATTTCGTGTTGTTATTCAGCTTGTAAACCTTACTCCGGAAATGCATTCAAGCCTTCGCCCCGGGATGAGTGCCACTGCGACGATCACAACAAAAACCGTTGAGAATGTTATCGCCATTCCGCTGCAGGCCATCGTCACGAAAAAGCCCGAGGCTACTCCGACACCCGCTGCTGGCAGCGACAGCTCTACGCCTTCGGACAAACCAAAACCCATCGAAGGTGTCTATGTCCTCGACGGTAATAAAGTTAAATTCTATCCCGTCGAAAAAGGCATAACCGGCGAATCCGATATTCAGATCGTGTCCGGACTTTCCGAGGGCCAGGAAGTGATCATCGGCCCTAGTCGCATTCTGAATACGCTAAAGGATGATGCGATAGTTAAAAAGGCCACCAAGAAGGACGGTGACAATTCGAACAAGTCCTGATCGGCAAAACGGAAATATCAAGGCCCGCTATGTATAAGTTCATGGACGAAGAAAACGAAGAAGGCAAGATTATCGCCCCGAATATCGAGCTTAGCGATGCGCTTATCTCGATGCGCAGCATTTGGAAGACGTATCAGATGGGCGTCGAAGAACTACATGCGTTGCGCGACGTTTCTTTTGAAGTAAAAAAGGGTGAGTATCTTGCGATCATCGGGCCGTCCGGATCGGGAAAATCAACGCTGATGAATCTGATCGGCTGTCTCGATTCTCCGACCCAGGGCGAGTATTGGATAAACGGCAATCTCGTTTCCGATATGACAGATGATGAACTTGCCCGTATTCGCAATAAGGAGATCGGTTTTGTTTTCCAAACGTTCAACCTTTTGGCCCGCGCAACCGCTCTTCATAATGTCGAACTTCCGCTGATATACGCAGGAATGCGTGCCGGAGAACGCCACGAAAAAGCCCAGGCCGCACTTGCATCGGTCGAGCTCGGCGACCGGGTACTGCACCGGCCCAACGAGCTTTCGGGCGGACAGCGCCAGCGGGTCGCGATCGCACGTGCGCTCGTAAATCACCCGTCAATACTGCTTGCCGATGAACCGACCGGGGCTCTCGATTCAAAGACCAGCGTCGAGATCATGGCTCTTTTCGAAAGACTGCATGCCGAAGGCAACACGATCATAATCGTCACTCATGAACACGAGGTCGCCGATCGAGCACATCGAGTGATCACGATCCGCGACGGCCGTATCGAAAAAGACGAGAAGATCAAGTAATGCCTCCGCGGCCTCCCATCGTCTATCTGGTGGGTTCGCGGCCGGATTAATAGATACCACTTATTGGCTGAACCTGCTCGGCGTAGGATTGCTCGTGAATATCGTTTCGACCGCGGTTTTGGTGTTTCCTTCACAGCTTTCGCGGATGGTTTTCGAGGCGCCGAATACCGGTATCATTTACTTTCCGTTTCGTGGCTTCCTGCTGTTGTCGTGCCCATCGTGTTTTTAGCGGACGCATTTGTCTTGATTCGACTTTTCCGCCGCAACCCGCCCAACGCCTAATTAAACCTTTCGGTTCGTTTTCGCGTAGAATAAGTTGCCGGCGAAACACGAAATGAATTTCAGCGAAACCTTAAAACTTGCTCTTGCAGCTATTTGGGCTCATAAACTTAGGTCCTTTCTGACTTTGCTCGGAATGATCATCGGTGTTACGGCCTTCATGGTCGTATTCTCCGTTTTGCAGGGGTTCAATTCTTACATCGATGAGAAGATCGCCGGTATTGGTTCAAATTCATTCACCATACAGCGTTTCAGCTTTGAAGATTTCAAAGATTCTGACACGATCGCGGAAGCTCAGCGTAAGAAAAAGGAACTCACGTTCGAAGACTTGGAATTTGTGAGATCGCGTGCTGTGATGATAGACAAGATCGGCGCAAAAGCCGGCGGCAACCGCCGCGAGGTCAAGGCCGGGACCAATATCATGCAGGACGTGAGCGTTGACGGTGCCGAGCCGGTAATCGGCGACATTGAAAAAATAGACGTTCTTGAGGGCCGCTATTTTACGGACGCAGAGAACAACAATTCGATGCGTGTCGCATTTATCGGGACCGATGTTGCCGACAAACTTTTTCCGCAAGGCGACGCTGTCGGCCAGGAAGTCATAATTAGCGGAATTCCCTATCGGATCGTCGGCATACGTGTTGCGAAAGGAACGGTATTTGGCCAACCGCAGGATTCATTCATTCAGCTCCCGATCAAAACGTTTGGATCGAACTTCGGTGGCTTCCGCGGAAGCAGATATCTGTATTTCGTTGCCACCGCGAGATCTGATAAAGAATTCAAGGATGCCGTCGACGAAGCCCGCACGTTGATGCGGCTGCGGCGTAAGCAGCCCGCTGGTGAAAAAGACGCTTTCGGAATCGTTACTCCCGATGCGATCGGCGCTTTGCGAGACAGTTTGTTCGGAACGGCATTTATTATCATTCTTCTCGTTCCGTCGATAGCACTTGTCGTCGGCGCCATCGTCATAATGAATATTATGCTGGTGGCCGTAACCGAGCGGACACGTGAGATCGGCATCCGAAAGAGTCTCGGTGCCAAACAGTCGGATATTCTCAAACAGTTTCTCTATGAGGCGGCAACACTTTCTGCCATCGGCGGCCTCCTCGGCCTGATTCTTGCGGAGATTATCGGCGTCTTGATCAGTGCGACATTCATCCAGACGCGCATTCCCTGGTACGCCGCGTTGATATCGATCGGCGTGTCGGCAATCGTGGGAATCCTGGCGGGATTGTATCCGGCATGGAAGGCAGCGCAGCTCGATCCGATCGAGGCGTTGAGGGCGGACTAGTATGGTAAAGATCGTATCGAGCGGATTTTACGAAAATCTTAAGATGGCTCTCGACACGCTGCGTGGAAATAAGCTTCGCTCGTTTCTGACGATAATCGGCGTCGTCGTTGGCGTGATCACGGTCATGCTCATTTCATCGATCATCAGCGGCTTTAACGTCGCGATCGAGAAACAGGTCGAATCCTTCGGAACGCGCTCCATCTTTCTTTATAAATACAATATCGGATTTCACACGGGCCGCCGCACGCAGGAAGAACGTATGCGTAAGCCCTTGACGATGGACGATGCGGAGGCCCTCAAAGGACTCTCATCGATCGAGACCGCCGTCCCCTTTCTCGACGTTTCTAACAATTATTTCGGCTCAAGCATTTTAGTTACGGGTAAGAACGGCAAGACCTCGTCAGCGGTACAGCTTAAGGGCACTACGCCCGAGATCGAAAAGACGACATCCGAAATTTTAATGGACGGACGATGGTTTTCCCAGTCCGAAAGCGACGAAAAGGAAAACGTTTGCCTTATCGGTTCGACAGTCGTAGACAGTTATTTTCCTTTTGGATCGCCGATCGGTGAAACGCTCGAGATCGGCGGCGCGGAGTTTCGCGTCGTCGGTGTTTTGCAAAAGCGGGAACAGCTTTTCGGCGGCGGGGGTGGCAACAACGATCAGAGCAATGTTATTTATATGCCGATGGGCGCCGCTCTTAAATTGAAGCCGAATGCCGACGATCTGTTCATCCTCGCAGTCGCGAAGGAAGGGTACCTAGAAAAGGCAAAGGACGACGTGCAGGACCTGCTGCGTGTTCGCCGGCAGGTGGCCTACGGAAAACCGAACAACTTTTCCATGGAAACGGCGGCGAGCCTGATCGAACAGTTTCAATCGATAACCGCGGGCGTTGCGATCGCGATGGTCGTGATCTCGTCGATCGGCCTGATGATCGGCGGCATCGGCGTGATGAACATCATGCTCGTTTCTGTTACTGAAAGAACGCGAGAGATCGGAATTAGAAAAGCGATCGGCGCGAAACAAAGCGATATTTTACTGCAGTTTTTGATCGAGGCGGCGACGCTGACGGGCTTTGGCGGGCTTGTCGGACTTTTGATAGGATGGGGCCTTACTTTTCTCGTCAAGCTCGTTCTGCCTTCGTATGTGCCGATCTGGGCGCCGATCGTCGGCTTCTGCGCGAGCGTGGGCATCGGCATCATTTTTGGACTCTTCCCCGCGTGGAAGGCGGCACGGCTCGATCCGATCGAATCGCTGAGATATGAATAACAAGAAAGGCCCTCTAATCGAGGGCCTTTTCCGTAGTCAAACATTTATCAACTTATAAAGCTCGGAAATATCAATGCCGCGATCGAAGCCAGGATCACGATCAGAAAATACACCGATAACGCCGCAGTCCACGCGATCGACGAGGACACCTTTTCGCCGGTGTTCTTTAATCCAGTTGCATTCAACCATATCCAATAGAACCAAAGCAGGCCGAACATTCCTGCAAGCGTGTAAAGCAGCGGGTGATCCGCCGCGGTGAATAAAAAATTCAGATTGTCCTGAATAAGATTCGATTGGCCGGTTATCGGGTGAATGATCGGGTGAATGTCGGTCGGGTCCTTCAGAAATAGGATTATCGTGTTAAGGACAAAGCGCAAAACCGCTACGGGGAACATCGCGTAGACAGCGGCCGAAAACGCCTGCCAGTAGTTCAGCTTTCCACCCATCGCGAGGGCGAAAAGAAAATACACGAGTCCCAGGAACGCTAGAAAAAAGACCAGCCCGGCGAATCCGTTTACAGCCTGTCCGGCTCTAATTAACGGATTTTTCGCGTCCGCGATCGCCTGCGGTCTGCTGTCCTCGATATTCTTTTTCGCCTGTTCGTTATTTTGAATGAACGACATCTCAAGCGTCTTGTCGATCGCAAAATTTGCGACCCTCTCGGCCCCAAGACGATAGATGAATAGATTCGAAAAGATCGCCGACATGACCGACATGATCAATACGGCGGTCAGCCATCGCGGATGGCGCCGGAGGTTTCTGAATACCTCGGTTGGCGCGACAAAAATATTCAGCAGCGTCCCGGCTGTGGACATTTTCTCGGCGCCCTCGCTATCCGGTCGATTGATGAAACTCAAACCGATCATCAGGCCGCCGAGCAAAAGCATGATAACGCCTGTCGAAGTGAGGCCTGGTATCACCTTCGTAACACTAAGAACGGCTATAAGAAATCCGATAACTGCAACCACAATTCCAGCCAGTCGATTCATATTTTCTCCAGGTTTTATTTATTCGGGTAGAACTTTCCGCTTTGCGCAGGATTTACGCTTAGTACGACAGAATTGTTTCAGATTGCTTCGTTTATTGGGGATGCCGAATCGTAGCCTTCGACGCGAATGCACGCTGCAAAATGGTCGGAAGCGACCTCGCGAAGCTCGGGCGCGATCTCTGAACAGCGCTGGATCGCAATCGGGCAGCGAGTTCGAAACCTGCATCCCGACGGCGGGTTTATAGGGGTTGGCACGTCGCCCGAAAGGATTATTCTATCGCGTTTCCTTTTTGGATCCGGAACGGGTATCGCCGATAGAAGAGCGACGGTGTACGGATGAAGCGGCGAACGATAGAGATCTTGCGAATCCGCGATCTCGACTATCTTTCCGAGATACATTACCGCGACGCGGTTTGAAATATGCTCAACGACAGCCAGTCCGTGCGAGATGAAAAGATATGTAAGACCGAGGTCGGACTGCAGATCCTGAAGGAGATTGACGACCTGTGCCTGAACCGATACGTCGAGTGCCGAAACGGGCTCGTCGCACACGACAAGTTTCGGGTTCAGCGCCAATGCCCGCGCGATCCCGATCCGCTGCCGCTGTCCTCCGGAAAATTCGTGTGGATAGCGAAGCATGTATTTCGGATCCATGCCGACCTTAGCGAGAAGGTCAGCAACACGTTCGCGCTGCTCGCTCCGGCCACCGACGCCGTGGATCTTCAACGGCTCCGATATTATCGCCAAAATGCTAAGACGCGGATTAAGACTTGCGTACGGGTCCTGAAAAATGATCTGCATCTCGCGGCGCATCGCACGCATGTCAACGGCAGATAGCTTGGTCAGGTCACGTCCGTCGAATACGACTCGTCCGCTCGTCGGTTCGGTCAGGCGCAAGAGACAGCGGCCAACCGTTGATTTCCCGCACCCCGATTCGCCGACGAGACCAAGTGTTTCACCCGAACGGATCGCGAACGAGACACCGTCTACTGCGCGTACTACGTCAACGCTGTCCTCGACAGGAAAGTACTTGACCAGGTCGATGACATTTAACAGTTTTTCGCTCTTATCGATCGCCGGGGCAGGAGTCATTCGTTTTCCGTTTTTTCCAATCTTCTCTGATTATCGCCCATCGCTCGTGGTCGCGCCAGCGGCCCGCGATCTTGAGGTATCGCCGCGAAAAGCCTTCCCTGTTAAAGCCGCTTCGCTCGAGCACGCGGATGGACGGAAAATTTCCCGGCTGGACGTTTGCTTCAACGCGATGTAGACCGAGATCAGCGAAAGCAAATTCGAGGATCTGCCGCACCGCTTCGGTCATTAGGCCGCGGCCGGTAAAGCCGGCAAACAGTTGATATCCGAGATACGCATTCTGAAACCCGCCAAAAAATATCTGACTCAGGTTTATCGTTCCCGCGATCGCCGAATCGTCGCCGTTGCAGATCAAAAAATACTCGTTTGAAGCCCACTCGGAGTCAGCGAGCGTCTTCGCGAACCGCGACTGATCGAAATCCGAGCTGGCCCTGCCGTGAAAATGAGTTTGACTCGCCTTATAAAGCCGGGCCAATTCGTCAAAATCAGTTGGCTGCGGACGACGCAGCGACACCGGTTCCGCGCGGGACGCCATGATATTCCGAGCTTTCGTCATAAAGTACGCACCTGACGCCGACGCCTGTGCCGATATCGTAGATCGGTATCTCGCCGTGGGTGCATCGTTCCATTCGAAATGGACATCGAGGCGCAAAATGACATCCGGGCGGAAGCTCGGTCGGGCTGGGAACAGTTCCCTCGATCGTTTCAAGCCTGCCGTCATGGACGGTACCGGATCCGGTCAGCTTCGGCACCGATCGAAGAAGTCCCTGTGTGTACGGATGCTTCGGCTGTTCGAAAAGCTCATCGACCCCCGATTCCTCGACTATTTTGCCGGTGTACATAACGCAAACCCGGTCGGCGGTTTCGGCGACCACCCCTAGATCGTGCGTGATCAGAAGTACCGCTAATTTTCGGGACTTCCTAAGTGAGTCAAGCAACTCGAGTATCTGCGCCTGTATCGTGACATCGAGAGCGGTCGTCGGCTCGTCCGCGATCAATAATTCGGGATCGCAGGCCAGTGCCATTGCTATCATCACTCTCTGCCGCATTCCGCCTGAAAGTTGATGCGGATAATCATTCGCACGTCGCTCCGGCGCCGGTATCGAAACTTCCTTCATCGCGGCGATCGCGGCCGCCTTCGCCGCTGCCTTGTCCAGCTTTCGGTGAAGTCGCAACGCTTCGGCGATCTGCTCGCCTACCGTAAATACAGGATTCAGCGACGTCATTGGATCTTGAAAGATCATCGCGATGTCGTTGCCGCGTATCTGCCTCAATCTTTCCGCCGTCGCGGACGTTAGCTCTTCGCCTTTGAAGCTTATCGATCCACCCGCGATCTGTCCCGGCGGCGAGATCAGACGCATTATCGATAGCGCCGTGATCGATTTGCCGCAGCCCGATTCCCCGACAAGGCCCAGAAGTTCGCCCTCAGCGATACCAAAGCTAACGTCATTTACCGACCGTACCAGCCCGGCTCGCGTCGGAAAGTGGGTCCGAAGATTATTGACTTCTAAAAGGAGCGACATCGGTTAGAATATAAAGGGTTAGTTAATCTCCAATTTTGCTGGAGTATTTCGATTTCTGCAAGCAACTAATTAAATCGCATTCTCCTCCAACGGGTGTTACTATTTTGCCTACATTCACGTTCCGCAGCAGTTTTAGCTTAGGAGATTTCATAAGTGAAGATAATTTCCGCTTCGGCCCTTAGTCTCGCGTTATCATTATTCGTCGTTTCCTCAGGTTTTTCACAGACACAGTCGGTTGCCCGGAATGGCGTGAAACCGCCGGCCAGTTCCGTTCCTGTGAAAAAGGCCGTAACGGTCGACACCATCGAGCATGACGTCTCGGAGGCGCTCAGTGTTATCGAGGACAATCACGTCGTCGGCAAGAAAATCGATTATAACGATGTTTTCAAGTCGTCGATCGACGGTATGCTTCACACGCTCGATCCCCATTCTAATTATTTCGACGCCAAGGAATTCGAACAGTTTCGAACCGACCAGAGCTCCAGATATTACGGTATCGGGGCGACGATCGGCGACCTGAGCGACGAAAAAGGCAATGTGCTTGCGACTTACATTCGCGCGACATTTGACGGAGCACCCGCCCATCGCGCCGGACTTCGCTACGGTGACAAGATCGTTGAAGTCAATGGCACGCCGATGCTCGGAAAACCCTTCTCCGACGTTCGCAACTTTCTTCGCGGGCCGCGCGGTACCACTGCGAAGCTGCTCGTCGAAAGATACGGAACGGGCAAACGTGAAGAAGTCGATATCGTCCGCGACTCGGTTCCGCAGCCCTCCATCTCCGAAGCCTATATGATCCGTCCGGGCGTCGGATATATCGCAATGTCGGGCGGTTTTAACCAGACTACCTTTGCCGAATTTGCCGAAGCGATGAAAACGTTGAAGGAAAACGGCATGACGCAACTCGTCATCGACCTCAAAAACAACGGCGGCGGGCTGGTCAGCCAGGCGTACAAGGTTGCAAATAAATTCCTATCGACCGGACAGACCGTGTTCACGCAAAAAGGACGTCTCGAAGGCACGACCGAGCCGTACAGGGCCGAAAATCCTGATCCTGAGACCGTACCCGTTGTTGTCCTCGTTAACCGCAATACCGCTTCGGCATCGGAAATTCTGGCGGGAGCGCTGCAGGACCACGACCGTGCCCTGATCGTCGGCGAAGACACGTTTGGGAAAGGCCTTGTGCAGAACCCCTTCCCACTGGATTATGGATCGATGCTGCTGCTCACGATAGCCAAATACGAGACCCCCAGCGGCCGCCTTATTCAGCGAGATTACTCGAACGGAAATCTTTACGATTACTACACAAAAGGCGGCATCCAGAACGATAACGAGACCGCACTACCCAAAGGACCGGAAAGCCGGACTGATTCTGGTCGGCCGGTTTATAGCGGCGGCGGGATCAATCCCGACGTGTTCGTTAAGGCCGACACGATCACGGCTGCGCAGGACCGAAACGAACGAAAGATCGCAAATCCCGTGTTCGCTTTCGCTCTCGACCTCGCTCATGGAAAGGTAAGGGGCTTCGAATCGTACAAGGTCGATAAACCGATCGTGTTCGACTACGACATTAAAAAAACCGACTTTCCCATCACGAACGAGCTTTATCAGACGTTTAAGGCCTATGCCGCTTCGAAGTATAACTTCAACCCGACGCAGATCGATAAGGAAAGGCCGTTTGTGGAACGCGCTCTGCGGGCGGAGTTAGTGACGGCCGCATACGGTTCAACGGCTTCGCTGCAGGTATACAATGACGCCGATACGCAGCTTGCCAAAGCCATCGATCTGCTTCCGAAGGCAAAACAGCTCGCAAGCGACGGCGCGAAAGCGCGTACGAATGCTCTCCGTACAAAAGGCGAACTTAACCGTTAACACTGCAAGCAGAGATCAAAAAAGCACCGACATCGGTGCTTTTTTTTCGATCATAGAAAGCTTCGGATCAATGCGAAGACGCCGTAGCCAATAGCCGCGAGAACGAGCAGCAGCAAAACCGCGGCGGCACCGACCAATATCTTGAATTTTCTAAAACGATTTTCGTCCGGCGGCGACAATTGATTTTGCGGAAAATAGGGCGGCGGTCTGTTCATTTCGGTTCCTCTAAGTTCGATTTTGCCATATTGCGCAGATATTGTCCTGTTACGAGCCTACGCCTCGATGAAAAAGGCCAGCGACTTGTGCGATAATGATCTCGCTTTTTTCAATTTTCCTAAAGGGACGAATATATGAAACTACGCTGTCTAACAGTTCTTTGTCTGCTCGTTTTCGCATTTTCGGGCTCCGCTCAAACGCCTTTTGGATTCGAGGAAATGCTCAGTGCCAAACGTGTCGGCGACCCTCAGATCTCGCCCGACGGCCGGATGATCGCCTTTACGATAGGCGCCGTCAATAAGGAAGCCAATCGCACGGTCACGCAGATCTATACATCCGCACCCGACGGTTCGAATTTGAAACAGATCACCGCAGGCGATAAATCGAGCAGCTCACCTCGGTGGTCACGTGATGGCAAATACGTCGCGTATACGAGCGGCGGGCAGGTTTGGCGCATGAGGCCCGACGGCGACGACCGGAAGCAGTTGACATCGATTTCGACCAGCGCAGCAAATCCTGTCTGGTCGCCCGACGGGAAATGGCTCGCGTTCAATTCCGACGTTTACCCGGAATGTGCGACCGAGGAATGTAACAAAGCAGAGGATACGAGAGTCGAAGGCAGTAAAGTACAGGCAAAGGTTACAGACCGGCTCCTGTACAGACACTGGGTCGAGTGGCGCGACCGAAAACGAACGCACGTTTTCGTCGTTTCCAGCAGTGGCGGCGCCGCCGCTGATTTCACACCGGGCGATTTCGATTCTCCGCCTTATGCCGCCTCGACCGGCACAGATTACGCCTTCTCACCGGATTCGAAAGAGATCGCATTTCTAAAGAATCCTGACAAGATCGAGGCGATCTCGACCAATAGCGATATTATCGTCGCATCGCTTTTCGATAAGGGTCAAAAGAACATTACGGTTGCCAATAAGGGTTACGACGCCGCGCCCATCTACACGCCTGACGGCAAATACATTCTCTATCGTTCGCAGGCTACCGCCGCTTTCGAGGCGGATCGCTGGCGCATCATGCGTTACAACCGGCAAAACGGTGAGATCGTCGAGCTTACGCGTGGTTTCGATAATCAAGTCGATGAAATGACACTTTCGAATGATGGAAAGATCATCTATTTCGCGTCCGGCGAAAATGGTCGAACACCTATCTATTCGATTCCTGTCGAGCCGGATCCTCGCGGCAAAACTGCTTCATTCGTGCGGCAGATCCTCGGCGGCATTTCGGCGAGCGGCCTGGGCGTATCGCCGGACGGACGGTGGATAACATTCGTTTCGAGCACGGTCGCGTCACCTGCTGAAATAATGCGGGTCAACACCGATGGCAGCGGACTCACGTCGGTCACACGAGCGAATACAGACGTCTATTCACGATTCGGCCTCCAAAAAGACGAAGAGGTCACCTGGACAGGAGGCGCCAATGCCCGCGTTCACGGGTTTTTACTCAAACCCGCGAATTTCGACGCTAGTAAAAAATACCCGCTGCTGGTGCTCATCCACGGCGGCCCTCAAGGCGCGTGGAACGATTCGTGGGGATATCGCTGGAACCCTCAAGTATTTGCCAATGACGGCTATGTCGTCTTCATGCCGAATCAACGTGGTTCGACGGGTTATGGACAGCAATTCGTTAACGAGGTTTCCGCCGATTGGGGCGGGCGAGCATTCGCCGATGTAATGAACGGCGTTGCCGAGGTAGTAAAACGGCCGTACGTGGACAAGGCAAACATCGGAGCGGCAGGCGCTAGCTACGGCGGCTACATGGTCGATTGGATCCTCGGACATAATACGGATCCGCGATTTCATTTCAAGACACTCGTATCACACGCCGGCGTTTATAACCTCGAAAGCATGGCGGGAGCGACCGAGGAACTGTGGTTCGTTAATTGGGAATTCAAAGGTATGCCCTGGCAAAACCCTATTAACTATCAGCGATGGTCGCCCAATAAGTTCGCGAAGAATTTCTCAACACCGACACTTGTTTCCGCCGGCGAACTCGATTATCGCGTGCCTGTCGATCAGAGCCTGCAGCTTTTCACCGCCCTTCAGCTCAACAACGTGGATTCGCGTCTCATCGTTTTCCCTGACGAAGGCCATTGGATCCTCAAACCGCAGAATTCGGAATTTTGGTATAAAAACGTACTGGCGTGGCTCGATAAGCATCTGAAGTAAACTTTCCATGAAAATATTCGCCCCGTATTCGGGCTTCGCAGCAGTTTGTGCCGTT
Source organism: Pyrinomonadales bacterium (assembly GCA_038254305.1). Lineage (GTDB taxonomy): Bacteria > Acidobacteriota > Blastocatellia > Pyrinomonadales > Pyrinomonadaceae > OLB17. The sequence goes on from JBBSGG010000003.1 coordinate 80,014, forward strand.
CTTGTGTTTTCAACCACGGGAGCGGCACAAAACGTAAAAAAGGATTTCACACGTCCGCAAACGTTCGATGTGAAGAATTACACCGTCCGTGCGAGTTTCGACAGGACGGCCAAGAAGGTTCTCGGTGATACGATTGTCACGCTAAGTCCGCTAAAAAAAGCTCTTTCGACCATCGAGCTGGATTCGGCTGATATCGTATACAGCGAAGTCTCGGATGTTGACCGAAATACGCCGCTGAAATTTCGCACGGCACATGAAAAGGTTTTCGTGGAACTTGGGCGATCGGTTCCTACCGGTCAGGATATTTCCATCCGCTTCATATATGTTTCAACACCGACAAAAGGCGTCTATTTTCAACCCCCGCAAATAGAGAACGGAAAGGAAGTCCGATCGGCCCAGATCTGGTCGCAAGGCGAGGCCGACGAAGCACACCACTGGTTTCCTTCGTTCGACTTTCCTAGTGATAAGGCGACCGGCGAAGAGTACATTACCGCAAATGCCGGAGAAACGGTCATCGGCAACGGCGAACTGATCGAAAAGACCTCAAATGCGGACGGAAGCGCCACCTGGCACTTCAAAATGTCGATACCGCATTCGACCTATTTGGTATCGTTTGTGATCGGAAAGTACACTGCGGTAAACGATAAGTTCGGCGAAATTCCACTCGGTTATTATGTCTATCCCGGCCGTGAGTCGATCGTGCCGAAGGCCTTCGGAAAGACCGCCGATATCTTGCGCGTCTACGAAGAATTGACCGGAGTTAAGTTTCCGTATAATAAGTACGACCAGACGATCGTCGCGAACTTCGCGTTCGGCGGGATGGAAAACATCACTGCTACGACGCTTGCTGATCTCGAGGTATTTTTGGCTAACTTCGACTTTGGAAAAAGCACGGTCGAAGATCTGGTCTCGCACGAAGCCGCTCATTCGTGGTTCGGCGATCTGGTGACATGCCGAAACTGGGCCGAGCTTTGGCTCAACGAAGGTTTCGCAACGTACATGGAAGCGGCATACCGCGAAAAGACCTACGGGCATGCGAATTATCTTATAAAAGTGCGCGACGATGCGTCGATCTTCATGGCGGACGACGCTGTTAACCCGAGACCCAACGGACTTTTCAATCAAAACGCCGGCGATATCGACAAACTTTTTGAGCGGTCGGCGACTGTCTACAATAAAGGCGGAGCAGTTCTACACATGCTGCGTGAACAGGTGGGTGAGAAGGTCTTTTGGACGGCGGTTCATAATTATCTCGAAAAGAATCGCTTCGGAACCGTGGAAAGTACCGACCTGAAAGCAGCAATGGAAGAAGCGTCCGGTCAGAAACTGAATTGGTTTTTTGCACAATGGGTTTATGGCGGAGGGTATCCAAAACTTACCGTGCGAAGTAAATACGATGCAGGCGCCAAGACTATCAGAATAACGGTTACGCAGATACAAAAAGGCGATAAGCTTGTGCCCGAAATATTTCGCATGCCGATGGAGGTCGAGCTGAAAACCGCCGACGGTACTCGTATCGAAAGGCTCGATGTCACCAAGAGGGCGGAAACGTTTTCGATTCAGTCCGATAAAGCTCCGACGTCGGTGAAATTAGATCCGGAGGAAAAGGTCATTTTAAAATCGGTAAAGATCCTTCCATAGCTTTCGCCACAAAAAAAGCTCCGTACCTTTCGATACGGAGCTTTTCCCTTTGAGAAGACCGGATGTCTGCTTGATTTGTTGAAAAAGCAGAGCGCGAAGCACACACAAAATCGCGACTTTGAGTCTAAACTCTTGCAGTAACTTCTTTGCAACACCTACGAGGTTAGCTGACGGGCTAGGAACGAAAGATTATCCCTGCGTCCTTTCAACAAAACGCTTCGCCCCTGTTTTCGGAAAATCCGAGAACGATTGGGTCCCCCGCGTCGCTTCACATGAAGCGGCTTCGGTGATCAACTTTTCAACAAGAGGATTGTAACACACTCGATTTACCGATTTCAAGAGAAATCAGCGTCCCGTATACACTTGGTATAAAAGCACGTAAACGACAACGCCGGTTACGGAAACATACAGCCAAACGGGATAAACGAGGCGGGCTAGACTTCGATGCGAGTCATATCGGCCTTTCAGCCCGCGCCAGAGCGTCACGAGCACAAACGGAGTAATTAGCGCCGCCAGGATCGTGTGTGATGTAAGGATGGTAAAGTAAATCGGCCGCGCCAGCCCATCGCCAGTGAATTTAGTCGGCCCGAGCCCGAAATAAAAGGTCCGTAGGGCATGATGCGACAGGTACGATATGAGAAATATCGCGGAAATAATGCTCGCGGTAAGCATCGCTGTTCGATGCCGGTGGACTTGCTTTGTAACAATGAAATATAAGCCGAATATCAGGCAAATGCCGCTCGATGCGTTAAGAAAGGCGTTAAGATGAGGAAAGATCTGCAGTAAATCCATTGATTATCGAGCGTAGGTTCTATGTCCAGGTGCTCAGGAGTAACAAAAGAACGAGCCAGATAAGATCCATAAAATGCCAGTACCAGCCTACCGCCCGGGCAAGATCGCACCGGTGTTTCAACTCATGTTCATTAAAACTTGGATGCCACGCCCTTATTTGGATTGCCCCGAGAGCAATGATCCCCCCAAGTACGTGCACGGCATGAACCGCCGTCAGAATATAGAAAAATCCCGCATACGGGTTTCCGCGCATGTAAACGCCCCGGGACATAAGAGCGAGCCACACAATTATCTGCGACGAGATAAACGCCGCGCCGAGCGCCGTCGTGGCGATCAGCCATTTTCGCCCGCGCTCGTGCTGATTTTGGAAGATAGCCCGCTGTGCGAACGTATAAGCGATACTGCTCGCGAGCAGAAGTGCCGTGCTGATCCATACCTGAAACGAAAGCCTGAAAGGCTGCCACTCGCTCTGGCCGTTGGTCGAGACGACGACGTACGCGCCGATCAGCCCGCCAAACGTCATCGTGACGACGAGAAGCAGAAACCATGTGACGACGCGCGATTTATCCGGAATCGACGTTGGGAGATCCTCCGATCTACCCGGACCCGGACCCGGGCCTTTGCCGCCGTTTCCATCTCCTCCGTTATCGCCTCCATCACCCCCACCACCGCGACGGCCACCGCTTCCCGTTCCTCGCCTGAGTTTTCGCGGTCTCACGGGCGGTTGCGTTACTGGTTCTGCGGTACCGATCTCCATAACTACTTGCGATCCACGACAAGCAAAGCGAATACGAGGGGCAGATAAATAACCGAGACCATCAACAGTCTCCGAGCACTCTCCGGCGTTCTCGCCCGAGCTGTGCGGATGCTCTCTACTAAAAACCAGCCGCCGAGAAATGCCGAACCGATCAGAAAAACGATCCCCGAAATTCCAAGAAAAAACGGTGCCAAGCCGACGGGAAACAGCATCACCGCAAACACGACGATCTGTCGTGCCGTAAGGCGCCCGTCGTCCTCGACGACAGGCAGCATGAGAATGCCGGCCTTCTTATAATCTTCGCGATACATCGATGCGATCGCGAAAAAATGCGGAAACTGCCATAGAAACAGCATCGCGAACAAAGCCAGCGCGGGCATCGTGACCTCATTCGCGGCGGCGGTCCAGCCCATCAGCGGCGGCAGAGCACCGGGAATTGCGCCGATCGCAGTCGAAGCCGACGTACGCGTTTTCAGGGGCGTATAAAGTGCCACGTAACCTATAATGACGACCAGGCCGAGCGTAGCGGTCAGAGTATTTACCAGCGCGAACAGGTACACCTCGGCGACGGCGCATTGAAGAACGCCGAAAACCAGAGCTTCAACCGGAGCGATCTTTTGCAGCGGAAGCGGACGCTTTGCCGTCCTTTTCATCAACGCGTCCAGATCGCGCTCGATGTACTGATTCAGCGTCGCCACACCGAATGCCAGCAGCGTGATGCCGATCATCGAATTAGCGAACAGCACGAAATCGAATGCGCCCTTAACGGCTACATAGAAACCTGCCGCCGCGGTCAGCACCAGCATAAAAGCTATCCGCGGCTTGGTCAGCTCAACGAAAGCGCCGATCCGCATACGCACGCCGGCTAATCCGGTATCTACAATTTCTACGGTTGATGTCTCCATGCAAGGTCGAACCTAGTGATGTGTTATCACCGTAAAGAATAACTTTTCATCCCGCAAAATCCAAGCGAGCTCGACTTTTGCCGGCTACTTCGAGATTAAAGCCGAACTAATTTCTTGCCGGATGACAAAGAATGCTTGCTACGCTATCATTTTTAGTAATTAGGTAATGTCCGCAGTAGAAGAAACCATACGCGCAAAGCACGCCGCTTCGATCCGCCGAACGGTACCGATAGGAAACCGCATTCTCGATTTCCTTAGCTCGGTACGTCTCGGTGTAACGCTTCTCTGCGTTCTTGTGGTTCTTGCAATGATCGGTATGCTTATCGTTCAGCAGAACGTGCCGGGTTTTGACGCTTATTACGCTTCGCGCACGCCGGCTGAAAAGAGTGTCTACGGAACGCTCGGATTCTTTGATATCTATCACAGCATCTACTTTAATCTGCTGCTGCTGATTCTATCGCTCAACATCATTCTCGCCTCGATCGACCGCTTTCCGTCCGCTTGGAAATATATAACGCAGCCGAAGGATTGGGCGACGAAAAAATGGCTGTTGGTACAGCCGCAGAACGCTTTGATATCACTGCCTGCCGAGAACGTGGACGTGGCTCGCGAGCGTATTGCGTCTGTACTCCGGGAGAACGGCTTTCGGACGAAGCTTGCCGAAAAGAACGGTCATTTTTATGTCTTCGGCGAACGCGGCAGGTTCAACAGGATCGGTGCGTATATCGTTCACGTATTTCTTCTCATACTTTTCCTAGGTCATTTTGTCGCCAACCAAACCGGTTTCGACGCTGACGTTCGGATGATCCCTGGCGATCGAACTGAGCAGATCCAGTTGATCCAGTTCGATCTCGATAAAAAGGAGAAGTTTAACGTACAGCTTCCCTTCGCTATCACTTGCACCGATATCCAGCAGACGCTGGTCGACCCGGGCGGGTCGATCGATGTCGTCAATACGATGGATTGGCACACACGCATCAAGATCGACGATCCGTCGTACGGAGTAACCGAAGCTGACGTCAGTCTAAACAAACCATTCACCTATCGCGGCTATCGTTTCTTTCAGGCGCAAACCATACCTATCGGAAATGCTCGAAATATCACTTTAGACCTGACGCGGCAGTCCGATAGCGAGAAGTCGACGATCGACATACCTCGAGCCGGATCGGCAGCGCTGCCTGACGGCACGAACGTCGAATACAGTCAGTTTTTTCCGGATTTCACTTTCAACGCCGAAGGGAAACCCGATACAAAAAGCGGGAATTATAATAATCCGGTCGCGGTTTTGAATGTGACGCCGCCGGGCGGACAGCGGACGCGTGTATTTGCGTTCTCAGGCGTGCTTCCGGATAACATGCCTGTCGGCGCGCCGAAGGCAGGCTATAAGTGGCGATTGAAAGAATACGAGAAGTCGCCGTACGCTCACGTTCTCTCCATCAAGTACGATCCATTCAGCGCCGCGTTTGTGGCCTGGTATATCGGCGGATTCGGCCTTATAGCGGCACTCGCGTTTATATTTTTTATTTCACATCGCCGGATCTGGGCACTCGTCGAAGAGGCGGAATTCGGAAAGGTCGAGGTCACGCTCGGCGGTAATTCAAATCGGAATCCTTTTGGATTTGCGGACAAATTCAGTATGGTAGTTTCACAATTAAAAGGCAGCGAATAATGCGATCTCGAGGACCATATGCAAGAAGTCTTAAGTGCCAATCATCTGATCGAAAAACGGCCCGCAAGCGGGATGCGGTCGTACATACCCGCGATGTTGGTTATCGTTGGAGCTTTTGCGATGCTACTTTTGCGGATTGAGGTCGGTCAGAGATTTATGTCTGACGGAGCGTTGATGATGCTCGCTTTGGCATCGTATATCTTCGCCGCGTTGTTCCAACTAACTAATCTTTATGCGCCGTCGGATATGGCGCGAAAAATCGGGCTCTGGAGCACCGGGCTTGGTGTTTTCTTCAATCTATCGAGTTGGCTCGTTCGATGGGTCGGAGCCTATGATCACGAGATAGGGATAATGCGGGCGAGCGGCAATCTCGCCGATCCGTGGATCTTTCGATACGTGCCGTTCGCTAATCTCTACGATCTCAGCCTTGCGTTTGCGTTTGGGGCTGGCTTTACCACGCTTTTATTTGCCCGTCGCCGTAATTTCCAGGTGCTCGCGGCATTCACACTCCCGCTTGCGGCGCTGATCCTTACGCTCGCGAGATTTATCGGCAACGAGTTTATCGATCTTCCGCCGGTTCTCGATTCCTACTGGCGCCCGATTCACGTCGGCGTTGCCTCGCTCAGTTACGGCGTCGCTCTTGTTTGTTTTGCCGTCGCTGTGATCTATCTGCTCAAGGACAATGTGAAGGTCGAGGCGATGGCGATCTGGTCGAGCATTTTCGCGATCGCTGTAATCGCCTCTGTAAGCAAATTTTCCGTCTTCTCCGATCTGGTCTATCGGGCGGGACTGTTTGTTCCTTCCGGTGGAGCAGGCAAGCCCTTTTCGGCTCCGTTCCGGCTTGAGATCCCGTATGTCGGATATGCCCTTGCGGGCGCCGCATTGCTTCTTGCCGCCACGATCGCCTCCTATTTGATCTACCTTTACAAAGACAACCGCGCGGCGAAAACCGCCGGTGATCTGCTTTTAAAACTCGGTCTCGTCTCGCAGATCGCGGCCATCGCGTTTCTGGTGAATGGCGTACGTTCGGTGCCCGATCCGTCGGCGGCGCTGCACGCTCAGCTTGCGCGAGATCCGGCTCAGTACATTGCTGCCGGGCGTGCGGTCGCCGAGCGTCAAGAGCTCAGCGCCGGGGAGTTTGCCGCGCTCACGCCGACGCAGTTGGATCAATATGGACGCTCGTATATTCAATCGAACGGCAGCGCCATGTTCCTGAGCCTGAACACCAACCCTGTCGAACTGGCGGGTTTACTAACGGCTCTCGCGGGAACATTTTTCGTGTTGCTTTTTGGATTCAGAACTGAAAAACTTCGCGAACGTCTTCCGTCACTCGAGTCGCTCGACAGCTTGATGTACAAGACGGCATGTCTTGCATTCGCGGGTCTTGCAATGCTGTTGATAACGGGTGCGATCTGGGCAAACGAGTCCTGGGGACGACCCTGGGGATTTGATTCAAAAGAGACAGGAGCGTTGGTCGCCTGGCTGACCTACGCAGGCTTCATTCACTCGCGGATTTCACGCGGATGGAGCGGCCGGAGCTCAGCTTATTTTGCGATAGTGGGATTCTTGCTCGTTATCTTTACTTATCTTGGCGTGAGTTATCTGCTTCCAGGATTGCATAGCTACGCGTAATCTGGCTGTCGTTACTGGATCGTGACCTTCTCTACATCGAGTATCGAGTAGCGCCCGATGCTGCCGTCCTTCGATATCACCGTGAGCGTTCCGCGGTCGACGCTGAACCGGAAGACCTCGTTCATCGGTCGTTCGATCGATCGACCATCCTTGAACTGAATAACAAGCCGGATGTTCGCCAGCGGGTCGATAGCGGGCGGCGTTTCCGCTTTAGGGGGGACACGTGCAGCGTCTGCGTTGGTCGCATCGGCTCTGCGGCGGCCCGCAGGAGGCGATTTCGCTCGTGCCGGCGTCACCCGGCGGCGGGCCGTCTTTCCTGCCGAATCTGCTGTTTCGCTCTTTGCGGAATTTTCGGTGATGACCACTACGGTCTTCGGTTTCGAATCCTTGTCGGCAGCGGGTTTTTCGGGCTGCCGGTCTTCGGCCCGTTCGCCAGCGTTCTCTACCTTTTCTGGTTCGGGCTGGGCTTTCGCGACAGGTTTAGGTTTGGGGACAACCTCAACTATCGTTCCGACAGAGTTAACACGCGTGCCCGTGTCCTCGGTTGCGCTGACCTTCGGCAGTTCGGGCTCGGTTTTCGTTGCCGATTCGTTCGCCGCCACAAAGCTGCCGGCAAATTTTATCCGAAAGATTGCGGGTTCGTCGCCCGGCGTGCGTCCCTGTACCCGCAACAAAAGCTTTTCGGGCTTTCGAAAATAAAGCACGCGTCCGGTCTCGTTCTCGGCGAAATCGGCGTACACGACGATCTTGGTCAGCGGGAGAAGTCCCGGCATTGCAAATACGTCGATATCCCCCGTGAAATTCCTGGTCGCGACGTTTACGAAAAGATCGCCGATCGAACCGTCAAACGTATAGAAATATGTCGTCAGTCGGGCGTCGCCGATATCGCGCGACGCGATCGTGCCGGTTATCTCGTTAGACGTAACGGCGGTCGGAAAGTCCTGCGAAACGGACTGGGCCGACGCCGGGGCGATAAAAAGCACGCCTAAAAAAAACGATGCAATTAGTAAGAATATGTATCCACCGCCGCTGCTCATCCCGCTTACAGTCCCTTTCGAATTAGAGGCTCCTAACCCCGAAGTTTCATTATCCAACACTGGAGAGGATTCTAGCAGGAATACCGAAGAGTCAACAATCAATCCCGGATTAGCCATCGCAAACAAAAGAAAGCCGAGCTCAACGGCCCGGCCTTTTTTTTAAGACAATGGAATAAAGGTCAACCGGCTTTCGCGGCCTGAGCTTTGTCCTGCAAAACCTCCAGAGCCTTTTTAAGTTGAAGGTCTTCTTGCACGGCCTTGGGCTGTGCTTTTGGCGTAGGTGACGGAGCAGGCGTCGCTCCCGGTTGCGGATTGGCATTCTGCTGATCCTGCTGATCTATCATGTCCGCAACTTCGAGCGGTTCCGGCGTTTCGGGCCGCTTTACTTCGATGGAGGGTTTGACGCCCATCGTCGCACGTTCTTCACCTAGGAAAGGCGTACCCGATCCTGATGCCCATTTTGCCGTCGTCAGCAAAAGTCCGTCACCTGCTCGCAGCGGGAAAAGCTGCTGTTCGGTTCCCGAGCCGAAACTACGCTCACCGACCACCTCACCGCGTTTGTGATCGAGGAAGGCCGCCGCAACGACTTCCGATGCGCCCGCGGATCCCAGATCGATTAACACAGCTGCCTTGCCTTCGAATACCGCCTTCGCCGGATCGGCCGAGTAGGTCTTCGTAACCTTGTCGTCGCGTCCGAGCACCTTTGCAAGGTCACCGTCCCGAATAAAAAGATTAGCGACGCTTACCGCCTCCGGCAGCGTGCCGATTGCCACGCCACGGAGATCGAGAATGATCTTTTGAACGCCCTGTTTTGTCAGATTTTGGATCGCGTTTCGGATATCGGCCGATTCCCCGTCTTCGAGACTGTAGACCTTGATCACGCCGATCTTGCCGGGTTCTATCCGAGCCTCGGCCGGCGGCGTTTTGTAGGCTCCCCGTGTGATCTTAATGACCTGAGGCTTCTCAGCGGGCCTCAGCACGCGCAGATTAACGACTGAACCCGGCTCGCCCATGATCAACTGCCTAGCGTCGTAAAGCGATATGTCCCGGGTCGCTTTATTCTCGATATACTCGATGACGTCGCCAGATTTCAGGCCAGCTTTTTCGGCATTCGATCCCTTAACGATCGAGACTACATATAAATAGAGCGAAACCTGTGAAAACTCAGCTCCGATACCGACTCTACCGTTCGTTTTCGCCGCGTTGAAATCTTTGACCTGAACGGCGGTGAGATATGACGAATACGGATCAAGCCCCGCGACCAATCCGCGGAGTGCGCCGTAACGGACCTTTTCGAGATTCGGTTCGTCGACATAATCGTTCTGTATGTGCTGCAAAACCGACTCGAAAATGCGGAGCTGCGATCCGGCGTCGTTTATCGGCTGCTGGGCTCTCGCCCACGGACTCAGCATACCGCCGATAACAGCGTACGACGCGATCGCCGCCGAAACCGCTAACACAGACATCTTTCCGCGAAATGACATATTTAACCTCGTGTGATAATTACTAAGAAACTGTTACGTTTGAAGTCAGGCAATTGTTTAACGCCTAATTATCCGTTATAGCCGTGTATGGTGCAACAAATGATCAATGACGACGACTTTACAGCTCTGGTCGCACTGCCTGACCGCGGCCGCATATTCGCACTGGATCCCGGGACAAAACGTATCGGTCTCGCCGTCTGCGACGAGCTTCAAATGCTGAGCCGCGCCCTTAAGATCCTGCAAAGAACCAGCTGGAAAAAACTACTTGTGGATGTGCGGTCCCAACTGATTGATTTGGATGCGGTGGCTCTCGTCATTGGTTTGCCGTATAACTTCGACGGTACCGAGAGCGAGATGTCCGGCGAGGCCCGCAATATGGCCGCTAAATTCCAACTGTCGCTGGCTATCCCGATATTTTTGCAGGACGAACGTGCAAGCAGCTACGAAGCCCGAGGACGAATGTGGGCGAAAGGGCCGAAGGCTAACAAAAAGATGAGCTACGTCGACGCGGACGCGGCATCGATAATCCTCGCGGATTTTCTCGACCGGCTTTCGGTCGCCCGCGCCCGCACCGCTGCTTCTTAGTTCTTCGTGGGAGGTACTAAAGTGATCGTCGAAACCGCGGCCTTCGAAATTGCGGCATCGCTAAACGGAAATAACTCCGGCGTGCCGGTTCGCCAGTTTTCAAACTGATCTTTGTAATGACCTGACAGCGGATCGCCGCTTTCGCCCAACGGAATTACCTGCCGCGTTTCGTCCCATGATCCCGGGCTTGCTATAAACCGCATAGAAACCGGCGACCCGACATTTGGCGTCTGGCCGCTTCCGCCGATCGATACCAACGGCGTCGCGAACTGCGACCCGATGAAAGGAACCGCTGCGAGCGGATGCGGAATGCGCGAGACGTTGACCTTTCCCCACGTCCATTGATTTCGATCCGCACCGAATCGCTTTTGTAAGTCGGAAGTAATATCCGTATCGCAACCCCTGATCATCGTCGCGAAATCAGGAAAGGCTTTTGGCAGCCATAATTGGCGATCATCGTCGATCGCCTTTTGCAGAATACGTTCGCGAATAAGGAATGCCGGCACCGGTTTATTGTCCGCTGCGATCTTGCCCGCGGCGCAGTTCCGCAGTTCATTTGCGACAAGCGCAGCCGACGATTCGGGATCCATTTTTCCGTCCCACGCTTTGAGCAGATCGACCGTCACGGTCGAAGCGGCGTTCCTTTTCACAACTGAATCGGCAAATCGCTTGATCGGAATATTGTACGTGTCGTACTGAACGTCACGGACGAAATTGAAATCGATCTTCGATTTGTGGTCCAGTAGATCGAAGATCCGACGAGCTCTCCACGGCGGCGCGGCATCTCGTGAGAACGCAGAGTATTTGTAGTCAGTACCGGCCGTCCGCTGGTTCGCCGTAACTATCAGTCCCGAGGGCGGATTGTAGACGTGCGGCAGGTCCGCGAAGGGAATATATCCTATCCAGTCGCCCGCGCTGTCCGCTCCGTCGTAAGGTACGGATCCGTCGCCGCTTCTACGAATGGGTATTTTCCCTGCAGCATACCAGCCGATATTCCCGGCCCTGTCAGCATAAACGAAATTCTGGGCCGCGCCGCCGTAGGTGCTCAGGCCCTTTGTAAATTCAAGCCAGTTCGCCGCACGGTTGACCGTAAAGAACGCTTCAAGATCGGTATTCCGCGGATCGAGGGCGGTCCAACCAAGCGCATATTTCGTCGCACCGTCTTCCATAACGATCGGTCCGTGACGCGTCTCGGATACGTCAAAATATACTATCTCGGTCTCGGGTTGCAACGGGTTCGTACGAACCTTGATCTTTTCTGAGCGAGTCTTCAACGGCTCTCTCCCGTCCGGCGTCTTGTAATTGTTTTGGGCGTCGATGGTTTCGATGTAGACGTCCTGTACGTCCGGCCCTACGTTCGTCGCTCCCCAGGCGATCGAATCGTTATGCCCGAGGACGATTCCCGGAACACCGGGAAATGTTACGCCCGCTGCGTGAATTCCGGGCGCCGACAATTCAGTCAAATACCATATCCCCGGCACGCCTGGCCTGAGATGTGGGTCATTAGCGAGGATCGGTTTGCCGCTTGCGGTGTGCTTTCCGGATATTACCCAATTGTTGCTGGCGGCAAGTCCTTCCGCATACAGGCCAATGCGGTCGAGCGACTGTTCGCGAATTCGATCATTTAGTGATGCTGCGGATATAGCCGACGAGCTAACGTCAGAAGAGCGTATAGACGATCGTGCCGCTGTTTTGCGGTCACTTCCGAAAAGTACGACGTCATCGGCAGTGACTTGATTTGTAATTTCGGCGAATTTCTCCGAAGGCAATTTTTTGAGCGAGGCGCGAAGAATGTCTTGCGTCCAGGTCGTGCTCAAGGCGTCGGCGAGGATTTTTCCGATCACGATCGTGTCGGTCGGCTGCCACTTTCCGGGCGAATATTGAAGTATCCTAAACTCTACGGGAAGCGTCTTTCCGTCGAGCGTCGCGATATACGCGTTGACGCCGCTCGCGTAGCTGTCTAGAGCGGCCCGCAGTTTCGGTGCTATATACTGCAAACTCTTTTCGGCCACGTCGCCCACGTTAAACCGCCGCCATCGCTTGTCCTCTTCAAGCGTCGATTTTCCAAATATTTCCGCCGTTTGACCTCGAGCCACACGACGAAGCAGATCCATCTGCCAAAGGCGGTCGCTGGCGGTTACGTAACCCTGCGCAAAGTAGAGATCACGATCATTCGCGGCCGAAATGTACGGAATTCCGCGTCCGTCGCGTCGCACCGTAATTGCTCTAGCGATGCCCGGAACCTGTATGTCCTGTCCAAACGATGTTCCGACACAAAAATGAAATAGTGTAGCGATTACGAACAGCTTGAGTTTCTTCATTGATAGTTTTTCGCAGGCTCGAAGTACTAACGTAATTCTGACGTTTGAACCAATCGGCACGATGATTGCGTCGATAACAGGAAAGCAACGAGAGTTTACATCAGATCACAAACGCACTGAAATCAAAGGACGCACGAATAGTCGGACGTCATCCTGGATTAACCGGACCCGCTGGATTAACCGGACCCGATCGACTCGTCGCGTACGACCAATTACTAATACGGACAAAAGGACGCTTTACTTAAGGGCCTCCTTTTCGTTTAACCATCGGCCACGACCAATTTCAATTCGCTCATTTCCTCCATTGCGTATCTGACGCCTTCCCTGCCGAGTCCGGAGTCTTTGACGCCGCCGTACGGCATATTGTCCACGCGAAACGTAGGAACGTCATTGACAATAACGCCTCCGTAATCGAGATTCTCGATCGCCCCGTTGATAGCGTCTGAATCCTTAGAAAAAAAGCCTGCTTGCAATCCGTAGCGGCTTTGATTTGCGATCGCGATCGCACCGCTGACAGTGTCAAATTTTTCGATGATGAGAATCGGGGCGAATGCCTCATCTGAAACAATACGCATTTCAGGATCGGTGCCGGTAAGGATCGTCGGCTCGAACATCGATCCTGAACGCCTGCCGCCGGTCAAGACCCGCGCGCCGTTGGCAACAGCGTCATTGACAAGCTTTTCGGTCCGGATGGCGGAAGCTTCGTCTATCATCACGGAAAGCCGCGTATCGGTTTCGAGCGGATCGCCCGGGCGTAGCTTTTGTGCTTCATCAATGATCGCTTCGGACCAGGAATCGTAGATCGCGTCCTGTAAATAAAGCCGCTGCACCGAAATGCAAACCTGTCCGGAATATGCGAATGCCCCGGTGACCAATTTTGGAAGTGCGGATTTGAGATCTGCGGTCGTATCCGCGATCACCGGGGCGTTTCCGCCAAGCTCTAAAGCCAGCGATTTCTTACCGATACGTTTCTTTATTTCCCAACCGACCTCGGCGCTTCCGGTGAACGAGATCATAGCGACGCGTTCGTCATCGAAAACAGATCTCAGATGTTTGACGGCCGTCGGAACCACCTGAAACGCGGAAACCGGAAGGCCGCTTTCAAGAAAAACCTCACCCAGCAGCAAGGCGGTCAGCGGAGTACGAGGGCTAGGCTTGATGATTATCGAATTACGTGCAGCCAGAGCGGGCGCCACTTTGTGAGCAACGAGGTTCAAGGGAAAGTTGAATGGTGTGATCCCGTAAATGACGCCCTTCGGCTGCCAAATCGTCCAGCCCCGTTTCCCGCGTCCGGAAGGCTGGGTGTCCATCGCCACCGAATCGCCGACGAAGCGTTCGGCCTCGCCCGCGGCCCATTGAAACGTCGCGGCGGCTCGTTCGACTTCGCCTTTCGCATAAACGATCGGTTTCGCGGATTCGAGCGCGATAGTTCGCGCGAATTCGTCCTTACGTTGCTCGATGCCGGCGGCTATTTTGCGAAGGCCGTTGGCGACCTCGTAACGCGGCAGCTTTCGCATCGGTTCGCGGGCGGTGACGGCACTCGCTATCGCGGCCGATGAGAGATGTTCGTCGGCCGTAAAAACTGAAGCAATCACATCACCCGTGAACGGCGACCGAACCTCAAACGTTTCACCCGACTGACTCCACTTCCCCCCGATCAATATTCGTTTTTCCATCGATCTCGTCCTTGCGGCACTTCGCAGCTATAGGCTAAACTCTTGAGAAATCTGAATCAAATACAACGGGGAGAGATCTGATGAAAACGTTTGTAAAAATCGCTTTTTTGGCGCTCGGGATCGCAGCCGCGGCATGTACTCAGAGCGGCGTGACCAATGTTGCGGTTAGCAACGCGATGCCCTCGCCGACGGTCGCTGCAGCGACTACCGCGACACCGGACGAAATGGCATCGGCGAAAAAACTATATACCGACAATTGCGCTGCCTGTCATAAAGACGATGGAACCGGCGGCAAGATCGTGCACGAAGGCAAGCGGATCAATCCCAATAACTTGACGACCGATAAATTTAAGGCCGCGCCGGATAGCAAATTAACCGAGATGATCAGCGAAGGCAGTCCGGACGACGGCATGCCCGCGTTCAAAAATAAGCTTAGCGAAACTGAGATCGCGGAAGTGATCAAATACGTCCGTACGGAGCTGCAAAATAAAAAGTAATTTTAGTGGGCTTCAGTGCACGATGCTCCCTCCCTTTTTATAGGTCGGGTATCCAGAAATGCCGCCCTGCATTTTCGACACGTTTCAGACCGCGATCCGCAAGCTCGCTCTCCGGTGTTCCGAGATACGTAAAATGCGGAAGGTCGGAGGTCACGGTCTGGTGCCAACCGTGACGGGAAAGAATATTGCGGATCTCCGGTTGGTCGAATTCCGAAACGTCGAAGGCAAGCAGAGAAAGGTGCTGCGACGCTCCAGGCGGTGCTACCGAATAGATAATGGATTTCGACAGGTCTTTGGCGAAATAGATGCCGCGGGCTTCGAGTTTAAATATTTCGGAAACTTGCTCGAAAGGGCTCATCGAACGAATTTTACTTGCTTCTTCCGCCGGCATGCGTTTTTCCCGTACCCAATGGTCGAGCCCGGGTTCGACCCGGCTCGCCCACAGTTCGATAGTGTGTCGATACGTCCTCGCCGCGGAATCCGCTCCGCGAGGCGAGATCGACAAGCCCAAATTCTCGGCCGCGCTCCTGGCTTGGATCAGTTGACTCATCGCTTCATTTTGCAGCGTTAGTTCGAGTTCGTCGAAAGTGTGACGCTGCGTTTTTAACTTCGACTGAAATTCCGTAACCTGGCGTTCGTTCATGAATACGACGGTCGGCGGAACCGTAACGTTTTTGGCGCCAAAAACGGATCCGTATTCTCGAAGCAGTACACTTTCGACCGCATCACCGTCGACCGAAATTCCAGCAGGAAGCAGTTCGATAAATTTATCTGTGTTCGATGTGGCCATTTATTGGTCCGCGAATTCTTGTCTAAACTGCTCAATAGCGTCTACAATCCGAAACTAATGAGCAAAGAGGGATTTCGAATTGGCCGCGTTGTATGGCTGATATATCTGATCGGTATTCATATTGTCGCGGCGGCGTTTCTGATCGATAAGCTTATCCTGCCGAACTTTCACATTTCCGACAACATCACGGCAAAAGTTGAAGACCCAACTGCTTCGACGCCAATTCCTACGCCGCTTCCAGTTCCATCCGAATTCTACGACGACCCAACTGCGAACGCCAATTCCGCGCCAACGCCCACTGCGGCAACTACATCGCAACCCGGTTCTATAATAATTCCAGTCGCGGGGATAAAGCCCGAACAGCTAACAGACACTTTTACCGCAGCCCGATCGGGCGGCCGCGTTCATGATGCTATTGACATCATGGCTCCCGGGGGAGCGCCCGTGATCGCCGCGGTCGATGGAAAGATCATCAAGTTTCACGACAGCGTTCCCGGTGGCATCTCGATCTACGAGCTCGGCGCCGACGGCAAGTATGTCTATTATTATGCGCACTTGCAGAAGCGTGCTGACGGCCTAAAAGAAGGCGACAGTGTCCGGCAGGGTGCGACGATCGGCTTCGTCGGCGATACGGGAAACGCCGGGCCGGGAAACTATCACCTTCATTTCGCGATAACGATCGCTGGCGACCCGAAAAGGTGGTGGGAAGGCCAGAATATCAACCCATTTCCACTACTGCGTGGCGTCGCTCAGTAGTCTTTAAAAGGCGGAACGCCACTTGCAACAATAGATTTTCGGTGTATTGAATCTATTCGTTCGACAAGGCTCTTCACAATGACATTAAGTAATAACACGACGGCGCGCGGTCTGATTCTCACGGTCCTATCTATTTCAGCAAGCGTTTTCTCGGCATGTGCATCGCAAAATACGGCTACGAATAACCCTGTCGTAGCTGACCAAGGGTCTGCCACGCAGGTGGCCAACGCCAATACGAACGTGACTTCGGCTCCGTCGCCTGCATCATCCGAAGCCCTTGCGGGCGTGCAGATCACGCTTCCGGTCGTTGACGCGATGCTCGCCGACGATGCGACTGTCACCGAAATCAAGGGTAAGCTCCAGCTTACCGACGATCAGATCGAAAAGCTTCGTGCCGCAGCCAAAGAATCGGTGTCGAATCTCGGTGACGACAGCGCCGGAGATTCTTCGCATTCGACCACAAACGCCTCGAAGGAAGCCCAATCAAAGATCCGCGAGATCGTTGGTTCGCAGAAAGCGGATCCAGTGCTCAATTTTTTCCGGGAAAAGTGGGCCGGCGGTAATTTGGCAGCTGCTGCGATTCCGAATGGGGTACCGACCGACACACGGATCGTGGTAAATGCACCGGCCTATCGAATGGATATTTTTCGTGAAGGCAAGCTCCTGAAAACTTATAAGATCGGCATTGGGTATCCGGAATTTCCGCTCCCGGCCGGCATGCGAAAAGCTTCCGAGATCATCTTCAATCCGACTTGGACACCGCCCGACGAACCTTGGGTAAAAGGTAAATTCGCGCCGGGCAAAAAGGTAGAAGCAGGCAGCAAAGATAATCCGCTTGGCCCGATCAAAATACCCATCGGCTTGCCTTCATTGATCCACGGCGGGAAGTCGCCGGCAAAACTTGGCGGCTTTGCATCGCATGGCTGCGTCGGCCTGACCAATGGTCAGATACAGGATTTCGCTTCGGAAATAACCGGACTTGCCGGCGACCCGCTGAGTATTCAGGAGATCAAGGAATTCGAAAGCAAGAAGGCCGAGACCAAGAACGTAAAGTTGTCGAGTCCGGTTTCGGTCGATCTTAGGTATGAGACCATTGTTGCCACCGACGACGGCAAGCTTACGATCTATCGCGACGTTTATGAACGCGGGACCAACACTGAGGAGAATCTCCGTCGCGTGCTTGATGCTGCGGGTGTCTCGTTTGACTCCCTTTCGTCCGCGGACCAAAAGAAGATTCTGGCGGGTGTGCAGCAGATGGCGATCGACGCCCACGGCGACGCCGTGAACACTGAGGACGCGATCGAGGCGGGTAATAAAGCGGTAATGAAAAATCAGACAAAGACCATCACGCGTACGATCAAAGGCGCGAAACAGGTTGTCTTCGACATCGCAGGCCTAAAAGGCAAGGGATATCCCGTTCCGGTAAATCTTAGGGCCGCGTGATATTCGGCACCCAGACGTTTCCGTCATACGACTCGATCTTTCTCAATCCATGCGACGGGAGGCTCGATTCGGGTGATCCGAGATAAGTAAAATGCGGGGGATCGTTCGCCACGGTTTGAAACCAACCGTGTGCATTTAGGATCTCGCGGACCGCCGGATCCTGATATTCAACCACGTCAAACGCGATCAGCGCCAAATGTTGTGAAGCTCCGGGCGGCGCGGTGGACGAAAATATAGATCTACGGCGGCCGCTTCCGAAAAGATAGCCCTGCGACTCCCACTGTAGAACTTTGCGGGCTTGATCAATCAGCGGCAGGTTTCGCGCCGAAACCGATTCTTCCTCGGTTATGTTGCCCGCTGAAACCCAGAACTCTAGCGCCGGAAAAAATCGTTTATTCCAAACTCGAACGGAATCCGTATAAATGCGCTTGCCGGCGATCTCGCCATCGAACGGCGTTATTTTTAGATCGCGCGACGCGGCATCTTCGACCGCCGCCGCCAGTGTCTTCGCCGCCGCCTCTTGCAGTGTGATATCAACACCGCCGACGTTTATCGTCGTCTGCCTTAGCTTTTTTTGAAGCGATTTCACCTCGTCGGAATTTTTGTAGAAACATTTCGACGGCAATATAACGTCATCCGCTGCCGAAAACATCGATCCGTATTCCTGGAGAACACGGCGGGCGAGAACATCGCTTTCGATCGCGCATTCGATCACACGAGATCGTGATCGTAAATATTCAAAATAGTCTATAGGGCCGATCGACTGGCCGTAACTGTTTAACGACATCATCAGAAAAAGCAGAAATCCGGGGCATAAACTGCGCCAAGTTGCATCGATCATACACTTCCCGGATCAAGCAATTCCCTTTCTGACGATCTCGACAACAGCGTCAATGTGACCTTTTAAATATGTGTCCGTTTCAATAAATGGCACCACTTTTCGCACAGCCTCGTACCATTTCGACGTGCCTTCACCCAGACGGCTGCCGGCACCGGCACGCCTTCGAAAATCTATCCCCTGCGCGGCGCAAAAGAGTTCGAGAGCGAGTACGTATTCCAGATTTTGCGCAACGCGCCGCAGCTTGCAAGCCGCGGTGGCACCCATCGAAACGTGATCTTCTACGTTCGCAGAACTTGGAATTGTGTCGACGCTCGCCGGGTGCGAAAGTATTTTGTTTTCGGTGCACAGCGACGCCGCGGTGTACTGGACGATCATGAAACCGCTGTTCAGGCCGCCGTGTTCGGTAAGGAATGCCGGAAGAATATGAGCGTTCGACGCCTCGTCCGTAAGCCTCATTATCCGGCGCTCGGAGATGTTTGCCAGCTCCGATAAAGCGATCGCCAGATAATCGAAAGCCAGAGCCAGCGGTTCGCCGTGAAAGTTTCCGCCCGAGATTACCTCGATGTTCTCGGCGCCGTCGCGTTCCTCAACAAAGATCAGCGGGTTGTCTGTCACGGCATTTAACTCGAGTTTCAAAAGCCATTCCGCATAGGCGACCGCGTCGCGGCACGCGCCATGTACCTGCGGCATACATCGCAGTGTGTAAGCGTCCTGCACGTTTGTTTTATCGAAACCCCTGACGAACTCGCTGCCGGCTAGGATACTTCGAAGATTCGCGGCGCACTCGACCTGCCTCGGATGCGGACGCAATGCATGAATTCGCGGATCGAACGCCGAAACTGTTCCGTTGAGAGCTTCAAGCGAAAGACACCCGGCGACGTCTGCCGTGTCCGCGAGTCGAATTGAGCGGACGGTTTCAAGCAATCCGACGGCGGTCATTACGGTTGTTCCGTTCGTTAATGCAAGTCCTTCTTTAGCTTTGAGAGACACAGGCGACAGGCCGGCTTTGGCGAGAGCCTCGGCCCCGGTTAAGATCTCGCCCTCGTATTCTGCCTTTCCCTCGCCGATCAGCACGCAGGCGAAATGAGCCAGCGGAGCGAGGTCACCGCTCGCGCCGAGACTTCCCTTCTCAGGAATGACCGGGTGAACGCCACGGTTTAGACACTCGAAAATTAACTCGAGCGTTTCGATTCGAATGCCTGAAAAGCCGCGCGCGAGCGTGTTTGCCCGGATCAGCATGATCGCCCGTATGGTGGCTGTTTCGAAATTGTCGCCGACGCCGACTGCGTGACTGACAACAATATTTCGTTGCAGCAATTCCACTTCTTTCCGGCTGATTATCTTGTCCTTGAACGCGCCGAAACCAGTCGTGATGCCATAGGCAATCTCGCCGCGTTCGATCAGTGTGTCGACCGCGGCGGACGAACGGTTAACGGTGACCTTCGCGGATTCAGAGAGGCGAACCGCGGGCTCTCCGGGCTTGCCATATGCAACCGCAACGACGTCGTCAAAGGTGAGATCTATGCCAGTAATTTCGAGATCATTCATTTCGTTTCGATCGACTTCCCGTTCTTGAATCGCGAAGATACGAGATTCCCGCCAAACTCAAATGCGGCTTGCCGGTAGTCTTTGCAGTCCAGGACAAGCAGGTCGGCGTTTTTCCCGATCTCGATCGATCCTGTTCTTTCGCCCAGCCCGATCGCCCATGCCGCGTTTATAGTCGCGGCGTTCAACGCTTCCGCGGGAAGAAGTCTTTGATAGCGGCAGGCAATCGCCATTGTCATTTGCTGTGACGGACATGGCGCCGAACCGGGATTGTAATCGGTCGACATCGCGATAGCGCATCCATGGTCGATCATTTTCCTGGCTGGAGCAAAATCGCAGCTGCCCAAATTAAAGTTTACCGTCGGCGTGACAACGCCAACCGTTTTCGACTTGGAAAGCAGATCGATCTCCTCATCCGAGATCGCGTCCAGATGGTCGATGGACACTGCTCCGATCTGGATCGCGAATGTGCTCCCGCCGAGGTTTGTGAATTCGTCGACATGCGCTTTGATCGCAAAGCCGAATTTAGATGCTCCGCTGATAATTCGTTTCGTTTGCTTTAGATCGAAAGCGTTCTTCTCGCAAAAGACATCGATAAAAAACGGCACTCCGGATGCTGCGAAGCGCGAACCTCCATACCACGCCCATGCTTTCGGCAATATATCGGAACAGACCAGATCGACATATGCGTCTGGCCGATCGCGAAACTCCCGCGGTATCGCATGCGCAGCAAGGAGCGTCGGCACGAGATCCGCGTGGCTGATCTCATCCAGTGTTTCAATGACCGAGAGCATGGTCAGCTCCGTTGCCGTATCAAGCCCGTAACCGGTCTTGATCTCGGCGGTCGCCGTTCCGTATTCGATCATTTTATCCAGCCGCAGATTGCTCTCCGCAACAAGCGAACTGAATTTGGCGGCGCGTGTCTCTTTTACGGTTGAATTGATTCCGCCGCCGCTCTTAAGAATATCCAAATATTCCGTTCCGCGAATCTTCATCTCGAATTCGTCGAGGCGGTCGCCTGCAAAGACGATATGCGTGTGCGGGTCGACGAATGCCGGACAGATCACATGATCGCCGAAAGAGATCGATTCGTTCGAATCGAATTCGGGCAGTATCGCGTCCGCCGGTCCGACACCGACGATCTTACCGTCCTTAATAGCCACGGCTCCGCGCGATACGATGCCCACATCACTCATCGCCGCGCCTTTCTTTGGCGACGCGCCGGATCGGCATGTTACCAGTTGGCCGGTCGTTGAGAGTATCAGATCAGCGTGCATGAAAGGTCGTGTGCGGCGGTTCGAAAGAGGTATCTTAACACGCCGAAAATTACATCGAAAACGTCGCGCTAACTTGCATATTCGAGCCACTTCGAATAACTTCGCAAAAAATATTCAACGAGGAGAAAAACCATGAATCCATCTGATGGACCATCGCCGGAGCTCTTTTGGTCAACTTTGACCGGTTTTCAACACTCCGCAGCGCTCAAAGCAGCGATCGAACTTGAGGTATTTACCGCGATCGACAACGGCAGCCGCTCTGCTGCCGCGATCGCTTCGGCAACCGGAGCCGCGGAACGCGGGATTCGGATACTTTGCGATTCGCTTGCCGTCATCGGACTGCTGACCAAGGCGGGAATCGACTATTCGCTGACGCAGGATACGGCGTTTTTTCTCAGCAAGAAGTCACCCGCGTACGTCGGATCGGTTACGGATTTCATCATGTCGCCGACGCAACGGCGCGGTTTCGACGACCTTACAGATGCTGTCAAACGCGGAGGGTCCAACGTCACCGGCGAAGCTTCGCTGGACCCGGAAAGCCCGATGTGGATTACGTTTGCAAGGGCGATGATGCCGATGATGCGCCCGGCGGCGGAAATGATCGCGGCACGTCTAGGTCTCGATAAGGACACGAAACTAAAGGTGCTCGATATCGCGGCCGGACACGGGATATTCGGAATCACTGTCGCTCAAAAATATCCGAACGCTGAAGTTTATGCGCTCGATTGGAAGAATGTCTTAGCCGTTGCGCAGGAGAACGCGGAGTGTTTTAATGTCGCGTCGCGATTTCATCAGATAGCGGGGAGCGCCTTCGACACAGATTTCGGCGGCGATTACGACGTCGTTCTTTTGCCGAATTTCCTGCATCATTTCGATCCGCCTACCTGCGAAACATTGGTTCGCAAGATCGGGGCCTGTCTAAACGCTGATGGAAAGCTGATGACGCTCGAATTTGTCCCCAACGACGACCGAATTTCTCCGCCGTCTGAAGCATTATTCGCGCTGGTCATGCTTGCGGCGACTCCTGCCGGTGATGCTTACACCTTCGACGAACTGAAGAATATGTTCGAGAGCTCAGGTTTTTCGCGCAACGAGCACGTGCCTCTCGACCCGCTTCCCCAACACCTCGTTGTATCGATGAAATGATTTGAGTCTAGGGTGCATTCGGATTGATCGTGCCGTGGATGCGCGTTACTTCGAGCATCGCTGCCGAACCGTACCAGACGTGAAACTCGCCGACGAAAACTCCGGCTTTGATCGCGGGATCCGATTCGGTCATTTTCTTCGCCTCGTCCACTGTCGTCACGTTAAAGATGTACAATCCGCGCCAGTCGCTCCCTTGTCATCGAATGGGCCTGCGATGACGAGATTTCCTTCTTTGGCCAGTCGCGTGATATTGGCGGAATGCCCTTTAAATACCTCGTCACGCTCTTTGCCTTTAACCTTCGCGTCATTCGGACCCGTTTTCAGAATCGCAAGTACGTATGTGCGCATACCGCGCTCGTCCGCTCCTACTTCTTCGAGAGGACAGCATCGAAATTCGGGTTCGTTACGATCGTCTGCAATCTTGCGGTTTGAACAAACGTCGCGGTAGCAGTAAGTAGAATCGCTGCGATAAGTATGGATCTGTTTTTCATATAAGAACGTCTCGAGACATGAAAGTTTGTCCGAAGTTACATTCATGCCAGAGTGTTTCGCAAGTTATTTTCCGATATTATTCAACGAATGATTAAACGTACGATCAAGGCGCCGACCGGCACCGAACTCACTTGTAAAAACTGGCTTATCGAGGCTGCGTATCGAATGATCCAGAACAATCTCGATCCAGAAGTGGCGTTCGATCCCGACAATCTCATCGTTTACGGCGGACGTGGAAAAGCCGCGCGAAACTGGGAGTGTTTCGACGCAATTCTCGAATCGCTTCGCAGCCTTCACGAAGACGAAACACTGCTCGTTCAGTCAGGTAAACCGGTCGGCGTCTTTCGTTCGCACACGGACGCACCGCGTGTCCTGATCGCGAATACCAACATCGTTCCGCATTGGGCGACGCAGCAGCAGTTCGACATTTACGAACGTGAAGGCCTGATGATGTACGGACAGATGACTGCCGGTTCGTGGATATATATTGGCACGCAGGGGATCTTGCAGGGAACGTACGAAACTTTCGGTTCGCTCGCTCGGCAAAATGGCTGGGGCGATCTCGCCGGAAAGATCGTGCTGACCGCCGGACTCGGTGAAATGGGCGGCGCACAGGCGCAGGCGATCACATTTAACGGCGGCGTTGGAATTTTGGTCGAGGTCGATCCGTGGCGGATCGAACGGCGTCTCGCGCTCCGGCAGATCGATGTCGCCGCCCGCGATATCGACGAAGCGCTATCGATGGCAAAGGCCGCGGCCGATTCGCGCAAGCCATGGTCCATCGCTTTAACCGGCAACGCCGCCGAGGTCCACTGGGAGCTTCTGAATCGGGGTTTTGCGCCAGACGTCGTCACCGATCAGACTTCCGCGCACGACGTTCTCTACGGATATATTCCGGTCGGTTTAAGCGTAGACGAAGCCAAAACTGCACGCGTTTCGAATCAGGCGTCTTACGAAAAGCAGGCGATGGACTCGATGAGCCGACACGTCGAGGCAATGCTTGAATTTCAAAAACGCGGCTCGACTGTGTTCGACTACGGCAATAACCTGCGCCAGCGTGCCAAGGACAACGGCGTTCACAATGCCTTCGATTATCCGGGCTTTGTCCCGGCGTACATTCGCCCGCTCTTTTGCGAAGGCAAAGGGCCGTTTCGGTGGGTCGCGCTCTCAGGCGAAAAAGAGGACATCTTCAAGACGGACGCGGCGATGATGGAACTTTTTCCCGATAACGATCACCTCATCAAATGGCTGACAATGGCCCAGGAACGGGTTGAGTTTCAAGGCCTGCCCGCTCGCATCTGCTGGCTCGGTTACGGTGAACGTGCCAAGGCCGGACTGAAGCTCAACGAAATGGTCGCGTCAGGCGAGCTAAAGGCGCCCATCGTCATTGGCCGCGACCACCTCGACTGCGGCTCCGTCGCCTCGCCAAATCGCGAAACCGAAGCGATGCTCGATGGCTCGGACGCCATCGCCGATTGGGTCTATCTCAACGCGATGATAAACGCCGTCGGCGGTGCGACGTGGGTTTCTGTTCATCAGGGTGGGGGCGTCGGGATAGGTTACTCGCTCCATGCCGGACAGGTGATCGTAGCCGACGGTACCGCTGAAGCCGCAAAACGTATCGAGCGAGTCTTAACCACCGATCCTGGAATGGGGATCATCCGCCATGCAGATGCGGGCTACGACAAGGCCGCGGAATTTGCCGAGAAAAATCACGTCAAAGTCCCCATGCGCTGATCAGAGCTCCACACGAAAAAAGGACGGCCGAAGCCGTCCCTTTCGTTGCTGATATTGATTATCGTTACAACCGTCTGCGTCGCACCTTTACGTAGCGGCGTTTTTTCTTGTTGAACTTGTAGGTGTATAGCGCCGAGCTGCCGGCTCCGACGCCAGCACCGATAAGGGCGCCTTTGCCGCCGCCGAGAAGTCCGCCGATGATCGCGCCGCCGGCGGTTCCCGCCGCGACGTTGACCCTGTTCCGATGACGCCGGTAGTAACTAGGCTTACGGACACGAACGTAGTGGATCCGTCCATCGCGTCCACGCACGCGCTGCATGTATGTCTGAGCCTGGGCCGTTTCAGGTGTAGCAACTATGACTACGCCCGCAAAAAGCGTCATGATCACAAATACGAAAATAAATTTTCTCATCTTCATTTAAACTCTCCCTTAAATTTGTTTTTGCAAAATAAAATTTGCGTGGATGTCAGTAGTCCATGGTGCAACTCTGATGCCAGCAAAAATGTATCACATTAGTACGAAACGAAAATTCAATAACTTGAATCGAGCCGCGTTATCGGTGGCCGACTTAAACGCCGACCGATAATCGGTTATCATCCATAACAATAACGATTGCAGCAATATCAGATAACAATGAGCGAAATGTTCGATCTGACGACGCGGCCCGAGCCGAAACTTTTTTTTAGGCGTGACGATAAGAATGATCCCCGGCTAGGGGAGATCGTTCCAGCAGCCAGCGGGGATTACGCTGCGGCCGACATTGTAATACTCGGCTGTCCGCAGGACGAAGGCGTAAAACGCAACGGCGGTCGAGAAGGCGCAGCACTTGCGCCAAATGCGATCCGCGAGCAGTTCTATAAGCTCACGCCTTTCAATATCCGAAAGCGGCTTTTCGATCTCGGCGACGTTACGATCGACGGTTCGCTGGAGGATATTCATGAAAGACATATCCGAATCGTCAAGACCGTACTGAGCGACGGGAAGCGTCTGATCGTGCTCGGGGGCGGAAACGATGTTTCGTATCCTGACGGCCGAGCGATGGCCGAAGTATTCGGCGCGGACCGCTGGATCGGCGTGAACGTCGATTCGCATCTCGACGTTCGCGCTGACGAACCGCGAAACAGTGGCACCCCTTATCGTCAGCTTCTGGAGGGCGGCCACCTTTTACCTAATTATTTCTACGAGGTCGCTTTTCAGTCTCACTTCGTATCGCCCGTTTATTATAAATACATCCGCGATCTGGGCGTTCATCGGATCAGCCTGGAGATCCTGCGTTCGCGTGAGGAGGTCGACGTCGAATTGAAGGAGCAGATCCGTCAGCGTTTCATCGGTCACAGCTCGTCGCTCAACACGTTCTTCGGATTCGACATGGATGCAGTCCGATCCGCGGACGCGCCGGGAACCTCAGCTCCGTCCCCTCTGGGACTTCGGGCGGGCGAATTCATCACGTTGATCAAGTATGCGGCCAGCCTGGCGAACACAAGGATCATCGAGTTTTCCGAGATGAATCCCAATTTTGACGAAGACGGACGCACGGCGAAACTGATCGCGATCGGAATGCACCGATTTTGTTCGCATGTACAGTAGTAACGAGTAAGACGGGAGGCTTAATGGCAGATCACAAAGAGTTTACGGGAGTAACCCGCGAGAAATTGGAATCGATCAGAAAGGATCTTTCAAAACGAGGAATAAAGATTCCGAAGGGCGACGATGTCGAGGTTGATGGGCCGTTTGGCGTCAAAATGCAGGTCTCTTATGACGAGACATCCAAGAAACTGAAATTGGAAATAAACGAGAAGCCGATCTTCATATCCGAGAATCAGATCTGGAAGATCGTTGAAAGCGGTGCGGGGGGATTGGGCGCCTGATAGCCATTTGAGCCTGATTATAAGGCGTCGATGCTTGACAGCCACGCCTTAGGTTTGGCATCCTTTAGGTTCGCTTTTTATTGGCGGACGACCGGTTTAGTCTCTTAGCTCAGTTGGTAGAGCATTACCTTGACAAGGTAGGGGTCAGCAGTTCGAGTCTGCTAGAGACTACCATTATCATTTTTCGATAACGATGCTTACGAAGAACTTTGCTGTTTTTATAACTACTACGACACGCTTCTAGCGTGAAAGTAAGAGTTACGCCTTTAGGCGTGAAATTCTTACAAGCAAAGTCGCTCTTATCGGATCAAATCTAGTTAAGTAGTAGAAGTTAGTTGTTAATCGTTGATTTAATTTGAGCGACTCCGATCCGGAGGCCCGCGTGTAAACGAGGGCGTATCGGTCAAGTTGAGCGCTTCGCCCTTACTGACGTGCGGGCTTCTGCATTAGACGATTAACGAGCATATGAGCGAATTGAACGTAAAATTTGGAGAGAGTCAGCGATCAATTCCCGCGCCTGCGAGCGTGGCGGATGCGATCAAGGCGTTCGACCGCGATGTGCTGAAAAAGTCTCTTGCCGCGAAGGTCAACGGCGAAGAAGTCGATCTGAATAGGGAACTTTCGCAGACCGACGAAGTTCTCTCGATCGAACCAATCCTCGCGGATTCTCGCGACGGACTCGAAGTCATTCGCCATTCCACTGCTCATCTTCTCGCCGCGGCCGTGCTTGAACTTTTCCCCGGAACGAAGCTCGGCATCGGACCGGCATTGATGGACGATCCGCGTTACGGATATTTCTACGACGTCATAGCTCCGCGTCAGTTAACCGAAGCCGACCTGCCTGTCATCGAAAAAAAGATGAAGGCGATGGCGAAACAGAATCTTGTCTACCGCCGCGAAGAGATCGAAAAGGCGAAGATCCTCGACATCTTCGCCGAACGCGATGAGCCGCTCAAACGCGAGCTTATCGATGAGAAGGTGACCGAGAGTGCGAGCGTGTATTACATCGACAGTTCGTCGTTCTTCGATTTCTGTCTTGGGCCGCACGTGCCGCACACCGGCAAACTCCAGGCTTTCAAACTGCTCGCGATCGCCGGTGCTTATTGGAAAGGCGACGCCGAAAATCAGCAGATGCAGCGCATCTACGGAACCGCATTTACCAAGCAGGAAGAGCTAGACGCGTGGCTCAAGCAGCGGGAAGAAGCCGAGAAACGAGATCACCGCAGGCTTGGCCGGGAGCTCGATCTGTTTTCGATCTCGGATAACTTCGGTGCAGGCCTTATCCTTTGGCACCCGAAAGGCGGCATTGTCCGAATGGAGATGGAACGCCTGCTTCGTGAAGAACTGGAAAAACGCGAATATAGTTTTGTTTTCACGCCGCATATCGCTAAGCGTCAACTCTGGGTGACGAGCGGGCACGAAGGCAATTACTCCGATTCGATGTACGCTCCGACTAGCATTGAGGACGAGGAGTATCGCTTAAAACCGATGAACTGCCCGTTCCACATCGGTATCTACCAGTCGTCGCCGCGTTCGTACCGGGACCTGCCGCAGCGGTATTCGGAAATGGGTACAGTATATCGTGCGGAACTTTCGGGGACGCTGCATGGCTTGATGCGTGTTCGCGGCTTCACGGTCGACGACGCTCATCTTTTTGTGAGGCCGGATCAGGTGCACGTTGAGGTAGCCGATTGTCTGGATTTTGCGATTAAAGTGTTCGAGACTTACGGTTTCGACAAAGTTAAGTTTGAATTATCAGTGCGCGGCAGTGCTGAGAATAAAGGCTATCTTGGTGCGGACGAGGACTGGATCAATGCTGAAGAGCAGCTTGCCAGCGCTTTGAAAGAACGCGATATAAAGTACGAACGTATCGAAGGCGAAGCGGCGTTTTACGGCCCCAAGATCGATATCAAAATAGAGGACGCGATCGGACGCATCTGGCAGCTCGGAACGATTCAGCTCGATTTCAACTTGCCGGCAAGATTCGAGCTTGAATATACGGGCGACGATAACTTGAAGCACCAGCCGATCATGATCCACCGTGCTCTCTTCGGTTCGATCGAGAGATTCTTCGGCGTTCTTATCGAGCATTACGCCGGTGCGTTTCCGCTCTGGCTCGCTCCGGTTCAGGTTGCCGTTCTTCCGATCACGGATCGAATAAACGACTACGCGGAAGGCGTCGCTGCCGACCTTCGTAGTTCGGGATTCAGAGTTGAAGCGAATACGAAATCTGATAAGATCGGTGCAAAGATACGCGATGCGCAGATGCAGAAAGTTCCTTACATGCTGATATTAGGCGACAAGGAACTAGAAGAAAATGCAGTAGCGGTTCGAGAAAGAAAACAGGGCGACATCGGCGCGATGTCGCTGGCAGAGTTCAAGGAGATGATCACGAAGCAAAAGCTGCTTCGTTCGCTCTAAGATCGATTATCAACCCAGGAGGCACATATCGCTAGAAGATTTGGTGGAAATAGGTATAAGCCGCGTATTCGCGAACCGCAGCATCGCACAAACGAGCGGATAAGAGTGCCGTCGGTCCGCGTTGTTACGGAAGAAGGTGAGGCGCTCGGCGTAATGGATACGCGAGACGCTATTCAAGAGGCACGCGGCCGGGGAATGGACCTCGTCGAGATCGCTCCGAATGCGCAGCCGCCGGTTTGCAAGATCATCGACTATGGCAAGTTCCTCTACGAGCAAAAGAAAAAGGCTCATGAGGCGAAAAAGAAACAGGTCACGGTTCAGGTCAAAGAGATCAAGTTCCGTCCGGGCACGGACGACCATGATTACGAGTATCGCAAGGAAAATGCTCGTAAATGGTTGGGCGACGGCGACAAGGTACGTGCGGCCATCGCATTTCGCGGCCGCGAAATGACGCACCGCGAACTCGGGGCAAAGATATTGAAAAAACTTACCGCCGATCTGACTGATATTGCCGAAGTTGAGATATATCCGAAGATGGAAGGCTATCAGATGTTCACCATCTTCGTGCCGAAAAAGATAAGCCCGGAAGCGAAGAAGAAAGCTCCGCCGAAAACTGAACCGGTTGCAGCTGTTCCGGAAAAGAAAGAACGAACTGAACGGCCGAAGCCCGAGGTCGCAGCCGCAGCGGCCGACACGAAAGGCGAAGACGAGATTTTTTAGAACTGGGAGCCTGGCCGATTTGCCGGTAACCAAAAGCAGCAGGAGATAATAAAGAGTTATGCCAAAACTAAAAACACATAAAGGCGCGGCAAAGCGTTTTCGCTCGACAGCATCGGGCAAATTCAAACGCGGACATTCGCATGCGCGTCATATTCTTACGAAAAAGACGAGCAAGCGTAAACGCAATCTCGATATCGACGTAATGGTATCCGAGGGCGATCAGAAGCGAGTCGAGAAAATGCTGCCTTACGGAAGGAATTAAGAGTAGTTGGCAGCAAGAGTGGGACGTAGGCAAGTTTTCGACTGCCCACCATCGCACGCCCGTCCACACATAGATATTCAGGGAGATTGGAAAAATGCCAAGAGCAAAACGTGGTAATAAGCGTCTAGAAAAACGCAAAAAAATATTAGCTTTAGCCAAAGGCTATCGCGGAACTAAATCGAAGCTTTACCGTTCGGCAAAAGAATCCGTCGAACGTGGACTTAACTTTGCGTACACGGGCCGAAAGTTGAAGAAACGAGATTTTCGCAAGCTTTGGATCGTGCGTATCAACGCGGCTTGCCGTTTGAACGACATGAAGTATTCGCAATTCATGCACGGCCTCAGCCTCGCTGGAGTCGAGCTTGACCGCAAAGCGCTAGCCGACCTCGCGGTAAAACAGCCGGAAACGTTTGCGGTAATTGCCGGACAGGCGAAAGAGGCGATCGGTAAGCATCAGCAAGCTGCGGCTTAGGTTTAAATGGGCCGCTTTTCGGGCGTGTATTGGTGGGTGGAAAACATTTGGTTTCGAAGTGCGGATCGGAAGGACTTTCCATTCAACAGATAGAGTTCAAGATTCAACATCAATACCTTGGAAATGTTTGAGGGGGATCTTCCTACCCGTGCACGAAAGCTCGTTACGGGGCAGTCAGGAATTCCGAAAGTTACCGCTCTTGAAATAGTTATGCACTACCCAAAAATTCAATCTGTCCAAGCGATCGATAAACACACTTTGTTGATTGAATTCGACAATGCTGCGAAAAAAACCTACGACGTTACACCGTCGCTGGAAAAGGAAATGTTTTTGCCCCCGAAGAACTTTGCGTTTTTTCGGAACGTTCAGGTTGAGTCAAGCGGGTTGCAGTATTTTGGAATGAAGATATCGATTTGAGCGAGTACGAGATTTGGACCCACGGAAAGCCGATTAACGAATAATCAATAGATGGAAGAACTAAATGTTCAGGTTGGAAGAATCACGGAAGCGTTCGAGAAGGAGTTCGAACGCTTCCGTGATTTGAAAGATAGCCTAACGCTTGAAGAAGCAAAACAACTTGAAAGAGATCTCGAAGAATTGAACGTCAAGTATCTGGGCAAGAAATCGGAAGTGTCCTCACTGAAGAGATCAATGGGAACGGTCCCCTCCGATCAGAGAGCATCGGTCGGAAAACTAATTAAAGACCTCGCAGACGATTTAGAGAAAAATATTTGGCGCGCCACGGGAGAAGTTGGCGTGATCTCAATTCTATTACGGACAGAGAAAGAACGCCTAGATGTTACACTCCCGGGCCGGCGACCGCGTGTCGGCCATCTTCATCCGATCACGATTTTGCGGCAGAAGATCGAGGACATTTTCGTTTCGATGGGTTACTCGATCGAAGACGACCGCGAGATCGAAACAGATCACTATAATTTCGACGCGCTTAACATACCCGCGGGCCACCCGGCTCGGGAGTCGCAGGACACGTTTTATACGACCGATGGTTTTGCGTTAAGGTCGCAGACGTCGACAGTGCAGATCCGTGCTATGGAACGGCGTGGTGTCCCTATCCGCATTATTGCTCCGGGAAAGGTTTTTCGGCGCGATACACCGGACATGACACACGTGCCGATGTTTCACCAGATCGAAGGACTGTGCGTGGATAAGGGTATAACAATGGCGCATTTGAAAGGCACGGTCGACGAATGGCTCAAGCGTTTGTTCGGCGACGATACGATCACCCGATTCCGCCCGTCCTACTTCCCTTTCACGGAGCCGTCTGCAGAGTTTGATTTTTCGTGCTTCAAATGTCACGGGACCGGAAAATTCTGTGCCGAACGCTGTCGCCCGTGCAAAGGCTCAGGCTGGATCGAGCTCGGCGGTTCCGGCATGGTGCATCCCAATGTCTTGAAAGGCGTGGGTGTCGATCCGACGGCCTATTCGGGATTCGCATTCGGCTTCGGCCTCGAACGGATGGCGGCGTTGATGTACTCGATCGACGACATTCGTCACATGTTCGACAATGACGTTCGCTTTCTTGAGCAGTTCCGCTGAGCCGATGAAGATACTCGTCACAGGTGCGACAGGTTATATCGGTGGGCGATTGATCCCTCAACTCGTCAAGGGCGGGCACGAGGTCCGGATCTTCGTTCGGGATGCCGCGCGCGTAAAGGGAAAACGCTGGATAGATGAGGTTCAGGTATCGGAAGGCGATCTCGGGGACCGCGAAAGTATTACCCAGGCGTGTGCCGGCATGGACGCGGCGTATTTCCTTGTGCATGCAATGTACTCCGGTAAGGACTTCGCGGAAAAGGAGCAGAAATTCGCCGAGAACTTCGTGGCGGCGGCGGCACCGGTCGAGAAGGTGATCTATCTCGGCGGCCTGCAGCCCAAAGGAGACGAGGTATCGGATCATTTGAAAAGCCGCGAACTCGTCGGTGAGATCCTGGCTAAAAACGGGAATTTAACGGAATTTCGTGCAGGCCCGATCATCGGTTCCGGGTCGGCGTCATTTGAAATGGTCAGATATCTGACCGAACGTCTGCCTGTGATGATCGTTCCGCGGTGGGTGAGGAACGACGTTCAGTCGATCGCCGTTCGGAACGTAGTCGAATACCTGATCGCCGCACTTGATAAGGAACCTTTAGGCGTCGTCGAGATCGGATCGGACGTTCTTTCGTTCCGCGGGATGATGGAAACGTTCGCCGAGGTCCGCGGACTGAAGCGTTGGATAATCCCGGTGCCTGTGTTAACGCCGCTACTGTCGGGAATGTGGGTCGGACTGATAACGCCCGTGCCGAACTCGCTGGCGGTGCCGCTAGTTGAAGGGATTTTGCATCCGGTGACGGCCGATACTTCTAAAGCGAGCGAGAACTTCCCTGACATCCGCCCGATGAGCTACCGCGAAGCAGTCGAGATCGCGGTAAAGAAAACGGCCGAGAATGCGACCGACACTCGGTGGACCGACTCACTCGGCGACGACGGAGAGAGTTATAAGTTTACCGATAAGGATGGACTTTTCAAGGAGATCCGCACTGTGGAGGCGAAAGCTTCCCCGCATTCGGTATTCCGAAGCTTTACAAGCATCGGCGGCGAAAAGGGATGGCTCGCGTGGAGCTGGGCGTGGAAACTTCGCGGATTGCTAGATAACCTCGTCGGCGGGCCGGGGCTCAAACGCGGCAGACGGAACTCGAGCGATCTTAATGTTGGCGAAGCCCTGGATTTTTGGCGAGTCGAAGACCTCGTAACTGACAAACTCGTATTGCTGCGTGCGGAAATGAAGGTTCCTGGCAAAGCGTGGTTGAAGTTCGAAGCGGTGCCCAAAGGCAACGTCACGCAGCTCGTGCAGACGGCCATCTTCGAGCCGAAAGGCTTTCTGGGTGTTCTGTATTGGTATTCGCTGTTTCCCGTCCACAGCAGTTTGTTTGGACAGATGGCGGAACGTATAGCACTCGGAGCTGAAGCATTCGAATCCGATATGTCTAAAATGCCGGTAACGGTTTGATCGTCGCGTTTTATGGATATTAGTTACAACTGGCTCAAAGATCTGATCGATTTCGATATACCCGCGAGCGAATTGGCGGAGAAACTGACACGCGTCGGGCTTACCGTGGAAGGCGTACATCCGGTCGGCGATGATGAAGTTTTAGACATCGACCTCACATCGAACCGCCCGGACTGCCTGTCGCATCTCGGGGTCGCCCGTGAGATCGGTGTCATATCGAACTCGACACTGAAGGTCCGCGGTACAAATAGCGGCGAGGAACATGACGCTATCCCAGTTCCCGCGTTGCTGGCCGCTGATACGGTCAGGATCGAAGATGCTGAGATCTGTCCGCGATTCACGGCCCGCGTTTTGCGAAATGTGAAGATCGGGCCGTCGCCTGTATGGCTCGTCAAACGTCTTGAAGCTGCCGGCGAACGTTCGATCAATAATGTCACTGACATCACGAATTACGTCATGCTCGAGCTCGGACAGCCTATGCATGCCTTCGATCTAGACAGGCTTGCGGGCCAGCAGATCGTTGTCCGTCGTGCACGGGCCGGGGAGACGATAAAGACTCTCGACGACATCGAACGAATTCTCGATTCGACAATGCTCGCGATCTGCGACGCGCAAAAACCCGTCGCCGTAGCCGGAATCATGGGTGGCCTTGATTCGAGCATCACTGACGCCACGGTTAATGTACTACTCGAAGTCGCCTGCTTCGACCGTGAAAACATCCGCCGCACATCGCGAAAACTCGGTCTGGCCACTGAGGCGAGTTACCGTTTTGAGCGAGGTGTAGATATCGAGAAACTTAAAGCTGCGTCGCAGCGTGCCGCCGACCTGATCGGTGAGTTTGCTAGCGGCGCGGAAACGCAATTCGTTGACGTTTACCCATCACCGGCCAGTCGGGCCCAAGTGATCGCCCCGGAAATTTCGGCCTCGGTTGCTCGCCTCACCGGGCTAGCAGTGGACGATGCGGAGTGCGAACGGATCTTGGCGTCACTGGGAATAAAACGCGAAGGGATCGATCATTACTCTGTTCCGTCATGGAGACACGACATATCCGTCGAAGAAGACCTCGTCGAAGAGATCGCACGCCACACGGGTTACGAAAATATTCAGGCGGAGCTCCCGCCGGCATACGGGGCGGGCGAATATAAGTTCGGTGAGGTGCGGAAACGTCTCATTCGCCAATGCCTGGTCGACCTAGGTTTCGACGAAGCAATTTCTTATAGCTTTATCGATTCCAGGTATGATGACGCGGTCGAAGCTGTACCCGGCCTAATCGGTGTTTCGGAGGGAGATACTTTCGTAACGCTTAATGATTCTGTGATCGAAGGTGCTGTCAGGATGAGGCCTACGCTGATTCCGGGAATGTTGGAAGCGTTCAGGCTGAACCTGAATCACCAGCGGCGTGACGTAAAACTTTTCGAGATCGGGCGAGCCTTTGCAAGGTGTCGCGATGAGGGCGGACTGCCCAAAGAACGCGAGTTATCCACTCTTCTGCTGAGCGGCGGCGAGATAATGTCCGGACGTGCGGCGATCACAAGAGAACTCGATTTCTACGACGCCAAAGGTGCGGTCGAGGCATTGTTCGCCGCAGTCGGGATAACGGATCCCGAGTTCGCGGGAGCCGAAGTTAGGCATCTTCGCCGAGGCCAATCTGCAACGGTTTCGGTCGATGGCAGGGTGATCGGAACGATCGGACGGCTGAACGAGGAAATCTCGTCCGATTATAAGTTTAGACAGCCTGTATATGTTGCGGAGATCGATCTACAGGCGGCGCTTGAGTCTGCGTCTTCGGCGGTTATTTATCGCCCTTTATCGAAGTATCCTTCGATCACACGCGATGTTTCGTTTCTTGTAGATCGAAATATTTCGCTTGCGGCGATACGTTCGGCCGCATCCGAGGTTAGGAATGAGATCTGTCGCAATATCGGATTCGTCGACATCTTCGAAGGCAAGGGACTGGCCGACAACGAGCGTTCGATCACCATCCGCTTCGAATATCGCAGCGACGACCGGACGTTGGTCGAGGAAGAAGTTAATGCGGCACATCAAGTAATACTCGACGGACTTAAGAATGCGTTAGGCATAAAACCCCGTTTCTAAATATTCCAACGTATTACTTGAAGTTTTTCCAGAAACTCAACATAATCGTATCCACAGCAATTAAGATCCACTAGTTTTGGAGACCCATTAAATGAACGGCTTGACCGGGATGGAGAAGTTCTCGCATTTGGAGGACAAAATATATCTCACCATTGAATTCGCGAAAAAGATCCGCGGTGAGAAAGAAAAAGTGGAACGTGAGGTTGCCGAGCTGCGAAGTGATGCTGAATCACTTCGGACCGAAAAGTTGCGTCTCGAGAAAGAGGTCGAGGGCCTGCAGACCGAACGCGATGCGATCCAGCTGAAAGTTGAAGCAATGCTTGAAGCTATGACGGTGATCGACGCCGAAGTGGCTGCAGCGGTCGGGAGATAAAGGCGAATGATCACTGGTAAATCAAAAGCCGAGATGCGGGACCAATCGGTCCGCGTTGAGATATATAACCAGACCTACAGCATACGGTCCGACGGTGACAACGAATATATTTTGGAGCTCGCCGAATTCGTCGATAGAAAAATGCGCGAGATATCGTCGGGAGCCATGACAGTAGATTCGCTCAAGGTCGCCATTCTCGCCGCTTTGCATATTGCCGACGAATATCATCAACTGAAGTTTCAGCAGACGCAGCAGGATACTATGCTCGGTTCGCGGAGTGCGGAGTGCTCAGAAATGCTCGACAAAGTACTCAAGCATAAACCTCAGGCCGGAGCCGCGGAGTAGAAAAATATTCACATCGTTTCACAACGGGCATTCTTTGAGGACCGCTCGTTTTCGTTCTTTCGCGCCACAGAGAATCTTCTACAAGAAGTCATTGCGATGTGTTAGAATCTTGAACAGGCGAAGGGTTACTTCTGCTGGGCTCGTCCCGGGACGCACCAAAAATTGAGCCAACACTTGAATTACGGGAGGCTAATGCCGGATATCGGTGCAGTCTTTTATTGAAAGATCTGCCATAGATTTCGGCTCTGATGTTCTTCGGAACAGAAAGCCGCCCACCTGATCATACAGGTTCAATTCAAGCGTTCCGAACGGCCCTGTGGTTCCCTTTCGCCAGCAGATTAAAAAGAATCCGGGATTACATCTCGGGTTCTTTTTTGTTTTCGGAGCTAGGAGCCGTTTCAATACCGAACTCATCCAGCAATTCCCTGGAAGCTTTTGCCTCCTCGAGCGCGAGCGGCAGTTCGGCACTTCGCATCGACAGTTTCTTCAGCGCCAGCTCCTGATCCGCGAGCCTCGTACCTCTCACAGCGGACGCCTCGATCATCTGCAGCCGCGATTCCGCCTCAGTCAGCATTTCTTTAGCTTGTTGGTGAATGTTGGAGATCGTCACGATGTCCCGGTCGATCTCCTCCTGAAAGTCTTTTGAGCTTTCCGTGTGAAGCTGTTTGACCTTTGATCGCCGGCGTTTAGAGGCCTGGAATTCGCGTTTTGACGAACGGACAATGCGAGTAGCCGTAAGCCGCGAGGCAAGGGTTTCTCTGTACGCGTCCGCGAGCAGTTCATCGGAAGCGTCGATCAATTTCAGAGCGCGTTTTTCGCTCGATCTGAGCTCATCAGCGAACCATTCGATCTCCTCGGCGCGTATGCCGTTTGCGGCGATACGCTCCCGCATTTCTGTCGTCCACTTCGAACGTCGATAGGTTAAAATGCCCGAAATTATAAGCCCGGTGATAAAGCCGGCAAGGGTAAGCAGAATGCCAAGCACCATGGCGGATACCGCGAAAACCGGTGTTCCGCTGGTAACCAAAGATAAAATAAAGAAAATGATCGCCGGAACCGCTGCGAGTATAACCGGTGCGGTCCAGGCTCCGATCTTCAGTCGCCGGCCGCGTTTAAGATCGGCGGGCGTTACCTCATTTCGTTTTACCAAGTCACTCATTCTTAACGATTTACTTTACAAATTGTACAAACTTTATTCAATTTCCCCGCATCACAAACGTTAACTATAGCGTGAGTCTGTTATATCATTGCAAAGGCGAAGTTTGCCGCACTTCCGGAAATTTATGAAGACCGCCTTTTTCTCGTTTTGCGTCGCAGCGACGGCATTTGCTTCTGGCGCTGCCGGGCTATACGCTCAGCAGCCGAACGACCACACCCGCCAAAAAGTCCGAACAGTTAATATTCCTATCTCGATCTACACGAAACGGGAACTTAAACAGGGACAGCCGGAGGAAATGGTCGAGGCCCAACGCTTGATCGTTCGCGAGGATAAGGACGAGCAGACCATTCTATCGATCCGAAGCGTGACGGAAACGCCGTTGGCGCTCGCTGTCATAATTCAGGACGATCTTACGAGCGACTTTAATCTTCAGTTAAAAGACATTAAGAACTTTATTCGCAATCTCCCGCGCGGCTCACGCGTGATGGTCGCTTACACACGCGGCGGAAGTCTTCAGATACGACAAAAATTTACCGACGATCTCGCGAAAGCGGCGGATTCACTTCGCATTGTTTACTCGAACAGCTCGGCCTCGCCCCGGAATCCTTATGACGGCGTGGTGGATGCACTCAATCGTTTCGATGCATTACCGGCGGGAAGGCGGGCGATACTTTTGGTTTCGGATGGTTTGGATACGTCAGCCGGTAACGACGCTTCGACTCCGGGCGAAAGCATAGATTTGGACAGGGCAATCATGCGAGCACAACGCCGCAGTGCGGCAGTTTTTTCGATCTACTCGCCAACCGTAGTCACTGAGAACGCACCGTCGCGGCTCATTTTGAATGGGCAGGGATCGCTTGAGAAGCTGTCTGATGAGACGGGCGGACGGGCATTCTTTCAAGGCTCGATCGCTCCTATTAGCTACATTCCTTTTTTTCGCGAGATCTCGATCCTGCTCGACCGCCAGTTTCTACTCTCCTATCTATCCACGCATATGAAACGCGGATATCACAAGATAGAGGTCGTCAGCACGAACCCCGAAGTCAAGATCGAACACCCCAAA
Source organism: Pyrinomonadales bacterium (assembly GCA_038254305.1). GTDB lineage: Bacteria > Acidobacteriota > Blastocatellia > Pyrinomonadales > Pyrinomonadaceae > OLB17. The sequence continues at coordinate 118,825 of JBBSGG010000003.1, forward strand.
GGATACTTCTACCGCTAGAATGTCATCTTCCAAGGCGCGTGCTGCACGACGGGCAGACATAGACGTCTTCCTTTATCAGCAGCCCGATCCAGAATAGAGGAAATATCGTGACAAGAAGTACCGCAAAGGTAATCCAACCGGCCGTTGAGATACGGCGTTCGGTTTTCGGCAGGAATTGGCTTCGGCAGTGCGGACATCGATAGTTTGGGTCCATGAATTGCACGCCGCGATCAACCATCGCGGACGAAGCAGCAGCTTGATATGGTGGGAATTGCAGATGATTCTGCGTGTTCTGCTGATCGAGCGTAGCCGTTTTGCGTGCGTCCGTCTTCGTTTGAAATTCGTCCGTCTTCCACGAATAGGCTTTGGGCGGCTGAACTTCATAAGACTGGTGGACAGCCGTTTGACGTTGAAGGAACTTTGTTCCGCAGAACCGACAAAACTGGCTTTCTGCCGAATTCGTCTGCCCGCAGTTTTGGCACTGGATCATAACAAGGATTGGAGACATGCGATCATGCACAAAATCTCTAACGCATCTTAAACCAAAAAGTTCGGATTGACACAGTTAGAACCTAATACGTTTCTCCGTTCGAATAGATTCGTAAACCGACTCTACTAATTCGACCGACCGATAACCGTCATCAGCAGTCACCGGAGGCTGCTTTCCATTTACAATACTGTCGATGAACGCCTTGTCTTCCTGCACGTAGCCCCATCGTTCCTCCTTCTCCGTCATGTGCCAGGTGTGTGTCGCGAAATTCGCGTCCATTCCCTGCGAGTCGAGGAGCCGTTCCATTTCCTCGGTCATCAAGGTTCGGTGGTGGCAAAATACCTCGATCCGCTCGAACGGAAAATGCCAGCTTGCGTCCGATGAAGACGCGAATGTGCAGTGAAAGCCATTCTTGAATTTGAAAATTATCGAAAACTCGTCGAGCTCCGGATATTCGTGCTGCGAGCCATAGGCGACCAGCTCCTCGATCTCACCGAACTGAAAACGCATCATGTCGAAAAGATGGATCGTCGTTTCATAGAGAAAACCGCCGGTCACATTTACGTCACCCGTCCATACCGGGTTTTTCAGCTCGCCGCGGTTCATTTTGATATGAGCTGAGTGAGCATTGTCTTCTGTTAGCAGCTGCTTCAGCGTGGCATAAACCGGTGCGTATCGGCGATTGTGCCCGACTTGAAAAACAGAAGAGCTTTTCTCGGCAGCATTGCGAAGCTCCCCTGCGTCGGCAATGCCGATCGAAAAAGGCTTTTCACAGAAAACGTGCTTGCCGCTGGCGATGGCCGCCAGAGCGATCTCTTTGTGTGTTTTGTTCGGTGAACATATCAGCACAGCGTCCACGATATCCAGAAGCTCGTCCTGTGAGCTGCAAATCTTTCCTCCGATGGTTCTCGCGGTTCGCTCCGCACGTTCGGGAACGATGTCGTACAACGCCGCGACCTCCGCGCGCTCTTCCCGCGAATATATCCGCCCGTGAACGTTTCCGATATACCCGGTTCCGATAATTCCGATTTTAACTTTGTTCATTTTTATCTGTGCAGAAGCCTGACCGTGAGGGAGGGCTATCCGGTCACGTTGAGTGTAAAGCCCTCCCTTACTGTCAGGCTTCTGCATCTTTTACCGTCCGCCGCCTGCAGCGAATTGGCCAAGGCCGAGGACTTCTTCCGTTGCCGCTTTCGCCTTTCTTGCGACCTCGTATGGATCCTGATTCCAGTAGTCCGGACGAAAGATCTCGACGCTTACCATTCGGTCGTAGCCGATCTTGTCGAAATGCTTTTTGATCTCACGGATAGGAAGTATGCCGCTGCCGGGATAGAGCCGGTGCGCGTCGGTCAGTTCGGTTTTCGGTAGATCTTCGGCGTCATTGATATGAAAGATGAAAAGCTTTTCGGGCTTCATCGAATCGATCGCCTCGAAAGTCGAATTTCCGGCGTAGAAATGAAACGTATCGATCACATTCCCGATACTACGGCGATCGACCTTTTCGACGATCTTGTTACACAGGTCAAGCGTCTGAACGCTGCAATCCGTCTGTCCCAAAAATTCGAAGGCCAGCGAAACGCCGTATGGTTCCGAAATATCAGCAAGCTCGTTCAGCACCTTCACTGATTCATCGATCACTTGCTGCTCCGTCCCTCCATCAGGCATCAGGCCCGGCACGACGACGATATACTGACATCCGATCTCGCCTGCGATCTTCGCGAGCGTTTCACATTCGGCCTTTACCGCCTCATAGTCATCGGGTGTACGAAAGGTTACATGTTCGATCGAATTGATCGAGTACGGCTGCAAGTGATGTTCCGCTAAAAGGATCTTGAGATCTGCAGGCGTGTATTTATCAAGAAACTTGTAAAGTTTCGCCGACCAGATCTCGAGCAGGTCATAGCCCGCGGCTGACGCGGCCATGATATCCGTCTGTAGGTCCGCGTGCATTGTTGTGGCACCGTTGAGTGCAATTTTCATCGTTTACTCCAAGACTCAAAGCGATTTTACAAGAAATCTTAACACGAACGCGGATGGTGAAAGAAACTGCGGAATGTGCCTGTTCTTACATATTCAGCAACGAAGATTCTTGATTCATCGTCTAAGTATCGGCTAAGCTTTAGAAGGCACTCCGGCATCGCTCACTTATCACATTTATGAAACTTGCAGTTCATACCTTTGCCTTTGTTTTGATCACCACTGTCGCCGCGTTCGGTCAGAATTCCGATGCTGCACTTCGACGTGCGATCGGCGACGATGTCGCAAGTCGCGATTCGTCCGGCAAACTCAGGACGCTTTCCGCGGCCGATCACCTCGCACGCGCCGATGCTTATTCATCGAACCGGATGTTTCCGCAGGCCCGCGAGCACTGGCAAAAATACTTCGACAATTACCCGTATGATGCGGGAACACCGAAAGCTCTATTTGGAATGGCACGCTCGTACATGTGGGAAAAGGATTACGCGACCGCAGTCGTTTGGTTCGATAAGCTTACGGCGAAGTATCTAACCACCAAGGACGGCCGCGAAGGCCTGGCTTTCAAAGGTGCGTCGCTTGTCCGATTGGGGAAAAATGTCGAAGCGGCGAAGGTGTACGAACAGTACGTTTCGCTGTTTCCCGATGGCGAACGCATCGAGTCAGCACACCTGAATATAATCGATGCATACCGCGAAGCGGGCCGCTTCGACGACGCGAATATGTGGGTCGACAAAACGGTCGCACGCTTCGCGAGCAAACCTGCTTCCGCAAATGCCCTTCACGCACGTCTGCGGATGGAGATACATCGCGAGAACTGGCAGCACGCTGTCGATGCAGCCGACCGGCTAGTCGAACGGGGGAATCTGTCGGGATCTATGACGAGCCTTGACGAAGTCAGGTATCTCAAAGCTATCGCGCTCGAACGCTCCGGGAAAAAGGCGGATGCTGCCATGGCATTTTCGTCAGTGAATAACGGCAGCTATTTTGGTTGGCTTGTCGAGAGTAAGCGTTCCGCGAACGACGTGACTCCGATGTCATTAAAATCGAACGGGTCTGATGATTACCCGATCGTATTTCGGGGCGAACTCCTGCAGTCAGCCAGGAAGTTCGATGTCGATCCGCGTTTTCTACTCGCTATCATGAAACAGGAAAGTTCGTTTCGTGCGAATGCTAAATCGCCCGCCGGTGCCCGCGGGTTGCTTCAATTAGTGTTCGACACAGCGATCAAATACAGAAACACTGCCGGCTATAATGATCTGCAGCCGGACGATCTTTATTCACCCGCAGCAAACATCGCGGTCGGGACCGCTTACATCGCGGAACTCAAACGGCAATTCAACGGCATGTACGAAGCGATCGCGGCAAGCTATAACGGCGGTGAAGACAATGCAGAACGATGGCTCGCCCGCAGTAAACCTAAAGAGCCCGGCATCTTTACCTCCGAGGTTGGCTTTGCCGAAAGCAAAGCTTACGTCTTCAAGGTCATGAATAATTACCGCGTATACCGGCAGTTATACGACGAAAATCTTGCGAACCGTTGATTCGTGATTTAGAAAGCGGCCTCGGAATCACTTCGAAGCAAGTGCGACTTCGATAGCTTTCGTGACAACTTCGCTTTCCGGTTTTTCCTTCGATTCGAATCGTGAGATTATCTTGCCGTCCCGCCCCACGAGAAACTTAGTGAAGTTCCACTTGATATCGCCGGCAAACTGCGGATCGGTTTCTGTGCTTGTCAGGTACGAGTACAGCGGATCCTGATCGTCACCCTTGACCGAGATCTTCGCGAACATCGGAAACGTTACCTTGTATTTCAGCGTGCAGAATTCCTTGATCTCGGCTTCGGTACCGGGCTCCTGTCCGCCGAAATTGTTGGCTGGAAATCCAAGAACTAGAAATCCTTTGTCTTTGTATTTATCGAAGATAGACTGCAGGCCTTCGTACTGCGGCGTGTATCCGCATTTGCTGGCGGTATTCACAACAAGTACGACGTTGCCTTTGTATTTCTTTAGGTTTACGTCTTTGCCGTCGATGTCCTTCATCTTAAATTCGTAGATCGATTTTGCTTTCGACGCCGCGTTCACAGTTGGTACAAACGAATGCGTGTGATACATAACGAAGGCTCCAATCGCCATTAATAGCACACACGAGATCGATCCTAATATTTTCTTCATATTACTTTCTCCTAATTATTCGCCTAGTTCCCTGCGCGGACGCTGCGGTCTCGCAAGCTCTTCTTTTTTCTCGCCTGTTTCCGCGAGTACTTCTTTTATCGCTCCGATGCTCGACAGCAGCGAAGAGGTTTCCATTGGCATAAAGATTACCTTTGAATTTTGCGTACGAGTCATATCGCGAAGCGATTCTATGTAACGCGAAGTTATCAAATACTGCGTCGTTTGCTCCGTACTCCCGACAGCCTGCGCGATCTGTGCGATGGCTTGTGCATCTGCTCCGGCGGCTTTTAAACGTGCTTGAGCATTGCCATCGGCCTGCAAAATCGCCGATTCACGTTCGCCTTCAGATCGCGTGATCGAAGCCTGTTTTTCGCCTTCGGCTCTCGTTATCGCTGCCTGTTTTTCACCTTCAGCCTGCAGGATCAATGCACGCCTGTTTCGTTCAGCGGTCATCTGTTTTTCCATCGTGATACGGACATCTTCAGGCGGATTGACGTTCTTAATATCAACACGCGTCACCTTTACACCCCATTTGTCCGTTGCCTCGTCCAGGATCAGGCGAAGCTTGGCGTTGATCTGGTCACGACTCGACAGCGTGTGGTCGAGGTCCATCTCGCCCATGACCGAACGCATTCCCGTGATCGTGAGCTGCACCAGACCGCCAACGAGATCATTCATTTCGTAAACGGCCTTGATCGGATCGGTGATCTGCCAGTAAACAACCGAGTCGACATTTATCGTGACGTTGTCTCGCGTTATAACTGGTTGCGGCGGCAGGTCGATGAACTGCTCACGCAGGTCGATGGACGTCGTGCCTCCTCGAACGTTCGTCCAGTAGAACGCCCTCGGCGATTCGAAAAAAGGCACGATAATGTTCAGTCCGCTTTGCGCAACGCGATGAAAACGTCCGAGGCGTTCAATAAGAAGCACGCTCGACTGGGGAACGATCTTGATCGTCTTAAGCGCCACGGTCAGCAATGCGATCCCAAGAAAAATAAGAAAGATCGCTCCGAATCCAAATAGTTCCATTCATTTCCTCCGAAAGTGATTACGACGAATATACTCTATTTTCGGGTTCTGCGGTGAACGCATTTTTACCCTTCGCAGTCGGGAAGACATCTTCCTCCCGCTTTCCTGTCCACTTTCGGCTTGGGGGTTACTTTCCGCCGATAATTCACCCGATCAAGATGCAGAAGTAAAACGATAAGCCGGGAAAAGGTTCAGTACACATACCGAGATCCTATTTGTAAACCTCAGTAATCTTCAATTACATGCCATATAGCTTTTCCCGCTGCTTCGTTAAGCAGAGTTCAGGGTTTTCGCTTTCGCCCGCAGATAACCTATAATTTGCCGAATTATGACCGTTAAACTCGCGGATATCGAGGACGCACGCGTCGTCTTGCAGCAGGTGATCAATCCAACGCCGATCGTCTCCGATGAGAAGCTTTCGGCTGCGATCGGCGCGAACGTATTCTTGAAAGCCGAGTGCCTTCAGCGAAGCGGTTCGTTCAAATTACGGGGCGCATACAACAAGATCTCGAAGCTTTCTGGAGAGGAAAAAGCTCGCGGGGTGATCGCTGCTTCAGCCGGCAATCACGCCCAGGGAGTTGCTCTCGCTGCCCGCCTCAACAACATCAAAGCCGTCATCGTCCTTCCGGAATTCGCACCGCTGACCAAGATCGTGGCGACGCGTGCTCTCGGTGCAGAAGTGATCCTGCACGGAGCGACCTTCGACGAAGCGTTCGAATTTTCCCGCCAGCTTGAAAAGGAAAAAGGCTACACGTACGTCCATGCGTTCGACGACGAACTCGTCATCGCCGGCCAGGGCACGATCGGCTTCGAAATTGCCGAAGCTTTACCTCAAGCAAGTGTCATCGTCGTCCCGATCGGCGGCGGCGGGTTAATATCGGGAATCGCGATAGCGGTGAAATCGTTGCTGCCCGGAGTTCGTGTGATCGGCGTTCAGGCTGCGAATGTGGCTCCGGTCAACGCTTCGCTAAAAGCCGGAAAGCCTGTTGAGTCGATTTACCAACCGACCATCGCCGACGGTATAGCCGTCAAGCGCCCGGGCGAGATCACGCTCCCGTTGATCGGGCAATTTGTCGATGAGGTGGTCGAGGTCAGCGAAGAAGAGATCGCCTTCGGCATCTATCACTGCATGCAGAATGCACATCTCGTCGTCGAAGGCGCGGGAGCCGCAGGCGTCGCTGCCCTGCTTGCGAAAAAGTTTACCATTTCACCCAACGACAACGTTTGCACCGTGCTGTGCGGCGGCAACATCGACGGAACACTGCTCGCCCGCATCATCGAGCAGGTCCTCGTCCGGCAGGGCCGATACGTCATCATGAAGCTGCTCGTGGTTGACCGTCCGGGCACACTCGCCGCGATGCTAAATCACGTTGCCGAGACCGGTGCGAATGTCGTCGAAGTCTATCATCAGCGAGCGATCTGGCTGGCTCCGCTTGGACGTGTCGGTATCGAGATGATCCTCGAGGTACGCGACGACGAACACGCCCACGAGGTCCAGAAACATCTCGAAGCGACCGGCTACCACGTCGAACGCCACGGGCACGACGACTGGAATTAGGCTCAGCTAAAAGTCTGTCAGCTTCAGATAGAATCCGACACAGCCAATCGGGGTCACTACGAAGGGAGATACTTCCCTTCTAATTTGGTGTTTGATTCTGATTGGCGGCTTCGGCAGCACGCTTTTCTTCGCGCTCTTTTTCGAGCCAGCGTTGGTAGTCGGCTTTGCCCTTTTCGAACTCGGCCGCGGACGAATAAAAGTGGTGCGACCCGTCGTTCAGTTCGACGTTACGCACGTAATAGATGTAATCGGTCTGTGCTGGTTCGAGAGCGGCTTTGAGAGCACTCTCCGAGACCGACGAGATCGGCCCGGGCGGAATACCGCCGTACTTTCGGGTGTTGTATGGCGAATCGGCATCGATGTCGCTTCGGTTGACGGTGCCGTCCCATCGGTTTTGCATCTTGGCGATGTAGATGACGGTCATGTCGATACCGAGCGGGATGTTCTTTGCGATCCGATTGTAGATGACTGACGAGACAATGGGGCGTTCCGATTCCACGCCTGATTCGGTTTCTATTAAGGACGCGATCGTCACGATCTCGTGCGGAGTGCGACCGATCTGTTTCGCTCTTTCGGCCCAATCCGCCTGCCATACCTTTCTGAACTGCGTCGTCATGTCGGCGATGATCTCATCCGGCTTGGCGTCGCGCGGCAGGCTGTACGTGCTCGGGTACATATAGCCTTCGAGGTTTTTGGCTTCGGGTGCGATGTCGCGAATGGCCGAGGTATCGTCCATCAGCGTCAGGATCTGCTGCTCGGCAAGCGGCGGTTCCTCGGGAAAGCGGTCGACGATTCGTTTAGCGATGTCGAAACGCGTAAAGCCTTCGGGAATGGTTAGTTTGACGGTGCGTTCCTCGCCTTTCTCAAGCTCTTTCAGCACCTCGAGCGGTGCGATCGGCGAAGCAAAGTTGTATTCGCCCGCTTGGAGCCCGGCCGGATTGCCGAAGAGTCTGAGGTAAAAGAGCGTTGCGTATTTTCCGGGCAGAACGCCCTCGTCCGCCAGTTTCCCGACGATCTGCGTCGGCGTCGAGCCCTTTTCAATGACGATGTACTGTCCTGACCGCTCGTGCATGTGTTTTGCCGTCACCGAGATGTAGACCCAGTACGAAACGCCGCCTGCGGCCAAAACCGCGACGATCACCAGCACAAACAATATCGTCAATACTTTCATGTCACGCCGAGAAGTTAACCAACGCCGGATTCGAGCAGCAAAGAAACGTCTGTATCGAGAAAGCTCTAAGGCTCGGAGACGAAGTCGACATTCAGCAACTCATCGTCGAGATTCACGGCACGTGTTGGGATCGCAAACGTGAAACGTTTGGCCCTGACACTGATCACATATGTTTGGCCGGCGGAAAGTTCGTCGAAGCGATAATATCCGAACGGCCCGGTGAGCGAGAAAATGGGTTGGATAAGACTTCCGCCTTCGATCGTGACGATCACGTTCCGGATCCCTTGGCCTTCCGTCGTCACAACGCGCCCGGCAAGTGAAACACCCGCAGCCGACGGAACGATCTCATCCGCACCGATATCCGGAGCCGCACCGTAAGGCCTTGCCTGGCCGTCGATGTCGGAAGCGACGCCGACATTCGCTGCGGCATTGAACACGGGCGATGAACCTGAAACGTGAAGGTCAGTATTCGAAATAAATAAAGGGTTACTGATGACGCTGGCGTTGTCGTTCGTTCCCGCGGCATTCAGCACGGAGGTATATGTCCTCAGATTCGCCGTGTCAGATGTATCCGCGGAATTGAAACTCGCGGCTTGATAAAGTCCGCCATAGCTTCCCGGCCCAGACGGCGGACTGATAAATGTCATTCCGACCTGCGCGACGCCGCCCGCGCTCGTCGAATTATCCTGGACGTAGTCGTTGTTGCTAATTGTCAAATTCATTGCGCTCGCACCACTGGACGGAAGATAGATCGCGGCGTGGGCGGAGGTCGACGAACCGCCGGTTATAACGTTTCGGAATATATTATTGCGTACATCAATTCCAGTAAACGCGGTCGACGTGATGCAAAAACCTGCTGTCATCGACTGACTGCTACCCGTCTGGAGGCCGTTTAAATTCACGCTGTTGTGATAGATCATGTGCCCGTTTCCGGAAGCTATCCTTATCCCAAAAGCACCGGCTGTGGAGTTAAAAGTCGTATTAGCTCCGTTGATAACTCCGCTTACGAAATTGTTCCGTACAATATGGTTCCCTCCGGATTGCAGATTTATCCCGTATGCTCCCTGCGCCGAAGTCGGATGGTTATTTTGAACACGGAGCACCTGATTTTTTTCGATCGTAAAGTTGTTCCCGGACGATACGATAGAGCCGGTATCGATACCTCGAAGGCCTGTGGCGACGAAACTCTCAACATATACCGTGTTACCGCGAATGATAGCATTCGTTGAACCCTGTGCCGTGACCCCAAATGTATAAACCTGGTCGGCCGCACCTGCGTTCGAATTACCGATGACATTGTTCTCGACAACAAGACCGGGAAACACCGTTACCGCGCTTCCCTGAAGGGCGATTCCGCGGGCGACTGTCGTGATCCGATTGTTCTGGATCACGAGATTGGCCGCGGTCAGAGGGCTTCCTACAGTGGTCGTCAACGATCCAATGGCGGCCGGGGGAGCAATCGGCCCTCCCGCGTTGGAACT
>JBBSGG010000004.1:0-111941 GCA_038254305.1 Pyrinomonadales bacterium
CGAGCATACGAAACGGCACATCCGCCAGGCAAAACGCGTGCTCGCTACCGACGGATTTCCGTTGGCAAAGCCGCACGAGCGGGCGCAGACGGCATAGTTTTAGATAAATTATTCGAGCTAAGGGAGGAAGTAAATGACAGAATTTTCAGCGCGGGCGTTCATCTTTGATATGGACGGAACGTTAGTTGACAACATGCAGTTTCACACGCGGGCGTGGCAGCAGATGCTCGCGGAAGAGGGGGTAGAAATGGACGCCCATCAGTTTCTCGTGAAAACGGCGGGAAAAACAAATCGCGAGATACTGCCGACGATATTTGGAGAGATTTCCGAGTGCGAACTGGTCCGGCTGAGTCTTCGAAAAGAAGAGCTTTACCGGGGTTTTTTTATCGAACACCGCCGGCCTGTTCCAGGAACGGTGCAATTTCTCGAAGCGGCTCGTAATGCCGGGATCAAGATGGCAGTCGCCACGGCCGCGCCGGACGCGAATGTGGAATTTATTCTGGACGGGCTCGACCTTCGTCGATTTTTCGACGCGGTTACTACGGCAGCCGATATCAAGAACGGCAAACCGGACCCGGAGATCTTTTTAACGTCTGCCGAAAAGCTGGGTATCAAACCCGAAAACTGCATCGTCTTTGAGGACGCGATAAATGGTCTCGAAGCAGCAAGGCGTGCGAAAATGGTCGCGATCGGAATTACGACTGTGAATTCGGCGGAGGACATGCTCAAACTTTGTCACGTGGCCGAAGCTCATTCTGATTTTACGGGAATAGATCCGGCCGATCTGGTAGAGCGGTACCTGCCGCTCACGACAGCAAAATCAAACGAGGAGTGAACCTATGCTAAAAAATTCGTTTTTGTTGGCCCTTGTGTCTGGACTGTTTATCGCGGGCTGTGCCGCAAAACAAGGCGAGCCGGTCGATTTTGCGACGGCGTGCAAGGTCGAGAACGACGGCAAATATGTCGAGCTCACGGGATATTTGCAGGATCGCGGAAGTGTGTTTTGCTCGAACATCGGCAGCAGCATGGTGAATTGCGGCATGACGCTGACACCGACAGCCGACGGTAAAGAAGGCTTTCTGGCGGACATTGAGCAAGGCACCGGTTCGAACGAGATCGAGAAATTTGAGGGCAGCTACAAAAAAGACGATCTGAAGATCCGCGACAACGCCGGTGCATTTGTACAGATCGGCGATAAGGTCAAGCTCACCGGGAAATTCAGCGTCCCGCCAGACGCGAAAGGCTGCTTCATGCACGCGGACAGGATCGAGAAGCAATAGGAGTCGGAAAGTGAAAAAGTGAAAGATCATCCGTCGCCCTCGAAGGCTTAATTTTTTTACTCTCACCTTTTATGCGCTGTGCCTGGCCGACAAATGCATTATCTATCGCTTACCACGACGCGGAGTGGGGCATGCCACTTCATGATGACCAACGGCTCTTCGAATTCCTGATCCTGGAGGGCGCGCAGGCCGGTTTAAGCTGGGACACGATCCTGCGAAAGCGGGAGAGCTACCGGAAGGCTTTTGATAACTTCGATGTACAGAAGGTAGCGGGGTACGACGACGGAAAATGCGCGTCGCTGCTGCTGGACGAAGGCATTATACGCAACCGTTTGAAGATCGCGTCGGCGGTCGCAAACGCGAAGGCATTCTTAAAAGTGCAGGATGAGTCCGGTTCGTTCGACAAGTACATCTGGGATTTCACCGGCGGCAGGTCGATAAACAACCGGTTGAAAACTCCGGCGGAGATCCCGGTGAAAACCGAGCTTTCGGACGCGATCAGCAAGGACCTGAAAAAACGCGGTTTCAACTTTGTCGGCTCGACGATCATGTACGCGTTCATGCAGGCGACCGGGATGGTAAATGATCATCTCGTGAGTTGTTTTCGGCAACGGGAAATTTCCGGCGAATAACGCGAGGCATTCCGAATTGCCGGGAGAAAACCAAGCTGCCGATTTATGTCGAAAAGACGGTCTTGGATCTCGAAAAGATATTCCTCAACGGAGGAGAACGCGGCTTCCTTATCGAAATCAAGCCCGACGTTTTGCATATAGTTCTGCAGGTTGAAAGGGTGGAGGCTTCGATAGTCTGATGGCAAACCTGATCGATGAATTTATTCAGTTCACGAGCGGCCTCGAGGAATCGGGCATCCAATACGCGATTTGCGGTGGATGGGCGATGGCGATACACGGTTTGCCGCGGGCGACGATCGACATTGACCTCTTGATACTTTCGGACGATCTCGATAGGGTTTGGCAACTCGCGAATGGCCAAGGTTACGACGTTGAAGGCTTGCCGTTGCATTTTGCCGAGGGAGCTATTGAAATCAGACGAATTTCTAAAGTAGATAAAGCGACGAAGCGACTCTACACCTTAGATTTTCTGCTCGTTACCGAGGCTCTGAAAGATGTATGGGCGGAACGCGAGAACGTGGAATGGGAAGATGGTAAAACATGCGTAGTCTCAAAGGAAGGTCTTATCAAGATGAAAATGGTGAGCGACCGAAAACAGGATCGGCTTGATATCGAGAAACTTCGCGAGGTAGATGATGGACGTTGATATGTCGCCGGAAGCGGTTACATCCCGCCTTCGCACGATGGACGAGTTATGGCTCCTAAGCCAGAAACTGATGAACTCGAAGCGGATTTCGAATGCTGACAAAGAGCCTAAAAAAGCGCGTGCTACGGCGATTCAGGATTCCATTCGGCAAGTACTTTTTCGAGATTGGGATCCGATCGGGGTGTCTAACGCCGATGAATGGCCCGACGATGAGTATGACTCGTATATTGCACCGATTTACCGCATTCTGAGTGGATCGAGGTCTGAGGACGATCTAGTCAATTATCTTTTCCGAACTGAGAAACAAACGATTGGAGTGCCTTGCGAAGACGCCGAGTTGCTCCGGCCGGTAGCACGAAAACTTTTAGCGTTAGATGTCAGTTTCGAGAGCGTTAAATAAAAAGATATGAAAGAAGCAGTAATAGTATCGGCCGTGCGAACGGCTGTTGGAAAGGCCCCGAAAGGGACGTTGAAAAATACACGGCCGGACGATCTGGCGGCGGCGGCGATTCGGGAAGCGGTAAATCGCGTCGCAGGTCTGGACGTAAATCAGATCGACGACGTGATAATGGGCTGCGCGTTTCCCGAGGCTGAGCAGGGGATGAACGTCGCGCGGACGGCGATGATCGCCGCGGGTCTGCCGGTTGAGACCTCGGCGATGACGGTAAATCGTTACTGCTCATCGGGTTTGCAAACCATCGCTCTTGCGGCCGATCGAATTCGAATCGGCGGTGCCGACGTGATCGTCGCCGGCGGGCTTGAGACGATGTCGATGATACCGATGGGCGGCAACGTCTTGCGGCCGAATCCGGCGATCGTCGATACCTATCCTGACTACTATTTAAACATGGGTCTTACGGCCGAGAACCTCGCGAAAAAATACGAGATAACGCGTGAGCAGGCGGATGAATTTTCGCTTCAGTCGCACCAAAAAGCGGCGGCGGCGATAAAGGCAGGCAAGTTTAAGGATGAGATCGTGCCGTTCACGGTTTATGTCGACGAGCTCGACGAAAAGGGCCGCGTCCGACGAAAGGAGGTCGTATTCGAAACCGACGAAGGCCCGCGTTACGACTCGTCGATGGAAGGACTTGCAAAGTTGAAGCCCGCGTTTCATGCGAACGGAACAGTGACCGCCGGAAACTCCTCGCAGATGTCGGACGGTGCGGCGGCGACTGTCGTCATGTCGTCGGAAAAAGCGACTCAACTCGGCCTGAAACCGCTGGCAAGATTCGTATCATTCGCTACCGCGGGTTGCCTGCCGGAAGAGATGGGTATCGGCCCGGTCTACGCCATTCCAAAGGCGCTCAAACTCGCGGGACTGTCGCTCGACCAGATCGACGTGATCGAACTCAACGAAGCGTTCGCGGTACAGGGCCTGTCGGTGATGAAAGTGCTAGAGATGGATCCCGCCAAAGTAAACGTCAACGGCGGCGCCGTCGCGCTCGGCCATCCGCTTGGCTGCACGGGTGCGAAATTGACGTCGACTTTGCTGCAGGAACTTAAACGCCGGAACGCGCGCTACGGAATGGTCACGATGTGCGTCGGCGGTGGTATGGGCGCCGCCGGAATTTTCGAACGGCTCGATTGATCATAGGATTTTCGCAGGAGGAACTATGCTCGCGAATTCAAAACCAATAATTCTCGTTCCCACGACCGACCGCGAAAAAGCACGCTTGTTTTATGAGGACGTCTTGGGCCTCGAATTCAAAAGCGAAGACGATTTCGCGATCGTCTTTGCGTCCGCCGGGATTATGATCCGTGTAACTCCCGTGCGAGAACTGACGCCGCATGAATTCGCGATCCTCGGATGGGAGGTGAGCGATATCGCCGCCGCCGTCAGGGGTTTGTCCGAACGGGGCGTCGAATTCGAGCGTTACGATTTTCCGTGGATGACGCAGGACGACCTGGGCGTATGGACGGCACCGGACGGTACGCAGGTCGCGTGGTTCAAGGACCCGGACGGAAACCTGTTGTCGGTTACCCGGCACGCAGTTTAGAGATCATTACGCCGGCTTTTCCGGCGCCTAAAACATCATGGACACAAAAATGGAAAGAGATTTCATAAAGGGCGGCGAATTTCTGATCGCCGATCCGACGCCGGCCGAGGTGTTTACGCCCGAGGATTTCACGGATGAACACAAGATGATCGGTGAAACATGCCGCCAGTATATCGACAATGAGGTCGTTCCGAATCTGCTCGCCCTCGAAGGGCACGCTTGGGAAATCGCCCGTGACCTGCTAAAAAAGGCCGGCGATCTCGGGCTGCTTGGCGCAAACATTCCCGAGGAATACGGCGGCATGGCTCTCGACCAGACGTCCGGCGTCGTGATCGCCGAAATGGTCGGCCGCGGCAGCGGTTTCGGATCGACGTACGGAGCACAGACATCGATCGGTCTATTGCCGATACTTTATTGGGGTTCCGATGAATTGAAAAACGAGTGGATACCGAAGATCATTTCCGGTGAGGTTGTTTCCGCATATTGCCTGACGGAAGCGGGCTCTGGGTCGGACGCTCTCGGCGCAAAGTGCGCCGCCAGACTCACCGACGACGGCCAGCACTATATCCTGAACGGCGAAAAGATGTGGATCACTAATGGTGGTTTTGCCGACGTCTATATCGTTTTCGCAAAGGTGGACGGCGAAAAGGAAAAATTCTCGGCGTTCGTCGTGCCGCGTTCGGAAAACTGCCGTCCCGGCGGCGAGGAAGACAAGCTTGGTATCCGATCTTCATCGACGACAGCCGTCATTCTTTCTGACGCAAAGATACCGGTCGGCAACCTTATTGGAAACGTTGGTGACGGCGCAAGGATCGCGTTCAACGTGCTCAATGTCGGACGATTCAAGCTCGGAGCATCGGTTACCGGCGGAGCGAAGCTCGCCATCCACGAAGCCGTTCGTTACGCCAACGAACGTCATCAATTCAACAAACCGATATCGTCATTCGGTGCGATCAAACACAAGCTCGCCGAGATGGCGATCCGCACGTGGGTTTCGGAATCCATCACGTATCGAACGGTCGGCATGATCGATCACCTGATCGGCGACGGCGCTGACAACGCGACAAAGCTGCAGTCGATCGAAGAGTATGCCGTCGAAAGCTCGATCAACAAAGTCGCCTGTTCGGAATCGCTTGATTACGTAGTCGACGAGATGGTTCAGATCTACGGCGGATACGGATACTCGGCGGACTATCCAGCGGAAAGGGCGTACCGCGATTCGCGCATCAACCGCATTTTCGAAGGCACTAACGAGATCAACCGTATGCTGATCCCCGGCCAATTGATGAAACGGGCGATGAAAGGCAGGCTCGGACTGCTGCAAGCTGGGAAAGCCTTGCAGGACGAGATACTTAACCCACAAATGTCGTTCGAGGAGGACACGAGTCAGCTCGCGGCAGAAACAACACTCGCAAAAAATGCTAAGAAAGTCGCGCTGATGATAATGGGCACCGCAGCCCAGAAATATACGATGGAGCTGCAAAATCAGCAGGAGATCCTGATAAACGCAGCCGATATAATTATGGACGCTTATCAAATGGAATCGGCAGTCCTGCGAGCGAAAAAGCTGGCGGGAAAGAACGGAGACGCCGCCGCGGCGCGGCAATTCGACATGGCCGCCGTCTTTTGCAACGACGCGATCCAGCGAGTCGAAATGAAAGCAAAAAACACTATCGCCGCCATGACCGAAGGTGATGAAACACGAATGCTCCTGACCGCGCTCAAGCGTTTTACCAAGAATAATTCGCCGGCTAACACGATCGCCGCCAGGCAGCGGATAGCGGACGCAATGATCGCCGCGAATACGTATATTTTTTGATTTGATGTCCGGGATGTAGATCTGGCATCGCAGAAGGTCCGGAGATTGTTTTCTCCGGACTTTTTATTTGCGTCGAAAAGTTTCAGAATAAAAGTACTGTTGAAAGAAGTTTTATGAACAACGCACGAACTTTGGGCGAGCTGAGAGCAAGTGGTTACAGGCCGCGTTCCGTAAAGGACGAGATGCGTGCCAATCTGATAGCGAAATTACGCTCCGGTGAACGTCTTTTCCCGGGCATTCTGGGTTACGACGAAACCGTAGTGCCGCAGCTAGTTAATGCTGTGTTGTCGAAACACAACCTTATCTTGCTAGGACTTCGCGGACAGGCAAAAAGCCGGATCATCAGACAGATGACCGAGCTCCTCGACGATCGGATCCCGATAATCGCCGGCTCTGAAATTAATGACGATCCATTCCATCCGCTCAGCGCATACGGCCGGCAGACGGTCGATCTGCACGGCGACGAGACCGAGGTCGCCTGGTTGCACCGCGGTAACCGTTTCGTCGAAAAGCTTGCGACGCCGGATGTGACGATCGCTGATATAATCGGCGACGTCGATCCTATCAAAGCCGCAAAGGGCGGACATCTTTTATCGGACGAGCTGACGATACATTTTGGTCTTTTGCCACGAGCGAATCGCGGAATATTCGCCATCAACGAGCTGCCGGATCTTGCGGGCAAGATCCAGGTCGGTTTGTTCAACATCATGCAGGAAGGCGACGTTCAGATAAAGGGTTACCCGGTTCGGCTGCCTCTCGACGTATTCCTTGTTTTCTCGGCTAACCCCGAGGACTACACCGCACGAGGAAAAATAATCACGCCGCTCAAGGACCGCATCGGTGCCGAGATCCAGACGCATTATCCGCGGGACGTTCAGCTAAGTGCTGCGATCACGAAGCAGGAAGCCTGGACAGCTCGCGACGATTTCGAAGGCTTTGAACTTTCTATACCGGAATTCATCAGCGAAACGATCGAACAGATCGCTTTCGAGGCGCGCGATGATCAACGGGTCGATAAGCGTTCCGGCGTGTCTCAGCGATTTTCGATTAGCGTTCTCGAATCAGCCGTTTCAAATGCCGAGCGTCGCGCGCTGATGACAGGCGAATCGGCGATCGTTCCGAGAATCTCGGACATTTACGCCGCTATTCCCGCAATGACCGGCAAGATGGAGCTCGAGTACGAAGGCGAGCAGGTCGGAGCGCAGCGAATCGCGCGCGAATTGATCAAAGGCGCGTGCGGTGTAATATTTGAAGGGTTTTTTCTCGGGATCGATTTTGCCCCGACGGTCGCTTGGTTCGACCGGGGAAATAAACTGCTGTTGTCGGACACAGCCTCGGCGCAGGAATGCGTAATATTGCTCGAAAGCGTTCCCGACCTCATCGAATCTACGCGCGTGCCGCTTGAATTCGAAAAGAATGACGGCGCGACCTTGGTCTCGGCGTGCGAATTCGTACTCGAAGGACTGTATGCGCAAAACAAGATCGCGCGAAACGAGGACGGCGGATTCGAAGCCGTAACGAAGGCAAAGCGCGACCGTCGAGGCATGATCTACGAAGATTTTACAGATGTCGAAGGCTTTAACTAGACCACTACGATTTTGTGTCGGACATATATACTTGTCCGCCGTGGGTGTCTTTTTCGCGACGGCCGCCACGGTTGTGTGCGGCGCGTTTCTTTTAAGCATCGCAACCATGGTTTCGGATAAGTGTCCGCACTATCCGGGCGACCCGTGTGATGGAGCTCCGATGATGGCGATGTCCTTATTAGCTATGTCGTTACCGGCCTCGGTAGTAGTCGGATCGATAGGTGCTCTGCTGGCAATTTATTTCTTACGATTACATGCAGATGATCTACGGTAAAGAAAAGAAATCAAAAAGGCGAGCACCGATCATTTGATCGATACTCGCCTTACCTTCCCCTTGTTCGTTCGTTCCCCGGTTGAAACTAGTAATTACGGTAATACGTGCGTTTCGGTCGAAGCTTATAGGTGTAAAGAGCCGAACCGCCGGCACCTGCCGCGAGACCGATGACCGCACCCCTTCTTCCGCCTATCAGCCCGCCAAGGAGTGCGCCTGCACCCGTACCGATCGCCATATTGATCACGTTTCTATGGCGGTTATAGAAGCTCGGTCGTTGATAGCTTGTCGTGTATCTCCGCGTAACATATGTACGGTTGTTCGAGTAATAGCGACGCGTCTGAGCGTTCGTGGTGGTTGCAGCGAGCGGGATCATCACTGCCATCATGGCCATCATCAAAAATGTCGTAATATATTTTTTCATTGCTTTATCTCCCTCTTTCTTCAGGCCCCTTGGCCTCTGCCCTTTCTAGTGCAACGAACGTGCCAAAAAGACAAGTAGCTTTATTTCAAACATTTACGAAAAACTCATCGATCGTCGGAATTAAACGTTAATACGATATGGGCGACTATTCGACGCTTTCGTAAACGCGCGGACGCAAAAAAGCCGCGATGCCTGTAACAAAACATCGCGGCTTTTGATCTATCGAAAAACGCTGCTTAATATCGGCGTCGTTTCGGATTGAGTTTGTATGTGTAAAGCGCTGAACCGCCTGCTCCGGCAAGTGCGCCGACGCCGGCACCGCGGCGTCCGCCGATCAGGCCGCCGAGCAGTGCACCACCGCCTGTGCCGATAGCCATGTTAATGACGTTACGATGCCGGCGATAATAGCTCGGGCGATTAGCTGCGTAGCCTGCAGCTGCATAACGCGGCGTCGAATAACGTCGAGTGCTTCGCGCATACGACCGGCGTGCATATGTACGGCGTGCATGGTGATGCGCCGGACACGCGTACGCCTCGGTGGCGAGCGGCATCCCGATCGCCATTACAAAGAACATCATTATTGAGACTAAAATCTTTTTCATCGTCAAATTTCCTTCCTTTCCTTAGATTTCAAATCGGGGAGCGATATACTAAGTATTGGAGAGAGACTCAGGTACAAATCAATACTACCGCTTTTGGTCAGTCGATGACAAGGTTGCGACTCATCGGTCGGGATAGTAGAAAGGCGGAAATATCATATGAAGTTCATCAGATATTCGAAATTTAAGGGTTTTGATGTTTCCGGCGTTGATCTGGGGAACCTGATGGATTCGCTGTCGAATCAGATGCTCGATTCCGGCTATAACGACGACTACTGGTGGACACGTCAGGGAAACGAACCAGATGACTCTCTCGACGCTTTGCGTCAGGCAATACTTAAGGCGTTGCTCGATCAAGAAGTGCTCAGCGAGCATGATGCCGAGCAGATGCTGGCAGACAACGACGGCAAATTTCGGGGCTCACTGCTCGAAGATCTCATCAATAAATTGATCGAGCGGCTGGTCGAGGAAGGTTATCTCAATCTGAAAGAGGGGCCGCAGGAACAGAATCGTTCGGCCAAAGGCGTTGGAATAAATGAGATTGGCGAGCCGCTGCCGAGGAACATCAAATTTGAGGTTACTGAAAAGGGACTCGATTTCCTCGGCTACAAAACGCTGCAAAAGCTCCTTGGGGGTATGGGCCGTTCTTCGATCGGCCGCCACAACACACACCATCTTGATACCGGCGTCGAAGCGTCGCTCAGCTCGAAACAGTATGAATTTGGGGACACGATAAATCTCGACGTCAATGCGACATTACTATCCGCGATAGGCAGAGAAGGTTTGAGCGTACCGCTTAATCTCGAGTACGGCGATTTGTACGTGCATCCGCAGGATTATCAATCGTCGTGCGCCACGGTCGTGATGCTCGATTGCTCGCATTCGATGATCCTTTACGGCGAGGACCGATTTACGCCGGCGAAGAAGGTCGCTCTGGCGCTGGCCCACCTGATCCGAACGCAGTACGCCGGCGATGTGCTGAAAATTGTTCTCTTTCACGACGGCGCGGAAGAAGTGCCGATCGGCAAACTGGCGTCCACGCATGTCGGACCGTATCACACGAACACCGCCGAGGGCCTCAAGCTCGCGCGACGCATCCTTGCCGCTCAGGGTAAGGACATGAAGCAGATCGTGATGGTGACGGACGGCAAGCCGACAGCGGCCTTTATCGAGCCGTCGAACGCCGCATATTTCGGATATCGGAAATACTCCGATTCCGTCCCAGGCGAAAAGCGGATGCTTTATAAAAATTCGATGGGTAATGACCCGTTCGTCATGGCTGAGACGTTCAAAGAGGTTCAGGCGTGCCGTAAGTCGAATATCATGATCAACACATTCATGCTCGCCAGCGACCCTTACCTCGTCGATTTCGTAAAACAAATGTCAGCAATGACGCGCGGGAAAGCCTATTTCGCAAATCCTGGCAATCTTACCGAGTTTGTCTTGATGGATTTCCTCAGCCGCAGAACGAGCCGTGTCCGATAGTTGTGAATTTTCCCCGTTCCGGTCTGTGCTAGAATTGTTGCGTCTCCGCCCGCTTTTCCTACGCGAAAATTTATGCTCAAGAGCGATCTGAATGAACTCACGCTTTTCTTTGACCTCGAATGGGTTCCCGATGCGAATGCTGCAAGGCGCCTCTACGATGTGCCCGACGATGCGAGCGAGCGCGAAGCGATCGAGCGACTTTGGCGTGAGACCAAAGGATATTCAGAGACAGAATGTCCGAAGCCCTTCGTGAAATATCTTTTCTCACGTGTCGTTTCGATAGCGTTTCTTTCCCGAAAGGTCGTTTGGCGAGACGGCGTGCGAACGACCGATTTTACGCTTAACTCGCTTCCCAAACTTCCGACGGCCGGCGATCGACCGGACGAAGCACAGATAATCGAACGCTTTCTTTATGTTATCGGCGCCCGCGAACCGAGCCTTGTCGGTTTCAATTCCTCCGAGTCCGATCTTCAGGTTCTTGTCCAACGGGCCTTGATCAACGAGCTTTCGGCTCCTCAGTTCTGTGAGCGACCGGCGAAACCGTGGGACGGCCGCGATTATTTCTACAGATACAGCGAAGAACATTTGGACATTCTAAAGCTCTTGTCGTCAGGAGCGATGAAGCCGCGGCTCAACGAGATCGCAAAACTTTGCGGCTTTCCCGGGAAAATAGACATCGATGGCGAACAGGTCGTCGATCTCTGGCTCGCGGGCGAAATCGATAAGATCGTCGAATACAACCAGCTCGACGTCCTAAATACATATCTCGTCTGGCTGCGGATCGTTCATTTTTGCGGGAAGCTGAGCGAGGAAGATTATGCGGTTGAGCAGGACGAGTTCCGGACCTTTCTAGAGTCAGAAGCGGCGAAGCCGGGCACTGACCACATCACCCAATTCATCGCTCATTGGGAGCAGTAACCGCTTCATCTTTTATGCTTTTCAGGGATCAGATGAGGCGGGAGCTCGAAGCGAAAAGCTCAGAGTTTCGCAGTTATGTTTTCGAGCATGGCGAAGCCATGGCTTTCTATTCGAAGGCGATGTCGGTGCTCACGGATGCCGATCCTGCGAAGCTTCACACAGAACTTTCCGGGTCCAACGTCGGTGCCCTGCCCGCGGATGAAATGGGCAACTGCCGCTCGTTCGAACGCACGTTCGATGCGGATTGGAACAGCCATGAAGACGCGCGAGTGTGGGCAGCTAGCGTACTCGACAACCGGACAACATTTGCCGCAGACGGCAGCCAGATCTACGCAGCAAAGAAAACGAGTATGCCGGTCGCCGCCGTCCAGATCGGGTGGTTCGAAAATCCGCATGACGCATCGCGACCATATGAGAAAGGCGGTTCGTTCCAAATATTGACGCCGGCCGACCTTTTCCGTGAACAGGAAGATCCGATGAATCCGGATGTCCGCGTCGAAGAGCGGCGATATCTCGGCGAAGTCTCCCGGATCGGCGAGTTCCTGGAAAAGAATCGCGGGTGGAGCGGCCGCGGCGAACGGATGCCGGTCGCCTTTTTTGACAATCCGCTGCTTGTCCCCTTTTCGCAGAAAGGACTGCAGAAAAGTTTTCTCGAAGCGACGGTCGGGCTTGTCCGTCTTTCTGCGGAAGCCGGCGTGCCGATCGTCGGGTACGTAGACCGTAGTTTTTCACGCGATCTGGTCTCGCTGCTTGATTTCGTCGGCAAACGCGCTGCTCCTGCTTCGTCCGGAATGTACGATGCCGCGGTGCTGTTCGGCGCAGGCAATTCGAAGTGGGGAAGCCGGACGTGCTATTTTTACTCGGCTCGACGCGGGCTTGAAAGTTTTATCGACACGGCTAGCGGCGTTTCGACCGTCGGTTTTTGTTATCTTCGGACATCTTCCGACTGTCCGCCCGCACGCCTCGACGTTCCGTCATGGATCTATGAGAACGGCTTTATTGAGGAATTGGTCGACGTCGTACGTGCCGAATGTGTGATCGGACTCGGGTATCCATATCCGCTTGAAAGTGCCGATCACGCGGCCGTCATCTCCGGCGGTGATCGCGAGGCGTTCTTTCGGGCTTTACAGGAATTTGCATCTCGTGAAAGACTAGATTTCAACGTTTCGCGGAAAGATGAGAGCAAACAGCGGCGCAGATGAATATAGATGTGCAGCCTGCGGCGGCGAAAATGCCCGCAGCACGGCGAAATTCTGCAATGTTTGCGGAAAGCTTTTGGCGGAGGAATATCTGCCGCTGGATTCGCACCGTTCGGCGCACGGGTTGCAGGGAAAGGTCTTGACTATAGAAAGATCCATGGAGAATTCCGGCACACTGTTCGAAAGGGGCGGAGGCATTGCCCAGACCGCCTGGGCCTGTGTCGTCTATTCGATGGTGCCTTATCTTGGTATTCTATTTCTGCCCTTCGCTTTTTCGGTCGCTGCGGTCGGATACTTTGCTCACCCCGAACTAGCAAAACAAGACGATCGGCGGCTCTCGGCAATATACATCGGTCTCAGCGTCATAATCTTACTCGGCCAGGCGATACTCTGGTCGTTATTTTATTTGATCCCTGACCTGGCCCGCAGCTCGGGCCTTCCGAATTGATCTTCTTCCAGTTTAATGTCCATTCCGATCGCACGAATCGTCGGCTCAAATTCGCACATCGACTATATCGGGCGCGTCATCGATGCGCTGGATGTCGAAACGCCGCCGTCAGGCGACGACTTCGGCTTCGCGCAGTTTGTATCTATCGAGTCCGAGACAGGCGATATTATAGGTGTGATATACGATTCGAAACTGATCAACCCCGAGTATGCGAACTTCGGGCCGCGTCTCAGCCCACGTCCGGCACTGGCAAGTTTCTCGCCGGATTATATAAATGAACAGGGCATTCTTCTCGGTATACTTTTACTGGGCACTATCGACGAGGACGGCGTCGCCCAGCAAGGCGTTCCGCGGGGGATCGCTCCGCCAGGGCAAGCGGTAAGGCGACTCGATGATGCTGTAAACACGAAATTCCACGCAGCAAAAGATGGCGGCATACAGCTCGGATACTACCCGCAGATCATCGCTCACGCCCGCGAATTCGCTGTTCCGCTGCTGCACGCTATCATCGACGAGTTATGCATCGGATGCAGCGAGTCCGACCGGCAAAGACTGGCCGTCCTGCGGCAATCACTCCAGTGGCAGCGAACGATCGGCGGCATGAAACTATAGATCTGAAAATGGAAACAGGCAGGATATACCAGGAGAATTGTATTGATACGCTCGAGCGCATGCAAGACGACCTCTTGCGGATGACGATCACGAGCCCGCCGTATGACGACCTGCGCGATTACAATGGCTATCATTTTCCGGTCGAGGAAATATCGCGTCTTTTATTCGAAAAGACGGAACCCGGCGGCGTCGTGATCTGGGTCGTTGGTGACCGAACCGTGAACGGAAGCGAAACACTGACGAGCTTCGATCACGCGTTCAAGTTTCGCGGCGCAGGCTTCAAGGTTCACGACACGATGATATACGCGAAAAACAATCCGATACCGAGCGATTGCGGAAAGCGTTATCGGCAGTGTTTTGAGTATATGTTCTGTTTTAGTAAAGGACAGCCGTCGACATTCAATCCTATCGTCCAGCCGATAAAGCAGGAGAAGGCGTTCAAGTCGTTTCGAATCACAAAAATCGGCCGAAACGATCTCGATCACGACCACGTCGCTCCGAAGGTGCGAAAGGTGAACAACATTTTCTCGTATAATGTGGGGACGTCCTCGTCGAAAGACAAGATCGCGTTCGAACACCCGGCGATCTTTCCGGAACAACTGGCGATCGATCAAATCTTGACCTGGACGAACAAAGGCGACCTCGTATACGACTGTTTTATGGGCAGCGGCACGACCGCAAAAGCCGCGAAACAGCTGGGACGCGAGTGGATCGGCTCGGAGATTTCGGCTGAGTACGTCCGAATAGCCGAGGAAAGACTGCGGTTATACACACGAATGGGCGACGCCGCATCCGCAAAATGACAACCATTTGACCGTTAGCTGCGTCTATCTAGGCGTCAGTCTCATCTCACTAAAAAAGGAATTTCATGAAACGAATCATTTTGATATTTGGCGCTGTTCTCTTTGTCGCGGGTGCCGCGTTTGCTCAGCCCAGGCCTGTCGATCGAACCGCTACGCCCGCGGCCGCGAGGGCTGCCGCTCCGACAACCTTTGCCGCGAAGTATGACGGCGGAATGTTTGGCTTCGCCGAAAAGGAAATGGGCACGCTAACATTCGACGACGCAAACCAGCGGCTGATCTTTTTTGGAAAGAACAAAAAAGAGAAGTTCGGCATTCCCTACAAATCTCTGATGGTGATCTACCCGCAGTCGAGATCCGTAAGCTCAACTACAGGTACCGTGGTCAGCCATATACCGCTGCCGGGCGCCGGACTTGCCGGGCTCATTCGTGAAAAAAGGCGGTATCTTGTGGTGAATTTTGCGGACCCGGACGCCGATGCTCGCGGCGTGATAAATTTCAAGCTGGAAAATAAAGAACTTCTCGACTCGGTCATTCAGTCGCTCGGCGAAAAGGCGAAGATGACACAGCGCGGCGACGCTTATTATCGCCCGCGGACGCCGCGTTCCGATATCTAATTGACGTCGCCGAGCCTATGCTGAAGGATCGCGGCGAATGTGATGGCCGCCGTCTCGGCACGCAGAACTCGGCCGCCCAGGGTGATGATCGCAAAATCTTGCTCGCGAGCAAGTGCGATCTCAGAATCATCCCAACCGCCTTTCGGTCCGACGAAGGCGGTTATTTTTTTGCCGGGAGCAACCGGCGGCAGCTTCTGCCCATCGCGTTCCGAAAAGAAGTAGACCGTCGAATCGGCGCCGGGGCTGATGGCAAAATCGGCAAAAGCAACCGGCGCGTCGATCGACATCAAAGTCGCGCGGCCGCATTGCTTTGCAGCACCAAGGGCGATCTTTTCCCATCGTCCGCGACGCCTTTCAGCACCTGAACTACGCACTTCGGTACGGATCGAATAGAGAGGGACGAGCCGCTTTACGCCAAGTTCGACCGCTTTTTGCACTAGCAGATCAAATTTATCCCCCGGAAGCTGGCATGCGGCAAGCGTCAGTTCGAGCGGCGATTCCGGTGCCGACGGTGGTACCTTTTCGAGAATGGTTAGACGAGTGTCCTGTTTCTCTACCGCATCGACGATGCAGCTATATTCGCCGCCGGTGCCGTCGAAAACATTCGCCGCATCGCCTTTTTTTAGGCGCAGCACATCACGCAGATGCCGCGTTTCGCTTGCATCCAGGGTTATGACCGAGTCGTCAATATTATCGCGTGGTGCGAAAAAACGTCGCATTATGTTTCGGCTTGGTCGACGGCAAAACGTGTTCTAAAATCGGTTGATCGTTTCCGCAGCGCAAGCCACTGCGCGAACATTTCCGGCGAGTTCAGCCACAGCGTTATCCATTCGGCGATCTCTGCTTGAACATTCTTTTCCACCGGTGAGGTTTTAGTGCTGCGGGCGGTTTCCAAAGAGCGGTCGCGGCCCTCGATCGCATCTTGTCTTAACAGCCGAAGCCCCGGTTTATCCCCGTCGGCAGTGAGTTTTTTGCGAAGTGATTCCATGTTGCGGATGGACCCCTCCGCAGATGTCAGATCGGCGAGCCTTGCAATATTTCTAAGAGCTGCGTCGTAGGGTCGGTCCGATGCCCGTTCGACATAAAGCTGCATGATCTCCGAATGCCGAAGCTCCGCACCTTCGTCGGCGAGCAGGCGGGCGACGATCATCGGCGATTCGACCGCTGATGTTCCGTAGCGCTCCCGCACGGCGTTCTCGATCGCGACGATCTCTTTCGAGCCGACACTCTCACAATCGAGCCGTTCCCAAACCTCGATCATCATATCGGCCTTGGTGCGGGACGAATACATAGCGTACTACCCGGCTTCACCGGATTTTGTCACTGATCTGATCAGATCCGTCGACGAATGGTCCTTTGGGTCGCCAACGATCGCGACGCGGCCGCCGAACCGGGCGACGATCTCTCGCTCCGGCACGGTCGAGGTCGTATAGTCGGTACCTTTCGCGTGAAAATCCGGCCGGATAGCTTCGATTAACTGTTCGACCGTCGGTTCGTCGAATATAGTGACGAGGTCGACAAAGCGGAAAGCGGACACGATCTCGGCGCGTTCTTTTGCTGGCATGAAGGGCCTGCCGGCTCCCTTCAATACCCGCACCTGCTCATCCGAATTGATCGCCACGACGAGAACGCCGGCAAGCTCTTTTGCCCCAGCGAGATAACGAATATGCCCGGCGTGAAAGAGGTCGAAACAGCCATTTGCCAGAACGACGGTCGAGCCGTGTGAGCGCGCCGCGGCGACCGCGGCAACGAGCTCGTTTATTTCCAGTACCGGTGCGAATGGCGTCATAGCGGTTCGAGGATCAGGAAATCGGAACGGCGACGGGTGAACTCAACGCGTCTGTAAGCGATTCCAAGAGTTCTTCGCGGGTAGCCACAGTTGTGCCTTTTTTCATAACTACAATTCCCCCAGCGTGGTTGGCCACCGCGGCAGCTTCCGCAAACGATAAGCCTGAAGCGAGGCCGAGGGCGTAAGCGGCAATAACTGTATCGCCGGCACCCGTCACATCGATCGGCTGACGTGAACCGACGGCCGGTATTCGAAGCGGAGCGACCCCGTCTTCTACCAGCAGCATACCGTCGTTTCCGCACGTTACCAGCAACGACTCGTAACCCAGAGCACGTCTTAGATCGATACAGCCCTCATCGGTAAAGCCTTTACCCAGGATCATCTCGACCTCCTCCTGGTTCGGCGTCGCCGATGTTGCGTTGGAAAATTCCCGCAGTCGAAATCTGGAATCGACTACCAGGGGCACGCCGCGTTCGCGGGAAATGCGGCGGGCCTCGTCAACAATTGAGCTTTCGGCGACGCCGTAGTTGTAATCGGAGACGATGATGGCGGCGGCGTCGGTGCCCGCATGTCGAAGATTGTCGATCAATCGCTCCCGTATATCGCCCGAGACTACGGAATCGTTCTCATAATCGATGCGGATGACCTGTTGACGCGGCGCGTAATCCTGCCCGGCGAGCACGCGGACCTTCGTCGTTGTCTTAAAGTGTTCGTCAGCGACGAGTGTTTCGCAATCGACGCCCGCCGCAGCAAGGCTTTCCCGAAGGAGCCTGCCGTTCTCGTCCGTGCCGGTAATCCCGATCAGTACGGGAACGCCGCCGAGCGCCGCGACGTTTGCGGCCGCATTCGCTGCTCCGCCGGGGCACGTATCCGTACTGTCGTGACGCAGGATGAAGACCGGCGCTTCCCGCGAAACGCGCGCTATCGATCCGTGAAGAAACTGGTCGGCAACAACGTCGCCCACGATCACGACCTTTCTGCCGTCGAACGACGTCCTGATCTTTTCGGCAATATTCATCATCGAAAAATCAAAAGTTACTATAGAAAGTCCCGATAAACAAAAAGGTTGAAGACATGCTCGTCCTCAACCTTTGCTGTTTAATGTAATCGCGAAACTAGTGGCTGTCGTAGCCGGCGATCGGGAAGTCGCCCGACGAGCCCCAGGTCACACCGGTCTCACCGCCGTCGATGCTTCGCTTGTAATAAAAGACACCGGTCGAATTTCGCCAAACCGCGAGGTCGGTCTTGCCGTCGCCGTCGTAATCGTTCTGCGTCGTAAGGTCCGTTCCGGTCAGGCCGAAAAAGCTGCCCTGAAGGCCGCCATCGGAACTGCGGCGAATGTACCACGCTAGGTTGTCCGTGGGCGACGCGCCTTCGCGAACGACCGCGATGTCGGTCTTGCCGTCTCCGTCATAGTCGCCCGGTACGACAATGTCGTTGCTCAATCCCCACTGAACGACGTCGAGATTGTTGTCGCTGCTTCGCTGGATATAGAACACTGCAGACGAAGCCGCCGTCGCGCCCGGACGCTGAACTGCAAGGTCAAATTTACCGTCGCCGTCGTAGTCGCCGGGTGCACTGTAATCCGATGCCAATCCGAACTGACCGCCCTGATAATTGCTGTCGGAACTGCGAAGGACATACCAGATCATTGCCCCGCCGGTACGGCGGATCACGGCGAGATCGGTCTTGCCGTCACCATCGTAATCGCGGCCTACGGGTTCGTCGCCGGAGATCCCGAACTGGATAATGGTAAATGTATTGGTTGCGCTGTTGAGCCGGTACCAAACGCCCGTAGAGTCGCGCCAGACCGAAATGTCGCCTTTGCCGTCGCCGTCGAAATCGCCGGGAGCCATGAAGTCGTCACTGGCCACGCCGAACTGCTGATACTTAAATCCTCCGCCGCTCTGAAGTATGTACCACGAATTCGTCGAGGGCCTGAATACGGAATAATCCGCTTTGCCGTCCCCATCGTTATCGACCGCACGTCTAAGCTTAATGCCGCCCGAACCGGGCTGGGCGGAAACCGCGGCGGCCATGAGTGCGAATATTGCAAAAAAAGCACCGATTTTGCCGCTTTCGGTCAAAAAATTTCTCATTATTATTTTCCTTAAACTGATAAACCGTCTTCGTGACTTGAAACAGAGGCGGGCCAGAAAAGACCTCGACCTACAAATATACTATCTCGAAAACTAAAAAAGCAAGAAAACACTGCTGATCTCGCTGTTTCGATGCCGCGATTGGCCGTGCTTGGACGATACAAGCTTTTAGACGCGTCAACGAACTAAAAAGTTGGCAAACACCGCGGTATTATCGTTTCACGAGCGTGACTGCGTAACCGTCACCGTTTGCCCGCCGATCGTTACAGTACCGCTTCGGGAAATTACCGGACTGAACGCTACCCGAAATGTGACCGCGGATGATCCGGTTTGAACGTCCGGGCCGGTAACCTTTATCCAGTTTGCGTTGCTTTTTACCGAAAAATCACAGTTTTGGGCAGCCGCGATATTTACCGTGTAATATCCGCCTTTTGTTCGTGCGGTAATCGTTGTGACAGAAGGCGTAAAATTACATACCGTTTGATTTTGCAAGGCGGCAAAGACATTTAGCCGGCCGCCGGATTTCACGAACACTGACCAATTTGTCGGCGTCGTGATCACATCGACAGTGTTCATCAGGGTCGCTTTGAGCGACGCGGCCGACAGGCTCGGATTATACGCCGAGAGGAGAGCCGCCGCGCCCGCCGTGTGCGGCGTCGCCATGGACGTCCCGCTAAGTGTCGCCGTGTCGGTATCCGACCTGTTATACGTACTCAAAACGCCCGAACCCGGAGCCGCGAGATCGACGCTCGTCGGGCCCCAACTCGAGAAACTCGCCCGAGCGTCAGTCGATGTCGATGCGGCGACCGCCAGAATGCTCGGTGACGTGTAAACCGACGGATAAGACCCAGATGGGTTGACGTCGTTATTCACATTGGAATTTCCGGCGGCAAACACATTCAGGATACCTGCGTCGCCCATCGCATCGAGCGCGTCCTTGGTCGCCTGGTCATAACCGCATGCTTCGCCGCACCCGCCGTATGAGTTGTTGGTCACCCGGATATTCACGCCTCGTTGCTTCATCATTCGGACGTAATTATAGGCGTTTACAAGCATTGCGGATGTCGTGTCGGCCCCGTTAGGGCTGTAGATCTTGATCGGCATGATCTTGACCGCCCAGTTTACGCCGACGACGTTCAGCATATTATTTCCCACGGCGCCGATCGTGCCGGCAGTGTGCGTGCCGTGGCCGCCGGCATCGTCGATCGGGTCGGAATCGTTGTAAAAAAAGTCCCAACCATGAACGTCATCGATGAACCCGTTGTTGTCGTCATCAACGCCGTTACCCGCAATCTCGCCGGGGTTGATCCACGCGTTGGCCGCCAGGTCCTGATGCGTGTATCGCATGCCGGTATCTATGTCGGCAACCACGACAGCCGAGCTTCCGGTGGTCAGGTCCCATGCCTGCGGGGCCGAGATCTTCGACAGGCCGTACATTCCCGTGCTTACGAACTGGGGGTCATTGGGCGTGGCGAGCAGATGGTAATAAAAATTCGGCTGAGCGGCTTCGACCTCCGGCATTTTACCGAAACGTGAAAGAGCCGCTTGCAGGTCTTCGCCGGCAGCGATCTTTACACGAACCCAGCCTAGGTCGCCGAGGGTCTCGAGCGTAGCGGCTCCCGCGCTTTCGACGGCACGCGTCTTTGCAGATGGCCGAGCAGACTGCGCAAACTTGACCAAAATCTCGTCACTGACGAACGAATCAGGCGTCTTTTGGGCAGGAAGAATTGTCGCGAATGCAAAAAGAAGCGCAATTAGCGGAATAATTTTCACGATCTTCATAAATGAATTCAGTGGCGAAATGCGAATAAGACCGGTGCGCGTGGGAATGACGCGTGAAAGAAAAAAATGGGGCGGCTAGTGGGGCTCGAACCCACGACCTCCTGAACCACAATCAGGCGTTCTAACCAACTGAACTATAGCCGCCATGTTCGATCTCAAATTTGAGAGCTGAAATTTCTAAGTACTGGTACCCCCGGCACGACTTGAACGTGCGACCCACAGCTTAGAAGGCTGTTGCTCTATCCAACTGAGCTACGGGAGCGAATCAAAAAGCAATCTAAAATGTTAGCCATTGTCGGCTCTATAGTCAACCAATCTGCCTAAAATTCGATATTCAAAGGGCTCTACGCTGCAGCATGACCGGCATTCTGAATAACCGCGAGCATCTGTTCGAAAACCTCAGAGAGGTCAAGTTCGCTTGTGTCGATGACGACCGCATCGTCGGCAATTGTCAGAGGTGAATCTTCGCGCGAAACGTCGCGTTCATCGCGTTCGTTTATCTCGGCGAGGGTTTGTTCATATGTGCTGACGCGGCCCTTCGCCGCATCCTCGTTAAATCGCCGACGTGCCCGGGCCTCAGGCTTTGCGGTCAGGAAAAACTTGATGTTGGCATTCGGAAAGACGACGCTGCCGATATCGCGCCCCTCGAGCACGCATCCTTTCGGGTCGCGCCCGCCGATCGCCCGCTGATGCTCGACCATAATGCGTCGAACCTCGCTAACCGTCGATACGACCGACGCGGCCTGTGCTACCTGAAGCGTACGAATCTCGGAAGAGACGTCGAGGCCATCGAGAAGAACGCGCAGCTCGTCCGGCTCTCCGACGAGATCGATGGCCGCATCCGTCGCGATCTGGACGACCTTGGCATTGTCGTCGAGTGCGGCACCGCGCGTCTCAACGGCAAGTGCAACGGCGCGGTACATCGCACCTGTATCGAGGTAAAGCAGGCCCAGACGCTTTGCCAGCATTTTTCCGAGTGTAGATTTGCCCGCACCCGAAGGGCCGTCGATCGCGATTATCATTTGCTTTCCAGACTGTTGCGTATTTTGGCAGGAAGCTTGCCGAACAGCATCTGGTATGAATTCGAGAGTAAATCCTTGAGCTCGGTTTCGGCAAGTGCGTCAGGGTTTTCGACGTAAACCCATCCGTATCTGCCGACGTATGCGGCCGGTTTTATGCCGTCGCGTTCAGTAAGTTCGGAAAACTTTTCCGGCGTGCACTTAAACGAAACCCGCCCGCCGGAATCGACACCCGTTACCGCAAACATCTTCTCTCCGACGCAAAAACAAAGATCGGCGCCCCACTTGATATCTTCCGTCGCATAAGGAAACGAAAGGCAGTATTCGCGCAGTTTTTCGATGTTCATTTATATTCCCGACATTTATCCAGTCAATTCGCGAAAACCGAGTCCAGCTCGCTTATCGTGTTTTCGATATCCTCGCGCGAAACATCGCAATGCGTAACCATCCTGATCATTTTGCCAAAACCGATCGCGAGAATGCCGGCGTCTTTTAATTTTGCGCAAGTTTCGGCGGAATCTTTTGCGGTTGCCGAAATGTCGAATATCACGATATTCGTCACAACCGTTTCGACGTCGATCGAAACTCCCGGAATTGCCGCGATGCCTTCAGCCAGTCGGCGAGCGTTCTCGTGATCTTCGTTAAGGCGTTCCGGCGATTCTTCGAGCGCGATCAGACCGGCCGCAGCAAGAATTCCGATCTGGCGCATGCCGCCGCCGAGCCGTTTTCGCCAGCTCCGGGCTTCCTTTATAAACTCACGGGTGCCGAGCAGCATCGATCCCGCTGGAGCGCCCAGGCCTTTCGAAAGGCAGAACTGAACCGAATCACAATCGCGGGAAAGATCGGCGACGCTGGTTTCTAACGCTGTCGCCGCATTAAATATACGAGCTCCATCCATGTGAACCGGAAGTCTCAGTTGATGTGCTTTATTGCATATATCCATACAGTGCTCGGCCGTCATTACACTTCCGCCGGCGAAATTGTGCGTGTTTTCGAGGCAGATCAATCCGGTCGGCGAGGAGTAATATGGTTGATCGATGTGCAGCGCCGAAGTTAGCTCGTCCCATTTAAGCATTCCGGAGCCGTCGGCGCTTTTTACCGGTCTTATGATAACGCCCGAGATAGCGGCGGGCGCGCCCATTTCAAAATTAAATATGTGTCCGCGTTCTTCAATGACGACTTCCTGGCCGGGACGCGTATGAAGCTTGACCGCGATCTGGTTTCCCATCGAACCGGTTGGCACGAACAGAGCCGCCTCTTTCTCGAAGATCTCGGCCGCGCGTTCCTGCAGACGATTGACCGTCGGGTCCTCGCCGTAGACGTCGTCGCCCACCTCGGCCGCCGCCATTGCCGCCCGCATTTCAGCCGTCGGCCGGGTAACTGTGTCACTGCGGAGGTCGATCATAAAAAGTGATTTAGTGGTTACTTGTCAGTGTTCAGGTGCAGCGGTCGAAGGGCGAATTCGGCGGTCGGCCAATCGGCATGCTTCGCTTATTTGAAGTCCTCTTTCTCGATCTCGGAGATCTTTTCGACTCGCCGCTCGTGCCGACCGCCCTCAAAATCGGTTTCGAAAAACGCTTTGACGATCTTTTTCTGCTCTTCGTCCGGAATGTAACGAGCCGCGAGCGATAGAACATTCGCATCGTTATGCTGGCGGGCAAGGCGAGCGATCTCCTCGTTCCAAGCGACGGCTGCTCGAACGCCTTTAACCTTGTTGGCGGCTATCGCCATTCCGGTGCCCGAGCCGCAAACTAGCAGTCCCTGCTGGTATTCGCCGCTTCCGACGGCGTCGGCGACCTTCCGCGCAAAGTCAGGATAATCGACTGATTCCGGCGAATTTGTGCCGAAATCCTCATAACCGATTCCCATTTCGTCGAGCGTCTTCTTGAGCT
The DNA here is from genome assembly GCA_038254305.1 of Pyrinomonadales bacterium. Lineage (GTDB taxonomy): Bacteria > Acidobacteriota > Blastocatellia > Pyrinomonadales > Pyrinomonadaceae > OLB17. Next base: position 23,915 of record JBBSGG010000004.1, read on the forward strand.
TTTCTTTTTCCTCGAAGCCCGCGTGATCGGCTCCGAGTGCGATTTTCTTCGTCATGTTTTTGTTTGCCTCGTAGTAACAAAATCTTAGACCCATCGCACGTGATGGCAAAGCCGCTTTATCAGTATTTGTGCTCGGAACGGCACTCTACCGTTCGGTCGATGCAAATGAATGGCAACGTGCGCGGCTCGCAATTACTCATAATTGTTTGTTTCGACCGCCCGAAGTACCTATAATCACTATAGATTTTTGCCCTCAATGATATTAGCCATCCGAAAAATTTTCCCCGTTATGGTTGTGGCTGTCGCCTTCGCGGCTTCGGCGCTTGCTCAGGATTTTTTGCCTGAGCTTGTGCGGCGTATCAAGCCGTCGGCGGTGGCTATCGAGACGTTCGATTCGCGGGGCAATACACTTTCGCGCGGCAGCGGTTTTTTTATCGGTCCGGACCGAATAATCACGAACCGGCACGTTATCGAAAAATCGAGCCGTGTCGAGATCCATCTGCTCAACGGGAAAAAATATCCTGTCAAGGGCGTGATAGCCGTTGACGGCGAAGGCGATCTTGCGTTGCTGCAGGTCGATGTGCCCGCGGCTCTCGCGATACCGCTGCCGATCGTGCGAAGCGTTCCGGCGGAGGGCGAATCTATCGTTGTCGTAGGCAATCCGTACGGATTAGAGGGAAGCGTTTCGAACGGGATCGTTTCTGCCGTTCGCGAGATCTCCGGCTACGGAAAGATCATTCAGATCACGGCGCCGATATCGCCGGGTTCGTCTGGTTCGCCCGTCGTCAATATGAGCGGGCAGGTGATCGGGATCGCGACACTGCAGGCGGAACAGGGCCAGAGTCTAAATTTTGCGGTGCCGTCTGAGCGTATCCTGCAGCTTAAGGTGAGCGACCTGCAGACGGTTTCGTCGCTCACGGCGGAAACGACAAAAAATAAACGTGCTTCGGCCGAGCGGTTCTATTCGCTAGGTGTCGCACAGCTTTCGCGGGACGATTACGCGCGGGCGGTCACCTATTTTGAAAAAGCTGCGGAGCTCGATCCGAATTATCCGGAAGCCTGGTATCAAATAGGTTTTTGTTACGGGTTGCTTGGGCGGCACACCGAAGCCTTGCGGGCTTCGCGGCAGGCCGCAAAACTTCGGCCCGATTGGGCGGAGAGCTATGTCAACATCGGAGCGTCGAGCTACGCGCTGAACCAGTACAAGGACGCCGCCGAGGCGTATAGACAGGCGATCAGACTTGATGCCGATAATCCCGACACACTGTATTCGCTGGGTTTGAGCCTTAACAAACTTAATCGAACCGACGAAGAGATCCTTTCTTACAAGCGTGCGATCGCCCTGAAACCCGATCACGCAAACGCGCTAGAGCATCTCGGCCTCGCGTACTTCAAGCAGAAACGCTATGGCGAATCGGCGCAGGCGTTCGAACAGCTAAAGACCTATCGGCCTGACGGCAAAACTTACAATTATCTCGGCGAGAGCTATCTCGAAGAAGGTAAGCTGGAGGAAAGTGTCTCGGCGCTGAGTAATGCCGTCGGCTACGATCCCGACCTCGAAAAAGCCCGCTACAACCTCGGACGCGCATACGTCAAACTCGGCAACACTGACATGGCCCAGGTGCAGTACGAGATACTCAAAAACTCACGCTCCGACTGGGCCGACCGGCTGCTGGTTCTAATCAATCCTTGAGGCAGACTGCTGAATGAAAGTTCGTGATGTCCTCAAAATACTCAAAGAAGATGGTTGGTATCTAGTGGTCACCGAGGGTAGTCACCGTCAGTACAAACATACGACGAAGAAAGGTCGAGTTACCGTTCCGGGGAAACCGGGTGATGATTTACCGATCGGCACATTGAACAGTGTCTTGCGACAGGCGGGCCTAAAGAGCTAAGGAGAATATCAATATGCGTTATGCCATTGTTATCGAAAAGGCCGAGCATAATTATGCGGCGTACGTGCCCGATCTATTGGGCTGCGTGGCAACAGGTGAAACGGTCGAAGAAACCGAACAGCAGATCCGCGAAGCCATCGACATTCATCTGCGGGGATTGCGCGAGGATGGGCTGCCGATACCCAAACCAAGCAGCCAGGTCGAATACATCGAAATCGCTGCCTGACTCCGCTGCATACCTCCGCTCCGACTGGGCCGATCGGCTGTACGTTTTGATCAATCCTTAAATCCATGCGCCGGGACATTCCTTTGTCATGAATTATCTTGACTCGCCAATTCATCCCGGCGTATGATGCTCGCGAACATTTCTACAATTACATTAAGCAACTTCCTCCCAAAGACCAAACAACCTTTCTGTCGAAACCCATTCCCGCTCTCGCGCGCGCGGAGAAAGGAGTTACAAAAATGAAATATAAATTAAGAGCCAGCGTAATTGCCATGGGCATCCTGTGGCTAGTGGGGCTAGTATCGGTTGGAACCGCGCAGCAGAAAAGTCGGTATGTTAAAGAAGTCCAGTTACATCCAAATTCCCCTATTGTTGTGGTAAGCCGGGAGTTAGGCGGCAACACCTTTGACAAAGAAAAACGTGTTTTAGGTGATCGTGACTGGCTGAAACATCTTACATTCGGTGTAAAGAATGTTTCGGATAAGAACATTGTTTACTTCAATATCGACCTTGTGATCCCTAAACAAGGACAGTTGCCGGCTCTTATTCCAGTAGCCATCTTTTTCGGGAACAGGGGAACGCCTGCCATCGCTGCACCGGGAGATTCAATCTTGCTTCCCGGCGAAGTTGTGAAAGTCGCCTTAAGCGCGAACGAGATCGCAGTTTGGGATAAGGAGCTTAAGAAATATGAGGTGGAAGATTTTGAACACGTCGAGCTTGATATCCGAGAAGTCCATTTTGAAGATGGAACGGGTTGGCAGTTGGGAATCCCGTTGCAGCAGGATCCAAAACAGCCGAAAACGTGGAGATCGTTGATCGGGTCGAAATCAATGATGCCTTCGCCATTTTGGTTCGCAATGTTCGCACCCGATTCTCTGCTGACCCCGTTTGTCCGATCCGTGAGATTTCCTTTTTCGCCAAGGAGGTTGAATTGTTCTGCTACCTCCAAGTTCACGCCGTCTCCGCCGTCTCCGCCGACGTGCGGTTATTTTCGTAACAATAGCGACTGGAATAACTCCTGTATTGGTTGCACGGATCCGGACGATTACATCGGGTGCGAGCGTCAATCGCCTGATGTCATATATCCTTCGGCTCCTGGGGATCTTGGATACATAAGTGATTCCCTGGCTAGCTGTCGAGGTGCTAACAACTTCCCGGGAGGCCCACCAACATGTAATTCTTGCCCCAACTTTACCCGCGCCCGTTTTAATTCGTATTCGAATTGTGGTCAGCCGGGCACATGTGGTCAGCGTGCAGATTGGGGTTGTGCTGAGGGGTTCGTAGATATTGACGGTGTTTGTCAAAGAAGCCTTGAGTACCAACAGTCGTGTGCAAATGGCTATGACTCTTTGACATACGGGTGGCGGAGGAGGGCATTGGGAATGCGATCCGGGGTGCTATGGCGAAGGGTTTGAGGATAGTAATCGGAACGGCACACTAAACGACGCAGTATCCCCTGACAATGTTGATCATTGCTGTATTTGGACGCCGATCGTTATTGATATTAGCGGAAACGGTTTTAACCTGACCAGTGCACAAGATGGGGTTAATTTTGATTTCAACGGCGATGGCGTGGCTCATTTAATGTCATGGACATCGGAAAACAGCGATGATGCGTGGCTGGTTCTTGATCGCAATGGCAACGGAACGATCGACAGCGGTGCGGAACTCTTTGGCAATTTCACGCCTCAGCCCGTGTCCGAGTCCAAAAACGGTTTTCTGGCCCTCGCGGAATACGACAAGCCGGCAAATGGCGGAAATGGGGACGGTTTCATTACCAGACGAGATGCAATTTTCGACAGCCTGCGGTTATGGCAGGACACGAATCATAACGGCGTGTCCGAAGCGAATGAATTACACACGGTGCCGGATTTGGGCTTACGGAAAGTTGAGTTGGCCTATCAGGAATCGAGGCGAGTCGATCAATACGGAAACCAGTTCAGGTATCGAGCAAGGGTCAGAGATGCTCAGGACGCGCAGCTTGGACGCTGGGCGTGGGATGTGTTTCTTGTGGTTCAGCAGCCCTGAACGCCCAATGGCAATAAAATTGGTGCTTCGAGGGCATTCACTGGCTCCGAAATTATATGCGGCGGGTGGGGAAAGGACGAGCGGGCTTGATTTTGGGGTGGGAATTGCGTAGATTGCTTTTCGAAGCGGTTAGGATGGCTTTTACGATCTTTGAGTACCCGAATAATCCATAACAATTAGTTTGAAAACACCGTGCGGGTCGGGCTTTTCGGGCTGTACGGCCGGGATCTTGTGCGTAACGATGAGGTTTCCGGCTGGGTAGAGACATGGCCCGCGTCTTGTACAAGATATTGAAAAACTCGCGCTCGCCGATCGGCTTTTGGTGATAACCCATGAACTCCTCGGCGATTCGAACATTTATCCCAATAAAAAACACCCCCCCCCGAAATTGACTTTCGGTATGACCAATGGTATTACTATTTTATGAGCGTCGCAAAGGTGACTATTTCGATGGAATCGGGATTGCTGCGAAAGGTTGACTATCTTGTAAAAGAGCGCGTTTTTTCGAACCGCAGTCAGGCGATTCAGGCTGCCGTGAAGGAAAAGCTTTCGCGGGTAGACAGAAACCGCCTTGCCCGGGAATGCGCCGAGCTGAATAAGGCCGAAGAACAGACTTTGGCTGATATAGGTTTGGCCTCCGAGGTCACAGAATGGCCCGAATATTAAGAGGCGATATTATTTGGGCTAGTTTGGACCCAACCCTGGGGCACGAGCAATCCGGTTCTCGTCCGGTGCTGGTTTTGAGCGAGAACATCTTCAATGCCCGTTCGGGAACGGTGATCGCTGTAGTGCTGACCAGCCAAAAGCCGAGCGCGGGTTTTCCGCTAACCTACGAATTATCGGATCCCGCTTTGCCAAAAAGATCGTGGGTGAAAATCAGTCAAATTCGCGTACTGTCCACTCAGCGAATGGGCCGGAAAATCGGAAAAGCGTCTGCCGAGGAATTAGAATCCATTATTGAAGGCCTGAATGAAATCATCGGGGCATAGCAGGAGAACAGATGGGTTTCTGCACTTTTTTCGTGTATCAAAACGGAAATTGATGCGGATTTTGACACTTTTGGCTACGAGTTGGCGTAGTCCGAAGAATAGGTTCAGTCGGTGTAATCCGCAGTGTCCTTAACGAACCTCGCGGTTATTGGGCGGAAGTGCCCGCTATTCCCGGTTGCGCCACTCAAGGTGACACTTTCGAGGAATTGCTGAGGAACCTTTATTGAGGCAGTTGAAGGATGCTTATCCGTTGAAGATGGCTGGCCTCAGCGAAAGTGATCTATAACCTATTTCTTACCGAGCCGCCGGTTTATCAAACTCGCTACGAAACCCGCGCCGAAGCCGTTGTCGATGTTTACGACGGTGACATTCGAGGCACACGAGTTGAGCATTCCGAGGAGTGCGGCGATGCCGCCGAATGAGGCGCCGTAACCGACGCTGGTCGGGACGGCGATGACCGGTACGGAAACGAGGCCGCCGACGACGGAAGGCAACGCTCCTTCCATCCCTGCGGCAACAATAACGACGCGCGAATTCTGCAAAAGCTCGCGTTCCGCAAGTATGCGATGAATGCCGGCAACGCCGGCGTCCCATACACGCGTCACGCGGTTGCCCATCGTCTCCGCGGTCAGAGCCGCTTCCTCGGCAACTGGAATATCACTCGTTCCTGCGGTGACCACGGTGATCTCTCCGGCGCCGTTTTCGCTCTTGTCGCGAAACAGGCGGATTATACGCGCGGATTCGTGCCATTCGGCGTCGGTATGTATGTTTCGCAGATCGCCGAAAACGTCGGCGGTGGTTCGAGTCACGAGCACATTCGGAGACCGTGCGGCGAGCTTCTCAAAGATGTCGGCGATCTGCTTCGAGGTTTTGCCCTGACCAAAGATCACCTCAGGAAATCCCTGGCGGGCGGCACGTGCATGGTCGATACGCGAATGGCCGATATTTTCGAACGATAGATTGCGAATGCGATCGGCCGCGTCGGCATCGGTCAGGTCGCCGCCCGCGTGGGCGCGAAGTATAGCTTTGATATCTTCGTTGTTCATATTTACAAACTTCGAATCTACATCAACGCCGCTTTAAAAGAAAAAAGGCGCGAAAGCGGGTTACCGCCGAGGAAGAGGGAGAAGCGAGTCTCGTCAAACGAGAAATTCTAAATCGGCCGTTTGCACGCGCGGCGAATTCTTTTGTGTTTAGATCATTTAACGCTAGAATCGGGAAACCCTTTTTATGGAACTTACATTAGCGATCACGGGAGCTTCGGGGACGATCTATGCGCACAGAACGCTGCAGCTTTTGGCGGCGAGCGGAGTTGTCGAAACGATCAATCTAATATTGTCCGGCACGGCCGCGACGGTGGCGCAGGTCGAGACCGGCGTCAATCTTCGCGAACCAGATGCTGCGAAGATAAATGAATGGCTCGGCCTTGAACCGGGTTCGAAGCTGATCCGGTTCTGGAAGCTCGACAATCTCGCGGCAAAGCCTTCCTCCGGCTCGAACAAACAGGCCGGTATGATAGTGGTTCCTTGCTCGATGGGCACGCTGGGAGCGATCGCATCGGGTGCGGGCACGAATCTCATCCATCGTGCGGCGGACGTCTGCCTGAAAGAGGCGAGAAAATTGGTTCTCGTGCCGCGCGAAACGCCGTATAACGCGATTCATCTCGAGAATATGCTTAGGCTGTCGAGAGCTGGAGCGCAGATATTGCCCGCGAGCCCGGGTTTTTACCATCGCCCGAAAACGATCGAAGATCTCATCGAGCATTTATGTTTTCGTATACTCGATCAGTTCGATATTCCGCATTCGAAGAAATCGCAGTGGACGGGCGAGGAAGTAAAACACAGCTAGGTATGGTTGATACAGTCGAACGGTTCTCCAACCGCGTAACAAATTACGTCAAGTATCGGCCGGGTTATCCGCCCGAGCTTCTGAGGTTGTTTCACGACGAAATGGATCTAACGCCCGGATCCGTCATCGCCGATATTGGTTCCGGCCCTGGAAATTCGGCGCGGATGTTTCTGGAGAATGGAAATACTGTTTACGGTGTCGAGCCGAACGCGGCGATGCGATCTGCGGCTGAAACTGCTTTTGCATCCTTTGAAAATTTCATCAGCACTGACGGAACCGCGGAAAAGACGACCTTGCAGGACGCGTCTGTCGATATTGTTACGGCGGCGCAAGCTTTTCACTGGTTCGAGCCCGAACCGACGCGTCGGGAATGCAAACGCATACTGAAACCCGGCGGTTTTATATCCCTCATATGGAATGAACGGCAGCTCGATACAACCCCGTTTCTTCGCGGGTATGAAGACCTTCTGCAGGAATTTGCCAATGATTACGGAGCGGTCCGGCACGACAACATCACCGAGGCGGAGTTCGCGGCCTTCTTTGAGAGTGGCTTTCGGCAGCGGACATTCGAAAACCTTCAGGTCTTCGATTTCGAAGGCATTCTCGGCCGGCTGCTTTCGTCCTCGTATATGCCCGCCCAAGGCGACCCGCGCTTTGGACCGATGTCGTCGGCTCTTCGATCTCTCTTTGCCAAACACGCGGAAGGCGATAGAATAAAGGTTTTCTACGACACGAATGTTTTCTACACTCAGGTTTAGTTTATGGAAGTAACTGCGGAAAAGGCTCCTGCAACACGTACGATAAGCGTCGCACATTCCCCCGATTCGGATGATGCGTTCATGTTTTATGGTCTCGCGACCAATAAGCTGGAAACCGAAGGATTAAAGTTCGAGCACACTCTTAAAGATATTCAGACGCTGAACGAGGATGCGAAAAACGGCGTTTTCGACGTCACAGCGATCTCATTCCACGCGTACGCGTACGTCTCCGATAAATACGCCCTGCTGCCGCATGGAGCCAGTATCGGCGATAAGTACGGCCCGATCCTCGTATCGAACGACTTTCGCAAACCGGAAGACATCGGTGATATGAAAATCGCTATACCGGGCGAACTGACGAGTGCTTTTCTCGCGCTCCGATTATACAACGACAAATTCGAATATGTTGTCGTGCCATTCGACCAGATCATTGAATCCGTGCAGAGCGGCGAGGTCGACGCAGGTTTGCTTATTCACGAAGGTCAGCTTTTTTATAAGGAAAAGGGTCTCGACAAGGTGCTTGACCTCGGCGAGTGGTGGTTCGCACGTACAGGTTTGCCGCTTCCGATGGGCGGAAACGCGATCAAGCGTGATCTGGGCGACGACCTGATGAAACGTGTATCGAAGCAGCTCCATCGCAGCATCCAGTATTCGATGGAAAATCGCGACGATGCCCTGGCATACGCGATGCAGTTTGCCCGCGATATGCAGCCGGAACTCGCTGACAGATTCGTCGCGATGTGGGTCAACAACATGACGCTGGACTACGGCGACCGGGGGCGCGAGGGCGTTCGGCGGCTGCTGCAGGAAGGCTATGAAGCTGGGATCATCGCGAATAAGGTAACGGTCGATTTTGTCGAATAACCGATAAGGACCGCAAAGAATCAAAAAGATCGCCCGTGAACAATCGCGGGCTTTTTTATTTGAAATCGCCCGATTCTGTGAACCATTTTCTGCTCGGAAGCATCTATAGATGAGACACTTTCGGAACATTATGAAACGACCCATAGCCGTAACGCTGTTTATCTTCGCGCTGTTTGCTGCCGCATTCGGGCAAGGCTCGACAACGATAACCAAGAATGACCTCAGTCAAAGCGAGGTCGATACGATCATCAAAAAAATGGCGCGCGGCGAAAGTCTCTTCAGACAGGCGCTGAATTCCTACGCTTTTAACCGCTCGGCAACAGTACAAACGATCGGAATGGGCGGGCAGGTCACCGGCACGTTCCGGCGTGATTCATTCTTGAGCTTCACCGACGCCGGCGGCCGATTCGAAAAGATTCTTTTCGCGCCCGTCACAACGCTTACGGAGATCACGATCACGGCGGCCGATCTCAACAATCTCGGCGGCATCGACCCGTACGCGATCGAGCCAAAAGACGTCGCGCGTTATAACTTTGCATATCTCGGTAAGGAACACATCGACGAGCTCGACCTGCATGTTTTCGACGTAACGCCGAAGGTAATTCCAGATTGGAAAAAATCGAAGGAAAAGCTTTTTACAGGACGTATTTGGGTCGACGACAAGGACTTTTTGATCGTAAAGACAAAGGGCAAGGCCGTTCCTGAAGGCAAGGAACGATTTGCGGTGATGGAAACGTGGCGGGAAAATATCGACGGCAAATACTGGTTTCCGTCGTTTATAGCCGCGGATGACGATCTGGTATTCGATAACGGCCAGGTCGTTAAGCTTCATGCTCGTGTAAAATATACAAATTACCGTCTCGGCCGCACCGACGTGAAGGTCATTGAGGAAGAAGACGTGCCTGCCGAAAAACCGGCCCCGGCGGCCGCGCCGCCGACGAAAAAGCCGTAACTCAAATAAAACTGGTCGCCCTTCGAGGAGGGTTTCTTAATCGGCTAGGCTTTTAGCGATCGCTGTTCGCGCCGCAAGCAAAAGCTCAGTCACGGGATCGCCCGGCCGGTAACCGCCAACAGATATCGGCGGCAGCAGCGTCATCTCGACGGTTCCCGCGTACACGACACCCTCCTTCTTTCCCATCATCCAGTCAGTATTCCTAATCGCGACCGGAACTATGTCGGTCCCTGTCTGGACGGCCAGATGAAACGCGCCTTTTTTGAACGGCAGCAGTTCGCCGGGCATAGCCCGTGTGCCTTCGACAAAAACGCCGAACGAGAAACCTCGTTCCAGCACCGATCGGGCCTTTGCCATCGATTCGGTTGCCTTCTCCGCATCCGACCGGTCGATGGCGATTATATTTACGAAGCCCATCCCCCACCCGAGCACCGGCACTTTGAGAAGCTCTTTTTTGGCGACAAGTCCCATTCGTTTGCCGCTAAAGAAAAACAACGCGGCGGTGTCCAGATATGAGCGGTGATTCGAAACAAATACGTATGAACGGTCAGGATCGAGGTTTTCGATGCCTGTCACTTTTACGTCTGCACCACAGGCGGCGAGCCATACCTTTGCGCCCCACTCGGCAAGCGGGTAGAGCCACAGCCTTCGATCGATGATCTTTAGAACGACGAGAGACGGAGCGGCGACAATGAGCATTAACGCTCCCGCAACGGCCCAGCTCCACCAGTATCTGAGTTTCCCGGCAATGCGTGATTTGCTAGACTTCACTAATGGAAATTCGACCGTCGTATTTTCACGAATCACCTCTGACGGCAGCCGCGATAAATGATCAGACATAAATTTCTTTTCGCTTTGACTCGGGAATAGTAAGGGGTTTGCCGCCGCGAAACAATCTATGCAAAGTCAAAACACATTTCGGCGCTGCCGATCGGCGCTGATCGTTTCGCTCGTCGTTTTTGCCGCTTCGATCGCGCAAGCGCAGGTGCCAACGCCAAGATCGTTGCTCGGCTTCAATCCAACGGACGACAAGACGATCGCCGACTGGCAGCAGATCACGAAATACTTTACCGCGCTCGACGCGGCGAGCGGACGCGTCACGGTCAAGGAGATCGGCCGATCGACGCTAGGCCGGCCGCTGATCGTCGCTTTCATCTCGTCGGAAAAGAACCTCCGTAATCTCGAACATTACAGGCAGATCAGTCATAAGCTCTCGGACCCGCGAACGATCGGCGACGCGGCTGAGCTAGACAGACTGGTGGCGGACGGCAAAACTATCGTCTCGATCTCGTGCTCGATCCATTCGACCGAGATCGTCGCCTCGCAGATGTCGATGAATCTCGCCTATCAACTCGCCAGCTCAAACGATCCGGGCACCAAAGAGATCCTCGACAATACTATTCTCCTTTTAATACCGTCGCCGAACCCGGACGGAATCGATATCGTCGCCGATTGGTACCGCAAAACGCTTGGCACAAAGAGTGAAGGAACGTCGCCGCCCGAGCTTTACCATCACTATGCCGGCCACGACGACAATCGTGATTGGTTCATGCTGAATCTCAAAGAGACGCAAGCCATCACCAAACTTTTTTGGCAGGAATGGTTTCCGCAGATCGTCTACGACGTTCACCAGCAAGGGCGCGACGGTTCGCGTTTTATCATTCCCCCGTTCTTTGATCCCGTCAACCCGCGTATTTCGCCGTTGATTATTCGCGAGGTTGGCCTTATCGGTTATAAAATTGCCGCCGATCTACAAGCCAAAAATATCGCCGGCGTGGCGACGAATTCGACATATGACACTTGGTGGCACGGCGGATTTCGCTCCGCGCCGTATTTTCACAATTCGATCGGCATTTTGAGTGAGGCCGCTAGCTCCGACCTGATGTCGCCGGTCACTGTCACGGCCGAAGAAATGAGAAAAAGCCGTGGCGTTCGCGGCCTTGCGTCGCCGCTCGAATCGGCGACAAACTTTCCCGAGGTTTGGAAGGGCGGTCTGTGGCGGCCGGTTGATATAGCGAACATCGAAATGATCGCGGCGCGCGGATTATTGGAAATGGCGGCGAAATTTCGGCCGCGGTACCTGCGGAATTTTTACGAGCTGGGTAAAGCAAACCTCGAACATCGATCGGATGAGCCAACCGCATATATTGTCACCGCAGGACAACCGAACGCAGAGGCGGTGTCACGTTTCTTAGAAATCCTAATGGCCCAGGGAATTGAGGTCTATCGAATGACCGGGGAACTCAATGTAATGTCCCACCTGGATCCAACGGAGCCGGATTTTCATGAGCTGCCGCTTGGAGGATTTCTCATCTATGTAAACCAACCGCAAAAAAATAATATTCTTAGCCTTTTCGAAAAGCAGGCTTATCCCCACCGCGTGAACGCCGCCGGCGAGGCCGAAGTACCGTACGATGTCGCGGGCTGGACGCTGCCGCTGCAAATGGGCGTGGAAGCAATACCTGCCTACAGTATCGATAATGACAATGGCCGTGCGTTGAAAAAGATCGATACGATCGATCAGGTTCGCGATGTGCTGAACCTCGATCGGGTCTCTCAACCGTTTTCTCCGATGCCGATAAAGTTGAAAACAAATCCGCACATCGGACTGTACAAAGGATTCACGGGCTCCATGGACGAAGGCTGGACGCGGCTCGTCTTTGACGAGCATCAAATTCCGTACAGATCGATATCGGATAAAGATATACGAAGCGGTACGCTTGACCTCGACGTGCTTATTCTTCCCGCGGACAGCGAAAATACGATCGTCAAAGGCCTGGGCTCGGAGAAATATCCGGTCGAATATTCCGGTGGAATTGGCGACATCGGTGTCGAAAATATCAAGCGTTTTGTCGACCGCGGCGGTAAGCTGATCTGCTTCGACGATTCGTGCGAAATGGTGATCAAGCATTTCGGGCTCCCGATGAACAATGTGCTTCGCGGGCTGAAACGAAATGAATTTTACAATCCGGGCTCGATCGTGAGCCTCGATCTCGAAAGCGGAGATCCGCTGACACGCGGACTGCCTATGCAGCTGCCGGCGTATTTCACCGACAGTTCGGCATTTCAGGTCAGCGATCCGACGAAAATTCGAATCGTCGCCAGATACGCGGCGAATAACGCGTTGCTCTCCGGCTGGATGCTCGGCGAAAAATACATGAACGGTAAAACGGCGCTCGCCGAAGCGACTTATGGAAAGGGAAAGATCGTACTTTTCGCCTTTCGCCCGCAACACCGCGGGCAAACCTTCGCAACGTTTCAGCTTATCTTCAATGCTCTTGAAAAACTGTAATTTTCGCCTCGCTTCGGAAAAAGGGTTTTAATTTGCGAGCGGCGGCCGTATGATAGCTTATGTTCTTTCGAACCACCTTCCTGCTGGTGCTTTTCGCTCTCCTCGGCACCAAGACTTTCGCAAGGGAAACTGAATACTACCGGCTCGCGAGCGAGCCCGTGATCAGGATCGGCCTTTCAACGAATTCGAGTTCGGTTTCGATCACGACGCCTGACGATCAGCTGATCGCCTTCAGTCCGGACGAGCCGATGAAGTATCTTGCGACGAATCGCATTTCGGTCACCGCCCGGGCTTATCGGCCGCCCGAGGTCGAAAATTACCGGTTCGAAATTCAGAATATCGCGACTTCGTCAGAAGCTGATTCGATCGCCAAAGACGTGCGCGAATCAACAGGAGAAACCGCGATCGTCAGCATCGAGACCGCGACGAACACCTGGAAGGTCTGGATCGGAAGCGTAAAGGAAACCGCCGAAGACTCGGACACTTTCAAAGCGACGCTCGCCGAAAAAGGCTTTGCCGACGTGACCGTAGTGACAGAAACAAAGATCGTTCCGTCAGATGACGCGGTCGCACTCTCGCGGCAGTTGCGAACGGCAGGCAAGTCCGAAGTTCGAAGCCTCGTCCGTTCGACCGGCTCGTCGAGTCAAACGGTCGGGCCGGACATAGTCAACCCGAATCTTCGCGAAGTTATAATCAGCGGACCATCGCCAGGGGCGCAATATTCATCGCTAAAATCCGTGTCCTTCGGTTCGATGAATGAAAAGATCAACCCGGTTCGGCTTAACGGAAAAGCCTATCGCGGACGCCTCGAAGTATTTGTTAATTCGCACGGAACCCTTACGGTCGTCAACGCAGTGCCGCTCGAGGAATATCTGCTCGGCGTCGTGCCTAGCGAACTAGGACTGCCGCAGATCGAAGCCCAAAAAGCGCAGGCTGTCGCCGCACGAACCTATGCCGTGGCGAATATCAACGGTTACGGCTCGCAGGGTTTCGATATGCTGCCAACGGTTTGGTCGCAGGTTTATAAAGGCGTTTCGATCGAAACGAAAATGGGCACACAGGCAGTGAATGAGACACGCGGAATCGTCGCGACGTATAACGGCAAACCGATCAATGCGCTATACACGTCGACGTGCGGAGGACGCACGGAAAATTCGGAGAACGTTTTCGATTATGCCGAGCCGTATCTTCGCGGCGTCGAATGCTCCCTCGAAGGTCATCGGCAGTTCGAACCCTTTCTTATCAAAACGATCCGGCAGCCGGCGAAGCTTCGTGATGACGCAAATCTTGAACTCGTCTCCTTCATGTCACTGCTGGCGGTCAACGGCTTTTCTCTGACGACAAATCAATTTACGGACGACTGGTTCGAGGACGCCGCGACGATAGGCGAAACGTCGAACTGGCTGAATCAGCTTGCGGTGAAATTTGGAAAGCCGTTCCCCAATGTCGACAAGGATTCGGGGAAGCCGCTGGAGCTTGCCAGAATTCTCGCTTCGCTGATCTACGCGCCGAACGCGCCGGACACGCTGATGAGCGACTCCGATGTAAATTATCAGCTCGCCTTCGACGACGCGTCAGAAGTTCCGAAGGATCGACGGCCAGAGATCGCAATGCTGCTTCGCGACGGATATTTTCGCCTGCGTTCCGACATGACGCTCAAGCCAAATCGAGCATTTAACCGTGCGGAAATGCTAAGACTGATTCGGCAGATCTACGCTAAAAGGAAGTTGACGTCACCGCTGCAGACAGGCATAGCAAAAGCCTCGGTTGACGGCAAACTTGTGATCACATCGGGCAGATCTGACAGGCAGATCGTTGTTCGGCCGGACGTGTTTTTGTTCAGGAAATTCGGCGATGCGACCTTTCCGGTTCGTGAAGCCGCGATAGTCGGCGGCGAACAGGTTCGATTTCAGACCGACGGCTCGGGTGCCGTAATATATCTCGAGATCGAGCCGACAAATATGCCGACGTCGGCGGAAAACATGTCGCCGTTCTCGAACTGGAGCACGACGCTTCCGGCATCGGCTGTGCAGTCGCGTCTGTCGCGATACGTGCGCGGTATTGGCACGCTCTACGACGTGAATATTAAGCAAAAGGGATATTCGCGGCGGGCCGTCGAACTTGAGATCGTCGGATCGAACGGCGTGAAATCGCTCCGAGGCGGTAAGATCCGTTCGGCTCTGCGCCTCAACGAACAGCTTTTCGTGATCAACAAGCGCTATACCGCCAACCAAGTCGCGAGCTACACATTTACGGGACGCGGATGGGGACACGGCGTCGGGATGTGCCAGTACGGCGCTTACGGCCTCGCTAAAATGGGCGTCAAGTACGACGCGATTATCAAACACTATTACACGGGCGTCGAACTGACGCGTGCGTATTGAGCACTGCTGATCTTGTGAGCTTCGGATCGGTCCGTCAAGATCACAGCCTGACCTCTGCTAATCAAAATATGAATCGAAGGTTCGGGACAGCGGTCTGCGCGTTGGTTGCCCTTTCGTTATCCGGGGGAATTCTCAGGGCTCAAACCCAGGCATCCGCAAAGGCGGACCTTGGTTCGAACACCGCGAAAAACGGCTTTCGAAACGAGGACGAGATCGCCGCCAAGTTCAATAACTGGCGAACTGATGCCGAAGCAAAGACTTGGCTTGCCGCTCTGGGCGTTAAGGATCGGGGGGCAATACGTTCTGTTACGACATCGAAGCCGCACGGCGAAAAAGCGGACATCGTCGTTAAGATCGTCACTCCCGGTGGTGAACAGCGCGAGGGAATATCGATCAAGCTCGTGAGCAGCGACAACGGGTTCAACCAGATCGATAAGCGGTGGGTCGCCCACTACGCCACGTTGTGGAAAATTCCCGGAGATGTCAAAAAAACACTCGAGCTTTTCGTGGGTGATCAAAAGCCCGCGAAGGCGGGACGCGACCCGCAGCGAATATATCTCGACGAGGTCGATCCATCGGCACAAAATAAAGTCATCGCATTTTTCACGGATAATAAGGGAACCATAGTGTCAGACCTTCTTCGCGGCCACGGCGAATATCGCGCGGACTGGATATTAGTGGCTTTGAAATCCGGAACTCAGCCAAGATGGATCCTTAGAAAAATGGATTACGCGATCCGGTATTTCGGCGATGGGCCTGTGACCGTTACAAATCGCGGCAATCTAAAGATCGGGCGGATAACGATGCAACGAAAAGGCGGTGACGGCGGACGCGATTCAGCGAGAATGCTGCAGTTTAAGATAAACCCTGCGTTGTTATTCGAAGGAAATTGAGATTTTCGCGAACACAGATCGTCGGCGGTTTAATAGTCTTGGCAGCGATAATTCTATTTTCGCTCGCCCGGTATGCGGGCGCGGGAGTCGGGTAGATCAGTGCACAGGTCGCCGCTTTGTGCGATCAAACATTCGGCGTGCTGCTCATAAAAAAGACGAGTTTGCCCCCGCCCATCAGCTCCGCGTGTGTGATGTAATGCCGCGCTATCGAACGGCCGTTGAGCGTTACTTTTTTGACGTAAACATTGTGGTCGCTTTGGTCCTTAGCTTCGATCGACAGCGTTCTACCGTTCTCGAAATGCAGTCTTGCATTGCGGATCGCCGGACTTCCGAGTTCGTAGCGGTCAGAACCCGGAGCGACAGGATAAAAGCCTAATGCGGTGAACAGATACCATGCCGACATCTGTCCGCAATCGTCGTTTCCGCCCAAACCGTCCGGCGACGGATGGTATTGGTTTTTCAAGATCATCCGAACGCGTTCCTGCGTCTTCCACGCTTCGTCGGTCCAGTTATAAAGATACGCGACGTGATGCGATGGCTCGTTGCCATGGATATATCCGCCGATGATCCCGTCGCGGGTTATGTCCTCGGTCTCGGCGAAAAACGAATCGGGGAGATGCATAGTGAAGAGTTTATCGAGACGTGCTGCAAATGCCTTCTTCCCGCCCATGCTAACGATCATTGCATCGGGGTCGTGCGGCACATAGAGACTGTAATTCCAGGAATTGCCTTCGATAAAACCCTGGCCTTCGGTCTTCAGAGGATCGAACTTTTCAGCAAATCTTCCACTGCTCATCTTCGGCCGCATGTACCCAACCGACGGGTCATAAACGTTTTTCCAGTTCGACGAACGTTTTATGAATTCATTGTAGAGATCGCTGCGGTCAAGCTTTTTCGCGGCCTGCGCGATGGCCCAATCGTCGTATGCGTACTCGAGCGTTTTCGATACCGATGACGAATTTTTGTCTTCGGGAACATAGCCGAGCAACATGTAGTATTCCAGCCCGTCGTAGTATTTGGTACGTGCGGTTTGAGCCGACGCTTCGAGCGCTTTCATAGCGGCCGCTCCGGTAAGATTTCCTTTGACGATCGCGTCTGCGATCACGGAAACGCTGTGATAGCCGATCATGCACCAATTCTCGTTTGCGTAGTGCGACCAGACGGGGAGCATGTGATGAACGCTTTGATCGTAGTGTGCCGTCATCGATGCGATCATGTCGCGGTCCCGTTTCGGCTGGATGATATTGAAGAACGGATGCAGTGCGCGGTACGTGTCCCAGAGCGAAAAGGTTGTGTAGTTTGTAAATCCCGACGCACGATGCACGTTCTGGTCGAGGCCTTTGTACTTGTCGTCCGTGTCCATATAGACGGTCGGTGAAAGAAATGCGTGATACATCGCCGTGTAAAAATTGGTCATCTCGCCTTCGTCGATCATCGTCACGTCGATCTTACCCAGTTCGCGGTTCCAAGCGGCTTGCCCTTCGCGTTTTACGCGTTCGAAATCCCAATGCGGGATCTCCGCGCGCATATTTGCGAGAGCTCCGTCGGTCGAGACCGGCGAGAGCGAAAATTTGATCTTGATCTTTTCATTCTGCTCGGTATCGAAATCGAAATACGCGCGGATCTGTTTGCCGGCCATCTCAGGAAAATTCCTCGTTTGGTCGAACTTACGCCAAAATCCTTTGTAATCTTCCTTACCGAAATTCTTGAAGCCATAGCTCTTGAAGGGCTTCGAAAATTCCATCGCGAAATAGACCGTTCGGGTTCGCGCCCAGCCGTTCGTCTGACGGTAGCCGACGATCGTGTGATCATTTTCGACCCGCACAAAGGTCCATACATTCTTGTCGTCGTAATTGTAGATGCCGTGCATTAGGTCGAGAATAATGTGCGAATCACTCGATGCGGGAAAGGTATACTGGTGAAAGCCGACTCGCGTCGTCGTCGTCATTTCCGCGGTGATCCCGTCGTCTTCGAGCAAGACCTTGTAATAATCCGGTTGGGCGATCTCAGTGCCGTGCGAAAAGGTCGATCGAAAACCGCCCTTTGGATCGTCCTTTTCGCCGGGAGTGAGCTGAAGCTTTCCCACAGTCGGCATTATCAGGAAATCGCCTAGGTCGGAATGTCCCGTGCCGCTAAAATGCGTATGCGAAAATCCGACGATCTCACGGTCGTCGTATTGGTAGCCGGCACAATACCTGTATGCTTCCGGGTTGTATTTCCCGCCGATATTGTGCGGCTGTTCGTCCGTATCGGGCGATAGCTGCACCGAGCCGAACGGCACGGTCGCTCCCGGGTATGTGTGACCCATTTTCCGCGTTCCGATCAGCGGATTTACATAACGCGTTCGGTCGACCGGCGTTTGTCCGAATACATTCGAGTGCAGACACACGAGCACGATGAGAACGATGGAGTTTTTCATTTCTTGATTCAAGCGAGCAGGCTGATAATCTACTACCAAGGGGCGCGAAATAATTCTACGCGTCAGACAATCAGATGAAAAATCCGATACTCGCAATTGCGGGCCCGACGACGTCAGGAAAGACCGCACTTGGCGTCGAATTGGCTTTGCGCATCGGCGGCGAGGTAATAAATTTTGATTCTGTCCAGATCTATCAGGGAATCGAGATCGCGACCGCGAAGCCGTCCGCTGAAGAGCGTCGCGGAGTTCCGCACCACTTGATCGATTATGTCTCCCCCCTGGTGAATTACACAGCGGCGGATTGGGCGGCGGACGCGGCGGCCAAGATTTATGAGGTCGAGGCTCGCGGAAAAGTTCCGGTGCTCGTCGGCGGAACAGGTTTTTATCTCCGAACGCTTCGCCAGCCGCTGTTCGAAAGTCCGAAAACGGATGTATTGCTCCGGGCGCGTTTCGAGGAACTCGCAAGGGTCCGCGGCGCCGAACACCTTCACAGTTTACTTCGCCGAGTCGACCCGGTTTCTGCGGAAAGGCTGTTTCCGCGAGACGCGGTGCGCGTGAGCCGAGCACTCGAAGTGTATTTTCAAACAGGGGAACGAATGTCCGAAAAGCAGCCCGGCCGCGCTCAGCCGCCGCCCTTCGCCTCGAGGATCCATCTTTTTACTCTCGACCCGCCTCGTGCGGAACTCTACGAGAAAATAAACCGCCGGACCGATCAGCATTTTGCCGCCGGCCTCGTCGAAGAAGTGAAACAACTTCGCGCGGTAGGCCTAAAAGACAAGTCCAGCGCTCT
Source organism: Pyrinomonadales bacterium (assembly GCA_038254305.1). GTDB lineage: Bacteria > Acidobacteriota > Blastocatellia > Pyrinomonadales > Pyrinomonadaceae > OLB17. The sequence goes on from JBBSGG010000004.1 coordinate 43,253, forward strand.
GGGCGCTCATGCTTACCGCCGGGCATGTGAATTTCTTCGCGGCGAGCGCGATCTGTCGAGCGCGATCGAGCGTTCGAAGCAGGACGTCCGTAACTACGCGAAGCGCCAGTTGACGTGGTTCAGACGAGAACCGGTCGACAGTTGGCTTGACGGATTCGGAGACGAGGCAGCGGTTTTATCGGAGCTTTTGCGAGTTTTAGACGCCAATATTTGTCAATAAAGAAAGTTGTTGTCGCCAAATTCAAATCTGATATAATCAGCGGTGTAATTGTAAATTCAGGCGAACAAACGAGAAAGTGCAATGGAAAAACAGGCCGCGCAGAATATTCAGGATGCATTTTTGAACTCGGCCCGTCGCGAGCGGATAAGTGTAGTGGTGCATCTGCTGCAGGGCGCAACTCTTTCCGGACGCATTAAGAGCTTTGATAAATTCTCGGTGCTTCTCGACGTCGGCGGCCAGGACGTCCTGATATTCAAACACTCCATATCGACGATCTCGCAGGAGCGAAAAGCTCACCACGCGGAATAGGATCGCTTCGTGCAGGGCAAATTCATAACTTTCGAGGGTATTGACGGAAGCGGCAAGTCAACACAGTTGAGGCTGCTTGCCAGCGAACTGCGCTTTCGCGGTGTCGACGTGATAACGACATGCCAGCCGGGCGGAACGCCGCTTGGACGCCGCCTTCGCGAAGCTTTTCTTGAAACCGAAGAGACGGTCGCGCCGCTTGCCGAACTGCTCCTGTTTGCGGCCGACCGCGCTCAACACGTCGAATTCCTGATCAAACCCGCTTTGCTTGAAAACCGGGTCGTCATTTCCGACCGTTATGCGGATGCGACCTATGCTTATCAAGGCGCCGGCCGTGGATTTCCCGAAGCGACGGTGAACGAGATCATCGAGCTTGCAACCGGCGGGCTGAAACCGGACGTAACTCTTTTCTTCGATATTCCGGTCGAAACTGCGATACGCCGGATGAGCGCTCGTGGTGAGAACGAGGCGAAAGCGAACCGAATGGATTTTGAATCGGGCGAGTTTTATTCCCGTGTACGCGACGCATATCTGCGGACAGCCGAGCGCGAAAAGAATCGTTTTCGCGTGATCAACGCCGAAGGCTCAGTCGAGCACATTCACGCGAAAGTGATGGAAGCGATCGCTCCCGAATTAGGTGATGGAATATCCTCCGAGATAGGTGCGTGACGCGGTTTCGACTAAAATAATCTCATGTTCGACAGCCTGATCGGCAATTCCAACGTTAAGACATTTATATCGAAGTTGATCTGCGAAGGGCGGTTTCCCAATTCAGCGATCTTTGCGGGCCCGGACGGTGTCGGCAAGAAAGCGTTCGCACTCGAAGCGGCCCGGGCGTTCGTATGCTCGGCCACTGAGGGCAGCGGACGATGTCCAACGTGCCTGCGAGCGTCGCGATTCAATATTCCGAAACCTGAAAAGAAAGACGATTTCAAGGAAGTATTTTTCAGCGAGCATCCGGATGTCGGGATGGTTGTGCCGTTCAACCGAAACGTGCTGGTCGATGCAATTCGCAGTCTCGAAGTCGAAGCAAACTATCGACCGTACGAAGCTCGCGGCAGGTTTTTTATCATCGACGACGCCGACAAGATGAATGACGCGGCCTCGAACGCGCTTTTGAAAACGCTCGAAGAGCCGTCTGCGACCTCGCACATCATCCTCGTTACATCACGACCCGATTCGCTGCTGCAGACCATTCGTTCGCGGAGCCAGGTAATTCGCTTTTCTGGCATCGAGGCCGCCGAGATAGAGGCTCACCTATCTAGCGGCGGACAGTGGAAGCGAGAGGACGCGGTTCTGGCGGCGCGGACGTGCGGTGGGAGTATTGCACGAGCCCTTTCGCTCGATATCGAAAAGTTTCGACAATGCCGATCGACGATGCTGGATATTTTGGACGCTCTTTCGATCAAAAAAGTCGCGAGCGTACTTCAATCCACCGAACGACTCAACGATGCGAAAAATAAGGAAGATCTGGAATCGAACCTGGTGATCATGGAAAGCCTTATTCGTGATACGTGGCTCCTGAAAAATGGCGGAGTGGCAGCGTCGTTGACGAATTGCGACGTTGCACCAAAGCTGTCTACCGTAGCATCCAGGCTCGATGCTCCGACACTCGCAGGATGGCTCGGCGAGATCGAATCGATGCGGGGAAATTTCATTGTGAATATCAATCGAAAGATCGCTACCGACGCGCTCTTTGTAAAAATGGCTGTTGGGGTCTAAACAAATGGAAAAGACCGTCGAACAACTCCCGATCTCTGAGCGAGCTGACCATGTGGCACGCTCGCTCGCCGCTGCCGGCGTAGCGGTCTGTGTCGCGGGAGCCGCGGCAGTGTGGTATTTCGACCCGTCATCCTCGAATTTCTTTCCGGTTTGTCCGCTTTATAGTCTGACCGGTTATGCGTGTCCGGGCTGCGGGCTCACCCGCGGATTTCACGCCCTGTTTCACGGCGACATATTGACCGCTTTGGATTACAACGCGCTTATTCCAATGTTCGCCGGTTTTCTCGGTTATCTGTTTCTGTCGATGTTTCTTGTCGCTGTCCGCGGGCGCGGCCTCACGATGGGCAAAATGAACGGGCCGCTTTTGTGGATGGTGTTTGGGTTGCTGCTGGTTTTTGGAGTGGCCCGGAACATCCCAGCCTACCCGTTCAGCATTTTATTCCCGTAGGCCAATTACCTCTACGCGAATGAGGGAAATCTTTTACTCGCACCGATTCGCGGGCAATTCTTTAGGAGATTTGGACTAGGGGTTTGTTCTCGGCGAGCGATTTTGCGGCCGAGCCTTCCTTTCTGAGTATTTCGACCTCTTTGACAAATTCCTCGACTATGTCCTCTCCGGAGACGCGGCGCATCGGGACGCCGTCTTTGAAGATCATGCCGACGTTGCGGCCGAAGGTGATGCCGAGCTGCGAGTCGTGGGCCTCGCCGGGACCGTTGACGGCGCAACCCATGATGGAAAGGTGGAGCGGCTCCTCGACGTGGGCGAGGCGGCGTTCGACCTCGGTGACGATCTCGACAAAATTATCTATATCGAGACGTCCGCAGGTCGGGCAGGCGACGACAGTCACGCCGCGTTTACGCAATTCGAGAGATTTTAGAATTTCCCAGCCTACACGAACCTCTTCGTGCGGCTCGGCGGCCAGGCTTACACGGATCGTATCGCCTATGCCGTCATGTAGCAGCACGCCGAGGCCGATCGCCGATTTGATCGTGCCGCCGAACGGTGTGCCGGCCTCAGTCACGCCGAGATGCAGCGGGTAATCGACCTTCGCGGCCATCAGGCGATAAGCCTCGACCATGCGGTTGACGTCCGAAGCCTTGAGCGAAATTATGATGTCGCCAAAGCCGAGGTCTTCGAGAATGCGGACGTGGCGCATTCCGGACTCAACCATCGCTTCGGGCGTTGCGGTGCCGTATTTTTTGAGCAAATCCTTTTCGAGCGAGCCGCCGTTTACGCCGATGCGGATCGGCACTTTTTGAGCCTCGGCAGCACGGACGACCTCGCGTACGCGGTCGATATGGCCGATATTGCCGGGGTTGATGCGGAGTTTGTCGACGCCGGCGTCAAGGGCTTTGAGAGCGAGTTTGTAGTGAAAATGGATGTCGGCGACGAGCGGAACATTTGTCCGTTTGCGTATCTCGTACATCGCGGCTGCCGCGTCGTCATCGGGAACGGCGATGCGGACGATCTCGCAACCAGCGGTGACCATTTCTTCGATCTGTCGGATGGTCGCGTCGACGTCGGTCGTGTCCGTCTTGGTCATCGACTGGACAACCACAGGCGCTCCTCCGCCGATCTGAACGTCGCGAACCATGATCGCTTTAGTGACTCTTTTCATAAAATCGAGTTTACCGAGTTTGCAGATAGCTGGGGAATTACGCAGTTAAAAGATCCAGGGTTTTCTGTTGCTATGTGACCGTCTCCGACTAGCTTGCAAACTTTTAGAAGAATCTCGAAATATCAAGGAACATAGTAAACGCCATGAGCAGCAGAATGATCGCGAGACCGGCGAGCTGTATGCGTTCCTTTATGGCAATGGACAGCGTTCGGCCGAACCAGGACATCACTTTTTCGATGCCAAGGACCATGATCTGCCCGCCGTCCAGAAGCGGGATCGGTAAAAGGTTGAAAACTCCCAAATTCAGGCTGATCACGCCGAGGATCAGTACCAGACCACCGAATCCGGCTTCCCGAACGACCTTTGAAATGATCTGAACGATCCCGACGGGTCCGGCAAGTCCGGCGTCCTTCACAGAACGCTGGCCAGCAAAAAGCTGTCCAAATACCTTCCCGGTGAGGCGAACTATTCTTAGATTATAATCGAAAGCGTATGAAGCGGCGCCGCCAGCACCGACCGGAACGAGCGTTGTGATGCTCCCCGAACCGAATGAGGCTCCGATGCGATAAACGCCGTCGTCACGCTGCGTTGCGTTGACGACGATCTCCCGGCGTTCGCCGTTGCGTTCGAGGGTCAAACGTCCAGGCGCGTCTTTATTCTCGCGGATCTGAATGGTTAATTCCTGGCCGTTTCGTACGGTCTGACCGTTGAAAGCAACGACCCTATCGCCAGGCTGAAGTCCAGCTGTGGCCGCCGGATCGCCGGGCGTCACCACGCCCGCCTCGACCGGTTCGACACCGGCATCAGGCGCAAGGCCGATCTGTCCCATCGCATTTCCGTCGATCTCTTCGCGTGTCGGAGTGACCGTCATCGGTACCAACGAACCTCCGCGATCAACGACGAACGGCAGCTCCTTGCCCGGAGCGATCATCGTTTCGTCTTTTATCGCTTCCCACGTCGGCTGGTTCTGCCCGTTGAAACTGACAATGCGATCGCCGGCTTTGATTCCGGCCGCGTCAGCTGCTCCGCCGGGGCTGACCAGTCCGACCACCGGAGCTGGCATCGACGGCACGCCGTACATCATAGCTGCCCCGAAGGGGATCGCAAGAGCAAGAACCAGATTCATGAACGGTCCGCCGAGCATTACCAAAAACTTCTGCCAACGCGGGCGAAGCTCATAAAGCTCTTCGTCAGGAACCTTTTCCCCCTCGGATTCTCCGCCTTCTAGCGCGGCCGTCGCTTCGTCGCCGTAGAGTTTGACGTAGGCACCTAGAGGTATCGCACTGATCCGGTAATCGGTATGTCCGTACTTGAAACCCCATATCCGGGGCCCGAGGCCAAAAAACGAGTAAGCCTCGACGCGCATCCCGAAAAGCTTGGCAACGAGGAAATGACCGAACTCGTGAATATTTATGGCGACGCCCAGAACAAAAATAACCGCAAGAATTACTAATAAAATATCAGGCATATATAAATAATGGGGCAAAAACGGAGCCGAAGTTTAGAGCCGAACAGCTCTGTTCGGGTTGTAAAATAAAGTGTAAAACCCGATTTACGCATGCGTCAAATCCGATCGGCTACGGCCGAACGCCGCGGCGCACGTGCGACGTGTTCGACTGCAGCGAGGCGGCTCAAATGGTCCGCTTCCAGGACGGCTTCGATCGTGGATGCGGGCTTAACGTCGTGACTCGACAATACGAGTTCATTTATCCGTGCGATATCGGGAAGCGAAACCACGCCGTCCAGGAAAGCCCGTACTGTAATTTCGTTCGCGGCGTTGAGCGCGGCAGGTGCGGTCCCGCCGATTTCCATCGACCTGTACGCGAGTCCGAGACACGGAAAACGTTCGACGTCAGGCTCGTCAAATGTCAACTGGCTGAGGTCGCGAAAATCGAGCGGTTCGACGCACCCTTTCCGACGCGTCGGGTAGGTCAGAGCGTATTGAATGGCATGACACATGTCGGCGACGCCGAGCTGCGCAATGACCGAGCAATCGGTCATTTCCACCATTGAATGAACGATCGACTGCGGATGTACGATCACGGATATTTGCGAGGCGTCTAAACCGAACAGCCACCGGGCTTCGATGACCTCGAAGCCCTTGTTCATCAACGTGGCTGAATCGATCGTGATCTTGTCGCCCATCTTCCAGTTCGGATGATCGAGCGCTTGCGTGACCGTCGCGGAATTTATTCGGTCCTTTGTCCAGGTTCGAAATGGGCCGCCGGATGCCGTCAATATCAGTCTTTTCACCTCACCGATCGACTCGCCGCGAAGACATTGGTGGATCGCGTTGTGCTCGGAATCGACCGGCAGGATCTCGGCGCCGGACGCCGCCGCAGCTTTCGTCATCAGTTCGCCTGCGATAACGAGCGTCTCTTTATTTGCCAGAGCGACACGCTTGCCGGCTTCGATCGCCCGAAGCGTGGGGACGAAGCCGACGGCGCCGACAGTCGCAGAGACGACGGTTCCCACTTTTTCATGCGTAGCGACTGCTATCAGGCCGCGTTCGCCGACCTCGATGCGCGGGAGAGCGACACCCTTCGAACGCAAGATCACAGAGAGTTGCTCGGCGCGGGAGTCGTCTTCGACCGACACTAATTCAGGCGCAAATCGTGCGATCTGCTCGGCGAAAACAGACATGTTCCGGCCGGCCGCAATGGCGACGACATTCAGATCTCCCAGATGTTCGATTACCTTGAGCGTGTTGCATCCGATCGAGCCCGTCGAACCTAAAATTGAGATCGCTTTCATAAATAGCAGTGCCTCAGATTATCATACCCGGCGTTCCAAAGGCACGATAGTTGCAACAAACGAAGCGGGAGCTGACCGCTAAAGCCTGGATATAATACGTTTACATAACTTTGTATTCGAATTGTCAACTATGGTGGATTCAGCGACGTCTAAATAAGTATCGGCCAGGTAGGCTGAAAAACGAAACGAGCCAAAAAGGGAGTAATCATGAAAAAATTATTAGCAGTGTCATTATTGGTTGGTGCGGGAATGTTCGCAATGCCTTCGATAGAGGCAAATGCAGCAACTGCAGCAGTGTCTGCGCCTCAGATCCGTGTACAGATCGGCAACCGTCGCAACCGTCGCTGGAACAACCGTGTACGCCGTGTCGTGACGACCACCCGCATAACCGGTTTCGGGCGTAACCGTTACCGCGAAACGATCCGTACGACTTACCTGCCGAACGGCCGCACCCGTACGCGGGTTATCCGCCGGGCGCGGATCGGACGTAACTGGTAATTAATACTAATCGATGTAAAAAGCGGGCCTATCTCCTCGGGCCCGTTTTTTTTGTCTGTTTTATTTTGTGAAAAGGTCCGGCGCGTCGACACGTTCCGTCTTTGGGTCACCGGCCTGCTGTCGTTCGGCCAAGATCTTATTAAATTCCGCTGAGCGGTTTCGCGGTACGCTCAGGGTCTGCCAATCGGACCAGCGAAAATGTTTGGCTAAGAGCACGATCTGCCCGATATGGTATGCGTAATGCGTCATTTGCCGATTCAACGCCTCGGCGATAGTGTGCGGTTCGCCACGAATCGCAATGGTTTTTGAAAAATCCGCAGGCGTAAGTGGTTCGATCGATTCGAAAAGTGTGTTCCATCCGCCCTCCCAAAATTTCATCAGCGAGTCGCGCGTATCGGCGATCATTTCGAATTCCGTATCCCGGTTCCGATCGGGCTTTTCGCCATCCGTTGTAAGAAAATCGGTCCAGCGGGAAACGAGGTTTCCAGCGATGTGTTTCACGACCACGGCTATCGAGTTCGCTTCCGCGTCGATCGCCGCGAAAAACTCTTCGTCGCTGACCTGGGCCATCGCCTTCTCAGCCATCTGCTTGTAAATGCGAAAAGACCGAATAGCATCGGAATGATACGCAGCGATAAGATCTTTACTCATTGGTGTTGGTTGATCGGGTTATTTCTGCCTTGATCTTGTCAGGCGAAAGCAGCATTTCTTCCCCCGTGCGTAGATTCTTCAATTTAATTTTATTTACAACGGCCTCAGCGTCCCCGCGAACGCAGACGAACGGAATCGCAACGGCGTCCGCATATTTGAATTGCTTCCCGAGTTTGTCGGCTTCGGGATAAACTAGCACTCTCAGGCCGGAGCTTCGAAGGTCGGATGCAAGTTTAAGCGACTCGGCGATAGAATCTTCGTTCCAGATCGTGACCATCACGTCCGCAGCGGATGAGGCGGCGATCTCGGGTGGGAACATGCCGCGTTCTTCCATGACGACAAGAATTCGCTCAAGGCCGAGCGAGAAACCGCAGGCCGGTATCTGCTCCTTGCCGAACATTCCGATCAGGCCGTCATAACGTCCCCCTCCGCCGAGGCTGCCGGCAAGGTCCGGGACATTGATCTCCATGATCGCGCCGGTGTAATACGAAAGGCCACGGGCAAGGCTCGGGTCGATCTGTACCGGACAATCGCTCGCGTACTGCAGGATCCGGCCAATTTGCGACAAGATCTCATTGCTGACAATATTGATAAGATTGCTGACGATCGTGCGGTTGACCTGTTTGCCTTCGCCTACGATCTTTTGCGTCTGCTCGAATATCGATAACAGCATCTCGGAGGATGCGGGCGATATTCCCCGAGCGTCAAGTTCGCTGCGGACGCCTTCGGCTCCGATCTTGTCGAGCTTGTCGATGGCAACGAGCGCAGCGCCGTGCATTTCGGGCGCGATGCCGGCGGTGTCGAGAATATCTGTCAGCACCTCACGATGATTGAGTCTGATGCTGAAATCTTCAAACCCCAGGCGGCGAAGGATGTGAGTCACGGCCGATATTAGCTCGCCCTCGATGAGCGGCGATGCGGAGCCGATCGAATCAACATCGCACTGATAGAATTCACGAAAACGCCCGCGGGCGGGCCGGTCGGCGCGCCAGACCGGCTGGATCTGATACCGCTTGAAAAATTTTGGAATCTCGTTCTTTCGGTCCGCAACAACGCGCGCGAGTGGAACGGTAAGATCGTATCGAAGTGCCAGGTCCGCAAGATCTTTTTCCGCATCTCCGGTTCGCAGTTTTTCTCCACGTTTCAAGATCTTGAAAATAAGCTGATTACCTTCGTCGCCGTATTTTCCTGTCAGCGTTTCGATGTTCTCAACCGCCGGCGTCTCGAGCGGCTCGAATCCATAGCTCTCGTAGACTTCTTTGATGATCCCGATAACGTACTCGCGTTTTCGGACATCCGCCGGAAGGAAATCGCGCATTCCGCGGGCGGGATTAGTATTTGCCATGATGTTTATTTTACCGCAGAGAGGGCTTCGGAGCGGAAAGCGGCGGAGGAATTTTGCGAAAGGACATTTTCGGCCCTAACGGAGGTAAGCATTCTTGAGCTCGATGTAGTTCTTCCACGAGGTGCGAAGACCGGCGAGCTCTTCGTCGGTCAGCGGACGTTTAACTCTGGCGGGTGCGCCCATGACCATTGAGTTCGGCGGTATGACGACTCCCGGCGTGACGAGTGACCCGGCGGCTATGAGCGAATTTTTGCCGATCCGGACGCCGTCGAGAAGTATCGCGCCTATGCCGATCAGACAGCCGCTCTCGACGTAACATCCGTGCAGCGTCACGCGGTGCCCGATGGTTATCTCTTCCTCAAGCACTGTCGGATAGTCGTTTGAGCTGACATGGATGACCGCACCGTCCTGAATATTGGTCCGGGCGCCGACGCGAATGTAGTTTACGTCTCCGCGAAGCATCGATCCGTACCAGATACTTGCGTCCTCGCCTATCTCAACGTCGCCGATCACGATCGCATCCGGAGCGACGAAAGCCAACGAGTGAATCTTGGGAACTTTATCTTTGAACGGTTGGATCATTTGATCTCGATTTACCTAGCGAATTTCCTGCGAATCGTGCCGAGCGCCTGCTCGAGTTCCGTAACGCGGAGAAGCTTTGCCATCAGGACGAATGCTATCCCGCCCAATGCGATAGGTAGAAATGCCTCGACGATCTTCAGCGAGATATTGCCGGCACCGTAACGCGAAAGAATTAAATGATAGCTCGCATAAGCAACCGCAGAAAGCACGACGGAGGCGGCGGCGATCTTCGAAAACGACAGGATGATTTCGCGTCCGTTTAGGCGTTTGATCCGGCGGCGCATCAGCAGCGCGAGCGCGAAGAAATTTACGAGCGCGACGATCGATGTCGCAAGCGCAACGCCGACGTGGCCGTAGCCATGCGGGGTTTCGGGCGTGACGCCATAGTGCGAAAGCCATTCGCGCAGAAAATAGCTGCCGATCAGATTCACGCCGATCGAGGCGATCGCGATTATCATCGGCGTCTTTGCATCGTTGAGAGCGTAAAAGGCCGGCGAAAGGATCTTGATTGCCGCATAGCCGGTCAGCCCGATCGAATAACCGGCGAGTGCCACCGCGGTCATGCTCGTCGCCGTTGCGTCGAATTTTCCGCGTTCGTAAATGAGCCTTACGATCGGTTCTCCGAGCACGATAAGGCCGCATGCCGATGGAAGCGTCATTAAAAAAACCAGATTCATCGACGACGAGACCGTATCGCGAAAGTCTTTGATCCTGCCCTCGCTCGCCAGACGGGATAGCACCGGTATGGCGGCCGTCCCAACCGCGACACCGAAAAGTCCGATCGGAAACTGCATTAGCCTGAAACCGTAACTGAGCCAACTTTGCGCGCCGTCGATTCCTGAAACGAAGTACGTATTGATCATTACATTGATCTGCACGGCTGAAGTTCCGAGGATGGCTGGCGTCATCAACGCCACCACCTTTCGGACGCCCGGATCCATAAAGCTGAGCACCGGCGTAAAACGAAATCCGACCTTGAATAGCGACGGCAGCTGCATCAGAAACTGCGCCGCTCCGCCGATGAGCGTGCCGATCGACATTCCGATGATCGCCCATTGCGACGGAAAATCCGGCACGGCGTTTTTATCTCCAGAATTCACCCATCCTCCGCCGCTCAGCCAGTAAGCCAAAGCAAGTCCGAAGACGATCGAGACGACGTTGAAAACCGTCGATGCCGACGCCGGAATACCAAATATTCCCTTAGTATTCAAAACGCCCATCGCGACCGCTGCAAGAGCAACGAGCAAAATGAACGGGAACATTATCTGCGTCAACGTCGTCGCGAGAGCAGCTTTTTCGGGCGAGAAGCCGTCGGCAATGAGATCGACGAACTGCCGTGAAAAAACCACGCCGATGATACAGACTACGCTCAGAACGACGGCGAGCAGATTTAGAACCAGACTTGCCAGCCGCCACGCTTCTTCTTCGCTCTTATTGATCTGGTAATCGGTAAATACCTTGACGAAGGCCACGGACAGTGCGCCCTCAGCAAACAGGTCGCGAAGCACATTCGGAATGCGGAACGCGACGACATACGCATCGTAAAGAAAACCCGCGCCGAAATACCTTGCGAAGATCATCTCACGGACAAGCCCGAGGAGGCGTGAGAACATGACGGCGATCGAAACGATCCCGGCCGAACGAGCAACGCTTTTCTGCGCACTCGCCTTGGGCTTTTCGACCGGCGTATCTGCGGCCGCGTTCGGATCGGCTAACTGTTCGGGGCTTTCGGATTCGGAAGGTTCGTTTTCGCTATGGATCATTTGTAAAGGGCGGTTCGCAAAGAGAAAAGTTTGCACTATCGGCGTTTATACGACAAGCCTAAAACAAAAAAAGGAAGCCGCAGCTTCCTTTTCATGAACGATCACTATGATCTAATTTCCATAAGCACGATTTTCAGGATACGAGATCCTCGCGCTTGCAAGGCGCGCGTTGAGCGAAACTGGTGCGTAGGTCAGCGAAGCCGGCCCGCCGAATTGTCCCTGAATGATCGAAACATAGCTGTTCTGAAAACTGCGAAAGCGTGAAACGCTGCCGCGTTGATTGAAGATGACGAAAAGCAGCCGGCCGTTTCGTGTACTCATTTCGCCGCTCAAAGCACTGACGCCGCTGTCGGTCGCCCCAAGAGTGCCGGTTTTCCCGACGACGCTGCCCGCGACAAAATCTGTGTCGAAGCGATTCTCGAGTGTTCCTTTATCGATTCCCGCCACCGGCATCACGTCCGAAAACGTCATTTTGTTACGGGCCAGCTCGTTCCGGAATGTACGAAGGAGCTTCATCATCGCACTCGGCGTAACGCGGTTGACGCCCAGGCCGCTTGCGGTCTGAATATAGAAATCACCGGGCGGGATGCCGGCATTCTGCTGAACGATACGAGCTACTGCGTAGGGACCGCCGAGCATGTCACCGAGTCGTTCAGCGAGAAAATTGTTCGAGTAGCACATCGTGACTTTAACGATGTCACGCATCGGCGCCGATTCGTGTGAAAAAAGAAGTTTGAGATTGCCGGGCATCGGTTGGACGTAGACCGATCCGGTAAAAGCTACGCTCGGAACGCTCGTCAGCGGTGCCCGGGACATACGGCCCGAATTGATCAAGTACTCCGACCAAACGCGATTTGCCGCCGCCGAACGCTTTGACGCATCGAGTGTTGAAAACAACGTCTGGCTTGAGCGGGGCGCCGACGTCGTGTAATTCATCGCAAAATTGTCGGTTACCACCAGATCGCCGCTGACGGTCTTTATTCCGAGCCGATTCAACGCTTCGGCTGCCGCGACGGCGTGCTCATATCCGAAGATCGGATCGCGGCCCGAGACATAAAGATTTCCATAAAGCGTACCGGTCGCGCGGTCGAAGCTTCCGTCGGTCCAAAAATTTGTCGGGAATCGGTAATCAGGGCCAAAAGTCTTCAGCACCGCGTAGGACGTGGCAATTTTTACATTAGACGCCGGATTGAATGCTAGATTCGAACCGCTGTCGACAACGACGTTGCCGTCGAGCGTCTCTACGAGAACGCCGGAATATCCCGGAATAACGGTTTCCGCCAGGATCGGAATTGATGTCTTTATCGCATTTGCGGACGAAAGCGTTGGCGATGAACTGCCCGTTTTGGTCACGAGCGGAACCGACGACGGCTGTTCCACTGGCAGCGTCTGAACATTGATCGGCTGTAATAGCGGGCGCGTCTGCCCCGGGGCCGAACCTGCGAGTACGGCGGAAAGTATCGTAGTGACTACCCAAATTCTGTTGGCAAATCTAAAGCTTTTCATTGACTAAGTCGGTGCAGTTCAGGCGGCGGGGGACCAAAGACAATCTCCATTATATCACCGACATGTATTGAATTCTACTCCCAAAATGTTGACCGCGGTTCGGCTCTCTCCGAACCGGATAATACGATGAATTCCTTATAATCCGGGATGTATCACATTTCAACTAACGCTTATGCCATCCATATTGATATTCCATACGAACGAACGACGAAACTGATCGAGATTTTCTGCATCGGATTTTATTGACTTGCCCGGCGCCGCGGCAATAGAATCGAATTTACCTTCTCAACACATGAAAAAAGAAGCTGTTACCTTCAAAAAGATCAAGCAGGCACATTCTGAACGAGGCGGGGAGATCCGCCGACGACTATTGGAATTTGGCGCTATCCGGCACTCGGCGCCCGACGAGCGAATTTGGGAAGAAATGGTCTTCTGCTTTTTTACGGGCGGCTGTTCGGCGAGAATGGGACTTCGCGCGGTTGAAGCCGTAAGAACGCTCCTCGCCGACGGTACGCAAGAGCAGTTGGCTGTCGCATTGACAGGTGTTCATCGCTATCCGAATGCCCGCTCGAAATACGTCGTTCATTCCCGCGATTTTCTTAAATCGGATTGCAATATGGAGCTGCGCAGTCGATTGCAGCGGTTCGAAACAGATGACGCGAGGCGTGACTGGCTTGTTATGGAAAAGGGAATAAAAGGACTTGGTTACAAGGAAGCCAGCCACTTTCTGCGAAACGTCGGGTTTACGGGTTATGCGATCCTCGATAAGCACGTTCTTAAATGTTTGGCGGAATTGAAAATAATCGAGGAGCCCAAGCCACCAAACACGCGTTCGCAGTATCTCATTATCGAAGCCAAGCTGAAGGAGCTGGCGAACCGGACCAAGATCGATTTTGACGAGATGGACCTCGTCCTCTGGTCGATAAAGACAGGCGAGATCTTAAAGTAACCTCACAATTTGGCGAAAAAGGGGCGGGAAAGGAGTTTGACCTATGCGATCGACGGCTTCTTTTGGCTTGAACTTTAAAAACGCAGTGTTTCCGATGCTCTTCTGCCTCGCGTTACTCCCCTTGTCGATCATTCGAGCCAGCGACATTCAGCAGACCGACTCGGTTGCGGCAAAACGTCTCGTCAAACAGTCGGACAAACAAATACGGCGGGGCAATTTGCCCGAAGCCGAAAAACTTCTACGCCTCGCCGCCAGCGAAAGCCCGGACGATTCGAATATTAAACTGAGACTCGCATTGGTCTGCGTCAAACAGCGGCACTTACGCGAAGCGTACGATACGAGTTTTGAGATCGCCCGGAACGAACCGCAGAGTTCTTTTGCTTTTGCGGTACTCGGGACCACACTTCTGAACGCAGGGCGCTTTGCAGAAGCCCGTCCCGTTTTGTTCACTTCGTTGAAGATCGATCGAAGCGAGGGATTGGCGTGGGCCGGCCTCGGAATGCTCGAATTTTACGAGAATAATATCGAAGAGAGCGTTCTCGATCTCCGGCAGGCGGTCTACTTGGAACCGAATGATGCCGATTATTATTTCGTGTTCGCGCAGGTTTCCGCTCGGGCCGAGCATTACAAAGACGCAGCGGATGCGTACATGAAATTTCTCGAGCTATCGCAGGCGGCCGACGACGACCGGCGCGAGCGCATTCGCGGCCTGATCAGCTTTTTGCGTTATCTCGGCGAGCGGCCGTCGCTTTATGAGACGGCGGGAGAATCGCGGACAGATGTAAAATTCGAACTTGCGGTCGATCGGCCAGTGATCCGTTTGAAGGTGAACGATCGTGACCAGCCGATGCGTTTCGTGCTCGACACGGGCTCCGGAATTTCGGTGATCTCTGACAAGACCGCAGCATTGCTCCACATCAAACCGATAAGCCGCGGTGGATTTGCGAAAGGGATCGGGGGCAGCGGAAGGTTCGCGATCGTTTACGGATTTCTAAGACAGGTTCAGATCGGCGGCGTCAAAATGCGGAACGTCCCGGTCTATATCCGCAAATTCCAGGGTGACGGCGACGGTCAGCAGGTTGACGGCTATATCGGCCTCTCTCTCATTTCGAAATTCCTGACGACGATCGATTACGGAACTAATACTTTTTCGCTCGCAAAAAAAGATCTGACCGTCGCGAATGCTGACGACGACGCGATATCACTGCCGCTGCGGCTGACGTCAAGTGGATTTCTCAGCGGCGAGGTGCAGCTCGAGGGAATTCAGTCGCCGCTCAATTTCATTGTTGATACGGGCGCAAGCGTTTCCGTGATCTCTGACGACGTCGCGAGGCTTGAAACAATCACGCCGTTCATTCTCGACGGCCGCGTTCGTGTGATCGGCTCGGCCGGAATCACTGACGATGTTCGTTCATACCTGCTGCCGAAGGTCAGCTTCGGCAAACATTCGTGCAGCAGCGTTACCGCGATCGCTCTCGATCTGGATATGATCAATGAGGCGTCAGGTTTCGAGCAGGCCGGAATACTAGGCGGAAACTTTCTGAAGAATTACCGAATGACGTTCGACTTCAAGAACTCCCGCGTTATCTTTGTCCCTGTCGATCGTGCGCCGTAGAGTATCACTACAGGAGCGGGACCGCGGACAGATGAAATTAAGCTTATACCTTGAAACGTCGGTGATCGGCGCTTACCTCGATAACGGCGATCCGTTCCGCCGCGACCTTACGATCCGCTGGTTTGAACACGAACTTTCCGAATACAGCGTGTACACGTCGCTTCTTGTAGAGCGCGAGATCGAGCGGCTCGAGGAGCCGCACAGGTCGGGCTATCTCAATCTTCTGAAGCCGCTCGGAAAGCTAGACGTCGCAGAAGAAGCGGCGATACTCGCCGAAGGCTACATCGAGCGCGGAATATTCCATCGAAAATTCATGGCGGATGCCATGCACGTGGCAATAGCGTCGTTCCATAAGATAGACTATCTTGTGACGTGGAATTTCGGTCATCTGGCCAATGTGCGAAAGCAGGCACGAGTTCGACTTTTCAATACCGCTGCGGGCTTCTTTTCGCCGGTCATCGTAACGCCGGAATTCCTTGTTCACAATTGAGACGATGGAAACACGATCGATCTACCGACGGCCGAAATTTCTCGAGCTGCTGCTCGAGATTCGGCAGCAGATGGCCCGCGACGCGGACTACGATGTAGATCTGTTCGCCGAGATGATACGATCCGGTGTGATTTCGGAGCGTCCGCGTGATGAAGCCGGAGAAACGCGGGAGAATGTGAGCCGGAAACGCCGCAGTCAAATTTCGTAAAATAAATTTCTTTTTCCGTCTGGGCAAATGCGTCGATACCTCTATTCGATACTCCTTATCGTTGTGATCATAGGTGCGTCAGGGACCTATTTTTTTCGCGGCTATTGGGTGGACCGATACAACGAGATGATCGTGCGGCAGGCGCGGATCTACCGTCTCGATGAAAAACTTGTCTGGAGCCTTATCTACGAGGAATCGTATTTCCGCCCGGGCGAAATCGGCGACGCGGGCGAGGTTGGATTGATGCAGGTCACGCCGCTTGTCGCCCGTGAATGGGCACGAGAAACGGGGCTCAAGGAGCTGGAAAAACAAGCGACTGACGGCCCTATCGAGTTTTTAGGCGATCCCGAACGAAATGTTCAGATCGGCTGTTGGTACCTTGAAAAACTTCGTGAGCGGTACCGCGGCCGTCCGGCCGAGACGGCGATGATGCTTGCCGCCTATAATGCCGGAGCGAGTCGCGTCGAGGAGTGGGTCAAGGGAAGCGATGCAGAGACAATGTCCGAGCCTGATTTCGTATCGCGGATCGCCATCCCGTCGACAAACAATTACGTGACTTCGATCCTCCACCGCTACCGTAAAGCCCGCGAGCTGCAATAGAATTCCTTAGCCTGTCCCATGCCGCCGAATGCGAATCCTTTCTGCAGATCATATTCTACCGATAACCTCGGAACCGCTTCGGGATGCGGCGGTCGCATTCGATCGAAGCGGTATTTCAGCTATCGGCGCGCGAAGCGAAGTGATCGAAATGTTTCCCGATGCCGAGATTGATGACCTCGGTTCGGCGGCGATCATTCCCGGACTGATCAATTGTCACTCGCACCTAGAGATCACGGCGATGCGCGGGCTTCTCGACGATGTCGAGCACGACTTTCCGGCGTGGCTTTTGCGGTTGAACGACACGCGGGCGAACCGGCTGACAGATGAGGACATCGAAGTCGCAGCTCTCGCCGGTGCGCTCGAAGGTGCGGCGGCCGGCGTCACGTGTTTCGGCGACATTGGACGTCACGGTCAAGCGGGAATGGAGGCGCTGAAACGCGTCGGCCTGCGAGGGGTGGTTTTCCAGGAAACGAATTTCTCGCCCAACGAGCGAACTGCGGAAAAAGATTTCACCGCTCTTTCCGAACTGCTGACGCTGATGCGAAACGAAGAGACGGATCTGGTACAGGTCGGTGTCTCGCCCCATTCGCCGTATACTGTTAGCTCCGGTCTGTTCGCGCGTATTGCAGAATTTGCTGCCGCCGAAAACATGAGGGTGTCCATCCACGCAGCGGAATCTCTGCAAGAGGACAACCTAATTCGGAACGGCGAAGGATTTTTTATCGGCATCTACAAGAAGTTTGATCTGGAATGGCACAGCCCGCGATGTTCGCCGATCGAATTTCTCGAACGCACCGGTATTATGCGTTCCGCGCCGCTGCTCGCACATTGCGTCTGCGTCAGCGACGACGATATCGAACGGATAGTTGGAAACAATGCGTCGGTGGCTCACTGCCCGAAATCGAACGCAAAGTTCGGGCACGGCTGGGCACCATTCGAAATCTTTCTGGATCGTGGGATCAAGGTCGGTTTCGGCAGTGATTCGGTTGCCAGCAACAATGTTTGCGACATTCTCGAGGAAGCGAGATTCGCTGTCCTCGGTGCGCGAAACCGTGCAGGTTCGAAGCGTTTTATCGAAGCAAAGGAAGCACTAGAAACTGCGACCATGGGCGGTGCACGAGCGCTCGGCCTGGACAGATTGGTCGGCTCTCTCGAAGTTGGGAAAAAGGCCGATATCACAGTGATCGACTTCAACGAACCCGCGCAGTTTCCCGTCAACGACATTTACGCGGCGGTGATTCATTCATCTAATGCCCGCGATATCCGCATGACGATCGTTAACGGAGATGAGGTCTTTCGCGACGGCCGACCCGTAAATTTCGACACTATCGACGTTCTCGAGGAACTTGAGGAGATCGGCGGCCGGATAAAGATCTAGTTCAAGGTTTCCTTAAGGCTCCGCAAAAGTTCCGGCGTCGCCCATCGATTGTCGCCGAAGATCTTTTTGACCTTTCCATCCGGTCCGATCACCGCAGTCACGAGCGAATGGTTGATGATCGCTTTGTCGGTCTCATCCACCTCGTATTTCAGGCCGAAGAAATCAGCTATACTGCGAACATCTTTTTCACTGCCCACCGCGAGTCTCCAGATCGAAAAGTCCGGTTTCGCGGGATTTCCGAGATAGCCCTGGCCGTACTGTTTCAACTTTTCCGGCGTGTCACGCTTTGGGTCGAATGAAATGCTTACTAGCCGGATCTTGTCTCGATACGCGTCGTCGGAAGCGAGGTTGATCGCGGCGTCGCTAAAATTTTTCGACATCTTGATGCAAAAATCCGGCAGCGGACATTCTCGGTAGATAAAGGTGATCGCGAGAGCCTTTCCGCGATAATCCTTTAACGAAAATCGCTTGCCGTCCTGGTCCGTTAGGTTTATGTCCGGCACATCTTGACCGACCTGTTTTGGCGTCACGGTTTCGGGAAGTGGCTGGTTCGGGTTCGGTGCGGCCGAGATCGCCAGCTTCTCAAGCCAGTACGGATCCTTAGCCGAATTATCGATGACCAGTTCCGCTTGTATTTGTGACCCCGGAACGAGATCGTTCCACACCCAATCGTCATGGATCGGAAACGGCATCGTCATGGCGTCCATGTAACCTTCGACGGCGTCGTGGTCGATGACAGCCGTTTTGGCAGTCTTGTCGACCGAGACTACCGTGCCCCTAAAAGGAAACCGTTTGGCATTCGGGGAGTCGATACCCGTGGCCTTGCCGCCGGCAGCCTTTCCGCCGCCGCACGCCGCAGCCGTGAAGAAAATCAGGAAAATAACGATGAATTTGTAGAGCATATATGCTGAGAATATTGAATCAATTAGCCGGCACTGGCAAATCACCTCGCACCATCGGTGGGCTCACTTTCCCGCACTTTCAACTTTTCGTTGTAGAGCATGCAGTAAACTCGGTAGGTGCTCATCACGCGATAAACATAATCCTTTGATTGAGCGAACGCGATCTCAGGTACGTAACGGTCCGGTTCACGAGATTTTGTCCGGCTGAGCCAGCGTTTCATATTGTCTTCGCCGCCATTGTACGCGGCGGCAACGGCATCGGGCAGCCCGGGAAAAAGATCGAAAAGCTTTTCCGAGTAACGGCTGCCGAATAAAATGGACGTGACCGGATCGTAAAGATCATCGTCCCGAAGAACCTCCCGGCCGAGTTCGCGGGAAATCTCCATAGCTGTGCCCGGGACGAACTGCATCAGCCCACGTGCCGCAGCGTTGGACTTTATCGTAGAGCGAAAGCCAGATTCCTGACGGATGATCGAAAGCATAAAGCGCGGATCGACGCCGCGCGGCAGCGCGTCGGACAGGAGCAGACGGCGAAAAGGCACTGGATAAAGAACCTGAATTATTTTAGGATCGATCAGTTCGATCTGCTGATCGCTGTATACTGCGGTGAAGGGCTGCATTAACGCGATTGAACGGTCGGCTCGATCGCCAAGTGCGTAGATCTCGGCCAATCCTGCCGCCTGCGAATCAATTTTTTTGAGTGACGCTTCGTATTCCGGAGCGGCTTCGTCAAAGAGTCCGAGCCCGATCAGAATTCCCGCAAGACTTTTGTCGTTCGGTTGTGGAGCAGGAGGTTTCCGAGCCGCCGCTCCCGTCGGTTTTAAGTATTTTTTGTAGCGCGGCAATTGACCGTACGAACGAGTCAGAGCTTCAAGATATTTGCTACGGGCTGCGTCAGTGACAGCAAGCCGAAACGCGGACGCCGCAGCTGAGCGCTGATCATCCGCCGATACGCCGGGTCGAATCTCCGCCTCGAGCGCCGTGAGCTTTGCTTCGATCGCGGGCGATGATGCTGGCTGTTTCGCTAGGTTTTGCAACCGCAGCGTCGACCGCCAGCCGTAATACTCGCCACGGCCGTCGGCGATCGCAAGATATACGTCGACAGCCTGGGGAAAACGTTCGAGACGCTCAAGTGAATACCCGCGAAGAAACTGGATCTCGGCCGTGTTCGTTCCGCCGGGAACACTTGCGCCGCCGAGGTCTCGCGCCGCCGTGAGTTTGTCCAACAATAATTGTGCGGTCGCCCAATCGCCGCGGGCGAGGTAGATGCGCGATTCGGCGAAAATGGCCAACGTTTCGGGTAATTTTCCTTTGAAAGTCGATTCCGTATCGGCCGCCCAACGGAGAGCATCGGTTTCCTCACCTGCATCGCGAAGGGTATCGACGAGATTCAAATACGCACGGTCAAGATGCGGGTCCGTCGGATAAAGCTCAATGTATTTTTGATAACGGAGAACCGCTTCGTGCTGCTTGCCCATTCGGGCATATGCCGAAGCCGACTGCAATAACGATTCTCTTGCGGCCAATGGGTCCGCCGTTTGGTCGCGGTCCCTTTCGAACCATTTCACCGCTTCCGAAAAATTTCGTTCCTGCACATATCCGCGCCCAATCTCAAAGACCGCCTTTGGCGCATCTGCGATATCAGGACTCTGGTTCACTACCGCAAGGAAATGCCCGCGAGCGCCGCTGAAATCGCGATTGAATTGATACACGGCGGCCCGCCGCATGTGCTCGGCAGCGGACAAGACTACGCCTGTCGCGGTGTCGATCGAATCTAATCCGTTAACGGCGGCGAGTGCGTTGTCGTCCGGCTGATCCGCGTTCGGCGTCCCGGAGAGAATAACTTCGAAGGTTGATCTTGCATTTACGGTGTCGCCGCCGAGCACATAGGCTTTTGCCAGAAGGGCCAGGCGTTTTCGCTGCCGTTCGAGCGCCAGTGCGGGAGCTCGGATGCTGGCGTTCGCGCCGGGAGCATCCGCGGAAAGGATGCGGATAGCCGGAGCGTAATCGCCACTGGCGAGAAGGCTCTCGGCCATTCGCGCCCGCGCTGCAAGTCCCGGAAATGTAGCGGCGTCGAAAGCCGCCAGATCATTTAGATAGATCCGCTCGAGAAAAAGATTACCGGACGCTCGGGCGATGTTCGAGAGATGCCATAACGCATAAACCCTGAGCGGGCCGCCGGAATCGGCCGTTGAAACGAATTCTTTGGCGGCACCGGCAATATCGCCGGAATCTTCGAGCGTTCGCCCCAGGAGATAGTCGAGATGATGTTCGCGAAAGTATTTTGGCTGAGACGATTCGATATCTTTAAGACGCGACGCCGCAGTCGAGAGATCGACATCACGAAGCGACTCGCGCACGCGCGAAAATTCTTGTTCCGGATCTTGTGCGAATGGCGAAACAGTAAGTACGAGTAGTGCAAGCAGTGCAAAGACAACCCGGGACAATCTCATTTGGGTAATTCCGCCGGCGTCGGACGCCGGAGATAAAACTAATGGTAACCGAAACAGGGCAAACGAAAAAAGAGAGGTTCGCGGGAACCTCTCTATCGGCGTGGAAAACGTGAAAATGGATTTACGGAACGGCGACCATGCTCGCTTTCGCATTCAGAGAATTGAGCGGCAGGTCTCCGTCGTTGCCAAAACTGACTGAACGGAACCTGGGTGTCGAGCTATCGTAGATGTACCACGTTCCTTTTCGGTAGACGGCGAAATCTGTTTTACCATCGCTGTCATAATCCCCGGGAACGGCGACTCCGTCCGAAAAGCCGAACTGCATTTCCTCTGTCGAACCGTCCGCACTGTCCTTTACATACCAGATTCCGCTGCGATAGACAGCGATGTCGGCCTTACCGTCGCCCGTGTAATCGGACGGGACAAGCCGGTCGGCGCCCGCGGTGCCGAATGTTTCGACCTTCCATGTCTGCGTTGCACTCAGAAAGATATACCAGCGATTGCCGTTCGGGCGAAATATCGCAAAATCGGTACGTCCGTCGCCGTCGTAATCACACTGTACTGGCACGTCGCCAAGCTTTCCCCATTTAAAAACTTCGGCGTTCTTATGGTCATACTCAAACCGCGATTTGAGCACGAACCATTCGCCGGTGTCAGGACGCCAGATGGCAATGTCCGCGCGGCCGTCGCCATCATAATCGGCCGCAACCGGAACGTCGGGCAGGCTTCCTGTGGGATAGATAGTCGTCATTCCCCATTTGATATACATCGTACGGCCGTCGCTGCTCCGCTGGATGTACCAGACCCCAGTGTCGCCGCGCCAGACCGCAGCATCAATGATACCGTCGCCGTCGTAGTCCGCGGGCACCAGTACGTCGGTCGACAAGCCCCAACGCGTCGCCGAAAACGCTCCGGCATAATTTGCGGATGTCGTGTACCAGACACCATTTGATGGACGGAATAAACTCAACTGTCCGGAACCGGCCTGGACAGCAAAAACCGGCGCCGCACTCAAAAGTAGTATAAAAAAGATGTTCAAGGCTGATGTTTTCATGTTCGATTGGGATAAGCCGCAGGTACTCGGCCTGATCGTATGCGAAATCTGTGCCGTCATTTCACTGTGAATTTCGTCGTTCTGACCTACAAGACGGTCAATCTGATCCGACTTCCTAATTTTTTCTAACTTGCTTACGAGCCGCATGGCGCAACCTGATCGCGTTAATTCCGCAAAAACGCGAACTTCTGTAAAATGAAAACTAAATGACAGCGAAAATATTGAGCGGCAAGCAAATTGCTGACGACATCAAGGCCGAAGTGAAGTCGCGCGTCGGCAAACTCTCCTTCAAGCCGTGTCTTTCGGTTATCCGTGTTGGCGAAGATCCGGCGTCCGCCGTGTATGTAGGCAGCAAGGTCAAGACGGTCGAAGCCCTCGGCATGCGCTCCGAGCATCATCATCTGCCGGACACTATCGACCAGGGTGCGTTACTTGATCTCGTACGAAAATTAAACGCGGATCCGGACATCGACGGTGTTTTAATTCAACTGCCGCTGCCTAAACACATCGACGAAACAGCGATAATCGAAGCGGTCGATCCTGAGAAGGACGTCGACGGATTTCACCCCATCAATGTCGGACGCCTCTCACATGGCGAAGAATCGCTGGTGCCGTGTACACCCGCGGGGGTGATCGAGATGCTGAAGCGTTCGGGAATCCAGATCGCCGGGAAAAACGCGGTGATCGTCGGGCGAAGCAACATTGTCGGAAAGCCGATGGCGATGCTGCTGCTTCGGGAAAATGCAACGGTCACTATATGTCATTCGCGTACGGTCGATCTTCCGGCGATAACGAGGCGGGCCGACATTCTGATTGCGGCGATCGGACGCCCGGGGTTTATCAGATCAGAGCATATCGGTGAAAATGCGGTGGTAGTCGACGTGGGAATCAACAGCGTTGCGGACCGATCGATACTAAGTGATTTTTTCGAAGGCGAAAAACTTGAGCGCCGCATCGCTACCGTAGAAAAACGCGGGTCCACGCTCGTGGGCGATGTCAGTACGAAGGATGCAATGGCGCGGGCGGCATATCTGACGCCTGTGCCGGGCGGCGTCGGTTTATTGACCGTCGCAATGTTGATGAACAACACATTGGACGCAGCCGTCCGCAGGAGAACGAAGAACACATGAACTTTGTCGAATATCAGGCGGAGGCGAGCCAAACCGCACATTACCCAAGACGCATGTCGAATCTCGAATACCCGACCCTCGGACTCGCCGGTGAGGCGGGCGAGGTCGCTAATATCGTCAAAAAGATCTCACGTGACTTCGCTGGCGTGATAACAGACGAGATCCGAGGGAAATTAAAGGACGAGCTTGGCGATGTCCTCTGGTACATCTCCGCGTGCGCCGACGAACTCGGGCTTACGCTCGACGAGATCGCGGCCTTTAATGTCGAAAAGCTTTCTCGGAGGCATGGCCGCTAGTTTTATGCTGAAAGTCGGCCTCACAGGATCGATCGCCGTCGGGAAATCCAACGTATGCGCCATACTCGGCGAACTCGGTTGTGTGGTTCTCGATGCCGATCAGACAGCACGTGATGTGGTGGCGGCCGGAAGCACTGGGTTACGGCAGGTCGTCGAAGCTTTCGGGCCGGATGTTCTGTCGGCACGCGGCGAACTCGACCGGTCGCGGCTCGCGACCATCGTTTTTTCCGACCCCGAAAAGCTTGCCATACTTAACTCGATCGTACATCCGCTTGTGATTTCCGAACAGGACCTCTGGCTGGCGGATCGAGAAGCCGAGAATCCGGACGGAATCGCTGTTATCGACGCCGCTTTGATGATAGAATCCGGAGGCTACAAGAGATTTACAAAGCTGATTGTCGTTTGGTGCGAACCTGCGATACAGTTGGCCCGACTGATGTTACGGGGAAATCTCGATCGCCGCGAAGCCGAGAAAAGGATCGGGGCCCAGATGCCTCAGAATGAAAAAAAGGCGTTCGCCGATTTTCTTATCGATACATCTAACGGATACGAGGACGCCAGGCGGCAGACGATCGAGGTGTTTGAACGGTTGTCGCAGATCCGCTGACGGCAAAAACGCAATGAAACTCAGGCGCATAATAGGGGAGCCGTCTTGGCCTTTCAAAGCCACGCTAAGGCTGCGCCTGATGTCGATCGTCTCATTCGCCGTTTTGGGAATTTCCGCCTGCAATCAGATCGGAACGCCGAAAGGTACACCGTTCATTGCTGAAACGGCTCCGTCGCTAAAACACGAATTCCGCTGGACGAATGGCAAGATGCCGAAAAGCTTTGATCCTGCTCTCGCATCCGCACCGCCCGAAACCGACCTAGTTCGCGCTCTTTTCGAAGGCTTAACGGAAACAGACCCTAAAACACTAGCCGAAGTGCCGGGCGTTGCCGAACGTTGGACTGCGTCCGAGGACCTGAAGACCTGGACATTCTATTTGCGTCCTGACGCGAAATGGTCGAACGGAAATTCGATCGTCGCGGGCGATTTCGTCCGATCTTGGACACGTGTCGCGAAAATGGGAAAAGACTCGCCGCATGGCGATCTGCTCAGCAATATCCAGGGAATCAAGGAACTGTCGCCCACGCGTGAGCCGCATCGAGCTCCCGGCCCAGAAACTGTTATCTCGAAGGCGGGGCCCGAGCAAAGCTCGCCGTCAACGCCCGCTGCATCGCCAACTCCGTTTGTCCCGACACAGCCCATTGGCGAACGCGAGACGGAGATCAAGCCCGCCGCGGCGCAGCCGTCGCCGGAATTTAATACAAATCGGGTACCGCGTGTTTTGCCGACGCCGGAAGTTCTTCGCGGGGTGAGCGTAGAGGGCGACCGCGTTCTCAAAGTATCGCTGATCTTGCCCGACCGCGATTTTGCGAAGCTCGTAGCGAGCCCTGTTTTTCGTCCCACTCTCGGCGATATCCGGCCGGCTGAGAACGGCATGCCGAACGCAAACATCGTCACGAACGGGGCGTTTAAAATTTCGGGTGTAGGTTCGGAAGGAATTACGCTGGTCCGCTCGGACAATTACTGGAACAAGGAGACGGTCGACCTGGAACGTGTGCGATTTGTCCCGAAGGACAGCGCCGAAAAAGCACTCGAGGCATATCGTAACGGCGAGGTCGATGTCGTAACCAATGCTGAATTTGAGCCGCTTGCACTCAAGCTGCTGACGCCGTACGACGACTTTCGACAGACGACTCACAGCGCTCTTAACTTCTACGAATTTAATATCAAACGCGAACCTTTCTCGGACAGTCGCGTGCGGCAGGCTCTCGCTATGGCGATCGAACGCGAAGTATTGACCGAGGGCGAACTCGAGGGTTCGACACGGCCGGCGCTGTCGTTCCTGCCGTTCGCAAAACCGACCGCACCGAAGCTTACGCAGGACCGGGATCTCGCACGTGAACTTCTCGAAGATGCGGGATTTCCTGACGGCCTGGATTTTCCAGTCATCCGTCTCGTTGTCAACCGCAATGACGTTCAGCAGCGTATCGCGAAGCTTGTCGCCAGGATGTGGAAGCGGAACTTAAACATTGATACCGATATCATCGTAAAAAGCAGCAGCGACGCTGACATTGCCCATTCAACCGGCGACTATGATCTGATACGTCGAGGAGTCGTATTCTCATCGAATGACGAAGCAATGAGTATGTTGTCCGTATTTGGAGGTGACGAAGGTATGGCGGCCGCCGCGGGGAAGACCGCTCCCGAACGTGAGGAAACCGTGAACAAGGAACCCACAGACCCGGCCCTTGCCGAGAAACGTGGCACGGTCGCACCCCGCAAGGATGAGGGGCCTGTGATCGATGAAGATATCGCTCTAAACGATCTGCGCGCGATTCCGCTCTACTTTCCGACATCGTACTCGCTGGTCAAACCGTACGTTTCCGGATTCGAGATCAACGGCCTCGATGCGACATCGCTCAAAGACGTGAAGATCGACGATACCTGGCAACCGAAATAGCCGTACTACGAATCGTATAAGGCACGCAAAAGCTGAGATTATTGTGTTTACAGCTTTGCCGCATTTTCAAAAGGTCCGCAAACTCTACCCAAATTCTTCGGGCCTTCCGAGGTTCAGTAATCTGAGGAGTACGAATGATAAAACTCGCCGCTTTTAGACGAACTTTCGCTGCGATCTCGCTTTTCGGTATAGCGGCTATACTCACCGGCTGCGGAGCATCGGCGCGCGGACGTTATTTCGGCAAGACCGTCGCTCCTACGGATAATATTTTACGATACGTTTCCGGTTCCGAACCCGAATCGCTCGACCCGGCTGTGCCAAACGGGCAGCCGGAAGCTCGCATTCTGATGTCGCTCTACGACGGGCTCGTCGAATATCATCCGAAGACGATGGAGCCGATCCCGTCGCTCGCCGAAACGTGGGAAGTCGGGCCGGACGGCACAGAATATCTTTTTCATCTTCGCAAGAACGGCAAATTTTCGAACGGTGATCCGATCACAGCGAATGATTTCGTTTACACGTTCCGCCGCGGATTTAAGCCCGAACTCGCATCGCGTAACGCAAGCCTCGGTTACTACATAAAATATTCGGAGGCTTACAATTCCGGCAGGGCCTTCGTAAAGGATTCGAATGGACAATTTCTGCTGAAAAAGGATTTTAGCGTCGGAGATTCGTCTGCCGGCGCCGAAACACATGACACGCTCGGGCCAATGTCTGACTTTCACCGTTATCTTGATTCACCCGAACGGCTGACGGTTCCGGGCGACAAGAAAGAGCTCGACAAATTTCTTGAAGACGATCCGAAGCTGAAGGCGGCGGTCACCGGCAAAGAACTTGTGCCTGTCAAGGCTGAGGACATCGGCGTCGAAGCGGCTGACGACTACACACTGCGGATCAAGCTTTACCAACCGGCACCGTATTTTCTTGGCTTGCTCGGCCACCAGTTCTTTCGGGTAGTCGATAAGAACGTAGTTGAAAAATACGGCAACAATTGGTCGCGGCCGGAGAATATTGTCACCAGCGGAGCTTTTAAGGTAGAAACATACCGGCCCTACGACGTCCTTGTCGTGACCAAAGATCCGAATTACTGGGACGCCGCGAACGTAAAGCTCGACAAGATCGAGTTTTATCCTCTAGATGAACAAACGACGATATTGAACCTTTATAAAGCCGGCAGCATCGACGCGCAGTATAATCACACCGTTCCCGCGCCGTGGAATGAGACTGTTCGACAATACACAGCCGAATATTCGCTCCATCCCGAGGTTGCCACCGAGTTCTACGTTGTAAACGTCAAACGGCCGCCGATGGACAACGTCAAGTTGCGGCAGGCGTTCGCACTCGCGATCGATCGCGACGCTTTGGCGGTATTCAGAAAAACATTGAAGCCGCTGGTCGATATGACGCCCGAAGGGATCTTTCCGAAGTACGAAGCCGCGCGGCAAAAGATTTATGCCGAAGAGCTGACAAAGCAGGGAAGCACGCTTGCAGAATGGAAGGCCCGGAAATACGATCCTGAAAAGGCTCGGCGGCTGATGGCTGAAGCAGGGTTTCCGGTGCAAGGTTCCGCCGGCTCATATTCGTCGCCGAACTTTCCGGTCGACAAGGTCAGCATCACGTACAACACAGCCGAGAGCAACAAGGCGGTTGCGGAGTTCGTTCAGGCACAGTGGAAGCAGAATCTCGGAGTTACGGTGCCGCTCGAGAACATGGAATTTCGCACGTTCCTTCCGCTGCTGAACAAGGTCGATTACAATGGCTTCGCCCGGCGCGGCTGGGTCGGCGATTACATGGATCCCTACACATTCCTTGGCCTTTACTATTCGAAAGCTAACGAAGGCGGCACCGGCTGGTGGGACCCCAAATACGACAAAATGCTCGACGATGCCAACAACACGGTCGACACCCAAAAAAGATTTGAAAAGCTTGCGCGGGCCGAGTTCTATATCTCGCAGCAGCAGATAATAATACCGCTCGGAACCTCGGGCACGAGCTGGCTCAAGAAGCCGTACGTCAAAGGTATGTATCCGAACCCCGGAACGCTTCACACTTGGAAGTTCGTTTACATCGAGCCCGATCAAAGCAAGTGGACGACGAACATGGATAACATCATGAACGAGGATGATCCGGTCGTCACGGCGCAGCTCGCCGAATTGACGGCAAAGCAGGACACCCTGGAGAATTCGCAGACGGCTTCGCCCGAAAAGATGGCAGCAGCAGATACCGGAAAGTAGAGAGGGAAAATGTTCAGTTTTATCCTACGGCGTTTACTGATCATCGTACCGATGGCTCTGCTCGTCGTTACACTCACCTGGGTGCTGATCCGGCTTGCTCCCGGAAACTTCTATTCGTCCGAAAAGAAACTTCCGCCGGCGATCGAGGCAAATATCAAGAAGCGTTACGGCCTGGACAAACCGTGGTACCAGCAGTACGGCCTCGTGATGCTCAATATAGTCAAACTCGATTTCGGCGAATCGCTCAAATATCAAGGGCAGACCGTTAACGAGATAATCGGCAGGCACTTGCCGTATTCGGCGACGATGGGATTGCTGGCCTACCTGCTTGCTCTCGCGGTCGGGCTCTCGGCAGGCATCTTCGCGGCGTTGCGGCAAAACTCACTTTGGGATCACGGTTCGATGGCGATCGCGATGCTCGGGCTTTCGGTACCTAATTTTGTACTCGGCCCGACGCTTGTGCTGGTCTTTGCGCTCGATCTATATATTTTACCGCCTGCTCGTTGGGGCGGTATCGCAAATCTTATTCTTCCGGTGATCACGCTTTCTGCGATCTACTGCGCCTACATCGCCCGTTTGACGCGAGCGGGCATGCTCGAGGTGCTTAGATCGGATTATATTCGCACGGCCCGTGCTAAAGGCCTCGACGAAAAAACGGTTCTTCTCAAACACGCGCTTCGCGGCGGAATAATTCCTGTCGTCTCATTTACAGGGCCTGCCCTTGCCGGGCTGCTTGCCGGCACGGTCGTCGTCGAACGTGTGTTTTCAATTCCAGGTCTCGGCAACATATTCATCCAGGCCGTGCTCAATCGAGACGAACCACTAGTGCTCGGCATCGTCGCCTTTTTGTCGATCCTGATCATGATCTTCAACCTGGCGGTCGATATTTCTTATGGATTTCTGGATCCGCGGATCCGCTACGAATAATCAAGGTATGGAAGCAGAACAGCAGAAAATCGTAAAAGGTACGTCGCTTTGGCGTGACGCCTGGAAGCGACTTTTAAAGAACAAACTCGCCGTGTTCGGCCTCATCGTGCTCGTTTTTATGGTCGTTTCCGTAACTATCGGGCCGCCGCTTCTTGCGTGGACGACCGGGCTGACAGCGGACTTTATTCCCGCGGACAGCGACCTTCTGAACTCCTTTCCGCCGTCGTCCGGTCATTTGATGGGAACCGACGAAGCCGGCCGCGACCTACTCGCCCGCGTGCTGCAGGGCGGCCGAATATCGCTGATGGTCGGAATAATTTCCACCTTCGTCTCGCTGATCGTCGGCGTATCGTATGGGGCGATCGCCGGTTATCTCGGCGGACGTATCGATAACCTGATGATGCGGATCGTCGACATCATTTACGCGATCCCATACATTCTGATCGTCATCGTACTGCTGTCGGTCTTTCGCGGCCCGAATACACCCCATTGGATCGCATGGATGTCGGAGAAATTCGGCGGTGCGGGAAATCAGGGCCTGAGCCAGATATTCCTGTTGTTTTTTGCTCTTGGCCTCGTGTCCTGGCTGACGATGGCGCGGGTCGTTCGCGGACAGATCCTTTCGTTGAAGAATCAGGAATTCGTGCTAGCTGCGAAAGCAACAGGCGTTTCCGCTTTCGGTATTATCTTCAAACACCTGGTTCCTAACGCTCTCGGTCCGGTGATAATTTACGCAACGCTGACGGTTCCAAGTGTCATGCTGACCGAAGCCTTTCTCTCGTATCTTGGCCTTGGCGTCCAGGCGCCTTATGCGTCGTGGGGAAGTCTTGCATCCGACGGTGTCAAGAACATCGCCATCTTTCCGTGGCAGCTTATTTTCCCCGGCGTGACAATGGCATTGACGCTTTTCTCACTTAACTTCTTGGGCGACGGCATCCGAGACGCCCTCGATCCGCAGACGCGCAAATTCTGACCGAACTGCACAATTAATGAGCGATCACAACGGCACAATTTTATCGGTCAATAATTTAAAGACGTATTTTCAGACCGAGGACGGAATCGTAAAGGCCGTCGACGGCATCTCCTTCGAGCTGAAGAAAGGCGAGACGCTCGGTATTGTCGGCGAATCCGGCAGCGGCAAATCGGTCACCAATCTTTCCGTGATGCGCCTGATACAGGAACCGCCCGGAAAGATAGTCGACGGCGACATCGTATTCGACGGCATCGACATTCGCGGCCTCTCGATCGACGACGTACGAAAGATCCGGGGCAAAAGAATCGCGATGATCTTTCAGGACCCGATGACCTCGCTCAACCCGTTTCTAAAGATCTCTACTCAGTTGATGGAAGTGTCGCGACTTCATCTGGGCCATACGAAAAAGGAAGCGTATGTACATGCGCTGAAGATGCTAAAAACCGTCGGTATTCCCGATGCGGAATCGCGAATAGATAACTATCCGCACGAATTCTCGGGCGGAATGCGTCAGCGGGTTATGATCGCGATGGCGCTAAGCTGCGACCCCGAATTGCTTATCGCAGACGAGCCGACTACGGCCCTTGATGTGACGATCCAGGCTCAGATCCTCGAATTGATCAAGGACCTCAAGGAGCGAATGGGCACGAGCGTTATTCTTATTACGCACGACCTGGGCGTCGTCGCGGGAATGACCGAAAAGATCATCGTGATGTACGCGGGCAAGGTTTTCGAACAGGCGCTGACCACGGAGCTTTTCGCCACGCCGGCAAGTCCGTATACAAAGGGCTTGCTTCGAAGCGTTCCCGACCCGGCGCATGAACAGGGGAAAGAGCTTTACCAGATTCCCGGGCTTCCGCCTGACGTTGCGCATCTTCCGGCAGGCTGTCCCTTCGCCGAACGCTGCTATCGCGTTGAAGATATTTGCAGGCGTGAATTCCCGCCGTTCGTGCAGATAACTCAAGACCACCATTCGCTTTGCCATTTTGCGAAGGAAGTTTATGCCGAGTCAGTCGCGGAAAGGGCCGCTCTAGTCAAATGAAAAATAAGATCTCGATCTTTTTGTCTCTCGTCATGCTGATCGCTGTCGCAACCGGCTGCAAGATGCTGAAGGCAGCGATCGATACCAGCCGCGCGGCTAACTCGGATGCGGCGTCGCCGTCGCCCGGACGCCTTGAGCCCCCTACAGAAAACTCGCCCGCGAGAGCCTCCGGCAATGCGATCGAAGACTTGAAGGCGGCATCCAAGCGGTTCGGCGAAGAGAAATCCTTTCATGCAGTGATGGACATGCAGGGGAAAACTGATTCACATATGGAAGTGTCGTACGTCGCACCGGACCGATACAGCATCAAGAACGGGCACATGGAGACCATCATCATCGGAAAGCAGACGTTCATGAAGCTAAACGGCTCGTGGAAAAAGTTTCCGGTCGATATGGCCTCGCAGATCCCTAACCTACGCCAGGCATTCACCGAAGAGGGAATGAAGGGCATCTCCAACGCTCGCTATCTTGACGACGAAGCGATAGACGGTAAAGATGCATTCGTTTTGCAATACGACGGGTCGTACAAAGGCGTCGGGGCATATACATCCACGCTTTGGATCGGAAAGGACGACGGCCTTCCTATCAAGATCGATGTTCGGTATTCCGACGGCGTGCTGAAGACAATGACCACCGATTACGATTACGACAATGTAACGATCGATTCGCCGGTCGAGAACTAAATGAGCAATTACGAAAAAGAAACGCTAATGTCGCTGCAGGACCTGAAGGTGCATTACCGTTTGGTCGGCGGGATATTTACCGAGACCAAGGTCGTAAAAGCGGTCGACGGGGTGTCGCTTGATATTCGGCGCGGTGAGACCTTAGGTCTGGTCGGCGAATCGGGCTGCGGAAAATCGACGCTCGGCAAGGCGATCCTTCGGCTAACGGAACCGACCGGCGGGAAGGTGCTCTATAACGGAAAGGACCTGGCAAACATTTCTCAGTCGGGCATGCGTGACCAGCGAAAGAATCTTCAAATGATCTTTCAGGACCCGTACGCATCGCTAAATCCGCGAATGACTGTCGGCACCATCATTGGGGAACCGATAAGGACATTCGGGCTGGCGAACGGCAAATCCGTCGAATCAAAGGTGCAGGACCTGATGGAAACGGTCGGCCTCAGCCGGCGCTTCATCAAACGCTATCCGCACGAATTTTCCGGCGGTCAGCGGCAGCGCATCGGTATTGCACGGGCTCTCGCTGTCGACCCGGAATTTATCGTGGCCGACGAACCGATCTCTGCTCTCGATGTTTCGATCCAGGCTCAGATAATGAACCTGATGGAACGGCTGCAGGCTGAAAAGAATCTAACGTATCTATTTATCTCGCACGATCTTCGGGCAGTGCGGCACCTGTCCGACAGGGTGGCCGTAATGTATTTGGGGAAGATAGTCGAGCTTGCAGGCGGACACGAGATCTATAGCGATCCGCTGATGCCTTACACCAGAGCGCTGATCTCGGCGGTCCCGGTGCCCGATCCGGTCGTCGAAGCCTCCCGCGAACGCATTATATTAACGGGCGACGTGCCTTCGCCGATAAACCCTCCGTCGGGCTGCCATTTCCACACACGTTGTCCCTTCGCGATCGACGAGTGCAAGCAGGTCGTGCCGAAACTCATCGAGATCAAACCTGCGCACGAAGCGGCGTGTATACGGATCAACGCCGAGCATCCCGACATTGAGAAAAACGCTAAGGAAGGCTTGGGAGCTATTGGCAATTAAATAAGCGAACATAGTTGCAAAAAGGGAGACACCGGTCGGGTGTCTCCCTTTTTTTCGTTCACGTGTAGACAATGATGGTTAATAACTCGTCGATGCCGTATTCGCCGAAGTGTTACCTGCGTCGTATGCATCGCGAAGCGCTTTTACACGGTCATGTGCTCCCCTGATCGAGGTGAACTGTGTCTGGACAGTTTCCGTAACGTTCGTCGGCAGCTTTTCTTCGAGCGCCGATTTATAAACGGATTTAGCGGAATCTTCGCCGCGTTCACACTCGTTAAGAATCGCTTTCTCATCTTTACCGGTCACGATCGACTTGATGTCGATCCAGCCGCGATGCAATGCCGCGAGTGTGCTGCCGGAATTTGCCGGATCGCCGCCCATCGATTGAACCAGCGATTGAAGTTCACCCGCAAAGTGAGCACGCTGCTGCGAAAATTCGTAGAAAAGCGATTTCAGATCCGAGCGTTCGACGCCTTCTGCAGCTTCCTTAAAGCCGTTCTGGCCATCTTTACATGTCTCGATCAGACCGTTAAGCGTCGAGATCACGTTGTCATTGTCGATCGAGGTCGACGTCGAAAAATCGGTCGATGCCATCGGTGTCGAAGTGTCATTTTCATTCATCATAATTATTCCCTCCGTAAAAGCTTAGGATTATTTTGTGGACTTACACTTAATGCTAACAACAAACGTGCCAGACGGAATTAGAGACAAATCTGCCTTGTTAGGCTGTCTGTTGCAACGCATACGAACATTCATGTGCATCAATCTATTGCAATTCCGAATTATTGCCGGCGGCGGCAAGTAATCGGTTACAAATGGGACCGGTTCTATGACATAATTCGGGAAACTGTTTATTTCCCGTAGCTATTTCGTGAAACTCCCTCGCGATTGCGTATATCTAGCAAGTACGCAGGGCGGTGAATTCATGTTTTACAGCAATAGTGCGGGAGAACTGCGTCTTATCTGATGAGCCGGAAGCCGGGTGAAATGAACGAATTGTTGGATGGACTGGCCGCTGACAGCGGATTGGCGATAGCTCTCGTCGACTGTCACTCAGGGCAAGTAGCTGCATTCAACAACAACTCGATGTGCCGAGTGCTCAATCCCGGCACCGAGCTCTCTGCGCCGTGTAAACAGTTTTGCGGAAAGGCATTCGAAAAGACCCGAAACACGACCGCGAAAGTGTCGTTTGAATGCTTTGCAGGCCTCAGCTGCAGTGCGGTCGCTGTCAATATCAACGGCCGCGAAGTCGTCGCCATCGCGGGCCGTGCATTCGTCAAATCAGAGAATTATCGGCGTGCGACGGAACGTGCGATCAGCGGCGAATGGAGCAAATATCCGCCCACGGCATTTTTCGAGAATATTCTGATGACCGGCTCCGCAAACGCGATCGATTCGCTCACTAAAAATTTGTGCATGCTGGAGCCTGCGGCGTCGGCCGATGTACTCGAGCTCGACGACCCCCCCAAGAAGACTTCCGATCATCAGGTAGTACCGCATCCGGAACCTTCCGAAATATCGAAGTTGATTCAGAGGTTCCACGATCAGTCGACCGCAAAGGGAGCGGAGCGCGTTCCGGAGAATCTCTCCGCGGCGGACGACGTACTCCAAGAGTCTGCCGACATTCGCTCGCTTGCGAGCTCGATGATGAAACTGGATTATCGGCAGGCATGTGACAAGTTTCTGGAATTCATAAATGAAAAGCACGGATTGTCCTCGCTCATATGGTTCGAGATCAAGGACGGTAAATTTCGCAAGGTGAGATATCTCGGCGACCTCGGTGCTAAGTCGGTCGAGGTCGGCATCGCGTCCGACAACTCGCTGCTCGTAGAAGCGTCGAGAAAACAAATGCCGCTTGTGCTTCGTGAACGTGCTAATCCGAAATCCGCACAGCGGAGGGTACTCAATCTTTTCCCGCTAACCGTCGGCGGAGAGATACGCTCGGCCTTGGGCATCGAAGGCAATATCGCGGAGGATGGCCGCCGCCGCCGGATCGCCCGCCTTTCGCAGAGCATTTCGTCGCAGCTCGAGATCCTGAGACTCCGCGACGAGGTGATGAAACGGGATTGGCTTGCACGCGCGGTCAGAAGCTTCAACGAAAGCCTCAAGAGGATGGATGCCGACGATTTCTGGCTTCGCGTGACGCAGGTCTCGGCCGAGCTGCTTGGGGCCGAACGAGCGTCGCTGCTTGTGCGGAATGAGAAATCGAACCGCCTGCAGACAAAAGCGGCGGTTGGATCGCTGATCGACCTGTTTGCGGAAAAGAACGTCGGCAGCCGCGTTTCACGCCCTGCACTCGATAGCGGCCAGCCGACCATAGTTCGCGACGTTGGCGCCACCGGAAACGCCGCGCCGGGCGACTGGAGCTACAAATCCTGTTCCTATCTCGCGTATCCTGTTTCGATCGGAGAAAGAAAGATCGCCGTTTTGAACTTTACCGACAAGGTCGGCGGTGCGGCCTTCAACGAGCGTGATCTCGAACTTCTTCAGGCTATCGCGCCGCAGATCGCAATGGCGATCGACCGTGCAAGTCTGAAAGATAAGGCGGGCGAATTCGAGCAGCTTTCGGTGACCGATTCGCTGACCGGGCTTCTAAATCGTCGTTATCTGCAGGAGCGATTGAGCGAAGAGATCCAACGTACGCGAAGACATCATTTTTCGCTCAGTCTGCTGATGCTCGACGTCGATAAATTCAAATCGTACAACGATACTTTCGGGCATCTTGCGGGCGATGCTGCGTTGCGGATAATTGCCGGCATATTGAAGGAGAATCTCCGCGGTGACGACGTAGCCGCGCGTTACGGCGGCGAAGAGTTCGCCGTGCTTTTGCCGCAAACCAGGATCGACGAAGCGTCAGTGATCGCCGAACGTATTCGCCAGCATATCGAACGAACTCAATTTCCAAATCGCAGAATTACAGCGAGCATCGGCGTCGCAAGTTCCTCACCTAAAATGAACTTGCCGGACGACCTCATCTGGGCCGCGGACCGGGCGCTTTACGAAGCGAAAGGAAACGGCCGAAACAAGGTCCAGCTTTACGACGATTTCGGCGATCCTCTTGCCGAGAAAGTTCACTAAATGGCAATAGAACGAAATCAAAAGATCCTCTCGAGACTGTCTTCGGAGGAATTCTTTGGCAGGGAGTCGCAGCTTCGAGAGCTGGTTTCCATTGCACAGGACACCGGGCAAACAGCGTGCGTGCGAATATCGCATGGCCCCGGTTTCGGCGTTACCGAATTTCTCAAACAGGCCTTCGATCGATCTTTTAGCGAGTACGCGCCGAACGGATCGACATACTTTGCGATCAGACGCGAGGACCGTACTGCGGCGCGCTGCGCGGCACGATTTCTTTACCAAGTGCTTCTTCAAACCGCGGCTATTCAACATCGCGACCCGCGACTTATCGGATATTCGCCTGATATTGCGGAGCTGACACGCCTTGTGAGTTCGCGCGAAAAGCCATTGGTAGAGCGGCTGGCTCAATTACTGCGCTCCGCCGACATTCAGAATGGAGACGAGAGGCTTGTAGAATCGATCTTTAGCTCGGCTTTTCGGACGGCGAAAGCGCTATCGGCATTTGTTTTAATCGACGACACCAATGAAGCGGAATTTCTCATCGGCGGCGAGACGTTAGCTCTTGCGCTCCGCAACGCCGCTTCGGCGGAGTCGGCGAGCTTTGCCTTTGCTGAACTTCGGCGCTCACATTTGAAGATCGGTGCGACAGCGCTCATCGATTTAAAGGAGCTGCGGCATGACAACGCGCTTCGAATGCTGGAAGGAACCGCGAGTAGATTTCGTCTGTCTACGAACGAATCGTGCAAGGACCTGGTGGTAGAACAGTGCGGTCGGCGCCCCGCCCGCATTGAGGCGCTGCTTCGAACTGCAATGGAGCGACGAACGTCGTTGTCGTCGTTTCGCGACGTCGAGCGAGTGTACGTCGACGAGGTCATCGGCGGCCGCATGGCTCGACGTTTCGATCGCGTCATGGACGACGCTACATCGAAACCGCAAGTGAGAAAACACATTCTAGCCGTACTGCACGATATGCAGCAGGCAGAGTTTGACGCATTGCCTGCGGATAATTGGGAAAAGCGATCACTGCTTTCCGAGGACGCAGCGGATACACTCTTGCATCTGACCGTCCGTGAGTTCATCAGCGTTTCCGGTTCGCGTTTCTCGGCGGACCAACATGATACTGCTCTGGCTGATTATATCGACGCTCGTTATCGACTTGAGGTCGCCGGCGGAAACCGCGCTCTGGTCGTCGGAGATGCG
This sequence comes from Pyrinomonadales bacterium, assembly GCA_038254305.1. Lineage (GTDB taxonomy): Bacteria > Acidobacteriota > Blastocatellia > Pyrinomonadales > Pyrinomonadaceae > OLB17. The sequence goes on from JBBSGG010000004.1 coordinate 80,976, forward strand.
CTCGATGCATCCCTCAAGCGGGCCCCCGAGTTGTTGGCCGGCTTCTACCGGCACAATACAAGCATCGGGCTTCGCGAATTGCTCTTCGCCTTCGAAGTGTCGGACGTTCCATCGGTTCTATTCGATCACGCGGAATTCCGGAGCAGATTCGGCGGTGTGCCGGACGCCCAGATTCTCCAACAGCTCGGAGCCAACGAGGAAATTGTTCATGTTCCGCAGATCTTTCAAGCCGTTCATACCGAAAGCCTTTATAAACCGATCGCGGCGTTGTGCGACCCGGACCGATGCGTCGTGGGCCGCGGCTTCGATACAAAACGCTATGACGACGAGGGTGCCATCGCCTGGATCGCCGTCGAGATCGATTCAAAACTCGAAGCGACAAAAGACGTAACTGCCTTTTGGTGCGACCGCCTCGAGATGGTCGCGCTAATTTGCGGCTTTCAGCGACATAAGATCTGGCTCATCGCAAGTGAAGGCTTTACGCCTGAGGCGATGGAGCATCTGAAATCGCGGAATGCCCTCGGATCAAATCGCAGACAAACCAATTTTCTTCGAAAGTTTATTGCTGGCCGCGACGTTACCGCTACGGCACAAAGCTCCGAATACGAAATCGTCGTGCCCATGGGCGAAGACACTGAGCTGATCGCGGCGCACGCGGTGGAGGAGATAGCCAAACGACATCATCTCGATGCAAAGTCGATCAATCAGATCAAGACCGCACTTGTCGAGGCATGCATAAACGCTGCGGAACACGCTCACAGCCCGGACGGCAAGATATATCAAAAGTTCACGTTTGACGAAAAAAAGCTGACTATCAACATCTCGAACCGCGGCCTTAGGCTTACCGACCGTATGCCGAACGCGGCCGAACCGACCGAAGGACGCCGCGGCTGGGGCCTCGCACTGATGCGGCGGCTCATGGACGAGGTTACGATCGACGATGTCGAAGACGGGACGAGCATCTCGATGATCAAATATCTTCCGGACCCGGCGTGAGTATTTTTCATCGCTCTCTGCCCGAATGCCCACCGGATTTTTTCTTTGTCTTATCACTTTTTTTGTGGTAAACCATAACCTCTGGCTCTTCCGATCGCGCTCATTTAGAATTCAAAGAAAAATTCACAACTAATGGAAACTGAAAATGTAATTGCCGCCCCGCGAGGCGAGGCTGTGGTACTGGCGGGCGACTATCTGAACAAACTCACCGGCGAACGTATCGAACGTGAGTGCCGTCAGCGTTTGGATCAAGGCTGCAGAAGGATCGTTGTTGATTTCTCGCAGACCGAGATCGTCAACAGTATCGGGATCTCGATCTTGCTCGGTGTTATTGATTCAGCGGCAAATGCCGGAGCAACCGTGGTGTTTTCGGACGTTAATGATCACACCGTCGAGCTTTTCGATATGCTGGGCGTAAGCAAACACGCTCTGGTCAATCCAAATTAATTGAAGATACAAGACTTTCGAAATTCGGACTTGCGGCAGCTTGCTGAAAATAAGAACAAACTAGTTCATACGTTCGGAGCGCTCGCCGACCTGGGCGCGCAGGTTGCGAACAAGAATAGTTTCCAGGAAACCGTCCGAACGTCGCTGCACCTGATACTTGGTTCGCTCGGAATAATGCGAGGCGGCGTCGCGCGTTATTCGCGTTTCGGCCATGAATTCAATATGGTCGCGATACGCGGAATGGGCGAGGATTTTCCACTCAGTCTGTCGTTGTGCGACGAGGACGAACGACAGTTTCTGACGAGCGGGCTGGAGCCGATCGAGATCTCACAGGCGAAGGTTCTTCCGTTTTTTCAGGTTTACGACAAGAGTTTTGAGCAGGCTCGTCTTGAGCTGGTGGTGCCGCTGGTTATCCGGGACGAGATCGTCGGCGCTCTTTTGCTCGGCAATAAGGCGACCGGTGAAGGCTACACAAGCTACGACCGCGAGATCATATGTGCAATGGGCCGGCATATCGGCGTTGCGATCGCTCACCGCAACATGCTCGCCGAGCTCGAACGCCGGGCGGAGGAGAATCGCAAACTCTACGACGATCTTCGGACGACCTACAAAGACACCGTTCGCGCATTTGCCGCGGCTATCGATCGGAAAGATAAATACACCGAGGGACATTCGGTCCGCGTGGGAAAATACTGCGAGATCATTGCTAATGAATTGGGGTGGAATGCGGACGAGGTCGAAGGTGCCGCTGTTGCCGGTTATTTGCACGACATCGGAAAATTGACAGTCGAGCGGCGCATAATCAACGCACCGTATCGTATAAACGCAAAAGAATCGTCCGAACTGAACAAACATCCGGGAATCGGTTACGAGATATTGATGCCGATCCATCACCCGTATGCCGATGTGCCGCTCGCCGCAAAATATCATCATGAACGCCTTGACGGGCGCGGCTATCCCGACGGCCTTTATGACAGCGAGATTCCGTATATCGCGAAGTTGGTAAATCTTGCTGATTCTTTCGACGCGATGACAACGGACCGGCCATACAAACGCCGCCGGCCGGCTCACGAGGTTTTTGAAGACCTGCAGCGGAATGCGGGAAAGCAGTTTGCGCCTGAGTTGGTCGCTGCATTTTATCGCGGTATTTTAAAAGAGTTGAGCGGTGAAGATAAGGACCGCAAATTTCGTAAATTGCTCGGCCGCGAATATATGGAAACCGAGGGGCTTTACCCAATGATCAAGAATTTGCTAAATACGTTGTCGCCCACCTCGACGCTCACATTGATGAGCCTCGATTAGACTCAACTCACATTCGTTCCAAGCAGCTCAACAAACTTTTTCGCCGCTAACGAGATGCCGCGATCGCTGCGGAATATCACACCGATTGGCCTCACCCATTCCTTTTCTGTAAGTTTTATGACAGCCAGCTGGCCGTTTCGCTCATCGTCCGTGACAGTGGGCAGCGGAACGATCGCAATACCAAAACCAACCGCGACCGCGCGTTTTATCGTTTCGATATTGTCGAATTCCGCCGCCTTTTTAACCTCGATACCATAAGATTTTAAGATCCGGTCGATGGCCTTTCGCGTCGGCGTATCGCGTTCGAACATTACAAAGTCCTGGCCGTTAAGATCGCGAGCCTTGACCTGAGCGCGCGTGGCAAATTTATGATCCGGGCGACAGATCAGAACGAGCTTATTTTGTGGCATCGGCGCGATAGTAATTCCGCGTCGCGGCTCCGGAAACGCGACCACTCCAAGCTCGACCGTGCCATTCAAGACGTCCCGAACGACCTTCGTCGTCCGTGAATATTCGAGATCGATCCGCACGGCTGGAAACTTGGACATAAATTCGCCAACACGTTCCGGCAGTTCGTGCAGCCCCACGCTGTAGACGGTTGCTATTTTGACCGTGCCGCCTATCTTGCCGACAAGGCCGCGAAGGTTTTCCTGAAGCTGATCATAGGCGGCGAGAACGAATTTAGATTCGCGATAAAAAACTTCGCCCGCCGGCGTGAGTTTTACTTCCCGGCGGCCGCGAACCCGTTCGAGCAGCTTTCGCTTAAACTTATCTTCGAGTGCACGTATCTGCTGGCTCACGGCGGACTGTGTGATGAAATTGCGTTCGGCGGCGAGCGAGAAACTTTCGAGGTCGACCAGATCGCAGAAGACTTTCAGTGTTTCGATGTGCATAACGGTATTTCTATTATAAGTTAAACTGTATAATTCGTCCAACCGATTTCATTTCAACTTATAAGAGATTTATAATACTATTGAAAATCAGTGAGATGGAATTGCCGATTACGGAATTAGGTCTTAGAATTTTGTTTATAAAAAACGCACTTTCGGCAACTAAATGGCGATAAAGTTCAGCAATACATTTCTACTGCGAAAGCTGCATCAGCTCACGGGAATCGTCCCGCTCGGAATATTTTTCGTGGTGCACATGTATACGAATTCGACCGCGATGAATGGCGCGGTCATTTTCAACCGACATGTTCAGGACCTGCACGATACGCCTTACCTGATATTCGTCGAGATATTCGGTATCTTTATTCCGCTGCTTTTTCACTCGATCTATGGAGTGTTGATCTCGGCCGAGGCGAAGCCGAACGTTCTCAGTTACGCATACGACCGCAACTGGTTCTATCTTTTTCAGCGGATCACCGGTGTATTTCTGTTCTTTTTTCTCCTCTTTCATATCTTAAATTTCCGCTTCGGCATGGTTCCGGGATTAAATGTCACACCGGTCGCCGGAAATGCGGACAAGGCTTTCGGCATCGTATCGGGTGAGTTTCAGATCACGTGGGTAATGATCTTGTATGTCCTCGGCATCGTTGCTACGGCGTGGCATCTCGCCTACGGGCTGTTTCTCTTTGCGGTAGATTGGGGAATCCTGATCGGTGAAAGAGCTCAGAAACTGACGCTGTATGGATGCGTGGTTCTCGCGATATTTTTATCGTTCGTAGGTATCAATGCTGCTGCGGCATTTGTAACGAAATGCGGCCTTTTGCCGAAATCTTTTTGCGAGAGCGCAGAGAAATCGGGAATTGTCGTGCCGCCGCGGCCTGCCCGGTTTTGATCCGGCGCGTTTGAATTTCTTATGGCTTCAACTGGATTAAAGATGGCGATCGTCGGCGGAGGGCTTGCCGGACTCTCGGCTGCAATGAAGATCGCAGAGGCGGGCCACCAGGTCGACCTGATCTCGGTCGTGCCCGTTAAACGCTCGCATTCGGTCTGCGCTCAGGGCGGGATAAACGGCGCGGTAAATACGAAAGGCGAAGGCGATTCGCCGGCAAAGCATTTTGACGACACCGTCTATGGCGGTGACTTTCTCGCAAATCAGGCGCCGGTGCAGCGGATGTGCGACATGGCGCCGGCGATCATCAACCTGTTCGATCGGATGGGCGTGCCGTTTTCGCGAACGAAAGAAGGCTTGATGGACTTTCGTCGTTTTGGCGGCACGCTCCACCACCGAACGGCATTTGCCGGAGCATCGACCGGCCAGCAGCTTTTGTATGCACTCGATGAACAGGTTCGCAAATGGGAAGTCGACGGTAAGATAAATAAATACGAAGGATGGGAAATGCTTTCGCTTGTGCTCGACGATCACCAGGTTTGCCGCGGATTGATCGCGATGAATCTTCAGACGCTGGAGCTCAGGGCTTTCAGGGCTGACGCCGTCATCATGGCGACCGGCGGTCCGGGATTAATTTTCGGCAAATCGACGAATTCGATGACGTGCACGGGAAGTGCGACGTCCGCTTGTTATCAGCAGGGAGCCAGGTATGCTAACGGCGAATTCATTCAGGTTCACCCGACATCGATCCCCGGCGAGGACAAACTTCGTTTAATGAGCGAGTCGGCCCGCGGCGAAGGCGGCCGCGTGTGGGTTCCGAGAAAGGACGGCGACGCTCGAAGCGCCCGCGACATCCCCGAAAGCGAACGCTGGTATTTTCTCGAGGAAAAATACCCGGCGTTCGGCAACCTGGTTCCGCGCGATATCGCGACGCGTGAGATCTTCCAGGTCTGTCTGGAAGGACATGGCGTCGCCGGCGAAAACCAGGTTTATCTCGACCTGACGCATGTCCCGGCGGAAACGCTGACTCGAAAATTGGGCGCCATTCTCGAGATCTACGAGATGTTCGTCGGCGACGACCCGCGATATGTGCCGATGCGGATATTCCCGGGTGTTCATTATTCAATGGGCGGATTGTGGGTCGACGGCGAACAGCGAACGAATATTCCCGGTCTCTTCGCAGCCGGCGAATGCGATTACTCGATCCATGGGGCAAATCGGCTCGGGGCGAATTCGCTTCTCTCGTGCGTCTATGGCGGATTCACGGCCGCGCCGTCGGCGATGGAATATGCCAAGAATGTTGATCGCGGAAACGCGGAAACGAATGGCATTTACGACGCGGAATTGAAGCGCCAGCAGGAGATCAACAACCAGATCGTGCGAAACGAAGGTACGGAAAATCAGTACAAATTGCACGAAGAGATGGGAAAAGTGATGACCGATAACGTCACGGTCGTGCGTTACAACGACAGGTTGAAGGCGACAGACGAAAAGTTGCTCGAACTGCAGGATCGCTTCACAAGGATCTCGATAAACGACTCTAACCTGTGGGCGACGCAGGCCGTGCCGCATGCGCGTCAACTGTGGAACATGATGCAGCTCGCCCGTGTTATCACGCTCGGTGCCTTGAACCGAAATGAATCACGCGGAGCACATTATAAACCGGAATTTCCCGAGCGGGACGACGAGAATTTCCTGAAAACGACGATCGCCGAGTACTCGGATGAAGCACCGGTCTTCAGCTACGAAGCCGTCGACGTCGCACTGATCGAACCTCGAAAACGCGATTATTCGAGCGGCAAGGCAAAGGCAGCGCAGGTTCCGCAGCCGGGAAGTGAGCTAGAACCGGAAGGGCGAGAGGAGATGCTGGCGACAGACGCTGACAAGGTCAAGAATTGATGTCGCATCTAACTACCGCTAGAAAGAAGGCAGCACCGGGAAGGTCCCTACATCAGTTGATTTAATATGAAGTTCCTCACATTTATTCTCCTTATGGTCATTCCTGTTGGCGGAGTGACCTCCGCATTTTCACAAAGGCCGCAGACTGTGCCCAAGAAAGAGTTTGCCCACGTACTGGGTGCGTTACCGGAGTTTAGAGATATCTCTGCATGGAAAGGGCGTACCGGACTCACGCTGTTTAGTCCTGACGGGAAGTACCTGGCCGTAAGCGGTAAGAAGGCGGATGTGGTGATCTATGAATCCGCAACCCGCCGCGAGGTGTGTGCAATTGACGGTAAGGGTTTCGAGGCGTTCTCATTCAGTCCGGACAGCAAGTTTGCGGTGGTCCAGAATTCAAGCGACGGTTCGATAGAGATCTTTGAGGTTGAATCGGGCAAGTCGGTCCGGCAAATTCGGGGTCTAGGTAAGGTAAGTAACTTTACCAAAACGGTCGGCGGCGCCGGCATGGTGAACGAAGCGTGGGGAATCTATCCTCTAGCCGTTCTTGAAATGGGCCGTGTGCCGGTAACTCCGGACTGGAAGTCGATCTTGGTCAATAAAAACGATAAAGAATTCTCGCTCTACGATTTCCAGTCGGGAGAGCTGAAGGTCAACCTTGACCACTCCAAATACAATGCGGCGTGGGAGAATACAAAGGTTGCGCTCTCCGTTTTAGCCGTACTGGGCGGTTCGCCTGCCGCGCTAAATCTGCTTGGGTCGACGTCAAATACCCAGTTCAGCAACGACGGAAAGTACCTTTTGATCGCCAACGGAAACAAGAACCCAAGCTTATGGAATCTGGCAAAAGGAGAGTTGCTTACCAAGTTCGATGCCGGGGCGCAAGTTTTTTACGCTCGTTTCAGTCCCGACAGCAAGATGGTCGCAACCTCGGACTTTCATGGGTACACAAAGATATGGGACACGGCAACGGGCGACACTATTTCGACTATCGGCGACAAGGACGATCGCGGGATAGTTCTGGGTTGGAGCTCGGATAGCTCCGTGATCTTCGTTAATCCGCGCCGTGAGGATGATCTTCGTTCTTATGATTCGCGGACCGGTAAGATGGTCAATCGATTCGAAGGGTCAAACCCGAACGGATCGTTCCTACGCCCTGATTCGCAGATCGCCATCACTGCCCCGCGTGGCAATAAGACGGTGTTGTTTCAGATATGGGATGCCGAGAGTGCAAAACTGCTGGTTACGGTTCCACGAGCGAAGGGCCAGCATGCGATCATCTCCTTAAAGTGGAGTCCCGACGGTGAGGTTATCGCCACGGCCGAGGGGACTGACAAGAACATAAAGCTTTGGGACTTAAAAGGTGACCTGCTTCAGACTCTTGCGTTCAGTTGCATGCCAATGAATTTCAGCCGAGACGGCAAGTATCTGGTAACCGGCGGTAAGTTAAACGACGGTAAGACGGATACCGGCTATGTATGGGAATTCGGCAGCGAAACCTCGGAGGACAAATTAGCCTTGCTTAGGTAGGGAATGTGATGTGAGTTACTTGAATTTGAATGGAAACGAGCATAGAGAAAAAGCGCTTAGCGAATCCGCCAAAGACAGTGAAGATCAAGGTCCAACGACGCGATCGGCCTGATGCCGCAGTGCGCTGGGAGACGTTCGAGCTCCCGTATCGCCGGAATCTTAACGTCATTTCGGCATTGATGGATGTGCGCAAGAATCCGGTCACGATCGAAGGCAAGGTGACGACACCGCCGGTTTGGGATATGAGCTGCCTCGAACAGGTTTGCGGCATCTGCACGATGGTTATCGACGGACGCGTGCGGCAGTCGTGTTCAGCGCTGATAGATGATCTTTTGCTTGCGTCCGGCAGCGACACGATCACGCTCGCACCAATGTCGAAATTTCCGAATGTTCGCGATCTGAAGGTAGACCGTTCGAAGATGTTCGACCACCTCAAACAGGTCAATGCCTGGATCGAGCTCGACGGCACGTACGACCTCGGCCCCGGACCTCATCAGTCTAACGAGCTTGCTCAGGAGCGATACGCTTATTCACGCTGCATGACTTGCGGCTGCTGTCTCGAGGCGTGTCCGCAATACGGCGACGACCAGTACATCGGCCCGCAGGCGATTGCTCAGGCAAGGCTCTTCAACATGCATCCTACAGGCAAACTGGAGATCGAAGACCGCCTTAACGGACTTCTCGGCGACGACGGGATCACCAATTGCGGTAACGCGCAAAACTGCGTACAGGTCTGCCCTATGTCCATTCCGCTGACTCGGGCGATCTACGAGACGAACCGCGATGTAACGGTCAACGCCCTGTTCGGCTGGCTGAGAAAGTAGTCTGCATCCCAATCGCTAAAGCCAGCGTTTTTTTAAATTAGAGAGTTGACGCACGACCGTCACGCCCCGAGAATTTCCCGTTTAATTGGTTTTCAGATCATGCCCTTTTCGTGCGAACTTCTGCATGTTGAGTGGACTTCAGGGAGAGAAAGGGCGAAAGACACATAATGGTTGAACACGGCGAGGAAGATCAGTGAACGGATGCGGGCAACGGGATGCTCGCAAAGGGAGCGTGCGACGGCGCGTCGTCATTTTTCAGGAGATAGTCGTGTATCTCGTCAAAACTCATTGGCTTTGCGAGTAAGTAACCCTGTGCACCTTCGCATTTGAGTTTACGCAGGGCGTCTAGCTGCGCCTGCGTTTCGACGCCTTCGGCAACTACGCGCAAGCCCAGGTTCCGTGCCAGCGCGAGGATCGTACTCACGATCTCCGTATTCGCGCCGAATTCGTCTATCGGTTCGACGAACGAGCGGTCTATCTTCAATGTAGATATCGGAAGTCGGACCAAATAGCTAAGGTTCGAATACCCGGTACCGAAATCGTCGATGTCGATATCGACTCCGAAGCCGCGCAATTCATGAAGCATAGCGATCGCTTTTTCCTGGTGTTCAAAGAAGACCGATTCGGTGATCTCTACTTTCAGACTGGCGGCTGGGAAACTCGACTCAGCCAGAATGCCGATGATCTTGTCGACAAGTTGTGTCTGGGCGAACTGACGGCAGGAAAGATTTACGCTGAGCCGGAAGGGACTTTCGCCTTCGCGTAGCCGCATGACGGAACCGATCTCTACGCAGGCTCTTCGAAGGATCTGTTCACAAAGGGCGTCGATGAGGCCGATCTCTTCGGCAAGCGGGATGAATTTCTTCGGTGACAGTGCGCCGAGCACCGGATGCTCCCAACGGGCGAGAGCCTCAACGCTTTCTACCTCGCCGGTTTCGATCGAAAATATCGGCTGGTAGCAGACCGAAAATTCCTTGTTCTCGACTGCACGGCGGAGATCGGTTTCGAGCTGCAGCGTTTCCTTTGCTGCCTTGTGCATCTCTTCGTCGAAGACCTCGTGCCGCGCCTTTCCGGCTCGCTTTGCCTGATACATTGCCGTATCTGCGTCGCGCATCATATCCTCGGACGTCTGGTGGTTGGAAGCAGCGTGCAGAATTCCGATGCTCGCCGAACTGTAAACTTCGTGCCCGTGCAAATCGAACGGCTCGACGAATTTTTCAAGAATGCGTTCGGCGATATTGGTCACCTCGGCGTGCGCGTATTTACCTTCGACAAGTATGGTAAACTCGTCGCCGCCGAGCCGCGCGACGATGTCGTCGGGCCGAAGGCAGTCACGCAGGCGCTCCGATATCCCTTTCAACAACAGGTCACCGACCAAATGGCCGAGACTGTCATTGACGTTCTTGAAACGGTCGAGGTCTATAAACAGCACGCTGACCCGATGGTCCGGGTACTGCAGCGATTTTTTAAGCGCCTTACTTAGACGAGCCATAAAGAATGCCCGGTTCGGCAGGCCGGTCAAGGCGTCATGGGTCGCTTCGTGCTGAAGCTGTTGTTCCGAACGTTTGCGGTCGGTAATGTCTTGTATCTGAAATATAAGATTCGAATTTTCGCTTCGTGTATCGGTCACTGCCGAAACGCTCCACGACGCCCAGACCGTTCTTCCCGATTTGTGAAGATAGCGATGTTCCATTTGACAGCTGGCGGCTTTGCCGACCGTCAGCTCATGGATCTTGACCAGAGTGATGCCCAGGTCTTCGCGGAAAAGCATCGACTGGAAATTGGTCGCGCGAAATTCCTCCTCGCGATATCCGAGAATATTGCAGAGAGCGCGATTTATCTTTAGCCAATCGCCGGCCGGCGAAACCAAAGCGATTCCGATCGGTGCATAGTTAAAGGCACTGCGAAAGCGCTCTTCGGATTCGCGCAGTGCCGTCGAACGTTCTTCGAGCACGTTCGCGTACTGCTCGGCCTGCTCAGCCTGTTTCATCGAGATCTCGACGTTCGCAACATACATTTTGTACGAAAGGAAGACCAAGAAGATCACGGGCAGAGCAACCACGATCACGCCGAAGCCGATCATTTCCGATAGCTGAACAAGTATCCCGGCCGAAACGGTTCCGGCGAGATAGGTGATAAAGGTCCAGAGATACTTGCTCTTCCAGGTTTCCCAAAGCGGCAGAGCGTTCTTGAGCGAATCGTGGATCGAAGCGAGTCCGGTATTAACCACGAACTGCGTCAATGCGATAACCGAAAGCGCGATTATAAAATTCTGAACGTTACCGGGATGGCCGTGCAGTTTGTCTTCCGTGCTGAGATTGAGCAGGTGAAGAACGGCAACGACAACGAACGTCGAGAATGCCATCGCTCCGGAATTAAAGGCGACGGTGAGCTTCTTAGTACAGAATCGCCACGACGAAAAGAAGGCCTCAAGTCCCGCGAGGAGTATCGCGAGTTCGCCGCCGAAAAGAAGTAATGCGAGAAAGATGAAAGTATCCGAAACGGCGATGTGCGATTTGAGACGCGGTATCTTGACCGTGATCCGCGAGCTGACGCCGATCGTGAAACAGAAAAGCAAAAGGAAATAGAAGTCTACCTTTTCAAGCGGAAGGCGCCATAGGGCAGCGCAGATCGCCGCCAGACCGGCAGCTATCACGGCGAGCATATAGCCCTTTGTCAGCTTCTCATAGTTCATATATGTAGGCCGTGATCGAACGCGTTAAAGGCGCAAGAAAGTGGATGTTATGAATTTGTAGAAAGACCGGCTTCAGGGATGCACTGTGAGGTGTAAAAAAAGAGAGCAGGCCGCGGTGAAACGACCTGCTTCTATTATTGAACACGTAAACATCGCCTGTCCACTGTTTTGTTTATCACACAAAAAGCGTCGTACATTGGCCCGTATTCTTGAATCCGGCCTTGTAGTAGCTCTTGTGTGCCGACTCGAAATCGACGTTGCTCAGCAGGCATACATTGTTCACGCGCCCGAGCAGCTCGATGGTAAGTGCCGATAGACACTTGGGGCCGATGCCTTTGCCTCGATCTTCGGGAGCGACGTAAATGCCTTCGAGATAGGCCGTCTCAGTGGTTTCAGCGATAACATCGGCCTTGAATACAAGACGTCCGTTATCCGTGACGACGAACACGCGGCCCTGTTCTATGCGCCTTGTGACGCGATCGAGAAACCCTTCGCGATCGCGTACCATCGGGTCCACGCCCGATTCAAGCATCGCGATCTCCGCCTGGGCCTCCGCCACCGGTATAAGCTCGGCTATCGTCGCGGGACGAAGCTCGCTTACCCGATCTCCCACGGGGAAGGGAAAGGCCGTTTCGAAAAGGTTTTCAGTGCACGTCAGCCGGGGCCTGCTGGCACCGCCGGTGAAGTACGCCCAAAACACTTCCGCGTCGTCGCCGTCTGACATTATCAGATGGATCGGAGTTTCGGATCCGCGGGCCGCAAAGGCCAGAGCCTTTAAAGCGGCATCGGTCCGTGCCTCGACAAGTGTCGTATGTCCGATCAGTGCAATGCCTTCGAGTTTGCCGCCGGCATTTCTGTAACCGTGGAACCGACCTCGGTTCAGACCGCTCTCGATGCCGTTATCGATAATGAAGCTCGTCATTACCACCGTGTGCACAGGCCGAAAGTTGAGAAACGCGAGAGCTTCTTCACCGTCGGCATTTGTGAGCACTTCGACCGTCGATGGATCCGGAGCCGTGGTGAGAAATCTCTCATTCCGGCGGTCCGTTATTTGATCTCTTATGGTTGCTAGGTTCTGCATGGATTATCCTCCTTCGATGATGATGTATGGTTTTTGGACTATTCGATACCGGTAGGCATTGCAGGCGTATCATCGCCGAGAGCGATAATTTGGTTGCTTAATGCCAATACGCTGTCGCCGATCAGAACGCCGTCGCCTATCAGCACACCATCGCCGATAAGTACGCCGTCGCCGATCAAAACACCGTCACCGATCAGTACACCATCACCCACGAGAACACCGTCGCCGACGAGCACGCCGTCTCCCACGAGCACACCATATGAAAGCACAAGCAGGCCGCTTCCGAGACCTGAGCCGTTGCTCTTGTTTATCTGAGTATTCAGAAGCAGCCCGGTCGTGTAGTAGTTTCCGTCCAACGCGAAAGAGCCGTTATACGAAACACCACTGCTAAACAGATTTCCGGGTTTATACACTTCCTGAAACTTCGTGACGAGCGGCAGTCCGGACACATATCCGTGACTTCCGATTATCATCTGCGACCATCCAAATGCCGCTCCTCCGATGATTGAATTAACCGCCGGAATCGAAGAACCAAAGCCGAGAAGGGACGTGCCCTTAGCAGCCGTCGCGAAGTTGATGTCGGTTCGGAAAGCTTTTGCAAGCCTTACCGCGCCGTCAACGTTAAGCTGTCCTGCACCCTGTTCGAACATGTCAGCACCGGCTATCGGCTGTGCCGTATATTCGATGAGCATTTTCTCCATGTTCGGCGTAAGTTTCGGATTTACCTTTGCCAAAAGAGCAGCAGCGCCCGAAACCGCAGGCGTCGACATCGACGTACCGCTCATGAACATCTGCGAAGTATCGGCGGAATCGAGCGGATCGTTGATCGAAAGGACCGGAACAAGGGTCGCGAGCCAATTGTTTACCGATTTCGCCGAGGCGATCTTGTTTCCCGGTGCGACGACATCCGGCTTGATCAAATTGTCATAAACCTTCTGACCGGCCGCCGTCGTGTAAAAGCTGCGTGTCGGCCCGCGTGAGCTGAAGCTTGCGATCGTGTCGTCATTTCGAGCCACGGTTCCCATCGTGTTCGATGCGCCTACCGTCAGTGCATAAGGGCTGTTGCCGGGCGAGTGAATACGACCGTATAATTCGGAACCGGTGTTCGACTTTCCTAGGTTTCCGGCGGCGACAGCCACAAGGATTCCGGCTGTCGAAAGCTGCTTAACTTTCACGCAAATCGGATCATTCCTATACGAATCGATCGCCGATGTGCCCAGGCTGAGGTTCACAACTTTGATGTTGTAAGCCGTTTTGTTCTGAAGGACCCAGTCAAGGCCGTTGAGAAGCCACGACGTCTGGCCCGAACCATCATCGCCAAGCACCTTTACGTTTACAATGTTCGCACCCGGTGCGACGCCGCGATATGCGCCGTTGCGTTTGCCTTCGTTACCGGCGGCGATCGCCGCGACGTGCGTTCCATGACCGTAACGGTCGTCACTCGTCGGCGAATTCGTAAAGTTAACGTTTGCGATGATACGCGATCCGGTTGCCGTGCGGAACGCGTTTACGTTCTCCACGCCGGAGTCGACAATTGCGATACCTATACCCGACCCGTCCAGCTGCGAACTGCCGAGTCCGAGTAGACCGGACGGCTGATTTCGGATGAGACTCGTACCGGTCGTATCTTCGACATGGCCGCTGGTCGAGGTCGATCGGTCCGGCGAAATGTAATTGACCAGGCCGCTCGACGAAAGAGTCTGAATCGTGTTGAGCGGCATGTTGACGACCATCGTGTCGCCGATATGGCTGCGCACGCTTGCAGCGCCGCTTGCGAGCAAAGCGCGAAGCGAGCCGCTGGCGGCATCTTTCGCCTGGACGAGAACGTCGAGGCGTTTTGCGCCGCTCGGATCTTCAGACATCATCTGCCGAATGTCCGGCGCGACATTGTCACCGACGAAACCGTTTGAGTTCGTTTTCACATTTCCGTCGTTCTTTGTCATGCTACCGCGGCTGCCGACGACGATCGGTTCGAACCGGTCGCCCGTCGTTTCGTCACGCGAAGCAAGATCGTCGAAAGCAGCTTTCGAACTGCCGCCGATGATCTGAAGCTGTTTGAGAGCGATTGCCTGCGATAGCGAGGCTGCCGCCGCGAAATCGGCAATTCCATCTATGAAGAGAACCGTTGAACCGCGCGATGCGACGGCGTCGGCGATCACTTCATCGACGTATTTTGCGACCTCGGCGTCGGACTTGGCGTTCGAGATGAGCGAGGTCGTTTCGAGCTTTACGAGCCGCTTACCTGCAACGCTTGCCGGTACACTACCGTTTGCCATACGGATCGCGACCTGTTCAGCGACCGCGTCCTGGTTTTCGCTTTTTTCATCAAGAATGACTGGCTGCTTGATACCACCTTTGTTCAACACCTCGATGACGCGGGCAGTTTCATTCTCGAGGTTTGAATTTTCACGCAGTCTTCCGTTACGGCCAAGCTGCGTTAAATCGGTAGTAAATCTAGCGACTGCAGATGTTTTAACAGGCACTGGATTGATATCCGCTGCTGCAAGCGATGTGATCGCCGCAGCGTTCGTAAATACGAATGACCAAACCAGTGCCATGCAAATCGCTTTTCTCGCGTACGAGAAATGATTTGGTGACGTTTTCATTTCGGCTCCTTCCATATAGTCGAATGCGGCGCTGCTCCGCCGTCGCACTTCTTTATCAAGGGACGTGCCATAGACCAAGATATTGAAACGAAAGAGCTTACGCGAATGCGGATGCCGCAGTCATTACGCAGTTTCGGTCAAACCGGGTCATAGTTCGGTCAAAATGAATTCTTGACGCAAAAAAAGACGGCCTCGCGGCCGCCATTCTTAATTTAATAGAGTCTTAGGAAGTTTCAGATCTGAAGAATGTCGATCAATTCCTGCACGGCGCCGGCACTTTTTTGCAAAGCTGCACGTTCGTCGTTCGTCAGGCTGATCTCGATGATCTGCTCGACGCCGTTCTTACCCAGCTTTACCGGCACGCCGACGAAAAGATTGTTGATGCCGTACTCGCCCTCGAGGAAAACGGCGCACGGAAGGATCTTTTTCTTGTCCTTTAGAATGGCTTCAGCCATTTCTACAGCTCCGAGGCTCGGCGCGTAATAAGCCGAGCCCGTCTTTAAAAGACCGACGATCTCAGCTCCGCCGTTCGCCGTGCGTGCAATGATAGCGTCGATCTGGTCCTTGGGAAGCAGCTCCGTTATCGGTATTCCGGCACAGGTCGAGTAGCGTGGTAGCGGGACCATCGTGTCGCCATGGCCGCCCAGAACGAAAGCCGTGACGTTTTCCACCGAGACGTCGAGAGCTTCGGCCAAGAAGCAGCGCATGCGGGCCGAATCCAGTACGCCAGCCATTCCCATCACCCGATTCTTCGGGAAGCCGGAACGGCGAAATGCGACCTGCGTCATGGCGTCCAGCGGGTTCGATACGACGATGATAAATGAGTTCGGCGAATACCTTGCAACCTGTTCGGTAACGTTGCCGACGATCTCGGAATTGGTTTTCAGCAGATCGTCGCGGCTCATGCCCGGTTTGCGCGGCAGTCCGGCGGTAATGATCACTACATCGGAGTTAGCCGTCTCTTCGTAGGAATTCGCACCGACGAGTTTTACGTCGAATCCGTCGATCGGCGCGGCTTGCGCAAGGTCAAGCGATTTGCCCTGCGGAGTGCCTTCCACGATATCGACGAGAACAACGTCCGCCAGTTCCTTACTCGCGATCCAGTGTGCAGCGGTTGCACCAACGTTGCCCGCTCCGACAACGGTAACCTTAAATCTTCCAGCCATTTGTGTTCCTTCCTATTGAAATTTACCCCATGCGATAAAAAGAATATTTTGTCATAGATACCGACAAACGGCAAAAAAGGAAGCTATATCGAAAACAAGAAAAAGCCCGATGTGCTCTCCCCTTCACATCGGGCTTTTTCGAAATGGCCGTCGATAAATATGCCAACGACCAAATTTATATCGGAGTTTGTATGATAGCTAAGCGAAGACCCGAATCCAGAGGATTAAGAGTTTCTTCGAATTCAGGCCTTCGCAATTTCAAACGACATCCGCAGTGTGATTTGCAATGAACGTGCCACGTTATCTTCAAGGCGATTTTTCCTGTCAAACAAAGGCTTTCGCGTGAGGCCGTATTACGGCGGGTCTGATACAGCGACAATATCGTTTACGCTTTACACGATATAAGGTAGATTCCGCCCACTAAACCCTATTGGAGTATCGGATGTCCGCCGCCGCGGCTGTGATCGGCCGTCTGCTGGTACCGGGCACGGTCGTTGTAATACAAGACCAGGTGTTCGCCCTCGTATCGGACAACGTTCGATACTCTCTGCAGGTCGCGGGTGTGTTCGGCGATCACGAATGCGGAAGGGCTGTTCGATATGACCATTCCGGCGGCGTAGATGTAGCCGCCCTGGTCGTATGCCGAGCCGGCGTATTGAGCCGCTCCGACGGCGATGTCCGGCGAATAATTTCCGGCGCTGTCTTTATTGCGATCCGCCTTCGCGATAAATATCGTGTAATCCGTGTAATTCAGATTACGTGTGTAGCCGTTCTTGCGGGCGACGGCGAAAAGATCGGTGAGCCCGCGGTCGATCGCGGCTAGCATTGGCGCTGATGGCCGGGAAACGGCAAATACGGCAGCACCGCGAGGCGTCATTGCCGAAACCGTGAACCGGTCGCCTGTGATCCGCTGCGCTTCTGAAAGGACGCGGCCGTTCTGCCCAAAGGCCGAAACCGCAAATGCCGCGGCTGCGAGGGCTACGATCAATATCTGTTTAACATGCATGTTTTTTCTCCTTCCTTCACCCATCCGGATGGCAATCACCGTGCCATGGGAAAAGGCCGCCGGTCGCCCGACAGCCTTATTAAAACGGAATGCTGAGGGCGGGAATCGAACCCGCACGCTCCTAAGAACACGGGATTTTAAGTCCCGGGCGTCTACCAATTCCGCCACCCCAGCACAATTTACGAGATTAGCATTTGTGATTAGAACTTCAAAATAACACCATCTCTAGTGCACACTTCGCCCGCGGATCCGGAAGACGTCTAAAGCGCGTGCGTGATAAGATGGTCGAAAGAAACGCAGGCTTTTTAACTGATGGATAATTTGGTTTGGATATTATGGGCCGCTCTGGGCGTGATCTTCGTTATCGCGGAGGTCTTCACGCTCGGCTTCGTGTTGCTGTGGTTCGGCATCGGTGCATTTGCGGCGGCGCTTGCAGGTCTTGCGGGAGCCGGCTTCGCAGTACAATTCCTCGTGTTCGCGGTCGTGTCGACGGCGCTGACCGTGATGTCACGGACCATCTTTTCAAACTATTTGTCACATCGCGACGAGGACAGGGTCAAAACAGGTATGGAATCGCTTCCGGGCAAAATAGGTACGGTTACCGGTGCGAGCAAAGGAGCTTTGCGCGAAGGCGCGGTAAAGGTCTACGGCTCGACGTGGACGGCTTTTCCGGAAGACAGCGAAACCGAACTCGTCGAAGGCGAAAAGGTCGAGGTCGTGAATGTTAAGGGTTCGTCGATCTACGTTCGCCGCGTTACGAACGAGCTGCCGGAGTGGAGGAACAATTAGAGCACTTCGGCTGTGTCTTGATCGGCGGTGTCGTGGATGTTGCCCATGTCGATAAGCTCCAGCTGAACTTCCTCGGTGTTGGCTTGTTCCAAATTGTCGCCCGTCAATTTAGCAATAACGACGGTGATGTTGTCTTCGCCGCCGTTGGTATTGGCTTCTTTTACTAGCTCTGCACATGCGACGGCAAGGTTATCGATGTTGTCGACGACGATCCGCTGGAGATTGGCGGCGGTGACCTTATTGGACAGGCCATCGCTGCATAGCAAAAGCACGTCCATGCTATTTGGCGCGAGCCTGGCCGACACCGGATAGATCTCGTTCTGCGCTCCCAGAGCCTGAAGTATCACGTTCTTAAGAGTGTGTGTCTCGGCTTCCTCGGGCGAGATCTGCTGCGCATCAATAAGCTGCTGGACGAGCGATTGGTCTTTTGTTATCTGATAGATCTTGCCGTTGCGAACCAGGTAAGCTCGGCTGTCGCCGACCTGAATTATATCTACGCCGTCCGGCGTGAAGCCCATTCCGGTAAATGTCGCGCCCATTCCCTGAAATTGCGGGTCCGTCCTGCCTTGTTCATGGACAAGATGGTTGGCTTCGACAGTGGCGTTATAGAGTTTCGCGATCAGGTGATATTGGCTGGCTTCGGGTGTGAGCGTTTCTTCGGGGTCGGCTTCGAGCAGTTTCTCCGACACTGTGTCGACCGCCATTTTGCTCGCAACTTCACCGGCAAGAGCACCGCCCATTCCATCGGACACCGCCAATACGACGCCGTTGCCGTCGACCTCGAACGTCTGCGATTCTACTACAAACTCTCCGTCTTCCTGCGAACTCGTCCAGGAGCGCGACCGCGAGATATTGAGTATAAGATAATTGTCTTCATTACCGCGGCGGACACGCCCGATATGTGAAGTAGCATGTATCTCGACATTTACCATAACTTGCTAAGGCGCGGGGAAAACCGAAGGCTCGGCTGCGCCCTACTTTATTTTAATGCTTGATCCAGATCTTCGAGAATATCCTCGGCATCTTCAATGCCGACTGAAATGCGGACGAGTCCATCCGTAATGCCGAGACGACTGCGGGTTTCCACAGGCACGGACGCATGCGTCATCGACGCCGGATGCGATATCAGCGATTCGACACCGCCGAGGCTCTCGCCGAGTGTGCAGAGCCTAACTCCTTCCAGAACCTTCTTCGCGTTTCCGAGCGATCCGGTTTCAAATGCCACCATACCGCCAAATCCACTTTGCTGGCGCTTTGCCAATTCGTGCTGCGGATGAGATACGAGCCCGGGATAATAAACCTTCTCCACATTAGGATGCTCAGCCAAAAAGTTCGCCACTAGACGGCCATTGCGGTCGTGCGCATCCATTCTAACGGCAAGCGTTTTCGTTCCGCGAAGAACGAGGAACGAATCGAATGGCGAGAGGATCGCGCCGACACCGTTTTGAATAAATGCGATCCGCTGCGCGTCGGTTTCGTCATTTAACGCTAGAAAACCGCCGACGCTGTCTGAGTGTCCGTTGAGATACTTTGTGGTGGAATGAACTACGAGGTCGCATCCGAGCCGAAGCGGCTGCTGAAAATACGGCGATAGAAAAGTGTTGTCGCAGACGACCTTCGCTCCGCGTGAATGCGCGAGTTGGGAAACCGCCGAAAGATCCGAGACGGTCATAACCGGATTGGTCGGCGTTTCGACGAAAACCATTTTCGTGTTCGGACGAAAGGCTTTTTCGAGGCTTGAAATATCCGAGGTATCGGCGAGATCGAATTCGACCCCGTAGTCAGACAAAATCTGATTGAAAAGGCGAAAAGTGCCGCCGTATGTGTTGTCGCCTAGAATTACGTGATCGCCGCCTTTTACAAGTTTAAGTGCGGCATCGATCGCCGACATTCCAGATGCGAAGGCAAAACCAAATTTCGCGCCTTCGAGCGCTGCGATGTTCCTCTCAAGCGCTGAACGCGTCGGGTTTTGCGTGCGTGCGTATTCGTAGCCTTTGTGCTTTCCGAGGCCTTCCTGCGCGTAGGTCGATGTCTGGTAGATCGGGACGCTCACGGCGCCCGTCGCGGCATCGGGCTCATTTCCGGCATGTATCGCAATTGTAGAAAAACCCATAAAGCCGCGCTAAAGATGGACGATATCGAAAACGTTTCTCTCGTTAAAAAATGGGGACAAAAGGCGAGAAACGGTCGCTTTGGCGAATTTTCATGGTAACTTGCCGTTTCTGAAAATGCAAACAGTAGAAACAGTGCGCGAAGCGCCCATCATGCCGTATTTACTACGTCCGAACACGCGTTTCGAAAGAATCGATGCGACGCGTTATGGGTTATTTATATTCATTTTGCATAAGTTTTGATAATATCGATAGATACTAATTCTGGCTGGAGTTTTATGGATATCAATCAACTGGAAGTGCTGGTGACGGTTGCACGCGAACGCAGCTTTTCGCGAGCCGCGGAAGTATTGGATCGAACGCAGCCTGCCGTGAGCCAAGCCATTCGGCGACTTGAACAGGACATCGGCGAGAAATTGTTCGACCGTTCATCGAAGGACGGGACGCTGACATTCGCCGGCGAACTACTCGTCGATTATGCCAATCAGATGATTAACTTACGGCAAAATGCCCGCAACGCGCTCACCGAAATGCGCGATCTGCATCACGGCAAGGTGACGATAAGCGCGAACGAACACACTGTCTTCTGCCTTTTGCCGGTGATCTCCGAATTTCGCAAGCGGCATCCCCAGATAAAGATCGAGGTCCGTCGCGGAGTGGCCAGCCGCATCCCAAAGGAAATAACAGCCCGGGAGGTGGAGTTAGGAGTAATATCGTTCAAACCGACGGACGATTCGCTGCGTTACGTCCCCGTTTTGACGGACGAGCTTGTCCTGATCGTAGCGCCGTCTCATCGGCTAGCGAACAACGGCTCGACTTCGATTCGCGAGCTCGGCGATGAAAAATTCATCGCCCATAATGCAGAATCGCCGTATCGCCAAAAAGTGATCGAAACTTTCGCAAAATATTCGACCACGCTTGATATCGCCGTGGAACTCCCTTCGCTCGAGGCGATAAAGTTGCTGGTCAAGACAGGTGCGGGTGTCGCACTGGTCCCGAAGCTATCGGCCACGGTCGAGATCGCCAGTGGCCAGCTCAAGGGCTTGAGCGTAAAGGAGATGCGGCTTGAACGTAAACTAAACATTATTTATCGGAAAAATTCGGTACTTTCGCACGCCGCAGTCGAGTTCCTGAAGATCGCGAAGGAAACGGCTGCCGCGCCCAAGACGTAGGTCATTTTGTGTCGCCGGCCGCCGAAATAAGCTAGAATAGGCAGAAATCTTAAACATCGATCCTGAACGTCGACTTGAGAATTTGTATGTTCGAACAATTCACGCTCGGAATAGAAGAAGAATTTCAAATTGTTGATCCTGTCACACGGGAACTCCGATCGCACGTTGTGGAGATCCTCGACGAAGGCAAACTGCTGCTTGGCGAAAAGATCAAACCTGAGATGATACAGTCGATGATCGAGGTCGGCACGGGTGTCTGCGCGAATATTCAGGAAGCCCGCGAGGACATAACGAAGCTTCGCTGCATAATTTCCAGCCTGGCTCGAAAAAAGGGAATGGAGATCGTCGCCGCCTCGACGCATCCATTCTCGAAATGGTCGGAACAGGAGATCTATGACGGCGATCGTTATAAGCTGCTTGTCGATGAACTCCAGATGGTCGCCCGATCGTTGCTGATATTCGGCGTCCACGTGCATGTCGGCGTTCCCGATCTTGACCGGCGCATTCATATTATGAATGCCGCACGGTATTTTTTGCCGCACGTGCTCGCGCTGACCACTTCGTCACCCTTCTGGCTCGGTTTTAATACCGGACTGAAATCGTATCGCTGCGAAGTCTTCAAGAAATTTCCACGAACCGAAATACCCGACCATTTCGAGTCCTATCAGCAGTATCAGGGCTATGTTGATCTGCTGATAAAGATGAATTGCATTCAGGACGGCTCCAAGATCTGGTGGGACATTCGTCCGCATCACTTGTTTCCGACCTTGGAATTCCGCATCTGCGATATTCCGACACGCGTGGACGATACGATCGCCGTCGCGGCTCTCTTCCAAGCGATCGTCGCTAAACTGACGACACTGATCGATAAAAACCTTGGTTTCCGGCTCTACCATCGGCGTCTGATCCAGGAAAACAAGTGGCGGGCGATACGGTACGGACTTGATGGCATGCTACTCGATCTTGGGAAACAAAAGGAAGTTCCTGTAAAAGATCTGATCCGCGAATTACTCGATTTTGTGGACGATGTACTCGATCCACTCGACTCGCGGAAAGAAGTGGAGCATGTTCACACGATCCTCGAACGAGGAACGTCCGCGGACGAACAGCTTAAAGTCTTTGAGGAAACCGGCGGCGATTTCAATGCAGTTGTCGACCGACTTATAGCCAACACGATGGAAAACGTCCCGGCCGATTGTTTCTTGTAGTTCCTTCCGACCAACCTAGAGAAAACGTATTGCTGGAATACACCGGGTAATAGATTTTTGTTTAAACTGAGGGTTCAACTCAGTTAAACAATGCTTGACACATTTTTGCAATCGTGTGAAAATCTTAGCTTAGCCGGAATCTTCGCCGGCCCTTCGTAAACCCGTCAAGCCAACGACCCGCCTTTTTCCGGAGCAAAGACATGAAACACAGTGCGTTAAGCGGTCAACGCGGCATCTCTCTAATAGAGGTGATGATCGTCCTCGTTATCGTGGGGATAATGGTGACATTAGCGGTTATCAATTTTCGCGGCGCCACGGTTGATCTTCAGCGTCAGGGAATCGTGCGCGAATTCAAGGTCTATCTTGAACGTGCAAGGTTCGATTCGGTAAAGCGTCGTGCGGTTACTGAGGCGGAAATGGCGAAAGTGACGCTCAATAGTTCGACGTCCTTTACAGCGACCCTCGATTTCGATAATAACGGTGTGATCGATCCGGTTGCGGAAACACGCGTAGTTAATTTCAACACGCGTAGCCAAACAAGGATTCTCGTTTCGGACACCCTAAATTATCCGATTACGCTAGAGTTCAATCAACGGGGACATGTGATCGCGAAAGACAGCACCAACGCAGATATCACTCCGCTTTTTACTATCTGCAGCAACTGCAGTTCTCAGACGCCCGACCAAACAGTCCTCGCGATATCCGATACCGGTACGGTCGCGGTTCTCCGTAACGGCCAGTTGCCGTCCACCTTACCCACTCCGACAGTCACGGCTCAGACACCGACCCTCAATTGCTACGTACTTGTAGTGACAAATTCGGGTTGCGTTCTCAATTGAGCGAACATATCGCTGCAAAAGCGAAAGTATGAAAAACGTAAGCAACACCCTGAGAGCGGAAAACGGTAATGCAGCCGGTTTCTCACTCGTCGAAACCATAATTGCGCTGCTTATTTTAATGGTCGCCACCTTGGGCGTTTTCGGCGTTTTCGCGTACGCTACCACGATCAACACCGGAAACAGCAACCGTTCGCAGGCGCTCGCGATCCTGCAGCGAGAAGTAGAGCTTATGCGAAGCGCGAAGTTCACGCCGACCGTGATCAGTAACGCGACGACAGCGACCGCGACCTGCGCCGACGTCGACGATGGGGCCCGTGATCTTACCGGAGGGGCCAAAGCGTCGCAAACCCGCTGCGCTTCGGACAACACGCGGTACGTCGTAGATACAGTCATTGATGATGATCCGTTCACACCAAATACCCCGGATCCGCAAATAAACGCATCTACCACCCTTAAAGAGATCACTATAACCGTGACTCCTGTAGGGGCAAACGGGACCTGGATCACCGCTTACCGGACACGCGCGGTTTTCCGACGGGTCAGGTCCAACTAGCTCGTCATGAATAAAAAGCAGTCACAACAAAACGCATCTGGATTCTCGCTGATTGAGTTGGTCCTTTCGATGACGATCATTCTCGTCGTGCTCGGTCTCGCTACGAGCCTTTTCTCTCGATCGCTAGGAACGCGACAGCGGGAAAGCAGCCGCACTGACGCGCTCACTGCGGCGCAGGCTGCACTCAACGTTATTTCAAGAGAGATATCGAATTCAGGATATGGGATCTCCGGAAACGGAATCGTGTCGAACGAGTCAAAAGACAATCAGATCCATTTTCTCGCGAATGTGGTAAACACCAACACGGTGCTCACCGATCCCGGCGAGAATATCACGTACTTTTTCGATCCGACGACGCAGTCGATCCTTCGTTACGACGCCAACGCGAACGGCCCGGGGAGCGGTGAAACGTCAATTATCATCAACCGCATCAGTAGCGTGAATTTCAGATACTTCGACTACACGGGAGCCAACCCGATTCCGACGGAAGTGAACCCGGCGACCACGGCAACCAATAAAGCGAATACCGGCCGCGTCCGCGTAACGATCACCGTTTCGCTCGAAAGAGTTGCCGGACAGGTCAATCCGCAAAACGTCACACTCGTTTCGGACGTTACGCTGCGAAACGCAGATTACATGCTACAGCAGTACTAATGAAGCAAATGCCAACGAGGCCGCTTATGAAAAATACAGAGTCGACGAGCCCGAAATACTCCAGCCGCAAGAACGAGCGTGGTGCTGCTCTCGTTATGGTCATGCTGATCTCATTTCTCCTGATGGTCGCTGCAGCCGCCTTGGTTCTCGAGGCGTCCACGAACACGGGAAACGTGACGGACGCGACGGCAGAGCAGCAAGCATATTATGCAGCGGAGAGCGGTATTCAATCTGCGGTAAATGTGCTCCGTGCAAACACTGTCCCAAGCCCGCTGATCAATACGTCACCGACACCCGGATCGACCGACAATAAGATCGATTACCTCAAGGCGATCACCCTCAACACGTCGAATTCGACACTTCCGACGACCGCGCAATGTGCCTCCGCCTCGCCGCCGGCCGACTGTTTGCCGAGGTTGTCACGGTGGATGCCTTACACGGGAGCTGTAGTTCCGATAGGCACCAACAGCGGAATGTCGTATGCAGTCGAGGTTCGCGATCCGGACAATGTCTCGAATGTGATTCGTTTCAACGCGAGCGGCTACATCGAGAGCCAGGCGAACGGCGCCACAAAGACTTGGACCGACCCGTTAGATGTCACGAAATGGGTCCGCATCGCATATATTCCGCCTTCATCGACCACGACGCTAAACGTTTCAACCGGTATTTCGGCGATCACGAATTTTGGTCGCTTTGAAATGACCGTTGGCCCGGGCGGCGGATCAGTTCCAATGCCGCCGCGCGTACGTTTCACGATCGTGGTTAACATGATCGAACCATTCAATACTGTAAAGCTTCTCCGCGGCTATATCGATCCCGGAACGGTAACTTACGGAAACGCGGGTAACGTGCGACTTTTTTTCGATTCGCAGACCTTCATGGTGCAAAGCAGTCTTTTGGCCCTTACGCCGCCATCCACGGTGACCTGCAACGCCGACGGCACAGGCACGCCGGGGTGCGGCGTGCTGCGAGAGAATATTTTTCTACCTGCGCCCGAGGGATATTACCGCTCGGGTTACAGCGTGATACCCAACATTCCCGCCTCCGCACAAAGTTTACCCGCCGTTACACAGGTCACCGGTACGATGACCGCACCGGAACCGATCCGGCTCTTTATCAAGGCCACGGGTTACGGTCCTAAAGGTGCAGTTAAACAGCTCGAAGCCGTGATTCAAAAGAATTATTTCAACGGCCTCGGTGCTCCGTCTCCGTTGACATTGATCGGCCCGCGATGTACCCAAACGACCGCTACGCTGCCCTGTGTTACAAACCCGGCTACTTCTTCGTTTCTGTTCAACGTGGGAAATTCAACCCCGATCACGTACTCAGGAAAAGACGTTTTGCTGCGGGCGTTTCTACCGCCTGTTGGTGTGACGAACGACCCGAATCTGGCGATCGTAGATGCGGCTGTGAGTGGCATGAACGGCAGTGTCTATGGGAGCACTTCGAACGTCGCTGACGAGCTTCCGTATTGGCTCTCGACTCCGCAGCGTCTCAATTCGGCGCTTCAGCTGCTGAAATCGACCGCTGCGGCGAGCGGCAAATATTACGCGCCCGGGGTGACGCCTCCGAATAACGACGGCACCAATTACGGTGACAACGCTACCGGAAAGGGGATTACTTACGTAGATGGCGACCTCGATTTGCGGGGCGATGGCGGCGGCATTTTAGTTGTTACAGGAAAGCTGAGGTTTAACGGTGCGTTCAACTGGAAGGGACTGGTACTTGTGACCGGTCCCCAAGGTTTTGAACGGTCGGGAGGTGGTAACGGAATTCTTCAAGGAACGATGGTCGTTGCCCCGATCGATGCCAACAGCCTTACATGCACACCGCAAGGCGTTAACTGTTACCTCTCGCCCCAATATCAGATCTCTGGCGGTGGTAATTCGACTCTGCAGTACAACTCCACCAACGTCGAAAATGGGTTGGATTCGCTCAGCAACTTCGTTAAGGGCGTCGCTGAAAAATAGACTGCGGGAGCACACTAGAAGAGACGGGGCCGGAATATCCGGCCCTTTCCGTTTGATCAAGTCATTTTGATTTGTTCTGCAAGGCGAGTTTCAGGAAATTCTCGAAAAGTATGCGGCCGTCGCGAGATTCGTTGTGATGCTCCCAGCGGGTCGGGTTCTTCGACCAATCCTCGAATGATTTTTCGAGGTGAAATTGAACGCAGTAGATCATCTGCCCGCCCGTGCGTTTAACCATCATCTGATTCTTGCAAAGGTATGACGTGGCAAGCAGTTCGAAGCCCGCGGGAACGCCTTCGACCTGGATGCCGTGATTTTGCCAGACACGCAAAATGTCATCTTCCCGCGTGTAATCCTGCCAGGCGCTCGATTCTTTATCTTCGATACCGTCGAAGATCGGATCATTCTTGCCTACGATCTTGACGAATCGATACTGATATTCGACAAGGCGATCCGCACGCTTTTCGAAAGGTTCCAGGCCGTCGAGCGTTTTGAGTTCTGCTCCGAAAGAAGCACCGACCAGCTGGTGGGAGCCGCAGATCGCGAGGACCGGGCTCTTTGTCGCCTTGATGAACTCAGCGAACGAGGCCAGCTGCAGCGGATTGTAATAATCAAAATCGCTGAAGGTCCCGCTTAAAACGATCGCGTCCGGACGATATGCTTTCGCTGCGGCGGCTACCTCCGAAAGGTGCACGGTCAGGGTCTTCGGATTGCGAACAAGGCGGAGGACATTGTTTGCGATGTTATTGCACGCCATGCCGGAAACCTTGCGTTCGAAGCGAAGCTTGGTTTCGATCGAACCTTCCCAATCCTGCACCGCCAGCTCCGACAGGTCCGATTCATAACGAAGAAGACTATTGACGATCAGCACTTTGGCGTGGTCGATGCGCTTCTCTATCGGCACATAATTACAGAACGTCCGCTTGTTATAGGGGAAAGGTAGTTCCTGCGAGACCGTGGTTTTTATCGCTGCGTCAAACATATTTATAGACGGATATTTTCGTCTTACGAGTATTATATCACCATAAAAATGCTTAAATCGTCCAGTTAAGGCTAGCTTCGCTGACTTGTAGCCTTTCTGAACTGGGGCATCGCCTCACCTGCGCCGATCGTCGTGATCTCTTCGCGAATCATTCGCAACAGACGCCCTCGCAATCTTTTCTTCAGCGTCTCTGCGCTGCCCGCGACAGCTTCACTGCAGAAAAGAAGGGTCTTATGCCAGGCGGTTTCGAGTTCGTCGGCGATCGCGGGAATACGGCTGATGTCGTACGGCAGTGCGATCTCCGTACATCCCATGCGTGCAAAAACGCGAAGATATCTCGCGGTCGAAAGGTCCGGACACGCGAGCCTGTTTTTGCCGACCTTTAGTTCGATCCCGAGCAAGGTATGGAAGATCTCAGCCTGATTTTCGCGCTGGGGAATGTCGAGCGAATACGAACGCGTGCGGTCCGAACGCACTTTGGTACTGTAGATCTCCGGCAGCCATTCATCGCCGAGCCGTGTTCGAATCTGCGCGGCGATGTTCATAACATTCAAGCGGAGACAACATGATCACCTAGCGAGATATCCGATAGCGGCCGATGCGGGTTGAGAAAACTTGTCGATCAAACCGCTGCCGAAAATCCCAAGATAGAGAACGCCAAAAACGGCGAGGAGCAAAGCCGCGGCAAGGCCAGCGGGAATCCGCGGCTCGATCCATTGCGTCGTTCTTTCGCGAAAGAACATTACCACGATCAGGCGCAAATAATAGTATGCCGAGATTGTGGTGTTGATGACAGCGACTATCACCAGGACGGTCAGTAGCAGGCTGCCGGCCTCAAGTGCGGGTCGGAATACGAGCACCTTTCCGATAAATCCCGCCGTGATCGGCATTCCGAGAAGGCTAAGCATGAACAACGATAGCGCGAACGAAAGCATCGGCGATTTGAACCCGATGCCGTTGTAATCCTCGAATTCCGTACGACGGTCGTTCTTTTGGCCGAGCAGCGTGACGATCGCAAACGCACCGAGATTGGTCATGGCGTATGTAAGCATATAAAACGCGACCGACGCGACCGCTTCGTCACGGCCGATCTCACTGCGGGCCGCACCTGCACCGATGAATCCAACCATTGCGTATCCGGCGTGGGCGATCGACGAATAGGCAAGCATTCGCTTCACATTCGTCTGCATGATCGCGGCCACGTTGCCGAGTGTCATGGTCAGCATCGCCATTATCGTCAATGCGGTCATCCACGATTCGTGCAGATATGACGAGACCTCGATTCCCGCAATGATGGGAAAACCGAGTACAAATACGCGAATGAATGATGAAAAAGCCGCGGCTTTCGGTCCCGTCGACATGAATGCGGTGACAGGGCTCGGCGCTCCTTCATAAACGTCCGGTGTCCAGATATGAAATGGAACCATCGCCACTTTGAAACCAAAACCGATTATCAAAAACGCGCCGCCGATCAGCAGAAGCGCCGGGAAATTCGGATCCGCAACCTTTGCGGCTATCTCGGGAATATTTGTCGAGCCTGTCGCGCCGTAAACTAGAGCCATTCCATAAAGCAAAAAAGCCGACGCGAACGACCCGAGAATGAAATATTTCATCGCCGACTCGTTCGACCGCAGATCGCCGCGGCGAAGCCCGGCCATTACATAGGTCGATATCGAAAGCGTTTCGAGACCGAGAAACATAATGACGAGATCGTTTCCGGCCGCCATCAGCATCATGCCGAATGTGCCGAACATCAACAGCGCGTGGTATTCGCCTACTGGAACATTTTCACGATCTGTCCAGGCCGTCGATACCAGTATCGTCATTGCCGTGACGATCAAAAAGACGATCGAGAAGGCAAAGCGAAGACTGTCGTGAGCGACCATACCGCTCCACGACGAAGTGGAGACACTCGCGCCGGGCGACCACATTGAAACGAGGAGAACGCCCGATATTACGAGGCCCACGAGCGACATCGCACCTGTAACGATACGCTGCTTCGGAAAGAAACTGTCATAAAGCATTACGATCACGCCGACGATCGCGACCACCATTTCGGGAAGGATCGCAGTGACGTCGGCATTCGGCGCGGTTAATTCTGAGAGAAAGAACGTATTCATTATTTGATCTGGGCCTCGCCGCGTTCCGGAACTTTAACTTCCGTCTTTTCCACTACGCCGCCAGCTTGGTGCATCACACCTTTTTCAAGCGCGAGTACCGCATCACGTGATGTCTGGAGAAACGGCCGCGGATAAACGCCCATAAATACCATCAGCAAAACAAGCGGTGTGATCAATCCGATCTCGCGCCAGCTAAGGTCCTTGAGGATCCGGTTCTTGTCGTTGGTCACCTTTCCGAAAAAGACCCGCTGGATCATCCATAGCAGATATACTGCGGCGAAGATCACGCCAGTGCCCGCCAGCATCGTCGAAATGTAATTCCAGTTCGCACCCGCCGCGTCGAGCGCGTGCGACGTCCACATACCAAGCATGATAAGAAACTCGCCGACGAATCCGTTCAAAAACGGAAGTCCTACAGACGACATTGCAGTAATAACGAAAACTGTCGCGTAGATCGGCATTACGTTAGCAAGACCGCCGAATTCGGAGATCGCGCGCGTGTGCCGACGCTCGTAGATAAATCCAACCAGCAGGAACAATGCGCCCGTCGAAACGCCGTGGCTGAGCATCTGGTAGATCGCACCCTGCATTCCGGCTTCGGTAAATGAAAACATTCCCAGAATGACGAAGCCCATGTGAGCAACCGACGAATACGCGACGAGGCGTTTCATGTCCGGCTGCACCATAGCGACCAACGCTCCGTAAATGATGCCAATAACGGCGAGAGCAATGAACAGCGGCGCAAACTTACGGCTTGCATCCGGGAACAGCGCGAAATTAAACCGCATCAGGCCGTAGGTTCCCATCTTCAGGAGTACCGCCGCAAGAATGACGGAGCCCGCCGTTGGGGCTTCGGTATGAGCGTCGGGCAGCCAAGTGTGAAACGGAAACAGCGGCACCTTTATCGCAAACGCGATCGCAAACGCCATGAAAAGAAGCGCTCCGGTCTCGGCCGAGAACGGCATGTTTCCGAGTCTGATAGTATTCAGAAGCGTAACGTAGTCGAAGGTGCCGATGCCGGTCGCGTCCGCATGCAGGTAGTACAATCCGATGATCGCGACGAGCATCAACAGGCTTCCGAGGAATGTATAGACAAAGAATTTAATAGCAGCGTAAACGCGGTTATCGCCGCCCCAGATTCCAATAAGGAAAAACATCGGGACAAGAGACGCCTCGAAAAACAGATAAAATACTAGCAGATCGAGCGACATGAAAACGCCGAGCATCGCGCTCTCCAGCAGCA
>JBBSGG010000005.1:0-107210 GCA_038254305.1 Pyrinomonadales bacterium
TGACGCGAATCGGTAGGTTTTTGCCGGTCGACGATCGCGACTTCATTTTCGAGATATGGCCGATCCTGATCGCCGTAGATATCGCCGCTAGCATTTTCGCGGAGCACGCGGATCACCGCTTCGAGTTCGTTTGTGCTGAAAATACGTGAGGCGAATACCTTTCCGAGTTCGGGACCACCCGGGCCTGTCCATTGTTCATCCGGTTTCGAATTCGAGTTAGACCTTGGATTCGTAGGGCTGCCATATTTTCGCTGCAGCCTCTCCCATGCCGCCCTGAAATTCTGCACCGCTTCATCGGACCGTCGCGGCTCCGACGCGAAGATCGGCCGGACCGAATTACGCGTCGCCTGCCGTAGACGGTCTGTATCGGCGTCATCTACAAAATAAATATCGGCGGGCGAAATGATGCTCTCATGGGCAACGTCGCCTTCTTTATACGGAAGCTCGGTGTTCGCATGCCAGAGCGGATTGTAGATAAGCAGTGTGGTGAGCAGCGAAAGAAGCACGAATCCAAGCCAAAAACGGGGTACCACGCCGAAGCGCTCGAAAGGCGCGGAAAAGCGTCGGAGAAGATCCTTTCTCCAACGAAGAAACGGCGATCCCATTTCCGATATTCGTTTGCTCATTACGGTCGATCTATCGAATGGTTCAGTGCGAGCCCGCGGATTCAGTATAAGGCGAATTTTCGACCACGCGCGTGCCGATAAGATCAAGCAGCGGGTCCAGACTTCGCCGATTCATTGCTGAAATTGACACGCACGCGACGCCCGTGTCAAGGGCGATCTGACGCTCGAGAGCGGCTAAAGCCTCGCCGTCGGCGGCGTCCGCCTTGTTTAGCGCGATCACCTGGGGAATGCCGTTCATCTCGAGATCAGAGAGTATTTTTGTTACAGATTCGATCTGCTGCGCTGCTCGCGGATTTGCCGCATCGACAACGTGAATAAGCAGATCGCTGTCGGAGATCTCTTCAAGCGTCGCGCGAAAGGCCGCGACCAGAGTGTCGGGCAGATCGCGAATAAATCCAACCGTATCATTGATGATGACTTCCTGTTCGTAAGGAAGCCGCAGACGTCTCGACGTCGGATCGAGCGTCGCGAACATTTTTCTTTCAGCCGTAACTTTGCTTTGCGTCAGCGTATTTAGCAGCGTCGATTTCCCCGCGTTCGTGTAACCGACAAGCGAGATTATCGGTAGATGTTTTTGCGTTCGCGTTTTTCGGCGTTCCTGCCTCTGACGTCCGAGCGCGTTCACCTGCGCCTCGAGCTGGGTGATGCGGTCGCGAACACGCCGGCGATCGGTTTCAAGCTTGGTCTCGCCTGGCCCGCGTCCGCCGATGCCGCCCGCCAGTCGCGAGAAGGCCGAATCCTGTCCCATCACCAACCGCGGCAAAAGGTACTTGAGCTGTGCGAGTTCGACCTGCAGCTTGCCTTCGCGTGACTGCGCACGCTGGGCAAAGATATCGAGGATCAACTGCGGCCGGTCGATGACTTTCAGGTCGGTCGCCTCTGATAACGAACGCACCTGCGTCGGCGATAACTCCGTATCGAAAATTATCATGTCGGCGCCGAGCCGCATTGATCTGATCAACAGCTCTTCCAGTTTCCCGCGCCCGAGAACGGTCTTCGGATCGATCTGCGGACGCCGCTGTATGAGTTTGTCCAGCACAATGACATCGGCTGCGGCGGACAGTTCTTCAAGCTCATTCATCGATTCCTGTGCATCCTCGACATACGACGTGGTCACGCCGACAAGTATCGCCCGATCGACACCTGTCGGGCTGGCAGCCGACGAAACTCGAACGCGCGCCATTTCGCTTTCGAGCGATGTGATCAGCGATGTAAAATCGGTATCCATGTGGGCAGGAATATTCGGTTCGAGAAATTCGTAAGGCAAACTGCTCTCATCGTCGTCGTGAAGTTTTCCCGAATTCGCCGGCAGCAGGTGCGCGGAATACACAAGCCCCGGCAGTCCGGTTTCCTTTTCGACTTGCACGATCGACATCAGGTCAAGGCGGAGCAAAGCAAGATCGGTGAGATCATCCTGCGTAAGTCGTTCGCCGAGCAGATGCGTGTGGACGCACCGCAGTCCGCGAAAACGACCGGTCGATACCCGTGAACGACCGAAATCCGGCATTTCGATCTGTTTGGCGTTCCCTACCATCACATATTCGACCTGTCCCTTTCGATTGATGAGAACTCCGACCTGCCGGCCGGTTTCGTTTGAGATCTCGGACATTTGGCGAGCGAGTTCGGGTGAAACGATCTCATTCGGTGAAACGCGGCGCGTGGCGAGGCGTTCGATGCGGCGAACCTGGTTGGGTTTCAGGCCCTTCGTAAACCCGTTGATATTGCTGATACTGTAAACCTCCGAGGTCTAAATTATAACAAATACCGCCGACAGGGAATGCCGAACTATCGCCCGCGAGATCCTATTTGGTTTCGACGCGGCAATTATTTACAATATGCCGCAATGCAGCCGCGGACACGACGACAAAAAGACGTACTCGATATCATTACAAGATATATCGAAAAGAACGGCCATCTGCCTTCGTATCAGACCATCGCGCGGCATATGGGCGTAAATTCGCGTTCTGGTATCGCGCGGCACGTGCGTTCGCTCGAAGCCCAAGGTTTAATACGGAGACGCGTCGCCGACGGGCCGTTCAAGCTGGAGCTTTGTGTTGCCGAAGCCCAGGAATCGAGGCTGTGCGTCGTCGAGTGGTTGGAACCAGGCGCCACGCAGGGTGCTGAGGACTGGGAACGCGAGGCTTTCGCGGTCCCGCGTTTTTTGCTTGGTTTATATGCGGATTCGGATGTTTTCGCATTTCGTGTCACCGACGACGGAATGAGCGACCGCAACATTGCCGAGGGTGACGTCGCGATCATCGAGCGTCGGACATTTGCCCGCGAGGGCAGTACCATCGTGGCAAATGCCGCAGGACACGGCACCCTGTTACGCCGCTATTATCGAAACGGTTCGCAGATCGAACTTCATGCCGCCAACGACGCGTACGAAATGCTCAGCCTGAGCGCGGACGCCGTCACCGTGACTGGCGTCTTCCGAGCCTTGATCCGTCCCGCATAGATTCGCTTCCCAATTTTGATCTGTTTTCACAACGGGGCTCGTTTGCCTGTCGCCGATTTTTTGTTCATACTTTTCTAAAAGTCGCCTCGATTCCCGATCGCCGAAGCGCATTCGGGGGAAATGGTGTTTTTTGTTAAACCTTGTATGTCTAATTCAGCCACGCCGAACGCCAGCTACAGCCTCACATTACGCGTAAAGATCCACAATAAACCCGGTAAACTTGGCGAGATCACGACCGCGATCGGCCGCGCGGGCGGCGATATAGAAGGCATCGATATTGCGAGTGTCGGAAAGGATTTTATCGTTCGCGATATCACGGTCAACGCCGCGTCGGAGACGCACGATAAGGAGATCATTGCTTCGCTCGATAACGTCGACGGTGTCGAAGTAGTGAACGTGTCGGACCGCACTTTCCTTATGCACCTCGGCGGAAAGATCGAGGTTAACTCGAAAATGCCGCTCAAAACGCGAAGCGATCTTTCCATGGCGTACACGCCCGGCGTGGCCCGCGTCTGCGAAGCGATCGCCAAAGATCCGGAAAAGGTTTTCAACCTGACGATCAAGAAGAACACCGTCGCCATCGTATCTGACGGAACCGCAGTCCTCGGCCTCGGCGACATCGGTCCGGAAGCGGCGATGCCGGTGATGGAAGGTAAGGCACAGCTCTTCAAAGAATTCGGCGGTGTAGACGCGTTTCCGATCTGCCTGAATACAAAAGACCCGCACGAGATAGTACAGACGATCAAAAATATTTCGGTCGCGTTTGGGGGCATCAACCTCGAAGACATCTCGGCGCCGCGTTGCTTCGAGATTGAAGACCGTCTAAAGGAAGAACTCGATATTCCGGTTTTTCATGATGATCAGCACGGAACTGCGGTCGTCGTACTTGCCGCTCTCATCAACGCGCTCAAGATCGTCGGCAAACGCATGGAAGACATTAAGGTCGTTGTCAACGGCGTCGGCGCCGCCGGCGTCGCCTGCTCGAAGATCGTCATGGCGGCGGGCGTTAGAAATATTGTCGGCTGCGATCAGAGCGGTGCTCTTTTTCAAGGTCGGAAGGAAAACATGAATTGGGTCAAAGACTGGTACGCCCAACACACGAACACCGAAAAGGAGGAAGGGTCGGTTCATGATGTGATCAAGGGCGCGGATGTGTTTTTCGGACTGTCGGCTCCGGGTGTCATTACGCAGGACGATCTGCGGAATATGGCCAAGGATCCGATCATATTCGCGATGGCCAATCCGGTGCCCGAGATCATGCCCGAAGAAGCCGGTGAACTAGCGGCCGTGATGGCGACCGGCCGTTCCGATTATCCGAACCAGATCAACAACGTGCTGTGTTTTCCCGGCATTTTTCGCGGCGCACTTAACTGCCGCGCGTCACGCATCAACGAAGCGATGAAGCTCGCCGCCGCTCACGCAATTGCGGGCATTATTGCACAGGAAGAGCTCCATCCTGATTATATTATTCCATCGGTTTTCGACCGGAGGGTCGCGGAGGCAGTGGCGGCCGGCGTCGAGGAAGCCGCTTACGCGTCCGGCGTCGCGCGTCGCGAGCGTTCGAACGCTGACAGCAAGTTCGGAACGCCATTTTGAAAAAAATATTTTGCTATTGAACTCGGCTTGACGGTATCCTCGACCGATAGAGTTCGGTTTTCGAAGTTGATGAGGTTCAGCGATAGGTTCTGTGTTTAAAGCAAGGTTTCACGAATTGTCGGTTGAAGAAGTTGCGAATACAATTACGCACGGCTTCGGCTTTATCTTGAGTGTCATCGGCTTCGTGATCCTTCTGCTTATGGCGTCGCTTCGCGGCGGCGGAATGCTGATAGCGAGCTGTTTTGTTTACGGATTGTCGCTCGTCGTTCTTTACGCTGCTTCGACGGCTTACCACGGCGTCATTGCTCCCGAAAAAAAGCAAAAGCTGCAGATCGTCGATCACTGCGGCATTTATCAATTGATCGCGGGGAGTTACACACCGTTCGGAACCGTGATACTTGGTAGTCCGGGCGGTCGCGTACTGCTTGTCCTGATATGGGCGTTTGCAGGCCTCGGCATTACCGTTAAGCTCCTTTTCAAAAATCGTTTCTCGGCCGCGTCGGTCGTCTCGTATCTCATTATGGGGTGGATCGGGGTCTTTGCGATACAGCCGCTGCTCGCCGCTCTCGGTTTTGCCGCGATCGCTCTCGCCGTCGCCGGTGGCGTTGCGTACTCGCTTGGCGTCATCTTTTTTGCAATGCAGCGACTTCCGCATAATCACGCGATCTTTCACGTCTTCGTTCTCATCGGCAGCGTCCTTCATTATCTCGCCGTCGTGATGTATGTTGTGCCGTCAAACATCTAGCCGGCTCGGGCCTCATTTACACGATGCAAAAACAAGGGGACAGCACGATGATCGGGACCTGCGGCTTCCGTTCCAATAAACACGTGTACGCGGAAAGCCTGAAGTGTGTTGAGATACAGCACACGTTTTATCAGCCGCCGATGGTCAAGACACTGGAGAAATGGCGCGCGGAAATGCCGGAAGATTTTGAATTTACGATAAAGGCCTGGCAGCTCATCACGCACGAAGGGACAAGCCCGACCTACAAACGCATTCGCCGCAAGTTGACCGAAAAGCAGGAAGCCGAAGCCGGCTTTTTCAAAGCGACCGAGACCGTCGAGGAAGGCTGGCAGACGACCCTCGCTTCCGCCGATGCTTTGAAAGCACGCACGATCCTTTTTCAATGTCCGGCGAAGTTCACGCAGACGGACGAGAATATCGCGAACATGCGCAGGTTTTTTAAGAAGATAAAACACGGCGAAAAGAATTTTGTATGGGAACCGCGCGGGGCCTCGTGGGACGATAAGGTCATCAAAAAGATCTGCCGGGACCTCGATCTTTGGCACGTGGTCGATCCGTTCAAATCGCGAACGGTCACACCCGACAAATGCTATTACCGTCTGCACGGAGTCGTTCGCTGGCGTTACACTTATGAAGACGGCGAACTCGAAGAACTCGTGTCGCTGCTGCCTGAAACGGGACTGTCTTACGTCTTTTTTAATAACGTGACGATGACGGACGATGCGATGCGGTTCGAGAAAATTCTAATAACCCAGCGGCCCTAGATCTCACCCGACAAACTTATAACCCATTCCATGGACCGTCTGAATAAAGTGCGGATGCCGCGGATTCTCTTCAAGTTTTTGGCGAAGCCACGCAATGTGCACGTCGACGGTTCGTGTGTTCGGCATCGCATCGTAACCCCAAACCGCATCAAGAAGTTCGTCGCGAGAATGCACGGTGCCGCGATTTCCGATCAGATAGTGAAGGGGCTTAAACTCCATTGCCGATAATTCGACGACGTCGGCGTTTCTCGTTATTTCTGCACGCCCTTTCTATTTTCGAATTTTTATCGTGAGCTTAGGCCGCGACCTCTGCAAGTTTTTGAGCAAGCTGAGGGATAAGTTTGCGAGGTATCTCGATCGCTCCCTTGATATGGCGTTCGTTTGTAAAATGTCCGGCGACGTATACTCCGGAAATATTTGTTTCAAAAGTCTCGGGATCGTAGGCCGGAACTTCGCCGTATTTTCCGTCTGTAGTTTCGACGCCCAATTCCTTCATCATCGTCAGGTCCGCGTCCGAGCCGATGAGAATAAAAACTACGTCGTTGGGCAGAATGCATCGCTCGCCGCCCTCGCTTTCCATCTCGACTTCGCCTTCGCGGATCTCGACGACCTTACCCAAAAAGAACAATTTCAGACAATGTTTCTTCAACTCCTCCGCAAGCGGCTGCCGCACCCAATACTTTATGCAGCCTTGTTTCGGATCTTCGTTTTCCCAATCGCGTCGAAAGATGGCGAGCGTCGTATCGGCGCCTTCTTCGGCAAGGAACAATGCTGCTTCGCCTGCGGAATTTCCCCCACCGACTATAAGCGCGCTTTTCTTGACCCACGGATATGTCTCACGAAACTGCTCGTGAACCTTCGGCAGATCTTCGCCTGGAACGCCTAACCTCCGTGGATGGTCCATCGCACCGATCGCAAAGAGAATACTCCGTGCTTCGTACCGGCCTTTGTCGGTAACGACCTCAAACGCGGGAATTTCCGGAGAGTTTTCATTCCCCGACGCTCTTTTCGCACTCCGCACCTCAACTACTGCTTCTTCAGTCTGAATATTCAGCTCGTTATCCAAAACGAAGCGCACATAATATGAAAGAAGCTCTTCACGCGTCGGTTTTTCCCGAGCCGGATGAAGTCCTCCGGGATTGATCTCAAGCTCGTTGACCGTCGAGAAGACCGTCAAACCGACCGGATAATTGTAAACCGTGTTGCCGATCAGCCCTTTCTCGAGTACTAGATAATCGAGCCCGTTTTGCTTTGCTTCGTAGGCCGCCGTGATGCCCGCGGGACCGGCTCCGATGATAATCAGGTCAAACATTTTCGAGTCTTTTCAGTTCGTCGGTAAATTTGTCGATCTGCAGCTTTGTCGTTTCGAGCGTTCGTTTTGATTCGAGATACTTCTGCCATTCGCCGGTCGTGGTCAAAGCCTTGGTAACGTCCTCGTCAAGGGCGTGCGCCATAAGGACGAGCAGGTCGCTGAGAGCCTCGTTAGCGCCGAGCAGCGACTGCATGATCGTATATGCGAGCTTTGCATGCGGCAGATCGATGTCGAGGTCTTCCATAATTATTAATTCTAACGCACGATCGGCAGCGTTTTTATTTTCGCCGGACGTCCGGCGGCGTTGAGCTCGGTACCCTCAACGAGATAGTCGTAACGCGCAAATACGAGCGCGACCTCGCGTCCGAGTTTTCGCGAGAATGTCCGCGATGTGATACGCCCGGCGTTCTTTCCTTCGGATGAAACAAGCACCGCTTCGTCAGCATCCGATTCGGCTTCATCGTTCCAGATCACGCCGGTTAGCTGCTTTGCGACGTGACCGCGAAAATGTATGCGGGCGATGATCTCCTGACCGATGTAGCATCCTTTGTTGTAGGAGACCAAGCCTTCGATACCGAGCTCGGGCACGATCGTCGTTTCGTCCATATCGACGCCGTAAAGGGGAATGCCGCCCTCGATACGCAGGGTTTCGTAAAGCTCGTCGGAGACCTTGACCGCATCGATGTTGGTTAGTTCGGTCAGAAAATCGTCCGCATCTGCGGCATCGACGAAATAGTCGGAACCGTAGACATTTTCGAGCTCGATAAAAGGCGGCGTCGACGGCAGAAACGATTTTCCGAAAATCGAAAAGAACCGCAGGCCGCCGGAAAGCTCTTCGACGAAAAAGTCGCCCGCGTACGTAAATCGAAACAGATAATCGAAGACCTTCTGCCGCGTCGCCTCGTCAGTCTCGAAAAGAAATCGCTCCGCCTGCCGAATAACGCGGACAACCGCGAGGAGCCTGCCCTGCGCGTTCGGAAAAGCCGCAAGCATCTGTTCGCCGTCCGCGAGCTTTTCGACGTCATTCGTGATCAGCCCGTTGAGAAACTTTACGGCCTCTTTTCCCGAAACGGCAATCAGCCCTCGAGGCTGCTCGAAGAAACCTGTATCGCCGCCGCGAATGTGATCGTAGCTTTTCTTAAATTCGTCGGTCATCAAGGTGGTGAACAAGCCGAAACTCAGACGGCTCGTGTGCGTTTTTCAAAATAGTGATCGGCCAGAAATCGTTCGAACGACATTTCGAAAAACCCTGCGACAGCGTGGCCGTCGATCTCCATTATCGGCCGTTTCAAAAACGTGTATTCTTCCGTCATCAGATCGAGCATTTCTTCATCGCTTAACGTGCGGGCTGCCAGCCCCATTTCCCTATACTTGACGGCGCGTTTGGAAAAAAGCTCCGCCGGACCGCCGAGCATCTTTACAAGACGTTCGATCTCGGCACGCGTCAAAGGAGTGTCTTTGATGTCACGATTTTCGGTGATCGTAACGCCTCGTCGTTCGAGCCATCGAACGGCTTTTTGACAAGTAGAGCAATTGGGCAGCCAATAGAATGTTACATCCTTCATCGAATTTTTTCGGCGCTCGCCGTATTCGTTATCGCCGCCGCGAGCGTACGATAGTCCTCTATCTGCTGTTGCAGTTTGCGACTGGATGCGAATACCTGCGGGCTCGGGTGATAGAGCGGCACAAGCTGACGTTTATTCCACCGCTGCAGCGTTCCCGCATCCGGCTTCAGCTTGAATTCATGATATTCAATCAACCCGATCGCTTCAAGAGCGACGCTGCCGAGCGTGGCGATTATCGGCGGCCGAACGAGATCGAGCAGGCGGCGAAGGTACGACGAACAAGTCTTGATCTCGCTGCGGGTCGGACGGCGGTTAGCGTCGGTAGCCGAACGCGGGCTGCACATAACGGCACTCGTTATAAAAATATCGTCACGTGAAAGGCCGATCGAATCGAGCAGAATCTGAAAATTATTGCCCGATTTGTCGCCGTAGAATGGCCGCCGCGTGCGATCGGCACCGACTCGCCCAGGGGCTTCGCCGATGAACAATACTTTTGGTGTCAGCGAGCCATTGAGCGGACCGAGAACAGCACTCCTGTCCGCCAGCTGCGGACACATCCGGCAGACGGCCGCCTCGCGGTAAAGTGATTCAAATGTCTCGATTTTGCTTGAAAACATCGATGGTTCAGGCTTGCCCGCACGCGACCCGTTCGAACGTATTTGTTACAATACCTTTTTATACTATTCCCCAAGTTTCAGTTTGTATAAGTAATGAGTCAAATATCGGAACAAGTTGTGCTGGATTCGCTATCGGAGATCATCGATCCCGACTTGCGAAAGGACATCGTGACGCTGGGTTTTATTCGTGATCTGACCGTTCGCGAGGGCAAGGTAGCCTTTCGCATTGTCCTTACGACACCGGCCTGCCCGGTAAAGGAACAGATGGAGTCGGAGGCGATCCGCCTTGTCAGCGCGATTCCCGGCGTCACCGGCGTTGCCGTCACGATGGACGCCGAAGTGCCGCAGGGCCGCGGCATCAAGAATAATATCGCGATACCGGGCGTCAGAAATATAATCGCTGTTTCGAGCGGCAAGGGCGGTGTCGGAAAATCGACGGTTGCGGTCAATCTCGCGGTCGCTCTGGCCGCTGACGGGGCCCGCGTCGGCATTATGGACGCCGACGTTTACGGCCCGAATGTTCCGATGATGCTCGGCACCGGGTATGACCAGCCGCGGATCGCCGATGGAAAATTGATACCGATCGAGGCGCATGGCGTAAAGATGATCTCGATGGCCGTGCTCGTGCCGCCCGACAAGCCGATGATACTTCGAGGGCCGATGCTTCACGGCGTCGTCAGGCAGTTTTTGTCGGATGTGGACTGGGGCGAACTCGATTATCTGATCGTGGACATGCCGCCGGGAACAGGTGACGTTCAGCTTTCGCTCGCGCAGTTGGTTCCGGTGCAAGGTGCGGTTCTCGTGACGACACCGCAGGAAGTTTCACTGTCTGATGTCAGACGCGCCGTCAAAATGTTCGAGCAGGTCAACATTCCCATCCTCGGCGTGATCGAGAACATGTCCTATTTTATTGCTCCAGACACTGGTAATAAATACGAGATCTTCGGTCGCGGCGGCGGACAAAAATTGTGCGATGAATACGGATTGAATCTTCTTGGCGAAGTGCCGATGGGAATGGAAGTACGCGAGGGCGGCGATTCCGGCGTTCCGGTAGTAGTATCGTTTCCCGATTCGCCGCAGTCCGCTGCTTTCAGATCGGCCGCCGAAGAGGTGGCGCGGCAAGTCTCGATCGAGGCGATGAAGCCCGAACTCGTCATTATGTCGCGAGCAAAATAACCAGGGCTTCCGTCTATCGCAAGAACCAGTAGAGCAAGTAAGCGAGAACGGCCGCGAACATTGTCGTAACCGCTAAAATAGGCCCGATCGGCAGCGGGTGAGGTTTGCGTTCCTTAATCGCGGAGCCTTTCAGAGCCTCATCGCTTGCAAGTCCGATCGTCCGAAGTACCCCGCGAAAACGTTCATCGTTTTTCATAAAACCGAATTCTTTGTCGAATTTTATCCACGTCTCGTTCCCGCCGATTACGACGGCGACGGCAAGACCGATCCGGCTGTGTTTCGGTCGGGCGTCTGGTACATATTGTCGAGCCTTAGCGGCTCTGCACGTTACGAATATTGGGGGCTTTCAAGCGACATTCTCGCCCCGGCGGACCATGACGCAGACGGACGTGCCGATGTCGCAGTGTACAGAAACGGGGCTTGGTATACAAGCGAGTTCCGAAGGCGGACGCGTGCAAAATTTCGGTCTGGCAACCGACATCCCGACCCAGACGGAGTATCTGCCATAGCGTACTTTACGACCTATATCCCGCGTAGTGGACAGAGCAAAGTAGTGCGGACAGACGGCCGATCGGGAGGTGATCTCGACACGCCGGTCGGACATTAATAGAAAGTCAGCTCGAGGCGATCTCCGAACATCTGCCGGTCGTTTCCGGCGATTACGACGGCGACGGCAAAACGGATTTCGCTGTCTTCCGTCCGAGTGATACCACTTGGTACATATTAAACAGCGCCACCCGAACGATGACCGCTCGCCAGTGGGGGCTAGCGTCCGATTCGCTGACACCCGGCGATTATAATGGTGACGGAAAAACCGATCTCGCCGTTTATAGACCGTCCGAAAGCCGCTGGTATGTACCGCAATGTGGTGATTTCAAGATGTATGGAACGAAATTCGGAAGCAGCGGTGACGTTCCAGTGCCGGCGGCGTATAAACCGTAGCGATTCCGTTCTTTACTGGGAAGCATGGAAAATCGCTTCCATTTACAGCCGTGGATGCACGCCCTTCTTGCGTCCGCGGCTGCTTTTTTGTTCCTAGTTATTTTACAGTGACACGGATCGGCGATCAGCAGGAGATGTGAAGAGCTTCCGATTCCAATGCTCGCCGGCTGCAGCCCTTAGAACTTGTAATTTATATCGGGTCTATGCCACAATTATATTAATGTAAGGATTCGTTTGCGGATCCGATATTTTAACAGGAGACAAATAATAATGTCAGCAGTTGCAGCTCCGACCATTGAATTGACTGTTTCGCCCTCCGCCGCCGAAGAGATTAAAAAGTTCCTCGCGACCGAAGATGATCTTCCGGAAACAGCGGGACTTCGCGTACGTGTAGTGCCGGGTGGATGCTCGGGTTTTCAGTACAGTCTGAACATTGAAGAAGAATCGAAGACCGGTGACTTTATCCTCGACCAGCAGGATATCCGCCTTTTTGTCGATATGTTCTCTGCACAGTATCTCAACGGTATTACGATCGATCACACATCGAACGTAATGGGTTCGGGTTTCACCTTTGAGAATCCGAATGCTACCGGCGGCTGCGGCTGCGGTACTTCGTTTTCGGCTTGATACGAACTTACTTTTCATTTCGAGAAGTCCGGATGTTTCCGGACTTTTTCTTTTTTGGAAGACGTGGTCGATTGGCTCTTTTCAGTTGCATACAAGACAACTGAAGGTGGAAGCGGCAGCGGCGCATCGGCTCCCCTCCTTACGAAAGTAAGGAGGGGAATTCCGAATTCCCGACCGGTCACCGTTAAAGATTGGCGTGCTACTCGGCCTCGTTTTATCGATATCCGATCGGTGAAAGCGACAACGTCATATACACATTTGCGCTTTCGCCGCGGAAAATGTTACTCTGCTTCTTGGCTGGAAGACGGAAAAGCGTGACCAACACGCAGCACCCGTTTCGAACCGTAACGAAGTTCGACCCCTGGCCGCACAATTCAAAAACAATCAGGATTAGTAGAAAGTCATCCGTCGCATTTTCGGAATCGAGCCGCTTTTAGCGTTCTGCTTTAAAAAGAGGCTGTAAATCTTCCGGCTTACCTCGTCCCATCATCCCATCCGAAGGAGTAGAGTTTTGAATAATTTGAAAAGGATTTTATATCTAGCCGCGTGCGCAATTACATTTTTTGGCTTTACCACGGTCTCATCTGCCCAGGAACGTCCCAGGTTCGTCAAGACCATATCAAGTCAGCCGGTAAACCAGCCGCCAGTCTCAAACAGCGTACCCGATAGAAACAAATCCCTTTCAACCACAATTCTCGCAAACGCTCCCGGAACCCGCCCGGTACTTACAAACAACATTTCCGTCTACAATCCGCTTATCAAAAAGACCGGCTCGTCAAGCCCGGTTAATGCGATGGCGTCGCTCGCTGCCGCAAAGATGGCGTACGCCGCTTCGACGTCGATGACGCTGCTTCACGGCATTCAAGCTCGGATGGGCATTCCGTACCTATACGGTTCTTCCGGACCAAACCGCTACGATTGTTCGGGATTCGTCTGGAGCGTCTTTAACGAAGCCGGTATCGACTTTGCGAGATCAAACGTACGCACGCTATGGGCAATGTCAGAACCGGTCACGGGCGACGAGCGTTTCAAATTCGGCACGCTTATATTTCTTAACGGCCTCGGCCACATGGGAATCGTCGCGGACGATAAAG
Source organism: Pyrinomonadales bacterium (assembly GCA_038254305.1). Lineage (GTDB taxonomy): Bacteria > Acidobacteriota > Blastocatellia > Pyrinomonadales > Pyrinomonadaceae > OLB17. Next base: position 13,523 of record JBBSGG010000005.1, read on the forward strand.
GTTTTTATCACGCATCATCCAGCCAAGGAATTACATACTCCACCTTCGAAGGTTACTGGGCAAGCCATATCGTCGGATTCCGACGGCTTCCGGCAACCATTGCTCCTTTAGCTATAGCCTCGGCGAAATAACAGCTTCTATACCTTAAGCGGCTCGTCGGCCGTTTTCCACTTTCTCATTTTCCAATAAAACCCGGTCGGGCATGAGCATCGGCTCTCTCGTACACTGACGCGATCTTTTCGACAGCTATGTATGTCGTGCTGCCGTTCTCGTCACGCAGATAAAGGATTCCTTCTTTTACCTCCGTTACTTCTCCGCGAAACGTGCCGCTGGTTCCACAGCCAACGTCTACTGTTTTTCCTAAAAGACCAGTCAACAATTTTTCCATAAAAGCATTCAACTCCGACGAAATTTTTTCGAAGGATGATTGTACAGGATTCGATCTGATTTTCCTTCTACCATCGCGTTCGGTCACTTTGACAGACTGTCAATCAATTTGAGAAAAACTTGTTGACATATTTTCAACAAGGTTGTACTTTGATAAAGACGCGTCGACACCCGGCGTGTATCCAACTTCAACTTTCCTTTCGTCTAAGCCGTAGCTTCAACTCGAGATCCTAACCACCTTCGGAGTTTACAATGAAAAAAATCTGGGTTCTTTCCCTCTTTGCTGTCGCATTTCTAAGCGCTGCCTCAGTGCTTCCCACCGCCACATCCGCTCAAAAATACAAATTCCGCCTGTCCCAGGACGCCATCACCGATCGGTATATAGTCGTTCTTAGCGATAAGTACATCGAATCGGAAGCGGTCGCTCAGGTCGTCGAAGCCGAAGCAAACTATCTCGCGTACGTCTACGGCGGCAACGTCGATAAGGTGTACTCGAGTGCGCTCAAAGGCTACTCCGTCCAGATGTCGCCTGAGCAGGCCCAGACGCTCAGCGAAGACGACCGTGTGCAATTCGTCGAAGAGGACGCGGCGATCTCGATCTCCTCGACCCAGCTTTCGGCTCCGTGGAACCTCGACCGCATCGACCAGCGAAACCTGCCGCTCGACACGACGTATTCGTACACCGCGACTGGCTCCAATGTCCATGCATATGTGATCGACACCGGCATACGCATCACGCACAACGAATTCGGCGGCCGTGCTTCGGTCGCATATGACGCACTGAACGACGGTCAGAACGGCATCGATTGTAACGGTCATGGAACTCACGTCGCCGGAACGATCGGCAGCAACACTTACGGTGTCGCAAAGAACGTACGGCTCCACTCAGTTAGAGTTTTGCCGTGTACCGGATCGGGACAGATATCCGATCTGATAAGCGGCGTTGACTGGGTTACGGCGAACCGCATAAATCCCGCAGTCGCGAACGTCAGCATCACGGCAAGCGGTATCTCGAACTCGCTCGACCTAGCGATCACGAACTCGATCGCCTCGGGCGTGACATATGCGATAGCTGCCGGCAACAGCAATCTCGATGCCTGCAACTACTCGCCGGCACGCGTGCCGACCGCGATCACTGCCGGAGCAACTACCGACGCGGACCTTCGTGCCGGTTATTCGAATTTTGGTACATGCCTTGATGTTTTCGCACCCGGCCACAACATCCTCTCGCTCGGGATCGCCGACGACAATTCAACGCGCTATCTCAGCGGCACGTCGATGGCTTCGCCGGTCGTGGCCGGTATCGCAGCTCTTTATCTACAGAACAATCCGACGGCGAGCCCGGCTGCGGTTACGCAAGCGATCAAAAATTCCGGCACTACTGGCACCGTAACGAACATCGACTCAACTTCGCCGAATCTCTTCGTGAATTCATTGCTCGGCAGCCAGCCGGCGCCTTCGCCGACGCCCACACCGACGCCGACACCGACACCGACACCGACGCCGACACCGACACCGACACCGACACCGACGCCGTCACCCAGCCCGTCCCCTTCGCCGGCGAGCATCAACATCCTGAAACGTGCGATCAGAGCGAGCGGCGGTACCTCGACGACCACGGCATTTCCTTATTCCGCCGTGAATCTGTCAACATCCTCGTTCACGCTGTCTGACAGTACCCAATATACGGATTCGAACGTCGTACAGAGCACCGCAACGGTAACGGAAGCTCCGGTATTAGGCTGGGCCCTTCAGTCGATCGTATGCAGCGAAACCGGTGTGCAAAACTCGACGGTCGACATGCTCAATCACAAAGCGATCATCGCTGCCGATCCGGGTGAGACGATCACGTGTACGTTTACCAGCCAGGAAATCGCGCCGAGTGCGGCGACCGCGTCGATCAGCGGGCAAATAACCTCGCCCATCGGATCAGGAATACGCGGCGTTTCGATCTATCTTTACGACGCTGTAGGCGGACCGCCCATGGTCGCATTGAGCAATAGCTTCGGTTACTACTCGTTCACTGATCTTCCGGTAGGTCATCTCTTTACGGTAGCTGTTCAGCAGGGCCGCCGCTCGAATGTTTCGAACAACGTACGGACATTTACACTCAACGGAGATGTGACCAATCTTGATTTTGTTGCCACTCGAGGTGGACTCGGCGATTAGAACTGATCAACTTCATGGTATACAAGCGGCCGGTTCACCCCGGCCGTTTTTTTTGCGCTAAAAAAAGGCTTGGAATATTTTATTTGGCGCATATCGCAAAAAAATCGCGGCCGTGCTGTCTATTATTATTCATCGATATTTTCAACGGGCGGCCTACGATTTATTTTTGGAATTCCCGCCCATTGACTATGTAGTTAAGTATTCACAATGGATAGGCACGTGTTCTCGTATTGCGAGGTCCGACAACGAGCTACGCAACTGGTAGGAAGACAACCCTTTAGAGCGAACACGGGCGGCGGAATTTAGAACGTAGCGGCGGGAAGAATTTAGGCAAGAAATATCTTGACAATGATCATTCGTTCTGTTAAACACTATCTATCCCTAATTTTATTTTCGTTCAGAACTGCGGGTAAAGGTACGTTCACTAGCGAAAATTTGTGGAAATGTTCCACCTTTGGACATTTATGCAAAGATCGACTAATGTGCCGCCCGGTTAATTTACAGGAGTTAAAATGATGAACTATCCCCAGGCAAAAGCCTTGAACAAACAATACGTGACCCGATTTTTTGGATTGCTGGTCTGCCTCGTTGCAGTCGCGATCTCAGCTTCCGCACAGAAGAGCATCTTCGTGCCCGAGGCCATCGGCGTCACCATCGAACAGTGTGCCAATGGACCGGCAAGCGCCCCGATCCATTGTAACGTCAACACGGCCAATGACGGTTACACCAGAGGTAACCTGATCGCGAGCAAATCCCATTATTTCGAAGGCGATTCGGTTCCTATCCGGATCGTGGCGGACGGCTTAACGATCGGCACGGCATACACCGTGACAATCGGTTACGATTATACCAAAGGCGGCAAATACGCGACCGATTACCTGACCAGCTACAACAGGACGGAATCGGTCCAGAATGATCCGTGTGTCGGCGTTGCCAGTTGCGGCACGCTTACGACCTTTCCAATCCCTAGTGACCCGCAGGTCGCGCTTGGATTCGACGGCGTGGCCAGTGCCGATGACATTACACAGATTCCCGGCGTCTTCTCGTGCTTCGGCTGCACAATAACCAGCACCAGCGGCTATACCCTGAGCGGTTCGACTACTGGTGACAGCTCGAAATCGATAACGCTCTCATTTACGGCAAATTCGACGAGCATCGTTATTGCTTATGGTTCGCACATTTCAACCCGCGTGGATTGGGGGTTAGCCAACTCGGCTATCAATATCTCGGGTTCGCCGTATCACAACTATATCGTTGATTTTCCGGGAGCCAACTCTGGTAATCGCGATCTGCAGCTTTCCGCTGAAGCAGTTGTCTTCCCTGCTAGTATCTCGATCACAAAACTCGTGGCTAACAGCCCTGCCTTTAGCTCGACTCAGCAGTTCTTATTTACGAGCAATAACACAAATGTCGGCACGTTCTCATTGACCGACACTGACCCTTCCCAGTTTGGTGGCGGCTCGATCACGCGGTCGGGACTGACAACATTCGGCACGAATATCACGATAACGGAAGGTCAGATCAATGGTTGGACGCTTTCTGATCTTGTGTGTTCGATAAATAGTGGCGGAGGCTCGACCGTCGGGACGGCGGTGGCGAATCAGGGAACTCGAACGGTGACGATCAACCTGCAGGAGGGCAATAATGCAGCCTGCACGTTTTCGAATACCCAGGCTTTCGTGACTGCTGCACCTGTTTCCGTTTCCGGCCGAGTGGTCGATTGGAGCGGTCGCGGGATCAGCGGAGCACGGATCAACGTCGTGAATCCTTCGAACGGTTCGATCAATTCTGTGTTGACCAACGGATTTGGTTATTACACGGTCGACAATCTGCCGGCGGGTGAGTTCTATGTCGTAACGGTGGCTCACAAGCGGTACACGTTCACCGACGATACGCGAGCGTTGTCGGTGAACGACGACGTCGCCAACATGGATTTCACCGCAAATCCGTAAGGCTGTCGGTCAAATAGCCTCGAAGAAGGCAATACAACAGGACGCGGAAATGATTTCCGCGTCCTGTTTTTATTGCCTACGAGTTTATTTGTGGCGATCAGTAGCGGTTCATTTCTGAAAATCTGCCGGCGGCGGCCCAGCGGCTAGGAGTGTTTCGAGTTGACGTCGGTCGATTCGACGACTTTGTATCGGCAGCAACCGAATGAAGAGCGGCAGCGATGACGGCAATATCGGTTTCCTCGGTCGAAACTGCCGGTGCTTTCCGACGCTCCATGAACTTTCCTATAAAACCTGTGTCGAGTTTGCCTTCGATAAAATCCGCATCTTCCATAACGTCGCGGAAAAATGGGATCGTCGTTTTAATACCGGTAACCTCATACTCGGCGAGAGCCCGCGACATGCGTTCGATCGCCTGCGTTCGATCGCGGCCGTAGACGGCAAATTTCGAGATCATCGGATCGTAATAGATCGACACCTCTGCACCCGTGTAAACTCCACCGTCGTCGCGAACGCCCGGACCTTGCGGCAAAGCTAACCGCCCGATCTTTCCTGGCGACGGTAGAAAATTATTTTCCGGGTCTTCGGCATAGATCCGGCATTCGATCGCGTGCCCGGAGATTCGAACATCGTTCTGCGTAAAGGATAATTTCTCGCCGCACGCCACGCTGATCTGTTCGCGGACGAGATCGATGCCGGTGACCAGCTCCGTGACGGGATGTTCGACCTGCAGACGCGTATTCATCTCAAGGAAGTAAAAAGATTTATCGAGATCAGAGACGAGAAACTCGACGGTTCCGGCGCCGACGTAATCCACTGCTTTTGCGACCATCACGGCGCATGCACCCATCCGGTCGCGCAGGTCCGCGGAATCGAGAGGCGACGGCGCTTCCTCGATCACTTTTTGATGACGGCGTTGGATCGAACATTCGCGTTCACCGAGATGCACGTGATTGCCGTGCGTATCTGAAAATATCTGGATCTCGATATGCCGCGGCCGCACGATCGCCTTTTCGACATATACTGCGTCATCACCGAAACTCGCCATTGCTTCGGATTGCGCGTTTTCGAGAGCGGACCTCAGCTCGTTCTCGGCGCTGACGAGCCGCATACCTTTTCCGCCGCCTCCGGCTGACGCCTTGAGCATCACCGGATATCCGAAGCGGCCTGCCGTTTCGGCTGCGTCCTCGAACGATCGAAGTGCCTCGGTCGTGCCCGGAACGACTGGAACACCCGCTTCGATCGCGATTTTGCGTGCGGACATCTTTCCGCCCATCGATTCCATCGCTTCCGGCGGCGGCCCGATAAAGGTGATGCCGGCGGCAACGACATTTCTAACGAAATCTGAATTCTCCGAAAGAAATCCGTAACCCGGATGAATGGCATCGACACCCGCTGACCGCGCGACGTCGAGGATCGTCTCCCATTTTAGATAGCTTTCGCTGGATGGTGCCGGACCAACATTGTATGCCTCATCAGCCATCCGCACGTGCAAAGCGTCGGCATCAGCATCGGAATATACAGCCACTGCGATGATCTTAAGTTCGCGGCATGCTCGTATCACGCGGCATGCGATCTCGCCGCGGTTCGCTATCAGGATCTTTTTGAACATACAAAATTTTGCCGTTAGACAAGCATCGAATTACCTTGGTTTTTCGGGTCGTAACGCACACCGATCTTCGCGCCAGGTGCATAGCGAAGCGGATCGCGCCGCTGCTCATCATCGAGCATCTCCGAGGATTCGAAATCAACGCCATTCAGCGTATAGACGTAATAGACGATCTCTTCGCCGCGGCTTGTCGTATCGTTATCGATTATTTTCCCGTCTGTTATGCGGCCCTGGGTAAGCAGGAGCCGTTTGCGCTCCGTGTGCGGATCGGTCGTCTCCTTTTTTTTGAACAGCCGGAAAATACCCATCGCTAATCCATCACCAGCGGCGTTTTGTTGTACCTTGCGCGAAGGTCATTCGCTACAGCCAGTATGACCGGGCGTTTTATTATCCTGGCTTCGAACGGCCGTTTACCCGGAATATCCATTAAGATAAGGCCGATCAGGATGGTCAGAATTCCCTGTCCCGGTCCGATCAGCATCACGATCCCGGCAAGCACAAGGATCACACCGGCGATATTTTTTGCGATGACCGCGCCCCAACGTGTTAGCCACGGAGAGTTCGGCAAAAAATCCGCCTGGTAGTGCGAACTAAAATAATTTTCGGGAATTTTGACGATCACCAAACCCACGATCAAGCTGCTGCCGACGATCGAAATAATGAACAGCGCCGCGCCAAGCGCCAGCCGGCCCCATGTCAGCGATTCCGAGAGCCGATGGACCAGATCCGTTATCACTTCGCTTCAGCGGCCTCCATTTTTTGAAATTCGACCCAGATAAAATACATTCGATGCAGGAAGGTCCAGAGAGAGCCGACTGCGAGCACCCAAAGAACCTGCGGCATTCGATTGAACAGGAAAAAATCCGACTGCCAATTCCACGTCGACAGCGCACCTATGCTCAGGAGTACAATGCGTTCGGGACGCTGAAGAAACCCGACGTTTGCCTTGACGCCAAGCGCCTCGGAACGCGCCGTTGTGTAGCTGACCATTACCGAGCCGATCATTCCGACGCCTGCGAGCACCACGTTCAGGATCGAATGCTGCGGAGTGTTGCCCGCATAAAAGATCATGATCCCGAAAAACGAAACCATGTCGGATAAACGGTCGAGCGATGAATCGAGAAAACCGCCGAAGCGTGTTACGTTACCGGTTTGCCTCGCGACGTTACCGTCGAGCATGTCGAAAAGGTTGGCGACGATCAGCACGACGCCTGCCCAGAAGAACGCGCCAATGCCGAACAGCACGCCGCACGCTACGTTTATCGTGACACCGATGGCCGTCAGAACATTTGGATGAACCCCTGCAGACGCCAGCGCCCGAACCATCGAGTCGATGATCCGCATTGCTCCCCTGCCGATGCTGGCACCTAACATATCGCTCGAGATCGGGCACCGCGGCCCATCAATTATTGTGTTATTGGACGTCCGGTTTATCGTGAATGGTCGTCAAACGCGCGACCTCGAAATTGCGCCAGCCTCCCGGCGTTTTCACCTTGATCTCGTCGCCCTCTTCTTTTCCCATAAGTGCCTGGCCGATCGGCGATACGGTCGAGATCAATCCGTTTTCGGGATCGCTTTCTTCGGAAGAAACGAGTTTATATGTTACCTTTTCTTCCTTTTCGACGTCGAACAACACGACGGTCGAACCGTAGGCGGCGCGATCGGTCGGGATCTTCGCGAGGTCGATAGATTCTACCTCGCCGAGGCGCTGGCGTACCTGCATGATGCGGGCCTGTACAATGGACTGCCGTTCCATCGCCGCCTTATATTCCGCGTTCTCGCGCAGATCGCCGAACTCGCGGGCCTTTTGTATCTCTTTCGGGAGATGAAAGTGCAGCTCCTCTTCAAGTGAGTCTAGTTCTGCTTTTAATTTCTTTTTGACTGCTTCCATAAAATTCTGTTTCCATACTAGCCGGTCGCGTACAGTTTGGTATTTTTCGGAGCGGCAAACGAGATACCTATATCGCGGGCCGTACGCACAAGCTGGCCGTCGATCGGCACCGTCTTTATATTCAGGCACGCTTCAGAAAGCGGAGCGGTTACGATCGTTCCCGCCTGAAGTGCGACCATCTTACCGGTCTCGCCGCTGGCGAGTGCCCTCACGGCGCACGCGCCGAAGTTGGTGCCAAGCATTCGGTCGAATGCGTTCGGACTGCCGCCGCGCTGGAGATGGCCAAGTACTACGCAGCGTGATTCCTTGCCCGTCATTTCCTCGACACGCCGACGTACATGATCACCGACGCCGCCCAATCGAAGTTCCGACGAATCCGCGTAGATCTCGCCCTTGCCAAATTCCTTCGCGCCTTCGGCTATGACAATGTTGGTAAACCGGGACCCGCTTCGTTCGCGCGCGAATACCTTTTTAACGACCGAGTCAAAAGAAAACGGGATCTCGGGTATCAATATCAGATCCGCACTACCGGCCAGCCCGGCGTGCAGGGCGATCCAGCCCGTATTGCGCCCCATCACTTCGAGGATCATAACGCGATCATGTGATGCGGCCGTTGTGTGAAGCCGATCGAGTGCTTCGGTCGCGATATCGATCGCCGTCATGAATCCGAAAGTCAGTTCCGTTGCGGCGAGATCGTTATCGATCGTCTTTGGAACACCGATGACCGGAAAGCCGCGTTTGTGAAACTGTTCGGCGATGGCCAGCGTGCCTTCGCCGCCGAGGACGATAAGTGCGTCGATGCCGAGTATATCCAGATTAGCCAGCGCCTCGCCGATCGGCATTTCGGGAAACGTCGGCTTGCCGTCGACCATTTTTACGAAGCTGCCGCGGTTGCGAGTGCCGAGAATAGTGCCGCCGCGCGGCAGAATGCCGCTGACGGTTTTCGTGTCCAGCGTGACCGTCTGTGTCTCGCCCAAAATCCCCTCGAAGCTGTCTTCGATGCCGATGCACTTCATTCCGAACTCGCCGATCGCGGTTCTCACAACCGCTCTGATCACTGCGTTTAGCCCGGGTGCGTCGCCGCCGCCGGTTAAAATGCCGATCTGCTTATACATAAAAAAACGAGTTCGGAGAGCCGGAAATATCTAACTCTAGGAACTCTCAAAATTCTAGAACTTATTAATGATTAGCGCTAGCTTCGCGGTTAAAAAACCTACTTCTTCGTGATGTCTTTTTCGGCCGCCTTGCGTGCAATGTCCATCGACTCGATGCCTTTGGCGATCTGAGGATCCGACTCGAGTAGAACTTGGATCCCGGCCTCGTTCGAGTAGTTTGCGGTTGCCAGTTCTTCGCGAAGACGCATTTTTGCGAAATCGAGCTGATTCGCAAGGTTTTCGCCTAAAAGTCCGTTCGCCTTGTCGGCAAGGGCGAACGCTCGAAATGCGTCGTAAACCTTGTCCGTAACGGGAAGCTGATTTTTCTGAATGTTGAGGCTCTGGTTCTGCTTGTCGACGCGGTAAGATTCGAAGCCCGCGATCTTTCCGGCGACGAGCTGCCGGACGAAATAAAACGCGGCATCGTTGATCCTCATGCGAAGCGGGGTGTACTTAAGAGGGTCGGCTTTAACGTCGGGCTCGATCCCGCGGCCGCCGAAAAGGACACGTCCGTCGGGCATGGTCACCGGACTGCCCACGGGTTTTGGTTTAGGAGCTGCGTCCGGCTCGTCCGAGTCTTCCTGGCCCTGATGGGTGTAATAATCGTATATCGAACCGCTTGAATAATCCCGCTGCAGGGATCGGCCAAAAGGAGTGTAATAACGCGCCGTCGTCAGCGTCAGGCCTGTGTCATAAGGCAGCGGGAAGACGCGCTGGACGAGGCCCTTTCCAAAGCTGTCGGTGCCCACAATGATCCCGCGTCCGTAATCCTGGATGGCGCCGGCGACGATCTCGGACGCGGACGCCGAACCGCCGTTTATCAGAATTACAAGCGGGAGGTCGTTCGCCTGGCCGCCCGAGGTTCGCAGCTCCTGTGCATTTGCGTAACGAGAACGACCTTTCACGGACACCACCGTCTTCCCGTCCGGTACGAAACGGCTGACGACGTCGATCGCCTGCGGAAGCAGACCGCCCGGATTCCCGCGAAGATCCAGCAGCAGTTCCTTCATTCCCTGTTTTTTTAATGCCGAGATCGCATCGTCGAGCTCGGAAGCCGTCGTTTGCTGAAAGCCTCCGGTCAGGCCGACATAGCCGACGCGGTCGTTCATCATGAAGTAATTTCGAATCGACGGCAGCGGCACACCGGCGCGGACGATCTCGTACTCGGTTGGAGTATTCGACGACGCTCGCTCGACCCTAATTTTCACGGACGTTCCGAGCTCACCGCGAACATTCTTCGAAACTTCGGAGCTTGACCATTCCCGCGCGTCCTTACCGTCGACAGCGACGAGTCGGTCCCCATATCGAAGGCCCGCTTTTTCGGCGGGAGTATTCGGGATCACGGACTGAACGTAAACACCGTCTCGGTGCTGTAGGATCGAAACGCCGATGCCGTAAAACTGCGAAGACTGTTCCTCGGACAATTTTCTGAACTCGTCGCGCGTAAAAAACGACGAATGCGGATCGAGCGTCGAGAGCATACTCTGGACGGAAGCCTCGGTCACGCGCTCGTGGTTGACCTTGCCGACGTAATTATTATCGATCACGTCGAGAGCTTCACGATAGTCAGCGGTCACTTTCGCGGTAGTCACTTCGCCGTCTGCGGCGCTCGCCTGCAGCCTCCCGAAGGTACCGCCGATAAAGGCACCGAGTACTACTATTATTGCTGCACCGAGTGCGAATTTACCTATCATTGGACGTGCTCCGATTCCTCTTTACTATAACATATCTTAGTTGACCCAATTTCCCCGGCGGTTGTCGATGTATTCGGATCGCGGCACTGGAATGGGCCCGATTTCCAGCGAAGGTCGAAATTTCAGTGGCGGCCGAGATTTACTTTTACGGGTGCAACCCGTAACATTGGATTTTTTCAAATGAGGCCATCCGTTTCCATCATTGTGCCGGCTTTTGACGAACAGGAACGCCTCGGCGGCTCGATCGCCGAAATACTTTCCTACGTCGCCGATTCAGGGATCGCCGCGGAACTTATCGTCGTGGACGATGGATCGCACGACCGAACAAAACAAGTGGCCGAAACCGCGTTTTCCGATTTTCCGAACGCCGACGCCCGTGTTATCCGCTATGAGCAAAATCGCGGTAAGGGTTTTGCGGTGCGAACAGGCTTACTCGCCGCTGTCGCCGACTTCGCTCTATTCAGCGACGCAGATCTTTCGACTCCGATCGCGGAAATGAATAAGCTTCTCGACCCGATCGAGCGCGACGAAGATGATGTGACTTTCGGTTCGAGAGCGCTCGACCGAACGCTGATCGGAACGCATCAGCCGTGGCGGCGTGAACAGGGCGGGAAGGTCTTTAACCTAATCGTCCGTACGCTGACAGGGCTTCCTTTTTGGGACACGCAGTGCGGATTCAAGGCATTCAATTTAAAGAAGTTCCGGCCGCTTCTGGAGGTAATGCAGATAGACAAATTCGGCTTCGACGTCGAATTTCTATATGTTGCCCAGAGAAGCGGCCTTCGCCTAAGAGAGGTACCCGTGATCTGGAACAATGACGAGCGTAGTAAGGTGAGCGTCATACGCGACAGTCTGAGGATGTTCGACGAGGTCAGACAGATCAGGCGCAATTCTAAACGCGGGGTATATGACGGTGCCGTCGAATTGTCATACAATCCGGAAACATGACCGCTAAACTCAATGTAAACATCGACCACGTCGCGACTATCCGCGAAGCTCGAAAAACGATCGAACCGAGCATCATCGCAGCCGCTGTCATATGCGAGCAGGCTGGAGCGAACGGCATTACCGTCCACCTGCGACAGGACCGACGGCATATTCAGGACCGCGATATCGAGCTGCTCCGCGATGTAGTAACCACCTATTTGAATGTCGAAATGGCTGCGACTGACGAAATGGCCGCGATCGCCGTTCGGACAATGCCCGACGCCGTTTCGCTGGTGCCCGAAAGCCCGAACGAGATCACGACCGAAGGCGGTCTGGATGTCGTTCGAAATTTTGAAAATGTCCGTTCCAATTGTGAACAATTGCGGTCGGCCGGCATATTCGTCAGCATTTTTATCGATCCTGATGCGGAACAGATCGACGCGGCAAAACGCGCGGATGCCCAGCAGGTCGAACTGTGCACCGCCGAATACGCTGAACTGACGCTCGGGGCCCGTTCCGCCCACGGCGACGGGCACAGAAAAGCCGCCGAAGAGATCATCCGCATAAAAAATGCCGCCGTCCATGCCGCCGGCCGCGGCCTGATAGTCGCCGCCGGCCACGGCCTAACCTACCGAAACATCGCCGACCTGGCAGCCATCCCCGAAATAACCGAATTCAACATCGGCCACAACATCATCTCGCGTGCGGTTTTTGTTGGCCTCGATGAAGCCGTTCGCGAAATGATCGAAGCGATTTCATAGCGGTGCCGGCCGGGCGCTACTTTTCCTCGCACGGTGAACTTTATATCGCTGGAGCTTTCAGAAAGCTTTCGGTCGTTACCGTTAAACGCCTCGACTTGGATCGAATAGGAACCGGGCTTTAGCGGTTTGTCTAGAGTGAGCTTCGCGGCGCGATCCATCAAGCTGAAAATCTAATTGAAAGCGGCCTTGAGCGCCTGGCCGGTGTATGAACGGCGGACTTTGACGATCTCTTCTGGCGTTCCGGTAGCGACCACCTTTCCGCCGCCGGAACCGCCTTCTGGCCCAAGATCGACGATGTAGTCGGCCGATTTGATGACATCGAGATTATGCTCGATCACGATCACAGTGTTGCCAGTGTCAACTAGCTTTTGCAGCACTTCCAGCAATTTATGCACGTCAGCGAAATGAAGGCCCGTTGTCGGTTCGTCGAGGATATAGATCGTCTTTCCCGTCGCCCGTTTTGACAGTTCCTTGGCGAGTTTTATCCGCTGTGCCTCGCCGCCGCTCAAGGTCGTCGCGGACTGGCCGAGCTTGATGTAGCCGAGGCCGACATCGAGCAGCGTTTGCAGCTTCTGCTTGATCTGCGGAATATTTTCGAGGATCGGGAGCGCGTCTTCGATAGTTGTGTCGAGAAGATCGGCGATCGACAAGCCTTTATATTTTACCGCGAGCGTTTCGCGGTTGTAGCGGTGGCCACGGCAGACGTCGCACATGACATAAACGTCAGGCAGAAAATTCATCTCGATCCGCTTCATTCCGTCGCCCTCACAGCCTTCGCAGCGGCCGCCTTTGACGTTGAACGAGAAACGGCCTGCCTTGTATCCGCGAGTTCTCGATTCTGGCAGCATCGCGTAAAGCTCACGGATCGGCGTGAAGAGGCCCGTATATGTCGCCGGATTCGATCGCGGCGTCCGGCCGATCGGCGTCTGGTCGATCTCTATGATCTTATCGACGAGATCAAGCCCTTCGATCTTATCGTGAGCGAGCGGTTCGACGGCAGATTTGTAAACGTGTCGATAAAGCGCCGGATAAAGGATATCCTCGACAAGCGTCGATTTCCCCGAGCCGGAAACGCCGGTTACGACGGTCAAGAGTCCCAGTGGAAACTCGACATCGATGTTCTTTAAGTTATGCGCCCGTGCGCCTTTTACCTTTATCCGGTTCCCATTCGGCAGGCGCCGCAATTCCGGAATATCGATCTTCAATTCACCTTTGAGATACCTTCCGGTGAGCGAATACGCGTTGTTTTCGATCTCCTGAGGCGTGCCTGTCGCTACCACTTCACCACCGTGCGTTCCCGCCAGTGGCCCGAGATCGACGACATAATCCGCGTGTTCGATCGTCTCCTGGTCGTGTTCCACGACAAGAACCGTGTTGCCAAGATCGCGAAGCAGCTGAAGCGTCGTCAACAGTTTTTGATTGTCACGCGGGTGAAGGCCGATGCTCGGCTCATCCAGAACATACAACACGCCGCGCAGTTGCGAACCGATCTGTGTGGCGAGGCGAATCCGCTGCCCTTCGCCGCCGGAGAGTGAAGCCGATGCACGGTCGAGCGTTAGATAACCGAGACCGACGGCCTCCAGAAAACGCAGCCGGTCTTTGATCTCTTTGAGCACAAGGCCGGCGATCTTTTCTTCGCGGTCGCTCATGCTGATCTTATCGAATTCCTTAAGCGATTCGTCTATCGTCAGTGCCGTGTAATCGGCGATGCCGAGGCCGTTGATCCTGACCGCCAGGCTTTCGGGCTGGAGACGACTGCCTTCGCAGATCGGACACGGGATCGGCGAGATCAGCTCTTCGAGCGCCGCACGCGTTTTTTCGGACGGCGGGTTTTCCATCCGCTCACGCATTGCACGCAATGCACCTTTCCAATCGCTTTCGTAACGATAAGTTCCCTGGCGAAACGTCAGTCTGCGTTTCGTGCCGTTGAAAAACGCCGAGCGAATTTCCTGCGGCAGGTCGGCAAAAGGTGTCTTCAGCAGCACATCGCCCGCACTGGTCGCTTTTTTCCCCTTGAGTCTGGTCTTTATCTTAGAGATCAACGAATCGTCAGGCGGCTCTAGTTTATCGCCATCACTGAATTTTTCGATGATCGCATTGAGCGCCGACTGCAGGTACTTACCGCTCGTCTTATCGACATCGCCTAGGAACGTCATTTTTCCTGCAGGCGTGCTTTGGTCGGGAACGATCTTGTTCGCGTCCATCTCCATCACCGTACCGAGCCCCTGACAGCGTTTGCATGCACCGTAGGCCGAATTGAAAGAGAACGAACGCGGTTCGAGCGTCGCGATATTGATGCCGCAATTGATGCAGGCCATCCGCTCGGAATACAGCTTTTCTTCGCCGTCGACGATCGAGACGAGCACCGCGCCGCCGGTCAGACGGAGCGCCGTTTTTACCGATTCGCTCAGACGCTCTTTGATGCCGTCTTTTATCAGCAGGCGATCGATAACGACCTCGACGGTGTGGTTTTTTCGCTTATCGAGCGAGATCTCTTCGTCGAGTTGTCGCATCTCACCGTCGACGCGAGCCCGCAAGAAGCCGTCACGATGAAGCTTTTCGAGCTCCTTTTTAAATTCGCCCTTTCGGCCGCGAACGATCGGGGCAAGTATCATCACGCGTTCACCTTCGGGCAATTTGAGAATTCCGGTGACGATCTGCTCGACCGACTGCCGCGTTATCGGATCGCCGCATTCGTGGCAATGCGGCTGGCCTATCGACGAAAACAACAGCCGCAGATAATCATAGATCTCGGTCACGGTACCGACGGTCGAACGCGGGCTGCGCGACACCGTCTTTTGCTCGATCGAGATCGCCGGCGACAGGCCTTCGATCGAATCGACATCCGGTTTTTCGAGCTGATCCAAAAACTGCCGCGCGTACGCCGATAGCGATTCCACATAGCGACGCTGGCCTTCGGCGTAAATCGTGTCGAACGCAAGCGAAGACTTTCCGGAACCCGAAAGCCCGGTGATCACCGTGAACTTGTCGCGCGGGATGTCGACGTCGATGTTCCGCAGATTGTGCTGGCGTGCGCCGCGAACCGTTATTTGCTTAATGCTCATGCGTCCCACAGATCAAAAATCGGCTGTTGGTCGAAACGAGTATTTTAGCAAATCCAGACGTCGAAAAAAAGGCGACAGGAAGCCATGATCAACCCAGTTTTTCGTTTACGAAGGTAAAGATAGCCGTAGCGATACTTACGACGATGAATGTGGCGATCGCACGCCAGACGGCATCCGATTCGGTAAATTTCCAGATCGCGAGAATACAGAGAACCGTGCATGCGACCAGCGAAACGGTGATCACGGCGAAAGCGATCCACCGCACGATCTCAGGGTTGACGACTCCGCGCGTGTCAGTCTTCAGTTTTACAACTACATCGGTGTCGTCCTTTTGCATATCGTGATTATAACAAACTACCTCGATTAAAAATGAACGGCCGACGCGCCTATGCGGCACGATTCGGCACGCTCTTTTTGTTTAAAGGAGACGCATGACCGCCCAAAGCGCCGCAACCGATATCACGATCCACAAAAGGACTCCCTGCATCATCGGACGAACCCCGACCTTTCTTATCGTTGCACGAGACAGGCTCGCACCGATCAGGAAAAGCGTTACTGTCATTCCTGCCTTGGCAAGATTGACCAGCGAATCGAAAAAGCTTGGGATGAGCCAAACCGGAGCGAAAGTATGGAATGCACAGGCGAGTAGAAATAAAAAAATGAACCACGGTACGGCGATCTTGCGCCGCTCGCTGCCGATCTCCTTCCGGTTGATCATTAGAAAGAAGAGAGCGACCGGAGCGATCCATAGAGCGCGTGCGAGTTTCACCGTCGTCGCAATGGCGAGAGCTTCGGCACCGTAAGCCTGCGCGGCACCGACGACCGAGCTCGTGTCGTGTATCGCGACCGCCGACCAAACGCCGAACTGTGCCTGCGACAGGCCGATCGATCTGCCGATGATCGGAAACGCGATCAACGCGATCGAGTTAAGAATGAAAACCGTTCCGAGCGCAACCGAGATCTCTTCAGGATCGGCGTCGATGACCGGAGCCACCGCGGCGATCGCGCTTCCGCCGCAAATGGCGGTGCCAGATGATATGAGCGACGAGGTTTTGGGATCTACCTTCAGGAAACGGCCGGCGAAATAACCGAGGGTCAATGTTCCGAAGATCGTCGCGATCGTGAAAAGAATTCCGTTCTTTCCGGCCTGGATGACGGCGGTAAGATTCATGCCGAAGCCAAGCAGAACCACTGAAGCCTGGAGGAGGAGTTTCGTCGGTTTTCCGGCAACGCCCGGATATGGATTTCCGATGACGAGCGCGAGTATCAATCCAAGCAGAAGGGCCGCCGGCGGCGAGCCGTACGGCGATAGGCAAAATAAGATCAGGAGAACAAAAACGGCTTTTCGCCAAAACATAGCATTCGGAACGTTCGTTGAGATTTCTATTTGGCTTTGCCTTGATTTGCGACCGCCTCTTGAGCGGCGCTTATCGCGGCCTGATTGCCGAGATAATAATTCTTTTGCGGCTTCATGTCGTCGTCAAGTTCGTAAACAAGCGGTATTCCGGTCGGGATATTGGTGTTGATAATGTCCGCATCCGAGATCGAATCGAGATATTTGACAACCGCCCGGAGCGAATTGCCATGTGCCGCAACGATCAGTCGTTTACCGGCTTTCACTCTGGGCAATATCTCACTTTCAAAGTAAGGAATCACGCGGGCGACCGTGTCTTTCAGGCACTCGGCCTTCGGAAATTTGCCGGGCGCGATCGAGCTGTATCGCGGATCGGTTCCGAGATAACGTTCGTCGGTCTCGTCGAGTGCTCTTGGCGGAATGTCAAAGCTCCGGCGCCAGATCAGTACTTGTTCGTCCCCGTACTGAGCCGCGGTTTCAGCTTTGTTCAGGCCTTGGAGTGCACCGTAATGACGTTCGTTAAGAAGCCACGACTTCGTCTCGGGTATCCACATCAGGTCCATCTCGTCGAGGATTATCCAGAGCGTACGGATCGCCCTTTTCAGCACAGACGTGTAGGCTTCGTCGAACGAATAACCTTCTGCCTTGAGGAGCTTTCCGGCGGCCAGTGCCTCCGCTCTTCCCTTTTCAGAGAGATCAACGTCCTTCCAACCGGTGAAGCGGTTTTCCTTATTCCACTCACTCTCGCCGTGCCGTATCAGAACTAATTTATGCATACTATCAATTACCCGTCCGAGTCGTTCCGCGTAACCTCAAACAATATCAAAGAACGCAACGGCTATAAAAGCGTGCCGTCGAATTCTTGCAAGTTGCCGTTGGTTTTATTTATGACGCGTTTAATGTCGCCGACCAGATACAGAGAGCCGGTGACCAGGACGAACGAATGTGATCGAACACCTTGCTGTTCCGCCAGCCGAACTGCAAGAGCGATCGCTTCACCAACGTCCTGACGTACGCGCGTGCGATCCTTCGATTCGCACAATGCTTCCGACCCTGCGATCTCGGCGGCCGGAACGGCTCTGGTGTTTTCCGGTTGAGTCAGAACGACGTCGCCGGCGAGCGGAAGAAGGATTTTAAGGATCGAACCGTAAGCCTTCCCTTTCATTGTTCCGTAGAGCAGCACGATCTTCGCGTCGATATATTCGGCGGTCAAATACGCCGCTAACGCCTTGGCGCCGGATTCGTTGTGCGCTCCGTCCAGGAGAACCCGCATGCCCTTGTACTCCGTCCATTCCAGCCGCCCCGCGTGACGGGCATCTCTCAGGCCGTCGGTAATACTTTCCGGCGTGATCTCGAATTCATCACTAAGAATTTCAGCGACAAGAATCGCAACTTCGGCATTTTCGATCTGGTGTGCGCCGGCAAGGCCGAGGCTGACGTTTTCGTAGCGTGATCTGGATGTTCGGAACGCGGGCAGGAGAACAGGAAAGGGTTCCGTCGTTTGTGCCGCTGGGTGCTCGGTGGGTTGCCGTTCGGGAATCTTGTCGCTGATGCTTCCGGTTCTGACGGGAATGACGCCGGCTACTGCGCAGACCGAATCGACGACAGCCATTGCGCGCGATGATTGCTCGCCGATAATCACCTTCGAATGGGGCCGAATGATGGCAGCTTTCTCGGCCGCGATTTCTTCGATCGTTTCGCCTAGATATTCCTGATGGTCGAGGTCAAGCCGCGTGATCACGGCGATCTCGGCGTCGGCGGCGGTCGTCGCGTCAAGACGGCCGCCGAGTCCGGTTTCGAGAATGGCGAGCTCGACGCCCGCTTCGGCAAACGCGACGAGGCCGACCGCGGTAACCTGTTCGAAATACGTCGGGACGGTTTTCAGGTCACCGGATGTTACAAGTTTCTCGCACGTGGCCCGAACTTGGGCCGCGAAACGGGCAAAATCATCTTCGGATATTTCAACCCCCGCGATCCTGATACGTTCCGTCATGGAAACGAGGTGCGGCGACGTATAAACGCCCGTTCGGATATCGGCTGAGCGGCAGATCGCGTCGAGAAACGCGCACACTGAGCCTTTGCCATTTGTGCCGGCAACCTGAATTTTTAAATAATTTTTTTGGGGATCGCCGAGGGCGTGAAGCAGTCTGCGAATATTCTCGAGGCCGAGCTTCATCGCCGAAACTTCGTTGCCCAGCGACAGCAGGTAATCCACCGAGTCCTGGTAGTGCGTTGACGACATCAGGCGGAAGCAGCCGCGTCCTTGTTCATCATAAACCCGAGCACGCGGACAAGCGTATCGTTCATCTTGCGTCGGTCGACGACCATATCGACCATGCCATGCTCGAGCAGAAATTCGCTGCGCTGAAATCCCTTGGGCAATTTCTGGCGGATCGTCTGTTCGATGACGCGCGGTCCAGCAAAACCAATAAGAGCTTTCGGCTCCGCGACGATGAGATCGCCGAGCATAGCAAAGCTCGCCGTGACACCGCCCGTGGTCGGATCGGTCAACACGGAGATGAACGGCAATCTTGCTTCGTGCAAGCGTGAAAGAGCGCCTGAGATCTTGGCCATCTGCATCAGACTGAGTGTGCCTTCCTGCATTCTCGCGCCGCCGGACGCCGAAAAAATGATAACGGCGCCGTGGTTGTCTATCGCGCGTTCGATCACGCGTGTGATCTTTTCGCCGACAGCCGAGCCCATCGATCCGCCGATGAATGACATGTCCATCGCGCCGGCGTAAACTTTGTGGCCGCCGACCGTGCCGAAGCCTGTGACGATCGCCTCGGGCAAACCGGAACTTTCCTTCGCCTGTTCGATCCGGTCTATGTAAGGTTTGGTGTCGACGAAATCGAGCGGGTCGGCGGAAGTGACGTCTTCGTCGAGCCGTTCGTACTGCCCAGCGTCGAAAAGTGAATCGAGCCGCACGCGCGCCGGAAGGCGAAAATGATAATCGCAGTGCGTGCAGACCTGCAGAGACTCTTTTAGTTCGGGACGATAGAGCGGGCTTTCGCATTCGGGACACTTTACGAATATACCTTCGGTTTTAACCGTCCGCTCTTCATCAACGTCGGCGTCCTCGATCTTAGGTTTGTCTCTGCGAAACCACGACATAATTTCCAAATCGGCAAGTAGAATAGGTTATCACACGGATTTTTCAGCGAAAAGGCGGCCTCATCGCGTATTCAGCGCAGAACGTCTAGCATCTGTGAATGAATGCGGCCGTTGCTGGCGCAGATCGGCGGTTCGTAAACGCCGAACGGCGAGCCGTCGTAATAGGTGACGTAGCCACCCGCTTCGGCGATAAGCAGAGTGCCCGCAGCGACGTCCCACGGATTCAATCCTTCTTCCCAAAAGCCGTCGAAACGTCCGCAGGCGACGTATGCCATGTCGATCGCGGCCGAACCGTCGCGCCGGACGCCGCGCGATTCGAGCATAAATCCGGTCAAATGTTTCGCGAAATCGGCCTTTTGTTTAAAGTTATAAGGAAAGCCCGTGACGATCAGCGAATCGCCAAGAACGTCGGTAGCCGAAACGCGGATCGGCCTGCCGTTGAGCGTTGCGCCCTGCCCTCTTTCTGCGGCGAAAAGCTCGTTGCGGGTCGGGTCGAATGTCACGCCGATGACGATCTCGGAATCGTGTTCGACCGCGAGGGTAACGCAGAAACAGGGGTAGCCATGTGCGTAGTTGGTCGTGCCGTCGAGCGGATCGATTATCCATTTCCAATTAGGATCGCCGTCCTTGATGACAGCTTCGCCCGATTCTTCGGCAAGAATGGAATGTTTCGGATAGTAAGACCGAATTCGTTCGATTATCAAAGCTTCCGAAGCATGATCCGCGTCGGTGACGAGGTCGATATCGCCCTTTTTCATCACATTCACACGGCCAAATTTTTCAAGCAGCAGTTGGCCGGCATCTCGGGCGGTTTCGATCGCAAAATTCAGCATATAAAGATCTTACCGGAGAGGCGTCGCAGCAGAGAGTTCGGAACGAAACTATTTTGGTAACAGATATGCGGGCGATCGGCCGAGTATCTCTCGGCGGCCGGCGTCGCGTCGGCAGGTCGCCTCATTTCATTATGGGAATTATCTCGGTTTGGTGTGGGGCGGTTATGACGGCGTCGTGATCGGAAACGTAAACGTCGATCTCGGAACGAATGCCGAACTTGCCGTCGAGATAAATGCCGGGTTCGATCGAGAACGCGGTTCCGGGAATCAGCGTTCGGGTGTCGCGGGTTTCGAGATTGTCTATGTTTGCACCGTTTCCATGGCCTTCTTCGCCTATCGAATGCCCGGTGCGGTGCAGGAACTGGTCGGCGTAGCCGGCTTTTCGGATCACACCGCGAGCAACGTCATCGACGTCTGCCCCATTTATCACTTTTCCGTTCTGGAATGAGGTTTTTACAAAATTGAAAGCTTCGTCGCGTGCCGCGGCGACGATGTTCCAGATCTTTACATACTCGTCCGGAACTTTTTCGCCGACGTATCCGACCCACGTCAGATCGACGGCAGGAGCTTTCGGTTTCGACAGCTTGCTGACCGAATCGATTAGCACAAGGTCACCGGGTTTTATCGGCGAGTTGCGCTCGGCAGTGGGGAAATAATGCGGCGATGCGGCATTGGCGTTGACGGCGACGATCATCGGCTCGGGATTCATCGATTCTTCGGTGAATCGTTTCATCATGAATTTCTGCACGTCGATCTCGGTCGTCGGGACCGAAGCGTTCATTCGCCGTTTGATCTCACCGAATGCCTCGATGATTATTTTCTGCAGTTTCGCACACGCTTCGTTGTGCATGGCGAGCTGCTCCGGCGTCCAGACAGCCTCGAACTGCTGCACAAGATCGGCGCTCGTAACGACGTCGACGCCGAGCGAACGCACCATTTCAACGGTGCCGGCGTCCACGCGTGAAATATACGGGATGTCGTTATTCGGCGAATACTCCATCGCGATTCTCGGCTTTCGGTCAGATTTGAAATTCTCGGTTATCGCTTGCTTGAGGTTTGAATTGATGAGCTGCCATTCGCGATAGATCAGCTTCTTTCCCGGAAGCGAATCCAGCTTCTCCGGTTCGATAGCATGAACCACTTTCGTCGGCTCGCCGGAAGCCGGAATGTAGTAGTACCAACGGCGTGTGCCGCTGAGCCGTTCCGTTTTTAGGATCCGCGGTATGAGAATATCGCTCCCGCGAAAATCGTAAAACAGCCAGCCGTCGAGCTTGGCCTTTTGAAGGGCGGTTTGAATCTCCGTGATCCGGGCGGATCGGTCCGATTGTGCGCAAATCGACAGAGAAAAGAAAAAGATAGCGGCGATGATGACTGTAATTTTCATTGAATTATGAGACGAGCGAAGCGTGAATAACATCGCGGTCTTAGGCCTATCGCAGCATCTTCGAGCAATATGGAAGGACAGCAACA
Source organism: Pyrinomonadales bacterium (assembly GCA_038254305.1). Classification (GTDB taxonomy): domain Bacteria; phylum Acidobacteriota; class Blastocatellia; order Pyrinomonadales; family Pyrinomonadaceae; genus OLB17. The sequence goes on from JBBSGG010000005.1 coordinate 35,900, forward strand.
ACTGGACGCCGGGATTTACGAGATAGGTAAGCTATCTACTTGCATTCCCTTCCTATGGCAGATCAAAGATTATCGATTCATGACGGTTCACCATACCGCAAAGCTAGGCGCATTGCTTCTAGTTTTTTAATCGGCGGTCGGCGAGCGTCAGGAACTCCCTCACCTGATCGTCCCAGAAGATCCAGTCATGCACGCCGGGATGCTCGCGATATTCGTGCGGCACCTTTTTGTCGTTAAGAACGCCGACGAAATCGCGGTTATTCTGAAATAGAAAGTCTTCGGTGCCGCAGGATAGATAGAAATAAGGAAACGTTTTTATTTTATCCGCGGTCGCGTCGCGGACAATGGCGGTGATGTCATTCGCCTTCTGAACCGGCCCGCCGCCTTCGCCAAAGATCGCGACGAGCGAGGTGCGAATATTTCCGGGCGGCAGCTGCTCAGCGGACTTGTATGTCGAGGCGAAGAGAGCTCCGCTGAAACTTCCGACGAGCGAAAACATCTCGGGGTACTTCAATCCAAATTTGATCGAACCAAACCCGCCCATCGACAATCCGGCGATCGCACGATGATCACGGTCGGCGATGGTCCGAAAATTCTTATCGATCTCAGGGATGAGTTCATTCACGATATAGCTTTCGTACTTATCTGTCGGAACCCTTGAACTGTCGGTGTACCACCCGTCGTTGCCTTCGGGTGTGACGATTATGAAATTGTGCGACGCAGCGTATTCCGCAAGTCTCGTCTTGTCGGTCCAATTGTTGAAATGTCCGGTCAGGCCGTGCAAAAGATAGATTACCGGATAGCCGGGCTGTCTCTGTTTGAGCGCCGAATACCCTGCCGGAAGAATTACGCGGTATGGCATATCGCGAGCCATAAGCGAGCTTTTCAGTTGAAGAGTCTGAACCGAATTTCCAATTGACCGATCAATTACATCTCTCGGTTTCCCTTCGGGAATGGCACGGCTTTGCCCAAAACCCGACGAGCACGCAAGTATGAATAACCAAAAGAAACCGCTAACGCTTAGCTTTTTAAATGACATCTCTCTCACTAGTTGAATAGACCACTGAACCAGCCGCCTTTTTCCTTGTCGATCACCTGCGCAAGTTCGCCCGCGTCAAACCAAACGCCCGAGCATTTGTCGCACATGTCGATCTTGATGTTTTCGAAATCCGTCTCGTGGAGCGTGCCGTCGCATTTCGGGCACTTCAGTTCGAGGCTCTTAGCCTGGTCGCCGGCGATCTTGGCCTTCATCTTCTCGATCAGTTCCTGCTCGCGGCGATGAAAATACTCGTTTTCGAGCGCCTGCCCGCGATCCTCCAATTCAAACGGCATAAAAATAATTACTCCTATGATCGATAAATTCTATACGGGCAAAATAACAGAGTGCGCCGCAAGTTTCAAAAACCGCGGCCTTTTCCTTAGGCAAAAAAGCATTTTTGGTCAGCTTTCCGTCTTATGGATCGCGCGCATTCGCTGGCGCGCCTTTCGCGAGCGGCGAACGGGAGCGCGGCGGGTAAAATTCGTCTCAGCCCAATCCGAGACTTGCTTTAACGGATGCCACTCGAAACTCTCGAGCGGCATGAGCTCGCTCGATGCATCACGAAGCTTCAAAGTGCTAAAAGCGACAAAAAAGATCAGGAAATTGAATAGCGCTCCGGCGGCAACTACGAGCCAGCCCGGAGCAAGCCCAACCTGTGCACGCTGCAGGACGATGTCCCAAAATCTTTGGCGGTCAAGGATCGTTGTGGTCGGGATAGGCGACGGATGAATATAGATCTTCAGCGTCCATGAAAGAGCAAGAAGGATGAAGATCCAAAGATAATTTGCACGCAATCGCCGCCCGACGGCTTCCCATTCGCTGATCGTAAAACGCGGTGAGATGAGATCGGCGGAAATGTGTTCGGCCCAGTCGGTATCGGGCGGGATCGTCTTATGCGAAAGCATCGGAGCAAAATATCCGGTTTCCAGCACGCGCACGCGGTTCGCCCATACCTCGTAGTATCGGTAGCGGCGCGCTTCCATGAACAAAAAGATCGAGACAAGTATCGAATTTATCGGTATCGCAAAATGCGGGTTGTCCGGTGAGCTGAAAACGAACGACAGCGTCGCTCCGCCCGTGATCACAGCCCAGTTCGTGGTAGCGTCGAGACGGGTGCGCCAAACATTCGAACGCTGTACTTCGCCGCGATAGAAATGCACCATCGCCGTGTTGAATTCGGCAGGCTGCAGCTTTTGGGCGATGTTGACCGGCGTCGCCTTCGGCGTCTGGTTCCGTTGGTGGACCTCTTCGGCTAAAGCGCGAAACGAATCGGGAACGGTCGTGATGTGAACATCGGCGTCACCCGCTGACACGGCAGGCCGAACATCATCTTTCATAATGGCGCAGAAGGCGTGAACGGGCTTTGGTGGTAAGCTTCCCGTCAACTAGAAGGTTTATCATTTTAAAGATGCGTGTGCAAGAAAATCGGCGTTTCGGGCGCGGATTTTGCGTTCTTTCCATCACCGCGTATCAAAGTTAGAATTCTTTCAATGGGCAAAATGGACGAATCAATGGCCGAAATGCACGAAACGTGGATGCGGGCCGCACTTACCGCTGCCGGCGAAGCCGCGAATGCGGGCGAAGTGCCCATCGGCGCCTGTATCGTCTCGGCATCCGGAGAATTGCTCGCGTCGGCGTTCAACTTGACGGTCGAAAACAGCGATCCGACCGCGCACGCGGAGATACTCGCCATACGTGACGCCGCCGCGTCGCTCGGGAATTATCGACTTACGGGAGCGACACTCTACACAACGATCGAGCCATGCGTAATGTGCGCCGGTGCGATCCTAAATGCACGCATCTCGCGTCTTGTATTCGGCGCCCGTGACGAAAGATTCGGCGCCGTCGAAAGCCATTTTCAGCTTTGTGATTCAGCCATACTCAATCACCGGCTTGAGGTGGTTTCGGATATACTTTCCGCCCAAAGCCGCGAGATGATCCAGCAGTTCTTTCGGCGAAGGCGCTCCGAAATACGTGCCATACGCGAAACTCAAAGCCTAACTTGATATTTTCCGGGCTGAACCTTTAGAATTGAAGGTTCGCGCGGAGAGGTGCGAGAGTGGTTGAATCGAGCAGTCTCGAAAACTGCCGTACCTTGACGGGTACCGTGGGTTCGAATCCCACCCTCTCCGCCAGGTAGTTTTGGAAAGGTGCAAGAGCGGTTGAATTGGCAGCATTGGAAATGCTGTGAACCTCAAAAGGGTTCCGTGGGTTCGAATCCCACCCTTTCCGCCAGAATTCGGTGGAGAAATGAGCGGTAAGCGGTGAGCAGTATTTCCTGCTTACTGCTATCGACTCACTGCTACCGGCATATGGCTTCAGGCTCCGCACAAGGTTTGAGTTGTGAACTCCGCTAGGCGAGGAATCGAGCAACGGTAGCGATTTCAGCCTGTGTTGCGGGTAAGTCTGAAGCCACCAATTCTAGTCAAAAGTAGATCGTGAATCGTAAATCGAGACGGCTCGTTTACTATTCACGATTTACTATTTACAATTCACTCAATAATGTCTTACCAGGTAATTGCGAGAAAATGGCGGCCGAAGACCTTTGACGAGGTCACAGGGCAGGAGCATATTACCCGCACGCTGCGCAATGCCATCGAGCATGACCGGCTTCACCACGCGTACCTTTTTTCAGGTGCCCGCGGCGTCGGCAAAACGACTACCGCCCGCTTGCTCGCCAAAGCTCTGAACTGTCGAAAGACCGATAAAGCCAACGTTTTTCCGTGTGACACGAGCGACGCGGATGCGTGTCCGTCGTGCATTGAGATCTCCGAAAGTCGTTCGATCGACGTGTTCGAATTTGACGCGGCTTCGAACACGCAGGTCGAAAAAATCCGCGAAATAATCCTCGAAAGCATCAACGTCGCACCTGCCCGCGACCGTTACAAGATCTTCATCATCGACGAGGTACACATGCTCTCGCAGTCATCGTTTAACGCGCTGCTCAAGACGGTCGAGGAGCCGCCGCCGCAGGTGGTGTTCATCATGGCAACGACAGTGCTGCATAAGGTGCCGGACACGATTCTTTCACGGTGTCAGCAGTTCGAATTCCGGACGATCTCCAATCAAAAGATATTTGACCGGCTGAAGCTGATCGCCGATGCCGAAGGTATTCCAGCATCTGACGACGCCTTGCGCGAAATTGCACGTTCCGGCGAAGGGTCGATGCGTGACGCGCAGTCGAATTTCGATCAGGTGATCAGTTTTTCGGGAGAAAAAATAGGCGCCGCCGACGTGTCCGCGGCCCTCGGTATCGCCGGCAGCGATATGATCGCCAAAGTGCTGCGCGCGATCGCTGATAAGCAGCCGCTCGCGGCTCTCGAAGTGGTCGACGAACTTATTACGCTAGGCCACGATCTCCGAAATTTTGCCCGCGACCTGTTAGGCCTCTTTCGTGACCTGCTGGTTTTCAAGGTCGGCGGTGGAACCGAGGGCTTGATCGAAAGCTCGATCTTTAACGCGGAGCAGATGCGTGAACATTCAGCCGCGTTTTCCGAAAGCGATTTTCTCCGTTTTTTCAATTCGCTTGCCGAAACAGAATCGAAGCTCAAAGAAGCCACGCAGCAACGTTATGTACTCGAGATCGGCTTGGTAAAGTTGATCGAGATGCGGCGTTCGCTCGCGATCGAAGACGTTATCGCCCGCCTTTCGCTTCTCGAAAAGGGCTTGCCCGAACAAACAGTCGCGCCGGCGAATACCGAACGAGCTCGCACCGGCGCCGCACAGGAAAAAAAAACTTTAATTCCTGAGATCAAGCCGCCTGCCGCCGTCGAAGAGCTGCCGGAAGAACCGAAAGACCTCTTTCGCAGCGATTCGGCATCGGAGATCGAATCTGAAACTGCCGAAAAACCTCCCGACCCGACGGTATCAAAGTTCGATCTCAGCTTTCTCGATTCGATGCCGACGAGGCTGTCATCGATCGAAGCCGGAGAGCTCGAACACGTCGACGACACGTGGCTCGACAATGCTTTTGAACTCAAATTGATGCGAAGCGGCGACGATCTCGGACGTTTGCCCGGAGTGTCACAGTTTCTGAAGGCTGCGGAGAATACTCCATCGACGCTATCCACTCTTCCCAGCGCCGTTCGATCCAACGGAAATGGCTCAGCCGCCGCGATCGCAGCCGATTTCACCAAGCAGATCCCGGAGCCTGAAGAGATATCGACAGAGATTCCCGAACTGCCGGAAAATCCTACCTACGATCAGCTTCTCGCCTACGCTCAATCCCATCCGCTGGTTAGGCAGGCTTTACGCGTTTTCCGCGGTAAGATCGTCGGCGTAAACAAGGCCTGAACTTTCCCGCTTTGCTACTTCAAGGAACCGAATGGCCTTTGCTTTCGTATTTCGTTAAGATTTGACACAATCGTTGAAACGAAAATGATCGTAACGCCGTGGTTCGCAAAACTTAGATATTCGTTCGCCCTCGGGCTGGCCGTTCTTCTCGCCGGTGCCGCGGCGGCCCAATCTCCGGCGACCGAATCTCCGCTGCCTGCACCGACCGGTTTTATTAACGATTACGCCGGCGTCCTCGACGCGTCGACAAAACAGGCACTCGAAACAAAGCTCACCGATTTTAAGGCAAAAAGCTCGCCGTCTACAGAACTCGCGGTCGCGATCATCAAAACTACAGGCGACCGTCCGATCTTCGACTATTCACTTGCGGTCGCACGCGGCTGGAAGATCGGTTCAAAACTCGACGATAACCCGAGTGCACTGCTTTTGATCGCAGTCGACGACCGGAAATATTTCACGCAAGTAAGCCGCGATCTCGAAGACGAACTTCCCGACGGTCTCGTCGGCAGTTTGCAGCGGCAATATCTTGTTCCCGAATTCAAACAGGCAAATTACGCGAAAGGCGTCTCGGACACGATCGACGCGTACATTCGTACGATCGGGGAGCGGCGTGCCGGCGGTCCTCAGCCCGCTTTCTCGGCGACACCGGTTCCAACGGGCGGACGGCAAGGTCAACAGTCGTTCCCAAGTCTCCTGTGCTGCCTCGGTGTCGGCATTCTGCTCGCATTTATCTTTATCTCAAGAATGGGCCGAGGCGGCCGCGGCGGTGGTGGCGGTGGCCTGGGCAGCGCCCTGCCGTGGATAATCGGTTCGATGATCGCAAATTCCGGCAGCTCGTCGGGCGGCTGGGGCGGCGGCGGCGGCGGCAGCGGTGGCAGTGGAGGCTTCGGCGGTTTCGGCGGCGGCGGCGATTTCGGCGGAGGCGGAGCCGGCGGCAGTTGGTAAAACAAATGAGAAACGAATTCGACGCATTTATCGACGACCTTCGGCATTCGCATGGAAAGAATCTCGTGTCCGTGATCTTGTACGGTTCCGCCGCGGCGGGCGATTTCGTCGCGAGCCGTTCGGACTACAACATTCTTATAGCACTGCAGCGGATAACGCCGCAGGACCTTCGAAACGCACATGCCAGCGTTCGCGAGTGGCAGAAAATGGGACACCCTGTTCCGGTCTATTTCACCGTATCGGAACTGCAAAATTCGGCAGATGTGTTCCCGATCGAGTTTCTGCAGATGGAAACCGCGAGAAAAGTGATATTTGGAAAGGACGTCTTAGAGGGATTGACGATATCGGACGAATCGCTCAGGCATCAGGTCGAATACGAATTGCGCAGCAAGCTCATTCGGCTCCGGCGTCAGTACATACCGGCTTCACAATCTGTCGAGGGACTTGCTCGGCTGATGTCGGAAAGCTTGTCGAGCTTTGCCGCATTATTTCGCGCCGTCCTCGCACTTTTGGATGTCGAGCCGCCCGCGAAAAAACACGATGTAGTTGCATTAACCGCCAGCCGTGTAGGTATAGATTTTTTACCATTTGAAAAGATATTCAATATCCGCGGGGACAATTTTGCGTTGAGCCTCGACGAGGTGCATGCGAACAAACTTTTTGCGGAGTACCTGGAACAAATCGAACGCGTGATCGATTTTGTCGATTCGATGGAAAAATAGACGATTCGGAAAGTATGTCGTAACGTTTTATAGCTTGACCTATTAAGGAGAAGATTATGAGAAAAACATTTCTATTAACCGTCGTTTTGCTGGCCGCTTTTGGGCTTTCGGGCTGCAGCTACAACGATCTCACGGCCAAGCAGCAGGGCGTTAAAGGCAAGTGGGCCAACGTCGAGAGCTCGCTGCAGCGACGGGCCGACCTGGTCCCGAATCTCGTGAAGGCCGCGCAGATGTCAGCCGTGCAGGAACAGGAAGTCTTCAACTCGATCGCTGAGGCGCGTTCGCGATTGCTGAACGCAACGGCCGCGGCTCCCGCAGGAGCTGACGGCGACAAGACTCCTGAACAGAAGCAGGCAGTACTCGACGCGAACAATAGTTTTGGCGGAACGATCGGCCGCCTTTTGAGCCTTCAGGAAAATTATCCGACCCTCAAGTCCAGTGAGCTTTTCGCGAACGTGCAGACCGAGCTTGCGGGGACGGAAAACCGCATCAACGTGGCACGTACCGACTATAACAATGCGGTCACGGAATACAACACGACGCGCAATTCGTTTCCGGCTGTGCTGACGGCCGGCTTGCTCGGATTTAAGGAAGAGCCGTTTTTCCAGGCGGACCCGTCAGCGAGGACCGCTCCGGACCTTGGCGATCCGAACTCGCTTCGCCGCAACACGAACGGAGCCGCACCGGCTGCCCCCGCGGCACCCGCGTCGAACTTCGCTCCGTCGAACGTCGCACCGGCGCGATAGCGACGGTTTGCAAACGTCCGAAACGCGAAAAGGCGCCTGTCCATCAGGCGCCTTTTTAATTTGTATTTCCCTATCTCAAGCAACGTGCAGGTTTCATTTAAAACCCGCGCGAGCTGCACATTGAGCAGTGATCACACGGCTTGCCGTTCGGCTCGAACGTGCAGGCCTTTTCTTTTTGAAAGCCCTCAAAGATCTCGTCGGCGATCGCTTCAGCAACGGAGAATTTATCCTGAGAAGGATGTTCCGGCTTTATCGTTGGAACCTGTATTTTGGTTTCCGCGATCGATCGTTCGATCCGCTCGAGGCGCGCGTTGAGTTCCGCGATGCTCGTTTCGAGCGAGTTCGGCGACGGCGACGCATCTCGAAGCAGGTTCGCGATCTTTTGAGCTATATCTTCGGGTGAGTACTGCGACATCTTACTGTGCGGGAAGAAGATCGATGTAATCGACAACGCCGACGATCGCGGAATCGATGGCTGCGCCGGCTTTTCCAGTCGCCGCCGTTGATGCTGACCAGCCTTCCTGAGCGATCACGACGAGATCGCCTTCGCCCGCGCTGACCGAATCGAGAGCCAGACAGGTGTAATCCATGTCGTCGCCTTCAGGCGTTACCTGCCGGCAAAGCATGATGCGCGAGCCTTCGTAACGCTGATTCTTTTGCGTTGCGACGACATTTCCGATGACACGGGCAAGAAGCATTGTCTTACGAACTTTGGGGCGTTGGACGTATTCACCGTTCGCCGTTAAAAACGTGGCTGTCGGAATCGATGATCCCGACGATGGTGCAGTCGGTCGGCGTTTCATCACGTTTGAACGGAAACGACGCCTCCTTTCCGCGGCACCAGAAAACGAGTTCGCCCACTCCCGCTCCGACGGCGTCGAGCGCTATAGTCGGCTTCCCTTTCGGCTTAAGCTTGGCGTCAAGCGTCTGAACGAGTAGAAACGTTCTTCCCTCAAGAGCTTCGTTCTTGACCGAGGAAACTACCGTTCCGATGACGCGTGCGATCTGCATTGTCGGATCTATTTGGCTTCGTCCCGAACGAAATCGATCTCGTCGATGACGCCGATAATGGCGGCGTCGACTGGGCAATCCTTGTTTCCCTCGGCAAGCCGCGCGGACGAACCGCTGACGACGATGACCTTTTCGTGAAAACCGGCGCCGACCGTATCGACGGCCACGGTGTAGCCCGATTGATCGCTGCCGTCAAGATTGACGGGCTTAACGATCAAAAGTTTCTTGCCGTGCAGGCGTTCGTCTTTTTGAGTGGAAACGACGGTGCCGAGTATTCGTCCGATTATCATGGGTCAGTGATCGGTCGTCAGTGGTCAGTGGTCGGTAGTCAGAGATCAGCATTCAACTGTCCGCAGTCCACTGACAACTGTTATTTCATTACTATCGGCAATGCTTCGTCGACGCTGGCATGAGGACGCGGAATGACGTGTACGCTGACGAGTTCGCCGACACGGCGGGCTGCGGCGGCACCGGCATCGGTTGCGGCTTTGACGGCGGCAACGTCGCCACGGACGATCGCGGTCACAAAACCGGCGCCGATCTTTTCATAGCCAACAAGCTGCACGTTCGCGGCCTTGACCATTGCGTCGGCGGCCTCGATCATCGCGACCAGGCCCTTACATTCAACCATTCCTAATGCTTCCTGCATTGTTTCGAATCACTCCTCGAGAGGTTATTAAAAGGTAGACTATACAATGTCGCCACGTTTTTAGCGAACACGTGGCGGCCGAGCTTTCTAATTTCGAAGTGCGTCAGCTTTGACCAGCAGCTCGATCAATTCTTCGCGCGTGAGCGAGAGTTTGGTGCCGTTTGACGGCGGCATCGTCATCGCGGTCGAGCCACATTTTATGCCGTTGTCGTGCAGGTATCCGCAGGCCTGGCAACGCGCCGTTTCGGTGAGATAACCTGCCTTTTCGCGTATATTTATAAGCTTTTCGATGGCGTCCGCCGGCAAATCGGTCGCTCCGCCCAGTGCTTTTGCTAGTATCGCGATCTTCGCCGTATGCTCAAGCGTCTCCAGTCGGTCAAACGCCTGCCAAAGGTCCTCGCCATAGGCGACAGCACCGTGATTCGCCATCAAAAGTGCGTTGTGATGCTTTATGAACGGACGCATCGCCTGAGTCAATTCATCGGTTGACGGTGTGCCGTAATCGGTCAGTGGAACGCAGCCGAGCGTCAGGATCACTTCGGACAGAATAGGTTTGTCGATCGCCAGGCCGGCGACCGCAAATGCCGTCCCGTGGGGCGGATGTGCGTGGCAAACGGCTTTGATGTCGGGCCGCTCCTTATAGATCAGAAGGTGCATCGACAGCTCGGATGACGCCTTTTTGTCGGTCAGCGAATTCCCGTCCATGTCCGTAACGGCGAGCGAATCTTCGGTCATGCGGCCTTTGCAAGTCATGGTCGGCGTGGCCAAAATGCGGTCTTCGCCGATCCGAACGCTGACATTCCCATCGGACGAAACGACATAGCTGCGGTCGTAAAGCAAACGGCCTATTTCGCAGATCAGTTTACGGGCTTCGAGTTCGTTCATAAGAAAGAAACCACAGATTAACACATCATTGAATGTGCATTAACCTGTGGTTCATTCCAAAACCGACGATTTCTTACCTGATGCGTTCGAACCGCGATGCTCGCGGCGGAGGCGGCGGTGCGTCAGGAACTTCCGGAACATCAAATTCTCCGGCTTCGAGTTTGTGCATCTGCAGCTGGTGGCGCAGCATTTCGTTCTCGGTCCGAAGTTGATCGTTTTCCATCCGCATCTGCTGCATCTCAGCCCTGCGACCGTTACGATTTCGGCTCGGCAGCGACGGCAGCGAGAGAGAAACAAAGAAACTGGCGAGGAAAAGCCCGGCGGCAAATGTCACAAGAAAGGGGACAAAACGCTTGAGCAAACCGATGTACATCATAAAACTTACCTCTCGTATTACTCCACGATACTATTTACGCCCGTTCGGGCAATTTGGTTTCACGTCTCTCTTCAGATGTCAGAAAACAATCGCTCGACTGCAATTTAATATTAACGCTTTTGCGGCCTGACGAAAAGTCTTTTCGTGCAGACGGCCGATAATTCTTTGAATATCGCCGATCTTTGCCTAAGACGAGCCAATCATTTACAATTCACGCTTTCAAGTGTGAAACAATGATCGCATTTCTTTCCGGCAAGCTTTTAGAAAAAGACGCGAATACTGTGATAGTCGATGTCGCGGGCGTCGGATACGAGGTCACCATTCCGCTTTCGACGTTTTACGAACTTGGCGAAGTCGGCTCCGATGTGCGTCTGCGAATATTTACGCACGTTCGCGAAGATGCGCTTCAGCTTTTTGGATTCAAAACCACACGCGAACGCGAACTCTATCTCAAGCTGATCTCAGTTCAGGGAATCGGCGCCAAATCGGGCATAACAATGCTTTCAGGCATGAGTGCCGAGGAGATCATCGCGGCGATCCGCACCGACAACCTTGCCCGGCTGACGTCGATTCCCGGCGTCGGGCGAAAGACCGCCGAACGGCTTGTGATCGAACTTCGCGACAAGGTCGGCCAGCTTTCTCAAAACGCCGCGGCGGCTTCGAAAGGTGAACAGCCGTCGACGGACGGCGCCGACGTGTTCGACGACGCGCTGTCGGCGCTGGTCAATCTCGGCTATCAGCGAAACGCGGCCGAAAAAGCCCTGCAGCTGGCTGCGAAAGACGGCGCGGACCAGACCGTGCAAAAACTTCTGCGTGCCGCGCTGCAAATTCTCGCTAAGTAAACGGACAAGCGAAACCGACATGCGTCGCATCATCGAACAATTTCGGATCGATATAGCGACGCTCGACCGCCGTGCGATCTTCGCGTTTCTCTACGCCGGATTCGGGCTCGCGAGTATCTATTACCTTAAGAATCAGGCCGCGATCGCGGCCTACTTGCACGGGACGCGGTTCGAAGCATTCGGCGAATGGATCGCGATCGCGAATGACAACAATTTGCCCGCACTGAGCTGGTGGGTGTTGGTCGTAACGATATTTTATTTCGTGCTGCCGGCGGTCGCCATCAAATTTCTTTACCGCGAAGACCTTTCGGATTACGGCCTGCGGCTCGCGACCGAGCCGGGATTTTGGAAAGTGCTCGCGGTCTGCATTGCGGTGATGCTGCCGATCGTTATTCTGGTTTCGACGACTGCCGGGTTTTCCGCGAAATATCCGTTTTTCCAGATATACAATGGCGACGCGTACCTCGGTTCAAGGTTTCTACTCTGGGAGCTGATATATTTCTTTCAGTTTTTCGGACTCGAATTCTTCTTTCGAGGCTTTCTTTTGCACAGCCTGAAACCGTCACTCGGATTGTATTCGATCTTCGCGATGACGGTTCCCTATTGCATGATCCATTTTGGCAAACCGCCGGCCGAAACGCTTGCGGCGATCATCGCCGGTGTATTTCTCGGCTGGCTCAGTTACCGAAACGGAAGCATTCTGCTCGGCCTTATACTTCATTGCACGATCGCGTTCTCGATGGATATTTTGGCTTTGATGCACAAAGGGCTATTATTTAAATAAGTACGGCTGGCAATTCCTTACGGGTGAAATGCAAAGTGAAGCTGCGATAAATATTAGGGACGAAGCACTTGCGAGCGACGAAAAACAGTTTGACGCGTCGCTGCGTCCTGCTCAGCTGAGCGAGTATATCGGCCAGAAAAAGGTCAAGGACAACCTCCGCGTTTTTATGACGGCGGCTCTGAAACGTCGCGAGGCGCTCGACCATATTCTGCTTACCGGCCCGCCTGGTGTCGGCAAGACGACGCTGTCGAATATAGTCGCGGCAGAAATGGGTTCGGCACTGAAATCGACGGCCGGGCCGATCATCGAGAAAGCAGGCGATCTCGCCGCGATTCTGACTAATCTCGAGGAAGGCGACGTATTATTCATAGACGAGATCCACCGTCTGAATCCGGCGATCGAAGAAATACTCTATCCCGCAATGGAGGATTATAATCTCGATATCATGATCGGTCAGGGCACGGCTGCACGATCGATCAAATTAGAGCTGCCAAAATTCACTCTTGTCGGTGCAACGACGCGTCCCGGAATGATCACGGCGCCGCTACGGGGGCGTTTTGGCATAATTTTTCATCTCGATTTCTACGGCATCGCCGAACTGCGGCAGATCGTTATGCGGTCTGCGGGAATTCTGGGCGTGTCGGTGGACGATGCGGGATCGCTCGAGATCGCCCGCCGCTCCCGCGGAACGCCGCGTATCGCGAACCGACTCCTTCGCCGCGTGCGCGATTTTGCTGAGGTTGATCACGATGGCGAGGTGACGGAACAGATCGCAAATGAAGCTCTCGACCGAATGGATGTCGATACCTTCGGGCTCGACGAGCTTGATCGCAAGCTGCTGCTGACGATCATCGAAAAATTCGACGGCGGGCCGGTCGGTCTGAGCACGCTTTGCGCGGCTCTTCAAGAAGAAAAAGATTCGCTCGAGGAGATAATCGAGCCTTATTTACTGCAGATCGGATTTTTGAACCGCACGCCGCGCGGCCGCATGGCGACGCGGCTTGCTTACGAGCATTTCGGGCTTAACACGCCGACGACCGCAGCCGATCCGCCGACGCTGTTCCCCGCATAGATTCCCGCCCGTCGCGTCTTAAATGAACGAAACTTCGATAAAAGTCACGGTCAGCAGAGGCTCGCACGTTGCGCCGGAGCCGGCGATCAGTATCGTGATCCCGAATTACAACACCGCAGCGTACATCGCCGAAACACTCGATTCGGTCTTCGCCCAGACGTTCACTAATTTCGAGGTTATCGTTATTAACGATGCCTCGCCCGACACGGCGGATCTGCCCGGCGTGCTCGCGCCCTATCGCGACCGCATAGTGTTCATCGACAAGGATATAAACGAGGGAACCTCCTCTACGCGCAACCGCGGCGCCGGATACGCACGGGCCGCTGTCATCAGCTTTTTAGACGCCGACGACATCTGGTTTCCGACCTATCTCGCAGAACTCTACGATTTTCTTCAAGCCAATGCTTACGACATGGCTTACGCCGATGCCGAGACCTTTCTCACCGGTACGACCGAAAAATATCACGACCTACTGCACTGCAATCCCGAGCAGGGCGATGTGACGCGGCGAATGCTGATCGACGGCCGGTGCCACATCTTGCCGACGGGAACGCTGATCCGGAAAGCGGCGTTCGAAGAGATCGGCGGTTTCGATCCAAGTGTTGCACGAACCGAGGATTTCGATCTTTGGATGCGGCTGCTGTTCGCCGAAAAGCGTGTCGGATATCTCCGCAAGATCCTTTTCAAATTTCGCCTAAGTCCCGGAAGTGGTTCGGGCGATTCGGTCGTTAGACTGCAGCGAAACGGAGACGTCTGGCGCGTCCTGCAGAAAAAGCTGCCTTTCACCACTGACGAAACTAAGGTTATCGCGAAACATATCGGCGAAGCTGATGCCGGTGTCGTCCGGGCAAAAGGCCGTGTTTATATCAACGAGCGAAACTGGCCTGCGGCGCGCGCCGCTTTCAGCGATGCCATCAAACGTGCCGAAGAGTTACGTCTTCCGCTTTCGCATCGTCTGAAAATGAGAGCGATACTTTTGCTTTTGCACGTTTCGCCGCGGCTGGTTTGGCGAATGATGCGTCGCCTTCGCTCCGAAGAGCTCGAGTACATGCCGCTGAACAACACTGCGTAAAAAAGAAGCCTCGCCGATGCCGGCAAGGCTTCTTTTCTATTCACTGTAATTATCGCTATTCGTCGACCGATTCGTCGAGAGCGAGAAGCGAGGCGCTGGTCACTCGGTCCTCGTCGCCGGTCTTGATCAGCGTCACGCCCTGTGCGCTCCGGCCCGTTTCGCGTATCTTGTCGACGCCGAGACGGATCAGTTTCGCCTGCTGCGTAATGATCATGATCTCGGAATCTTCATTGACCGGAAACGCCGCGACGACCTTGCCGGTCTTCGCCGTTGCCTTCATATTGATGACGCCTTTACCGCCGCGTTTGGTCAGTCGATAGTTCTTCACCTGCGTCTGCTTGCCGAAACCGTTCTCGGAGACCGACAGAATGTTTTCCGTTCCGTCCTGTGAGACGGCACACACCGAAACAACGAAATCGCCTTCCCGCAGGTTAACGCCGCGAACTCCGCGTGTCGCACGTCCCATCGGCCGAACGTCGGACTCGTTAAATCGAACCGCCATACCGTCGTGCGTGGCAATGAAGATCTGGCAGCTTCCGTCCGTGCGAATAATGTCGAGCAGTTCGTCGCCGTCATCGATATTTATGGCGTTGATGCCCATCGCCCGGATGTTCTGATAGTCGGCGAGTGCGGTCTTTTTGATGACGCCGTGCTTCGTAACCATCGTCAGGTAGATCTGCTCGCTGAAATCGCGAACCGGCATTACAGCCACGAGTTTGCGCTCGCTGGAAAGCTGAACCAGATTTACGACCGCCTTTCCGCGTGCCGACGGATCGGCTTCGGGTATCTCGTGCACCTTCATTTTGAAGACCTGGCCGTCGTCGGTAAAGATCATCAGGTAAGCGTGCGTCGACGCAATGAAAAGGTGTTCGACAAAATCCTCGTTCTTCGCCTTCGCGCCGAGTCTGCCTTTGCCGCCGCGGCCCTGTTTTGAATAGACCGAAACCGGCGTTCGCTTGATGTAGCCGGCATTGGTCACAGTGATCGCGACGTCTTCGTCCGGAATGAGATCTTCGATCGTGAGTTCGACTCCGGCATCGACGATGACCGTGCGGCGAGCGTCGCCGAAATTCTTTTTGACCTCGAGCAGCTCGTCCGTGATCACCTGGAACAACACACTGTCGTTTTGCAGGATGTTCTCGAGTTCCGCAATATGTCTGATGACCGATTCGTACTCGTCGAGTATCTTCTGACGTTCAAGCGCAGACAATCTGCGAAGCTGCAGGTCTAAGATGGCCTGTGCCTGAATGTCCGAGAACGCGAGTGCAGCGACTACGCGGTCGAGCTCCTTTAGGAACGCCGAGACATTCGTCTCCGTCGAGATACCTCGCCAGGACGTGACCTCGCCGACGGTCGCAAGGTTGCCGGTCAGCCACGATTTTGCTTCATCGACCGCTCTGGAATTCCGGATAAGAGGAATGATGTAATCGAGCGCGTCGATGGCTTTGTTCAAGCCTTCCAAAATGTGGGCGCGTGCCTGAGCTTTACGCAGTTCGAATTCCGTCCGGCGCCTGACAACCTCGCGGCGAAATTCGACAAACGCCTCGAGCATTTGCTTGAGCGTCAGCACACGCGGCTGTCCGTCGACGATAGCGATGTTGATGATGCCGAACGAACTCTGCAGCGGTGTCAGCTTATACAGCTTGTTGAGGACGACCTGCGGGATCGCGTCGCGTTTGAGTTCGATGACTACGCGAATTCCTTCGCGGCTCGATTCGTCGCGGATCTCCGAAATGCCGTCAAGCTTCTTTTCGTTTACCAGCTCGGCGATCTTTTCGATCAGCCGCGATTTATTTACCTGATAAGGAATCTCCGTAACGACAACAGCATCTCGTTCGCGTTCGCCGCGGCCGATACGGTCGATCGCGGCTTTCGCACGCATTTGCAGCACACCGCGGCCTTCGCGATACGCACGATGGATCTCTTCACGGCCGTAGATAAATCCCGCGGTCGGAAAGTCCGGGCCCGGAACGATCTTGATAAGTTGATCGACCGTTATCGCCGGATTCTTAATCAGGGCAATCGTCGCGTCGAGGATCTCACTGAGATTATGCGGCGGGATCTTGGTCGCCATCCCGACGGCAATTCCTTCCGAGCCGTTGACGAGCAGCAGCGGGACCTTGGTCGGCAGAACCTTCGGTTCGGAAAGCGACTCGTCGTAATTTGGCTGGAAATCGACCGTCTCCTTTTCAATATCGTCGAGAACGGAGTTAGCGATCTTGGCGAGGCGGACTTCGGTGTATCGCATTGCCGCCGGGTTATCGCCGTCGATCGAACCGAAATTACCCTGTCCGTCAACCAGCGTATATCGCATTGAAAAGTCCTGCGCCATCCGGACCACGCTGTCGTAAATAGCCGTATCGCCATGCGGATGGTACTTACCCATCACGTCGCCGACCGCACGGGCGGACTTCCGATACGGCTTGCCGGCCGTATTTCCTTGCTCGAACATGCCGAAAAGGATGCGTCTGTGAACGGGTTTGAGTCCGTCGCGAACATCGGGCAGGGCGCGGCCGATTATCACCGACATCGCGTAATCGAGGTACGACCGGCGCATCTCGTCTTCGATGTTTATTTGATTGCGGTCTACAAGTGAATCCATTTGAAACTATTTTTTGCGAACAAAAATGACTGATCGGCGTATTTACAACAAGGGATGGCACGCGAAAACAAAATTAAAAAAAGATGGAAATAATCGCCGCTTGGTGATATCCTTATTTTACAGGCCATCAGCCTGTTTAGCAACTTGCTAACCTCTCGCAAGACCTCGCTAGAATCGACCAAAACCAATCACCAATTCGATGAGAGCGGAACGTTGTTCCAGCTACTCCGAGATCTCTGAATGTCATCAACCGTAATAGAAAAGGATAGCCGAAGGATCCAGCGATATGAACTCGCCCTGCCTGTCCGCGTCGAAGTTCAGATCGATAACGCCTTCGCGTGGAATGAGATAACCAGGCTTGAGGATATTTCGGCCTTCGGTGCGGGTTTTCGCCTAAAGCGGCCCGTAAAACGCGGCCGACTGCTCGTGATGAGCGTCCCGATGCCGCGGCAGCTTCGCTGCTATGACTATCTTGAGCCTCAGTACAGGGTTTGGGGACTGGTGCGTCGCTGTGTGTCGATCGATGCAGCCGACGCCGAAGAAAGCTACGCCGTCGGCGTTGCGTTCATCGGAAAAAATGCTCCGCAAAGTTATAACGAAAATCCGTCTAAACTCTACGATCTGTCGACTCGCGAAGACGGAGGCCTGTGGCAGCTCGTCGATGCAAATCCGGATCCGGACGAGGTCGATCTGCCCGCGTACCTTCGCCGACATACGCGGTTTGCGATCCCGGAATCGCTGCTTCTCGAGCTTTTGGACCAAAAAGGCGATATCGCCGCCAGCGAGGTCAGCGTCACGGAAAACCTGAGCCTGGGAGGCGCTTCGGTTTTTACTTCGTTCAACGTCAACATTGGAACGTTTTTGAGGGTCAGCAGCGAACGTCACGACCTGACGATTATTTCTATCGTCCGCGGCAAACATTTGGGCCCGGACGGCATTATTCGTCTTCATATTGAGTTTATCGATCGGCTGTTCCCGCTTGAAGGCATCGAATAGGCCACGTTGGATCATTTGAGAGTATTATCTACATGGGAGTTTCCGGAGGAACAATGTCAGCCAGTACCGAATTGCTCAAGCGTAGAGCCGATCTTACTTCGATGTCCTTATATTCCGTTGTAAAAGTTAAGGAAGATGCCGACAACTTCTGGAAGGAGGTGGCTGATGTGATCAGCATTTCCGCGAGCGGCGCCGGATTTTTGCTTCCTCGTCCTTGCGAAGTAGGACGACTCGTTTCGCTTATGATGCCGATGCCGGCAAACCTCCGCAGTTACGATCAGGACAAAGAGCTTTATCGTGTCTGGGGACTAGTCCAGCACTGCAACGAAACGAAGGCGGAGGATGCTAATGGGTTTCAGGTAGGCGTCGCGTTCGTCGGTAAGAATCCTCCCGAGAGTTATTTCGTCGACCCGGCAACCAACTACAAGATCTGCGGGATGACCGAGGAAGGTCTGTGGAAGATCACGGAAGCAAAAGGATCGTTCAAGAAGCGTCAGCACATGCGTTACTGGACGAAGATCGATCTTTATCTGGCTCTGGTTGACGGTAAGAAAGATGCGATCCGCGGCGAAAGGACCGTCACCGAAAACATCAGCCGCAGCGGCGCGGCGGTAATAACCACGCTCGATGTCAACGTCGGCGATCGTGTGAAGTTTATCAGCGAGAAATACGATTTTTCCGGACTTGCGGTGGTCTGCAACAGACAAGAGGGCGACGATAAACGCTCGCGTCTGCATCTGCAGTTTGTCGATTCGGCGTTTCCCATCGACGGGCTCGACCTCGACGCAAACGCGATCAGCGACTAAACGATCTTAAACTTAGGAAAAGAAAAGCACCCCGTTCCCTGCGGTGCTTTTTTGCGTCAGACGGTCCCGCTCGACCATCAAGCTTCTTCGCCTTTGAACCACGATTCGGTCATGTCGCACCAGATAGCCAGGCCTCTCCATTCACCGAAAGTTTTGTAATGCCGTTCGATCTTTTTGTCGGGGCAAACCTTCGATTTGTTGTGCCTTTCGTAAAATTTAGCCCGCAGCCAGGAATCGAGAGCTAATCCATCGTAGCGACCGAGCAGCTTCAACAAGTTTTCCGAGGCGTAATCGCCGAAACCCTTGATCTGCTTGATCTCCTTTTTAAGTTCGGCGGTGGAAAGCTCGGTCGAGAGCCAGCTTTCCGGATCGATCTCGCCGGAATGTACCGCTTTCGCCATTTCGAAGAAATAGGCCGATCGGTAGCCCGCCTTTATCTCGCTCCGATAAAAATCCTCACCGACAGCCGCCATTGCCTCTGGCGTCGGGAACGCTCGTCGGCCGCCTGCTGACGGTTCACCGAGCTTTCCGACAAGATTGTTGACCATATTCCGCGTCAGGCCCCACGAGCAATTGGTCGTGCAAAGGGTCTTCACAAGATCTTCAAAAACCGTCGGCGAGCGAAGCATTCGCCCGGCGCCGACTTCGCCGATCCACTTCATGTTTTCGATGCCCGCAACCTTCGCGTATAGCCCGTCGATATCGTCGTCGAGCCGCAAAATATGACGTGTCGCCCGAGTGATGGCTTCCTTGTTGAATTCACCCGCGCCCAGTTCGACGCGGATCGACTTTCCCGTGTCGCTGATGGTGCCCTCGATCGGCATGTGGAGGCCCGAGAAAACGTAGCGCAGACGCAGTTTTTCGCGGTCGAGTCCAAACGGCGCGAGGTCAACCCAGCCGTGGCTCGTAACCGTGTGCCGGTAACTGAAACCCGCGGGTTTTCGGATATGAATTACCGGGCTCATATGACAAATACTGCTTTCGCCGATATTTCTTTACAAACCATGTGATTTGATAGACTATTCATCGGGCCGAACACTCTAACAACCTGTAATGCGAATCGGGATTCGGGATGACTCGCCCAAAAATTGATGTTGCGGTCTATTGGCGATTTCTCTATAGTAGATAGTGCTAAATAACATTTAACACACGTCCCGGGATCTTCGCGTTTTTTCTACATAATAATTCAAGTCACAGACTACGCTACTCTTCTGGAGGAACAGGCATGGTAAGCACGAACTCGATCTGGCTCCGCCGTCTATCGGGAATATTTCTCGCGACTCTGATGTTTCTGAGCACGGCCGCCTTTGCTCAGGACAATACCGACCCCGATCCGAATTCGCCGACGCCTGTCCTGTTAAGCGAAAATGATTCGACGCGTGCGCTCGTTTCGGCGCCGAACCAGCGAAAAGGACGAACTGCGCCGCTCGCTGCCAGTCGTGCTTTCGCGCTAGGAAACAAAATAAACCTGTTCGCTTCGAATATCGCATTGATGGACGGCGAAGGTGTCAACGCCTTTCGCATCAACGTCGAAGATGCCGCAGGACGCGCTTATCGATTTCCCGTTATCGAAATGCAGCGCGTAAAGGGCGACGACGGTGTTTATCAGTTCACGGTTCTGCTTCGTGATGAACTCGGTTTTTGGACCGACCCGCTGCCGGACGGCGATGTGCTGGTCGCTCTGACGTGGCGCGGGCTTTCCAGCAACCGCGTACGCCTCGGCCTCGGCGCAACCGGCGGCTCTATAAAAGACGATCCGGGCGCTGTGCCGACACCTCGCGGCGCAAGTGCCGCAAAGATCTCTTCACCGAACACTGCCGACTACATCGGCTATCGTTACTCCGGCGACCGAAAGCGTTTTCTGGAACAAGCGACGTTCGGCCCGACCGTCGATCTCGACCAGCAGATCCGCCGCATCGGCATTCGAACATGGCTAGCTCAGCAATTTGAGGCGTCATATCCGTCGCTCAACAATCCGTATCCGGATATCTCTCTCAAATCGACCAATCAGAACGATGTCACGCTTGGCTGCGGCGCCAACGACGGTTCGGCCGCATACCGGATCTGTATACGCGATTATTACTCGATGTACCCGGTACAGAAATGGTTCTACACCGAGGCATTTTACGGCGATTCGCAGCTTCGCCACCGCGTTTCCTGGGCACTAGACCAGATGTGGGTCATCTCGGGGAGCGACACGCAGCAGTCGAGCTGGATGATCACTTATCAACAGGCGATCTCGAAGAACGCGTTCGGTAATTTCAAGACGCTCATAAAGGACATGACGCTTAATCCGGGAATGGGAAATTACCTCGACATGGTCAGGAGCACCAAGGCGAACCCAAATGAGAATTATGCCCGTGAGATAATGCAGCTTTTCACGGTCGGTCTTTACATGCTCAATCAGGACGGAACTCTGCAGCGTGACGCTTCAAATAATCCGATCCCGACCTATGACCAGACGGCCGTGACCAATCTGACCAAGGTGCTCACCGGCTGGACATTTTGCAACGTCGGCTGCGTAAACTCGCTGCCGGGAATCGTCAATTACAAGGACCCGCTGATCCTTAATCAAACAAATCACGACGTGACAGCAAAAACCCTGCTCGCATATCCGAACGCCGTGAACCAAAATATTCCCGCGAATCAAAACGGTGCGGCGGAACTCGACCTGGCGATCGACAACATCTTTTACCACCCGAATCTCGGACCGACGGTAGGCAAATTCCTGATCCAACACTTGGTCACCAGCAATCCGACGCCGGCATACGTGGGGCGTGTCGCGGCTGCATTTAACAACAACGGCCTCGGCGTTCGCGGTGATATGAAAGCCGTCGTTCGTGCCATTCTTACCGATCCGGAAGCACGGGGCGACGTTAAAACGGATCCGAATTACGGCAAACTTCGCGAACCCGTTCAACTTGTTACGAACATCGCCCGCCAGTTCGACGTGAAATCGGCAAACCTCGGCGGCCCGAGCGACGGTGTGGTAAATAATCTTGCTTCTGCCATCGGCCAGAATGCCTTTAACTCGCCCACCGTGTTCAATTTCTATCCGCCGGATTACATGATCCCGGGAACCGCCCTTCCTGGGCCCGAATTCGCGATCATGACCACGAGCACCTCGATCGGTCGTGCCAACCTCGGCAATTCGATGGTATACAGCCAGATCGGCGTCAGCGAAAATGCTCCGGCAGGGACGAAGATCGATCTGACAGCAATGCAGGCACTGGTTGCCGCCGATCCGAGCTGCAATCGGCTGCTTGACGTTTTGAACGATCGGATGCTCGGCGGAACGATGTCGGCGGATATGCGGCAATCGATACTCACGGCTATCACCTCCATCGCCGCCTCAAGCACGCTTGCACGTGCGCAGGGTGCGGTTTATCTAGTGGCAACTTCGTCGCAGTATCAGGTCCAGAGGTAAATACAATGAATGATTCAAGACGTGATTTTTTAAAAAAATCTGTATGCGGCCTCGGCATGGTCACACTTGCGACGCAGATGGAGCATTTCGGCCTGATAAGCGCTCTCGCGCAGAAAACGGCGAGTGAACCCGTCCCGGAAGGAGGCGCGGCATACAAGGCGCTCGTTCTCGTTTATATGGCTGGCGGGAATGACGGAAACAACACTCTCATACCCAATCACAGCGACGCGACCATCAGTAATTACGGCGCGTATTCGGCGGCCCGTTCGGCGCAAGGGCTTGCGATACCACAGGGACAGCTTTTGCCGATCGCGGTTCCGCGAATGGGCGGGTTGACCTACGGCCTGAACCCGAACCTCGGCCCGATCACCGGCGGAATCAATAACGGGATTCATGAACTTTGGGCACAAGGCAAAATGGCAATGGTTCCGAATGTCGGCAACCTCGTACGGCCCCTGACGAAAACGACCTATCAAAACGGAACGGTGCAAAGGCCCTATCAGTTGTTTTCGCACTCCGATCAAGTCAATCAATCGCAGACGAGCAATTCGAGCGGCGAAGTATTTACCGGCTGGGGCGGTCGCGTTTCCGACAAGATGACCCTCGGCAATAATCCGAACGGGCTGATCCCAATGATCACATCGATCTCGGGCTCACAGCTTTTCACCGCCGGGCAGTCGACTCTGCCGCTTGCGATCAACAATGCCGGTACGGCCTTGGCGAACGTTCTTAATCCCAGCGGATTCACCAACACGGGCGGGCCGGCACGCCTGACATCGTTCAACCAGCTCCGCACATACGACCTGAGCTCGAACTACATCGCGGCTGCAAGCCACGTCACCGACCTTGCCATGCAGGCGAACGCGGCGCTGGCGTCGACCCAGGAAGTCACCGTGACATTTCCGACGACGAGCATCGGCCTACAGTTGAAGCAGGTCGCCCGGCTCGTTAAGGACCGCTTTGATCTGAATATCAACCGGCAGATCTTTTACGTGCAGATCGGCAGCTTTGACACGCATACCAGCCAGCTTTCGAACAACGGTCAAACCGGGTTGCTCGGACAGTTCGGCCAGGCGGTACGTGCTTTCTATGACGAGATGACCGCACAGGGCGTCCAAAACGACGTGACGCTATTCACGCTTTCCGACTTCGGACGCACGCTGATCCCGGCCGGAAGCGGAGCAACCGTCGGAACCGATCATGCCTGGGGCAATCACATGTTCGTCATCGGCGGATCGGTGCTCGGCGGGGATTTCTACGGAGTTAACGGTTCGAATGGAACGCCGTTCCCGACACTTTCGGTGGGTACGGCTGCACCGGACGACACGGACAACGGGAGCGGAGCACGCGGACGCTGGATACCGACTACATCTGTCGATCAGTACGCGTCGACATTGGCTGGATGGTTCGGCTTGCCGCAGGACACTGCCACGCTCAATTCGGTCTTTCCGAATCTCGGCAATTTCTCGACCTCCAACCTCGGTTTCCTGCCGTAAGTGAATGGTTAAGCGCTTGCACAGGCCCCGACGGGCAATTGCTGTCGGGGCCTTTTTACGTTTCCGCTTGGCTTCGGTGCTCACTCGATCGGGCACCATTCTTGAACTTTTCCCGCCCGCACCATAATATTTACGCAGCCGTGAACCTTCCCAATTACTTAACGCTTACCCGCATCCTGATCGTTCCGCTGCTTGTCGTCGTTCTTCTGACGCCGGTGGCCGAGCAATGGGTTGGCGTCAGCGGCGACGCTCTCGCGATCGCGATCTTTCTGGTTGCATCCTTCACCGATGTTCTGGACGGACACCTGGCGCGCCGCCGCAATCAGGTCTCGACGCTCGGCAAATTTCTCGATCCGATCGCCGACAAGCTGCTAGTATCCGCCGCGTTGATCGTTCTCGTCGAGAAACATCTCGCGCCGTCGTGGGCGGTGGTGATGATACTTGGACGCGAATTCATCGTCACCGGGCTGCGGTCGGTCGCCGCCGCTGAGGGCATAATAATTTCGGCGAAAAACAGCGGTAAGATAAAAATGTGGGCGCAGTGCGTCGCGATCGTTTCACTGCTTGTCGCGTCCGCGGCCGGTCCGCCGCCGGTGTCTAACTTCGGTATGGAATACCCGACTTTTCGATTTTGGGAAGTCGCCGAGGTTCAGACCGCGTTCACGCACCTTCCCTCATTTGCACTAACAACCGCCGACTGGCGAGTCTTCGGCTATCTCGTCGGCCGGGCCGCTCTGTGGGTGTCGGTGATCACGGCGTGCTGGTCGATGTACGAATATATCTCCTACTTTGTCCGCGAACGACAAAAACCCGCGGACGTGGAAGCCTAAGTTTTTCATTACAAAAAAAGACCCGGACAAAAAAAGACCCGGCTGTTCGATCAGCCGGGCCGTTCCAGTTTGAGAAGATCGATCACTGCACTTCGACCCAGTCGCCCGGGTGTATCTCCTGCGCCGTCCGCGTGATGACAGCCGTCGCAGTTCGTTCCTTTACGTTCAGAATGACCATCTCACCGACGACCTTGCGAACCGGAACATGGCGAAATTCCTTGGCATATTCCGTCGTTACGACCGGGCCGCGCGCATGTTCGCCTGATTTGCGTCCGGCCTGATTCGAGAATTTTCCGCCGCGATAGTGATCGCTTTGATAGCCTTCGCTGCGCGCCGGTACGGATTCGTCCTCGTCGTTGATAAAGAGATTGCCTTTGCCGAGCGGCCTGAATATTGTTAGATAATCGCCGACCTGCACGTGGTCTTCGGCGCCGAGGTCGATATAGACTATCTGATCGCGGCCTATAAGGTCGATGTTGTCACGTGCCATAAGCAATCGTCCCATTGCTTTACCGGACGGGTCGCCGTATAGGTCAAGTGCCGGTCGCTGGGAGAATGTCGGGCTCACGCGTACCTGCATCGGCTGGACGAGGTCGCCCATCATTAAATTGTCGCAGGACGTCTTTACGCGGACCACCGAGATCGTCGGCTTGACACGCATCACTTCGACCGATCCTACTTCCTGTACGTAAAACCCCAGCTCATCCTTTTTCGACCAGTGCGAATGCACCTGGCCGCGTGGACGCACGACGCTGAAAACATCGCCCACCTGGGCGCCTTTATTTGCGCCGAAGTTCAGGTACATTACGTTATTCTCCGAATAGAGATTTCCGTCCTGTTCATTCACGGCACCCATGATCTTGCGGCTGGTATCGATACCCGCCACCTGCACGTAGCCGGCACAGTAAAGGTTGTTCCGCGCCGCTACCGGCATCTCGCGCCGGACCTCAACGATCTGCTGTTGGACCGGCGGCGGGGGCGATTTTGGACGAGGGCGCGATTTTACCTGACCGTCGGATCCCGCCGCAAAGAATGCGCACAGCAAAGCGACGACGGTGACTGCGTTCTTGGAAAAGCTTTGAAAATTCACGATTTTCTCCTTTGGAAAGATGATGTTTTGTACAGGAATTTGGATGCGTACAAAGAAAAAACAGGCAGGAAAATAGCAGCCGATCTGGCCAATATCTATGTTAGCTTGCCGGTTTATGCGCAGTCAACAATTATTTTTAATGTTAAACACCCGGTCAGCCGGCGGGCATTATCGTTTGCCCAGAGGTCTGATCGTCAGCCCGCCCGTTTGCCGTTGAGCGCTCAAATCGATAATGCACTTTGTGCGATCGGCTGGTTTGCCACCTCGAACAACGCTTTGCTAGTATTGTCGTTTGCGGCGAAGCGGCCGTGACCCACCATTAGCCGGTGTAGCTCAGTTGGTAGAGCAGTTGATTTGTAATCATCAGGTCGTAAGTTCGAGTCTTATCACCGGCTCCAGTATTTATAGGCGTTTCAACAATTTGGGTGAGTCGGCTTCACATCAATACCGGGTTGCACTTCCCAAAACCAACGATTCGGAAATCGTGTTCGTTGGGCTATTTCAAGGCCATTGAATCATAGACGACCTTGCCAGCGACCAACGTAAAAACGCTGTGGGTCTTGGGCAGTTGGTCGAGCGGTGCTGTAAAGATGTCCTGCGATAGGACGATCAGATCAGCCTGTTTGCCAATTGCGAGAGTGCCTTTTTCCTTTTCGGCAAATTCTGCGTAGGCCGAACCGCGGGTGTATGCCTCGACTGCCTGTTCGCGTGTGATCGCTTCCGAGGGCCTCACCGGGTGAATAGCCGCAAACATTATATTCAAATACGGATTCATCGCGCCAATCGGACTATCTGTAGCATCCGTGTTAGCATCCGAGCCCATCGCTATCTGAATGCCGGCATCGATCAGCGAGCGCAGCGGCAGATATTTGTGATCGTTTCCGTAACGACTGTTCAGCACGTCTCTTAGCGTAAAGTGCGTTGGATTCACGACAACGACGACTCCGAGGCGGCTAGCCCGGGGAATCAGATCGGGTAGTAACCCATCTCCATGCTCGATTCTCACACGCTTTGACTTCCAATCGATCTTTGTGCCCGCCTTTTCCATACCGTTCAGAAGCGCTTCGTTTGTCCTATCGCCTACGGCGTGTAAAATCAGCTGCTGTTTGAACATCAGTGATTCTTTGACCATTGATGCAATATCCGCTTCGTCGAAGTTGAGCTTACCGGACCAGTCGGGGCGGTCATTATAAGGTTTGCGGAGCGCCGCCGCGCGTTCGATAGGCGATCCGTCGGGTATCCATTTGATGCCGCTGACGGTCACTCTCGAATGTGGGAACTGAAGCTTGGGAATTTGTAGAATTTCCGACAAGTCGCGGCCCCGCGTGGTTGTCATCGAAAATGGGATCGCCCGCACGCGGATGGGCAAGTCGGCTTTTACCAGAAGACGGGCGAAGCGATCGATCGGCAAGAACGCCATAATTTGCATTGACGTAATGCCGTCGCGGACCGCCTCATCCGCCAAGACCCGCAAATGCTTTATGATGTCCTGATCTGATATTTGGCTAGCGAGAAACCGATTTGGCTTCCACTGAGCATATTCCCACAGCTTGCCATTGATGCGTTGTGAACCTGCGACGCGCTCATAGTAGCCGCCGACGGGGTCGGGTTCCTTATCGATTATGTGCAAGACCGGCATCGCCGCCGAGTTGATGATATATCCGTGCCCATCGTACCGGATCAGAACGGGATTATCCGGGGCGACCCGGTCAATAGCAAATCGCGTTGCCTCAGCTCCGGGCCTTTCGGCTAACCCGAGATTGGCAAATATCCAGGTTCCCTTGGGTATTTGTTTGGCCGCCGCCGCGATCGCGTCAACGGTTTCACCCCAACTCGGGTTCGTTGTTTTGAATTGCAGCGTGAAGCCCTTAGGGTCGGGCATAAAGTGAAAATGCGCGTCATTGATGCCGGGAATTACCACGCGGCCTTGTAAATCAATCAGGCGAGTTCTTGCTCCGGCGAGGGACCTGATCTCAGCAGAAGTGCCGATCGCAATAATGCGCTCGCCGCGAATGGCAACGGCCTGTACGTACGGTTGTACCGAATTGGCGGTGAAAACCTTTCCGTTTAGCAATATCAAGTCAGCGGGTGCTTGCTGTCCTAAAACCAAAAGAGGCAGTGATGCGCTAAGCAGTACGATAAGTACGATGCTATTCATTTTTCTTTTCCTATAGCGGCGAAACTCGGTGCGACCTAACGATTGAGATGACGTGGGGCGAAACGCCAGCGACGAAACTGGGTTGCGCCTGAATGTTAGTGCGGCGGCAAGTTGAACCGATGCACCGTAATCTTCTCTCCTACCTCGACGGACATTAAGTCTTCACCTACTTCTAACGGGCCTGGATAAGTTTGCCTTGTGCGCGTTACCAGATCCTCAACTGTCGGCGGGCTTATTGCGAGATCGGTACTTAACAATACGATATGCGTGTACACCGCGAGCCGGGGTTTCACCCGGTCGAAAACTCTGCCTGCATCTTCTGGCGTCGTGTGATGGCCGATGATTCGTCGCGCCGCATCCGACGTGCTCAGGTTTTCCGCTTTCGCCACCCCGACCTCATGAAACAATACATCCGCTTTCTTGGAGAAATGGATCAGGTTTTCGCTGAACCGCGTATCACCAGAGAGCACAACGGACCGGCCCTGATAGTCTATGCGATAACCGAAGGCCGGTTTGATGAACTCACCATGATCTACGTTGAATGCCGTGACCTTGACACCGTTCTTCTCATAGACCACCCCCTCTGTGATCTCCTTGGTAATAATCTCCGCGCCTACTGGAGGAATTTTCTCGTCCGCCATGCGAATCCGAAGGTCGGCCTGATACGCCTTCTTCAAATAAAGCATCATCTGCGTCGTTCCCACCGGGCCATACACACGCATCGGCTTATTCCGGAGACCGAAAGGGGACGGGAGCCATCCCGTCAACCAAAGATCAGGAAACCCCACGACGTGGTCCGAGTGGAGGTGAGTGAAAAACACAGCAGTCAAATCGCGCATTGGGATATGAAGCTGCCAAAGACGAACCGAAGAGCCGCGGCCACAATCAAAAAGCAGTTTTTCCGATCCCGCTTCGACCAGGATGCTTGGGCCGAACCGTTCGATTATAGGAACAGGAGTCCCGGTTCCCAGCAAGGTCACTTTGAGAGTTTGCGACCCAGCAGTCATCGGGATTAAGAGAATGAGAAAAATTCTCAAACATTTGGGCGAGAAAGTTTTAACCATAGCGATTCCTCCTAACCGAGGGCGCGACCTAAAGACGGAATGAATCAAGGCCAGCAAATGACATTCAACTTCCGCTGGCTGAAGGAACAGAGATGAACTGTATTCTCTCGAACATTCCGGTCGAATGACTTATCGATGGCGCTGATCGATTAATTACTCTACCGCAGTTACTTGATTTGTTTTGGCTATAAACGCTTGGCCGTCAGCACAACGGTACCGACGATTTTACTGTTTCAGGTCGATTGGAATCGTTTCGGTTTTTTCGACGCCCGTCTTACCGACCTCAAGGTCAACTGCGGCCGCACTTGCCGGAACTACGTAAGACATAGCGTAATCCTGCGAAACGGGACAGGTAAGCACGGTGTTGTCGCTCGAGTTTTCCGGTAAGGACGGAGCGCCGTCAATCAACAAACGAAAGAATTCGGGAAGGAACTCGTTGCCTCCGTCTTTACACGTGATATGGACCGTTAAATTCAAGTAACGCTTGCCTGATGCCGCACGTTGGCTAAAGCCGTCCATATCTATGTTCGCACTTTGGACGGCGTAGGTGATCGTCGGATCTTTGGTTGTTTTTTCGTCGCTTTTTAGATTAAGAGTCATCGGATATTGAGGCGGCGAAATAGGGCCGTCGAGCATGATCGTAGCCGGTTCTTTATCCTGTTCGTCGAGAGTGATCTGCGAGCCCGTCCATTGTGACGACTCAGGCACGTGAAAACTTATCTTGCGCTCCTGTGTATCTCGCGGTTCGAGGTTGTCTTCATAAGGACGTTTGTAAACCGAGCCGTCGCCGAGTTTCAGCTGCCATTGCCCATTTCTGATACTGACGCCCTCTTTCGCCATATTGACAATTGAAAATGTTACGTCCGCAACGGCGGGTTTTGAATTGTCTATCGGCAGATCGTCCGCAACTCGCACAGAGATCACGGCTTTGGTCACGGTGTATTGCAGATTCGCGTATTTGAACATGCGCGGCTGTGTACTTTGCAGTGCGAGTTCGACGGGCGACGACGCGGGCCTAGCACTCACAGCTGGTTGATTTGAGTTTGCACTGGGACCGACGCTGCCCGAAAGAGTCTTTCCGATGCTACTGCATCCGGCGACCAAAAAAATGCCGCAAAGGAGCACTAAAATAAGATTTTGGCTTGCCGAGTGCGTAGGCTGTCGGGAATCTCGTCTGTCGATTCTTAAATCCGATATAGAGTTTTTCATAATATTCTCCCTTAATGATGGTTGATGGCGGACAGATGAATATGAAAGGTCCGGCTATTTTGAACTTCGTTTGAGCCTACATCCATATTAATTCGCCGCCCCGAATAGCTTGTTATTTCTTATTGGCGTTTTCGTCCGCCTTATATTTTTCAAGCTGCGCTTTGAAATCCCGGCAATTTTTGGCCAATGCAACTTTATCGGTTTTGTTTTCCTCAATACTTGCCTTTACGTTTTCCCTTATCTTATTTAGGAAAGTTGCTTTAATTGCTTTCGCAATATATCCGTCATCCGGATTATTAGCCTCTGCCGATAGCATATTCATAACCTCATCGCATTCCGGCACGCCGGTTGTTTCATCGGACAAATCGGGCGTCGAGCTTAAGGCCGGTCGATTTGCATTCGTGCCGGAATCACCGCCGCCAGACAAAGACTTTCCAATCCTGCTGCATCCCGCGACTAAAACTATGCCGCAAAGAATTACTAGGACTAGATCAGAGCTTGCCGAACGTTCCGGACGTCCGGCATCCCGCCGGTCTGTACTAGAATGCGTTGATGAGTTTTTCATGCGTTTTTATCCTGATAATGACATTCAAAGACGCCGACATTCACACTGCCGGATGCAATGGCGGATCGACGAGGCCGCGATTGAAACGGCTCTCGTAAAATACACGAAATAGTGAGTAACGCTATGGTCGAACCGTTACACTACGAATGAGACTGAGATCAATGTCCTTCGTCGTGCCGTTTTTCATTCTGATATGCAGGGTGCCGGTTGCGGGTAAATCTAAATTCTCGCCGTTGTCCCGGCCGCCGCGATTGCCACGATTCCGGTCATCAGCGTTGCCGTTATTGTTACTATTGCCGTAGCCGCCGTCGTTGGGTAAGCCGCCGCCGCTAAATGAAGTCGCTCCGCCAAGACGAATCGTAAAGGTTCCACCGCCGATCGGCCCGTTTGTCGTGTGCAAAATGACGGTCTGCCGTTTAGTCAGATTAAATGTGGCAACGTCTCTGCCCGTACCGCCGCCGTCTCCTTGGGCGTAATAGCAACACGCGAGCGATGTCGCGCCATTGCGGGCGAGAACTTCGAAATTGAGTAAGCCTTGCTCGTCGCGCTGTGCCTTCACGTCGACTGTTATTGTTACATCGCCCGGACCGGCGGTGAAGGAATAGAAGCTTTCTTTGCCCCGGTCGTTCATATTTCCCGTAATTGCCGCGGAATTTAACGGGATTGGGTTATCGCGGTCAGACGACTGCGCGGATGCCATTCCGCCTAAAGAAAATAGGACAAATACCAAAACGAAAAAAATGTATCGCAAACGTTTCATTAGTCAACTACACGAAAAAAGGCTGTGTCGGTCAGATGGTTTGGCGGGTTCCAAAAAACTGAAAAAAGAGGTGAGCCTACTCGATTCATCCGAATCGTAGGCTCAATCGGGCAGTTTGTCAAAATATCCGGCTATCTCAGTCTAACGGACAGTCCCGTCGAGATATACAAGGTCGGCAAAGGAAAACCGGTCGCTACTGATCCTGGTTCTGACTAAAAACGATGAAAGTCCAATAATGGTGAAATGTGAATGGTGAATTATGAAGTCCTATAAATGAACATTGCACAAAAACCCGTGTGATATAATTACCCTGTTTCATCCCGTTTCGAGATTCTTGTAAAAAACGTTTGTATTATTTTTCACTAGAATTCTTTAGTATTCCTCTCTATAATGTCATTGCCCACCAAGTACGAATGCCTGTTTTTGCCTCAGCGGAAACGGGCCCGGCTTATTATACGACCCACTTCAAATAATATTCAGGAGAAACATTCAAGATGGCCGAAGTGTCAACGGGAAAGTCCGCCCGTAAAGCCAAAACCAACGGAAGTTCCGTTAAGTCCTCAATCGGTGCGAAAAGAAATGGCAATGGCTCGGATCATATAGATAACGTCCAGCTCCTCACTGTGCTGACGGCGGTTCGCAGCGGCGATTTCACCCACCGGCTGCCGCTTGGCGGCGAAGGCAACGCGGGGAGGATTTACGATGCCCTCAATGAGATCATCGAGCGAAACGAGCGTCTCGCTTCTGAGCTCGGCAGGATCAGCGAGGTCGTAGGAAAGGAAGGCAAGATCGCCCAGCGCGCGCGGCTTCCGCAAGCGACAGGCGGTTGGGCTTCCTGTATCGATTCGGTCAATACATTGATCACGGACCTTGCGCAGCCGACGACCGAAGTTGCGCGTGTGATCGGTGCTGTTGCCCAGGGCGACCTTTCGCAAAATTTCAATCTCGAGATCGACGACCGACCGCTCCGCGGCGAATTCCTCCGAACCGGTAAGACAGTGAACACAATGGTGGCGCAGCTCGGTGCGTTTGCGTCAGAAGTTACGCGCGTCGCCCGCGAGGTAGGTACCGAAGGAAAGCTCGGCGGACAGGCACAGATCAAAGGCGTTTCCGGAACATGGAAGGATCTGACCGATAACGTGAACCTGATGGCTTCGAACCTAACGGGCCAGGTTCGCAACATTGCCGATGTGACCACGGCTGTTGCCAACGGCGATCTTTCGAAGAAGATAACGGTAGACGTTAAGGGTGAAATTCTCGAGCTCAAAAACACTATCAACACGATGGTCGATCAGCTCTCCTCATTCGCATCTGAGGTGACGCGAGTAGCGCGTGAGGTGGGAACCGAAGGAAAACTCGGCGGACAGGCCGAGGTGAAAGGCGTATCGGGAACGTGGAAGGATCTGACCGACAACGTGAACCTGATGGCCAACAACCTTACCGGCCAGGTGCGAAACATTGCCGAAGTTACGACCGCTGTGGCGAATGGCGATCTATCCAAGAAAATTACCGTTAACGTACGCGGCGAAATTCTCGAATTGAAAGACACCATCAACACGATGGTGGATCAGCTTTCGTCGTTCGCGTCGGAAGTTACGCGTGTGGCCCGCGAGGTAGGTACTGAAGGAAAGCTCGGCGGACAGGCAGAAGTAAAAGGCGTTGCCGGCGTGTGGAAGGACCTGACCGACAACGTGAACCTGATGACCAGTAACCTTACCGGCCAAGTTCGTAATATCGCAGACGTTGCGACATCTGTAGCAAACGGCGATCTTTCGAAAAAGATCACGGTGGACGTTCGCGGCGAAATTCTAGAACTCAAAAACACGCTGAACACAATGGTGGATCAGCTCAATTCATTCGCATCCGAAGTTACCCGCGTGGCCCGCGAGGTTGGTACCGAAGGAAAGCTCGGCGGACAGGCCGAAGTGCAGGGCGTCGGCGGCGTTTGGAAGGATCTGACCGACAACGTAAACCTTATGACCTCGAACCTGACGGCTCAGGTACGAAATATCGCCGAGGTTGCAACGTCGGTGGCAAACGGTGACCTTTCGAAAAAGATCACCGTGCAGGTGCGCGGCGAGATCCTCGAGCTGAAAGATACGCTGAACACAATGGTGGATCAGCTCAACTCATTCGCATCGGAAGTTACGCGTGTAGCCCGTGAGGTTGGAACCGAAGGAAAGCTTGGCGGACAGGCACAGGTGAAAGGCGTTTCCGGAACGTGGAAGGATCTCACCGACAACGTAAATTTCATGGCGTCGAACCTAACCGGCCAGGTGCGCAACATCGCTGCCGTTACGACAGCCGTTGCCAACGGCGATCTTTCGAAGAAGATCACCGTCGATGTGCAGGGAGAAATTCTCGAGCTTAAAGACACTATCAACACGATGGTCGATCAGTTATCGTCGTTCGCGTCCGAAGTTACGCGTGTCGCCCGTGAGGTCGGTACCGAAGGAAAACTTGGCGGCCAGGCGGTCGTGGGCGGCGTTTCGGGAACATGGAAGGATCTCACGGATAACGTGAATTTCATGGCTTCGAACCTGACGTCTCAGGTGCGTAACATTGCCGACGTTACAACGGCCGTCGCGACGGGCGACCTTTCGAAGAAGATCACGGTCGACGTTAAGGGCGAAATTCTCGAGCTTAAAAACACCATCAATACGATGGTGGACCAATTGTCCTCATTCGCCTCCGAAGTTACGCGTGTGGCCCGTGAGGTCGGTACCGAAGGAAAGCTCGGCGGACAGGCGCAGGTAAAAGGCGTCTCCGGAACATGGAAGGATCTGACCGAGAACGTAAATTTCATGGCGTCGAACCTAACCGGCCAGGTGCGCAACATCGCTGCCGTTACGACAGCTGTTGCCAACGGTGATCTTTCGAAAAAGATCACGGTCGATGTGCAGGGTGAAATTCTCGAGTTGAAAGACACTATCAACACGATGGTCGATCAGCTCAATTCGTTCGCATCGGAAGTGACGCGGGTAGCCCGCGAGGTTGGTACCGAAGGAAAGCTCGGCGGGCAGGCCGAGGTGAAAGGCGTCGCCGGCGTCTGGAAAGATCTCACCGACAACGTGAACTTCATGGCGTCGAACCTCACGACACAGGTGCGCGGAATCGCCCGCGTTGTGACGGCTGTGGCGAACGGCAACCTTAACAGAAAGCTCGAAGTGGAAGCTCTCGGCGAAATCGCGGAGCTTGCCGACACCATCAACGCCATGATCGACACCCTTGCCACCTTCGCCGATCAGGTAACGACCGTGGCCCGCGAGGTCGGGATCGAAGGCGAACTTGGCGGACAGGCGAACGTGCCCGGAGCGTCGGGAACATGGCGCGACCTTACGGATAACGTGAACCAGCTCGCCGCTAACCTGACAAACCAGGTGCGGGCGATGGCTGACGTGGCGACCGCAGTTACCAAGGGCGATCTTACGCGTTCGATAACAGTGGACGCTTCCGGCGAGGTCGCGTTTTTGAAAGATAACGTGAACGAGATGATCCGCAATCTGCGCGAAACGACGCAGAAGAACACGGAACAGGATTGGCTGAAAACAAACCTTGCAAAGTTCACGCGGCTGCTGCAGGGCCAGCGTGATCTTTTGACGGTCGCACGCCTGATCCTTTCGGAGATGGCCCCGCTCGTCGAGATGCAGCACGGTGTCTTTTACATTACGGACGTCACGGACGAAGAGACCGTCCTCAAGCTGCTCGCGAGTTATGCATACCGAAAGCGTAAATCGATGTCGAGCGAATTTAAGCTCGGCGAGAGCATCGTCGGACAATGCGCGCTCGAAAAGGAAAGGATAATTATTCACAACCCGCCGTCGGAATACGTGAAGATAAATTCGGGGCTTGGCGAAGCGCCGCCGACGAACATCGTCGTGCTTCCGGTGCTGTTCGAAGGCCAGATCAAGGCCGTCATCGAGCTTGCGTCCTTCACGCCTTTCAACGAGATCCATTTCGCGTTTCTCGATCAGCTTACGGAATCGATCGGTATAGTCATCAATACGATCGAAGCGAACATGCGTACCGAAGAGCTGCTCAAGCAATCGCAGTCGCTTGCGCAGGAGCTGCAGCTCGGCCAGGCCGAATTGCAGGAGACGAACAGCCGTCTCGAGCTGCAGGCGCAATCACTCAAGACCTCGGAAGAACTTCTCAAACAGCAACAGGAAGAGCTGCAGCAGACCAACCAGGAGCTTGAAGAAAAGGCAACGCTTCTCTCCGAACAAAAAAGCGAAGTCGAACAGAAGAATCGCGAGATCGAACTCGCTCGAATGGCGCTTGAGGACAAAGCGAAACAGCTTGCTCTTAGCTCCAAATACAAATCCGAGTTTCTGGCGAACATGTCGCACGAACTGCGAACCCCGCTTAACTCGATGCTTATCCTTTCAAGAATGCTTTCGGATAATCCCGACAGCAACCTCAACGAGAAGCAGGTCGAATTCGCCGAAACCATCCACTCGTCCGGTGCCGACCTGCTCGCTTTGATAAACGAGATCCTCGATCTTTCAAAGATCGAATCGGGAACTATGGGTGTCGAGATCGGCGAGGTCCGCTTCGACGAACTCGAAGGCGATATCGAACGAACCTTCAGCCAAGTCGCCGAAGACAAAGGCCTCCAGCTCGTCGTCGACCTCGAT
This sequence comes from Pyrinomonadales bacterium, assembly GCA_038254305.1. Taxonomy (GTDB): domain Bacteria; phylum Acidobacteriota; class Blastocatellia; order Pyrinomonadales; family Pyrinomonadaceae; genus OLB17. Next base: position 71,976 of record JBBSGG010000005.1, read on the forward strand.
CAAAAGCTCCCCGAACGGTTGCAGACCGACGTCAAGCGTCTGCGGCAGGTGCTCAAGAATCTGCTTTCAAACGCGTTCAAATTCACGCAGCAGGGACGCGTCACGGTCGGCATCGGCGTAGCGGACAGCGGCTGGAGCTTTGACAACAACAGTCTTAACCGAGCTTCGTCCGTCATTGCGTTTCACGTGCATGACACAGGGATCGGAATTTCCGAGGACAAGCAGCAGCTCATTTTCGAAGCCTTTCAACAAGAAGACGGAACGACCAGCCGCAAATACGGCGGCACCGGCCTTGGGCTTTCGATCAGCCGCGAGATCGCACGCCTGCTCGGCGGCGAGATCACGCTGGAGAGCAAGCCGGGCGAAGGCAGTACATTCACATTCTACCTGCCTGAAAGCTATGAGCCGGTCAGTCTTTACCCACAGAATGATGAACGATATGACGACGGTGCTTCGAATGACGGGGCACAGCGAAGCCTGATATCGCTCTCGCGGGAAACGGAAGAGCGCCTGCCGTCACGCGTTCAGATAATCATCAGTGACGACCGCCATCAATTAAATCCGGACGATCTGGTGTTACTCATCATTGAGGACGACAACAGCTTTGCCCGTATTCTGATGGACATCGCGCGCGAGCAGGGATTCAAATGCCTTGTTTCGCAACACGGCGAAGATGCGCTTATGACGGCACGAAAGTTTCGTCCGAGCGCGATCTCGCTCGATCTCACGCTGCCGGGAATGCATGGATACGCCGTGCTCGACCGCCTCAAGCACGATCCGTCGACGCGACACATTCCCGTAATGATCGTATCCGTGATCGACGATCTAAAGAGCGTTCTTAAACTCGGAGCTCTGGGCCACATTCCCAAACCGACACAGCGTGAAAAGCTGGTCGACGGCGTTGTGAACCTGAAAGAGTTCGTTGAGAGAAAAGTGAAATCACTGCTTCTTGTCGAAGACGACGAAGTCCTCCAGAACAGCATCATCGAGTTGCTTCACGGCCCTGACATATCCGTTACGCCGGCGAGCACCGGGAAGGAAGCTCTCGCCCTGCTCGAAGGCGCTCGGTTCGACTGTGCAATTGTCGATCTCATGCTTCCCGACATGCAGTGGTCGGAATTGATCGGCAAGATCAAACAGGATGCCGGCTTTCCGGAACTGCCCGTTATCGTCCACACCGGCAAAGATCTTTCGAAACGCGAGACGTCGAAGATCAAGAAACTGGCCGAGACGATCATTATAAAGGACGCCGATTCGCTCGAGCGTCTTGTCGATGAGACCGCGCTGTTTCTCCATCGCGACGTTGCCGATCTTAGCGACGCGCAAAAGAACATGATGAAGCGGGCAAATGTCACCGATCCGCGGCTGCACGGCAAAAAGGTGCTGATCGTAGACGACGACATCAGGAACATTTTCGCTTTGACCAGTGCGCTCGAACGACAGCAAATGGTGGTGGTTTACGCCGAGAACGGCAAGGACGGCATCGATATGCTGAGTAAGACGCCCGGCATCGACGGCGTCCTGATGGACATCATGATGCCCGAGATGGACGGTTTCGAAGCAATGCGTGCGATCCGTCAGATCTCGAAATTCAAGGGCGTTCCGATCATCGCGGTCACCGCAAAAGCGATGAAGGGCGATCGGCAAAAATGCCTCGAAGCCGGAGCGTCCGATTACATTACAAAGCCTGTCGATACCGAACAGCTGCTTTCCCTTCTGCGGATTTGGCTCGATAGATAAATGTGGCAGAATTTGAATAAATGAGCGAGGGGCCGAAAACCAAAATCCTTCTTGTCGATGATCGTCCCGAGAACCTTCTGGTAATGCGAAGCGTCCTCGGTGACGACAAGTACGATCTCATCTGCGTTTCCTCCGGCCGCGAAGCTCTAAAGGCTCTGCTCAACCATGAGGTCGCGTTGATCTTGCTCGATGTCCAAATGCCCGGCTTGAATGGCTTCGAACTCGCCGAACTCATTCGTGAACGCGAGTCCACACAGAACACTCCGATCATTTTTGTATCTGCCGAGAGCGTCGACGAACATTATATCTTTCAGGGTTATTCGCTCGGAGCGGTAGATTATCTGACCAAACCGGTCAACCCTGAGATACTCAAATCGAAGGTCGGATTTTTCGCCCGCCTTTTTCAGCAAAACCAGGAGATCAAACGCCAGGCCGGATTGCTTGAAGATGCAAATACGCGGCTCGATCAGCTCAACGGCGAGCTTGAGATACGCGTTCGGACGCGAACCGCGGAGCTAGAGGCCAGCAATATCAAACTCGCAGAGCAGGTCGAATCGCGAAAGCTGTCCGAAGCACGGCTTGCGATCGAGCATTCTATAACACGGTCGCTCGCCCACGCCGAAGGTATCGAGAGTGCCGCAAACGAGATCCTCGATGCATTTTGGCGCCATCTGAATTCTGATTATTCAGCGTTTTGGATACTCAACGATGCCGGGACGGAACTCGTCTGCGTTGGTGCCCGCTCGAACGACAAGTCGGGCTTGCTGCAGCCGCTCGTAAACGCGTCGCTCACTTCGAACTTTCGCCGCGGAGTTGGTCTTCCCGGGCACGTCTGGAATGAGAACGGAACCATCTGGCACTCCGGCACCTACGAAGGTGAGCAATACCCGGGTGCTGCTATTGCAACGGCGGCCCGAGTTCACACGGCGGTTGGTTTCCCAATAATGATCGGTGACGAGTTTTTCGGTGTTATCGAGCTTTTCACGAGAAAGCATCTAGGCGATAAGCCAAGTCTTTTAAATATGTTTTTCGCGATCGGCAGCGAGATCGGCCAGTTCGTGCGCCGCAAACGCATCGAAGGGGAACGCAAAAATCTGCTCCAGCGTGAAAAGGCGCTCCGTCGGCAAGCTGAAAAAGCAAACCGCATGAAGGACGAATTTCTAGCGACCGTCTCGCACGAACTGCGGACACCTTTGAATTCCATCCTTGGTTGGGGACAGATACTCAATACCGGCGGACTGTCTGACGATGAACAGAGTAACGCTCTCAACGCCATCTTCCGCAACGCGAAATCGCAATCGCAGCTGATCGACGACCTCCTCGATACGTCTCGACTGATCGGCGGAAATGTTCATCTCGAATTGTCGCCGACGGACATAATTCCCCTTATCGAAGCCGCGATCGAGGTAGTACGTCCGGCAGCCGGAGCGAAAAATATAAAGCTCTCGGCCAAGTATCTTTCAACTTTTTCGACGATCACGTGCGATTCGCAGCGGCTGCAGCAGATGGTTTGGAACCTACTGACGAATGCGGTGAAGTTCACATCGAGCGGCGGCGAGGTGGGTGTTGTGTTCGCACGGTCTTCGCACGGTGCGGAGATCGTGGTGACGGACACCGGCTGTGGAATCGCACCAGAATTCGTACCGCACGTGTTCGATCGTTTTCGCCAGGCTGATAGCTCAAGCACGCGAACCCACGACGGGCTCGGCCTTGGGCTTGCGATCGTGCGCCATCTCGCGGAGCTGCACGGCGGAACCGTTTCGGTCACAAGCGACGGGCTCGGTCACGGTTCTACGTTTACGATCTCGATGCCGGCGGCGGCGCTTGCGGCAGCCGTGCCGGAGCAAATGCCGATGATGACGACAGCCAGTCCAAACAGTGCAACGTCCGCGAACGGCCATCGACTGGACGGTATAAAGGTATTGATCGTCGACGATGACCTTGACGCCGTCGCGATGCTGAAGTTTGCCCTAAATAGTTCCGGTGCGGATGTCCGAACTTCCGGATCCGTGCCCGAAGCCTTTGAATCAATATCTCAAACTATCCCCGACGTATTGCTTGCCGATATCAACATGCCGGGCCAGGACGGCTATTCCCTCATCCGTGAACTTCGCTCGCGAACAACCGAAGACGGTGCGGATATTCCAGCTATAGCGTTGACCGCGATGGCACGAACCGAAGACAGTGAACTGGCTCTCGCGTCGGGTTTTCAGATGCACATTTCAAAGCCCGTGAATATTGATGAGATTGCTCACGCCGTCGCCCGTCTTGCAGGCAAAAATGGCCATGATGCCTGAAATAAATTCGTACAACTAACGCGTACCATTGTATTACGTTCGCAGCGTTTCAGAGCGGACCATAAATCGTTAACATTGCCGCTGATCGACTTGGAGTTTGGGGAACGAATTTTGCAGATCTGAGCCGTTACGTACACGATCATAGAATAGAGACGTCCGGAGGCTTAGATCATGCACACTTCATCGAATGTTCCCGTAATTGTTCTTATCGAAAATTCGACGTCCAGCGACGCTCAGTTCGTTCGTCAGTGGCTTCTTGAGAGCCGGTACGAATCGTGCGAAGCCAGCGACGTTTTCGCCGCGCTCGAGGAGATCTCGGATTTTACTATGCAGAGCCGCCCCGACGTTATCCTTCTAGATGCCGGATCCACAGTTGGCGAACTCAGTTTCATACGAGAGATGGTCAAGTCCGCTCCGGGCGAACCGGAAGCGAGCATCATCTCGATGTCCGCGATCGCCATTTCGACCGATGAGAGCGACTTTTACGCCGGCGATCTCTCGCAGGTTGCGGCGAGGCTCGAATCATTGATCCCCGACCGGAGAATTCCTGCAAATTAGAACTTCCACCTGACATTGATCTTGAACATGCCTGGATCTTCGATCTCCGACCCTGGCGGGACATTTCTTAATCCCGTTTATCCCAAATCATTTCCGGATCCATTCGTGCTAAAACACGGCGGAACTTATTACGCGTACAGCACAGGGTTTGCGCCGGATGGCACGGTTTTCGGGATCATTACGTCTCCTGATCTAGTTAACTGGCAGGAGGTCGGCGGCGCGATGCAGCCGCTCGAGAGTGCGCCGCCCTTTTACTGGGCGCCCGAGGTGGCTTACGACAACGGAAAGTTTTATCTCTATTACAGTTGCGGTAACGAAACGCTGATGCATATCCGCGTTGCAGTCTCCGATCGGCCAGACGGCGGTTTCGAGGATGCGGGACGCGAACTGACCAGCGAGCAATTTGCTATTGATGCGCATGTGTTCGTCGATACCGACGGTTCGAAGTACATGTTCTACGCGACCGATTTTCTCACACACACGCATGTCGGTACGGGAACTGTCGTAGACCGGATGAAAAACTGGTTCGAGCTGGAAGGCGATCCGGCGCCGGTCACACGTGCAAGGTTCGACTGGCAGGTTTACGATCCGGACAGAAAAGAGAAAGGCGGCGTTCGCTGGTACACAGTCGAAGGTCCAAGTGTCATCACTCGTAAGGGAAAATATTTCGAGATGTTCAGCGGCGGCAATTGGCAAGATACGTCGTACGGAGTCAGTTTCGCGGTTTCTGACAAGATTCTTTCGGGACACGAGTGGGCTCAAGCCTGCGACGGCGCCGGCGTACTTCCCGTTCTGCGTACGATTCCCGATTCGGTGGTCGGCCCAGGCCACAATTGCATCGTTCGCGGCGTGAACAACCGAGAGCTATACTGCGTTTACCATAGGTGGACCGCCGAAGGCCGCGTAATGGCGATCGACCGGATGGATTTCGCCGGCGACCGGATCTTCGTTATCGGCGCAACTGACACCCCGCAGATAGCACCGTACCAGCCCGCGATCTCAGATCTTTCGGACGGCAGATCGACGAAGTCACGCCTCTCGACCGGCGATTGGAAGGTGTCCGCCGAAGGCTGTACGGGTTCTGCGAGTGGCCGCTGTGAGCTTACCTACGATGTCTGCGAAAATTTTCTGGCGGAGTTTGGAGTCCGAAGCGGATCGTGGAACGGCGCCGAACCTGCGTTCGGTTTTCGGCTCTCCGGCCTGCCAGGAGAATCCTGGGAATTTGCCCTGCTCCCCGCAACGAGAACAGGTTCGGTATCGGTCCTGACGCCGATATCGCCGAAAGCCTCGAATCCGTTTTATCTGCCGCTCGATCTGCTGCTTTCGACGTCGCACACAATTCGCGTGGAGGTGAGCAAGTCATTCGCCGAAATTTCCATCGAATCCACGTCGTTCCGCTTTCGTTCACCGGTGAGCTTCGCGGTTACCGCGTTCACGCTCTTTACCCGCAACACGTCCGCCTCTTTTGCGGCGCTCCAGGTCACGGAAGGCTTCGAAGACCTTTTCGAAAATGACTTGTCGAATTGGACGATCAAAGGAGATCATTCGCGGCAGCCGCGGGTGAGCGAAGGCGAAGTGGCCTTCGCTTCCGAACGCGAAGCGTCGATAGAGAACGGAAGCCTAATGGAACACGCGGAGTTCGCTGCCAACATGCGCATGACTGCGGCCGGCGAAGGGAAGATCGGAATTCAGCTCAAAAATAAGGACGGTAATACCGTCTTTAGTTTCGGCGGGGGAAACGGCGAGCTTTTCGTAGATCATGGGAACGGCAGCGGTCTGGTGGTTTTTCCTGTCGGCGATGTCGATCTCGCGCAATATCACCAGTTTCGAGTGATCAAGCTCGGCGAACGCGTTATCGCAATGTTCGATGAGAAGACAATTTATGACGACGAAGTGGCCGCGGGGCCTTCGCGGCTTTCGATATTTTGCCGGAATTCGTCGTGCGCGGCGGAGATGGCACGGGCGACGGCGATCTAATATATTCAAAGCGGGGCAAAACAAAGACATCGTGACGTTTGTCTCCGACGTCAAAGTTAGGCCGGATATCCGAAGGATCGTGCAAGGGCGATTTGAAAATTTCGTGATTCGACTTTACACTCCTTTTGTCAGCGCTCCTCTACGCGATCTTTCTGAATAATCAATAGCTTTACCGAATATTTTGATACCAAGGAATCCATTTGCCGGAAGTCCAGAGAGCTTTCTTTGGGCTGCAGGCATCGAAAATACTTTTGTTCCACAGGTTCGGCCGGGCCATCGCTCCCTCGACGAATATGAGTTGATGGGCCATTACGCGCATTGGCGTGAGGACCTCACGCTGGCGCAGCGTCTCGGACTGAAGGCTATGCGTTGGGGCGCGCCGTGGTACAAGCTCGAACCCGAACCGGGAGTGTTCGACTGGAGTTGGACGGACGAGGTAATTCCCTTCATGGTCGAGGATCTGAAGATACTTCCGATCATTGACCTGATGCACTACGGATGCCCGTTCTGGCTGCAGAAGGAATTCGCCAACAAGGACTATCCGCGATACGTCGCACGTTATGCCGCGGCGTTTGCAGAACGATACCGGCACCTCTTGAAGTGGTACACACCGCTCAACGAACCGATCATAAATTCGCTAATGTGCGGAATGCGCGGCTTGTGGCCGCCTTATGCCAAAGGCGAGAAAGGATACATTCGCTTGATGCTGCAGCTTGCGCGCGGCATTCAGACAACGGTCAAGGCAATTAAATCGATCGACCCCGAGTCGGTAATGGTACACGTCGAAGCAACGGGCCTCACCCGCACCGTGCGCGAGGACCTCGCGTCTCTTGCCCGAGAAGAGCAGCATCGAGGCTACCTGTGTTACGACCTGATCTCGGGACGCCTCGATCATGATCATCTGCTCTTTTCGTGGCTGGTGCGAAACGGAGCGTCTCCCGATCTGTTGGAATCGATCTCTGCGGAAGCGATCTCGCTCGATGTACTAGGCCTTAATTTTTATCCGCAGTGGTCGACGAAGCTACTTTACATTGATAAACGCGGAAAGCTGGCCTTTCGTGAAACCGAGCCGGAGGGCACCGGTTTCAAAGAATTGATCACCGATTACCACGCCCGCTACAAAGTGCCGATAATGATCACCGAGACAAGCGCGGTAGGTACCGACGATATCCGCGGCCAGTGGCTCGATTCTTCGGTTTCGATGATAAAGGCCTTGAGGAAGGACGGAGTGCCGGTGATCGGCTACACATGGTTTCCGCTGTTCACGATGATCGACTGGCGATACCGTTTTTCCAAGGAGCCTCTTGAAAACTTCTATCTGGAATTAGGGCTTTTTCGTCTGAATCGCGGCGGCCCGAATGGGCGCTGGATCGATACGCCGCTGGTTGAGAAAATGCGGGCTTACGTAAACGATTCCGCCGAGTCGATCGGGCAGATGGGTTCTCAGAGCGTGATTTCGGAAACTCCGTCCGCCGCGTTGAAAACGTAAATGTCTGGGATGGTTCCAAACCTTTCCCGATAATCTCTCGTTAAAATATCTCGAAAATTCTCGAGCGCCGAACTCCTCAGCAGATTGACCGTACAGCCGCCAAAGCCGCCGCCAGTCATTCTGGACCCGTAGATCCCGTCGACATTCTGAGCCGAATCGACCAAAGTATCTAATTCCGGACAGCTGACTTCGTAGTCATCGCGCAGCGATGCATGCGACTCGAACATCAGCCTGCCCACGCCATTCAGCTTCGCTGCCTTAAAGAGCTCCGCGGCTTCCAGCGTTCGTTCATTTTCGGTGACCACATGCCGGCAGCGTGATCGTATCGGTTCGGGCAAGAGATCTTCGTACGTCTTAAATTCTGTAACGCTCACATCACGTAAGGCTTTTATGTGAGGCAATGCGGTTCGCAATATTTCGACGCCTTTTTCGCACTCTTCGCGGCGGGTGTTGTATTCGGTAGCGGCGAGTTCGTGTTTGACCTTCGTATCGCAAACCGCTATCACGGCGTCGCCAACATCGATCGGAATATACTCGATCTCCATAGACCGGCAATCGAGCAGCATTGCTTGTCCTTCGCGCCCGAACGCCGAAGCGAACTGGTCCATTATTCCCGAGCGTATACCGACGAATTCGTGCTCGGCCCGCTGCGCCGCCAAGGCCAGCGTTTTAAGATCGATCTGCTGTTTATAAATAGAGAGCAGGGCGAAGCCGATCGACACCTCCAGAGCTGCGGAGGATGAAAGACCGGCGCCGATCGGTACGCTCGAAGCGAACACAATATTTGCTCCGCCGATATCGTGTTTTTCGGCAAGACTGCGCGCCGTTCCTTCAACGTAGTCGATCCATCTGTGTCGCAGCTTTTGCGGCTCGGCGTCAAGATCGATCGTTGCGGATTCGTTAACGTCGAGCGCTGCGACGCGGATCTTTCGGTCATCACTGCTCACCGCGGCAACAACAGTTTCCCGGTCGATCGCAAACGGCATTACGAATCCGTCGTTGTAGTCGGTATGTTCGCCGATCAGATTTGCGCGGCCCGGGCTGCGAAAAAGACGAGGGCTTGCACCGTAGAGTTCGGTAAACCGCCGGCAAACCCTTTCAACAAGTTTCAGATCTTCCATTGCACCGGTTCGACCAGATCGCGAAGCTCTGCGGCTTTTATTTCGGGCAGAGTATCATTGATAAACATTCCGGCGCCCGCTTCGCTGCCCGCAAGATATTTCAGCTTGTTGGCGGTTCGCATCGGCGGATAGAATTCGATGTGGAAATGGTAATAACCGTAATCGGCGCCGTCGGACGGCCTCTGATGGATCGCCATTATGTACGGGAACGAGCGGTCGAAAACGCGATCGTACGCCGCCAGGACCTGCTTGAGAATTTCAGCGAGCGACTGTTCTTCGGCAGAGGTCATATCGGCGAGGGCCTGCAGATGCCGCATTGACACGATGTGCACTTCGAAAGGGTATCGTGCGAAGAAAGGAATATAAGCAGCGAATCCGTCGTTCTGGGCGATGATCCGTTTTTCGAATCCAAGTTCCTGCTCAAGTATCGTGCAAAGCACGCATTTCCCTTTATCCGCGAAATACTTTTCGCTTTGCTCAAGCTCGCGAAGGGCAACGGGCGGAACGAATGGATAGGCGTATATTTGCCCGTGCGGATGATGAAGAGTCACGCCGACCGCTTCGCCCTTATTTTCAAATATGAAAACGTATTTTACGAAATCATGCTGTTCAAGATGTTCGAACCGATGGCGCCAAACGCGCACGAGCTTGTAGATGCGCTCGACGGGTTCGGCAGCGAGCGTCGTGTAATGATTCGGTGAATAAAGGACGACTTCGCAAACTCCTTGTGACGGCTCGACCCGATAAATTCCTAAAGGCTCGATCGCCGGCGGCTCCGGATTTCGCTTGAGGCTCGGGAAGCGATTTTCGAATGCGACTATGTCGTAATCCGGTTCTGGCACTTCGGTCGGAAAATGCCCGGGCTTTGTAGGGCAGAGCGGACAGAAATCGGCGGGCGGCAGAAAGGTCCTGTCCTGCCGTTGGGTCGCAGTCGCGACCCATTCGCCGAGAAGCGGATTATATCGCAGCTCAGACATTTGTATTCGGTCGATCCGCGGCGGGCTCATTTTCGGTGAAGGTGAAGAAGATCATGTACCGGCCGTCGGCGAGCTCGATCGTGCGCTCGTGCATCTGCGGAACGGCGTGGGTTGTCCCGACCGCGTTTCCATCATCTTCTTCGTTCATACGCCCTCGCCACCGGAACCGCGGCCGTGATTTTCCATCCATTGCCAGGCAGATCTGATAATCACGTTAATGTCCTGAAACTCGGGCGCCCATCCGAGCTTTTCGCGAGCCATATCGGAACCGGCGATCAGAACCGACGGGTCTCCCGCGCGCCGCGGAGCCATCTCTGTCGGTATCGCCAGACCGGTAACCGCTTCGGCCGCACCGATCACTTCGCGTACGGAATATCCATCGCCGCCGCAGCCGAGATTGTAAGTTGCACTGCCTTGTTCAAGATGATCGAGCGCGAGGACGTGTGCCCGAGCGAGATCGACGACATGAATATAATCGCGCACGCACGTGCCGTCGCGGGTCGGATAATCATCGCCGAAGATCTTAACTGACTTGATCTCGCCGCGTGCGGCCTGCAAAACAAGAGGTATCAGGTGTGTTTCCGGATCGTGCATCTCACCGCACCGCTCCGTTGCACCGGACGCGTTGAAATATCGCAGGGTAATATAGCGAAGCCCGTAGGCTTTATCGTACGTCCTGAGCGCGCTTTCAAAGGCCAGTTTCGTCTCACCGTAAGGATTGGTCGGATGCCGGCCATCGGTTTCGACGATCGGCTGTTTTTCCGGCTCGCCGTAAACCGCGGCGGTCGACGAAAAGACCATTTTTTTTACATCGGCCTCGCGCATTGCATCAAGCAGCGTCAGCCCCGCGACCACATTGTTTTGATAATATTTTGCGGGCTTAGTAACGGATTCGCCGACCAGCGAGTATGCGGCCATGTGAATGACGGCCTCGATGGAGTGAGCGGTGAGGGTCTTTTTGACCAGTTCCCCGTCGTTAAGATCGCCCTCGACGAATATCGCTTCCGGCGCGACCATCTCGCGGTGACCTTTTACAAGATTGTCGTATACTATTGTCGAATGTCCTGCCTTTAGGCATTCTTCGACGACCACACTACCAATGTATCCGGCTCCGCCGGTCACCATTATATTCATTTTGTTGATCTTCCATCGAGCCAATGACTTACGATCCGTTGGTCTGACGAGCGCCGCCCTTTACGAATAAATATAGTTTATACATTTTCAACGTATGACTCATCGTCGATTCAACAGTTTTCTTATGGGAGGTTTTGAATGCTCTACCCATAAAGATAGCTGCGGACGGCGTCTCGATCTGATCGCTTCGACGCGGCACGACGAATTTGCCGAGGCCGATTACGCGAGGCTCGCCGATATAGGCATGAAAACATGCCGCGACGGGTTCAGATGGCACCTTATCGAGAGCGAACCGTTCCGATACGATTTTTCGAGCGTAGGCAGACAGGTCGAAGCGGCTCGTAAAACGGGCGTTCAGGTTATCTGGGACCTCTTCCACTATGGCTATCCGGATGGGCTCGATATCTTCTCGGAAGGATTTCTCGAACGTTTCGCCTCATTTTCGTCCGCCGCGACACAGTATTTAAAGTCCGAATTCGGGGATCGGCCTTTAATATGTCCGGTAAACGAGATCTCGTTCTTTTCCTGGATCGCCGGAACAGCCGGCGTTTTCTTTCCGTCTGAACGGCACCGCGGCCCCGCACTGAAACGGCAGCTCGTTCGGGCGTCGATCGTCTCGACGAACGCCATCCGCGCCGTCTGTCCGCTAGCCACTATCATCTTTACCGACCCGGCGATCCACGTTGTAACAAATAGCAGATCGCAGGCGGCGCGGCGTGCGGCCGAGAAATACCGTCTCGCTCAATTCGAAGCACTTGACCTGCTGGTCGGCCGCAAATCGCCCGAACTCGGTGGACGGGCCGAACATGTCGACGTGATCGGCCTCAATTATTATTTTCACAACCAGTGGTTTCACCACAATAGGAGAAAGATCCCGCCCGGCCACCGTTTATATCGGCCGCTCAGCGAGATCCTTCGCGAGTTTTACGAGCGCTACCAAAAACCGCTTCTTATCGCTGAAACCGGTATCGAGGACGATGAACGGCCTACGTGGTTTCGCTATATTGCCGAGCAAGTGCTAGCTTCGCGTGACGAGTCGATACCTGTCGACGGCGTCTGTCTTTATCCGATCGTCAATCATCCGGGCTGGGCCGATGACCGTCACTGCCATAACGGGCTGTGGGATTACGCCGGCGACGACGGATATCGCGAGATATTCGCCCCGCTCGCCGACGAGATCACCATTCAGACCGAAAAACTGCGGTTCGAAGTTTGATTTTCAAACATCGGCAAATTATTAGACTACATTGGCGATCTCGCGGCCGTTACGGTGACCGTTGCCAGTGCCGCTGCTATGGCCATTGCTATTCGCGCTTCCATTGCCGTGGCCGTGAACATGGCCGTTCAAATATGAAAGTTCAGGCATAGCCGTACGTACCACAGCGGCCTCTTTACGTTTGAGTCCCACCATTTTTCCGTAAACCGTCAATGCCTGAGCGACGATCTGGTCCATGTTGTAATACTTGTACGTGGCGAGGCGCCCGACAAAGTGTACGTCTTTTCTTGCGTCGGCCAGGTCCTTGTATTTGTTGTAAAGCTCCGCGTTCTCGGGCCGCGGGATCGGATAATACGGGTCGCCTTCAGCCTTCGGAAACTCATAGACTATGCCAGTTTTTTTGTGGTTCTGCCCCGTCAGATATTTGAATTCGGTAATACGGGTATACGCCTGCCCATTTGGATAATTGATCACAGGAGCTTCCTGGTAGACCTCGGTGTCAACCGTTTCGTGTTTGAATTCCAACGAACGGTAAGGCAGCTTTCCATATCGGTAGTCGAAGAACGAATCGACGGGTCCTGTGTATATCATTTCCTTATATTCGAGCTCTTTGGCGATCTCGCGATAATCACAGTTAAGCATGATCTTGATCTTCGGATGGTCGAGCATCTTTTCGAACATCTTCGTGTAGCCGTGTTTCGGCATCGCCTGAAACGTGTCGCTGAAATAACGATCGTCGCGGTTTGTCCGCGTTGGTACGCGAGCGGTCACCGAGGCGTCGAGCTCAGAAGGATCAAGTCCCCATTGTTTCTGCGTATAGCCGCGGAAAAACTTTTCGTAAAGTTCGCGGCCGACGGCATTGACCACCACGTCTTCCGAAGTGCGGACCGGCTCGCGCTTTTCGCGCACCTTTTCGAAAAAATCCTTAAGCTCGTGCGCATTCAGGTTAAGCCCGTAGAGCTTGTTGATCGTGTTGAGATTTATCGGGATCGGAACTTTCATTCCGTCGACATCGGCAAGCACGCGATGCTGATATTCGCGCCATTCGGTAAAATGCGAAAGATAGTCGAATACATCGGCCGAATTCGTATGAAATATATGGGGTCCGTATTTATGGATCAATATGCCGTCTTCGTTATAATAATCGTAAGCGTTGCCGCCGATATGATTTCGTTTATCGCATATTAAAACGCTCTTACCGCATCCATTTGCCAATCTTTCCGCGAGCACACTGCCCGCGAAACCTGCTCCTACTATCAAATAATCAAACATAATTTTTCCCCTTGCCCTTGAATTTTTCGCGATCGATAAAGTTTTCAATGCACAAATCTAAACTGTGACCGCACCGCCCACCTTCGATCCTTCGCTTTCCGAATCACTCACCACGTCGCAAATCAGATCGGACATCGACCGAAAAGTCTTGTCCCACGACATATCCCTCAAAAATTCGCTCGCCTTGTTTCTGCGTTCCTCGGGGTCTTCGTTCATTGCCGTTTCGATCGCGGCGACAAATTCCTCGGCCGTATCAGCGATATGCACCAATCCCGCTTCGCCGTACGGCGCGACGACATCGGTAATACGCGTCGATACGACGGGACGGCCTGCCGCCAAATATTCGGGCGTTTTCGTCGGACTGATGAATCGCGTCGATTCGTTTATCGCGAAGGGCATCATCGCGACGTCCCAACCCGAAATGTAATCCGGAAGCACCTTGTAATCCTTTCCGCCGAGATAATGAATATTGGCCGCTTTTGGAAGGTCATCCTCGCTTATCTTGACGACCGGGCCGAGCATAACGAATTGCCATTCCGGCCGTAAGGATGCTGCCTGCCTAAGCAGATCGATGTCGGTGCGTTCATCGATCACGCCAAAGAATCCGATCCGCGGGTTTGCGATCGGAGCCTGATCCGCCGGTTCGGAATTCGCGTTCATTGCCCGTGCAAAATGTTTCACGTCGATGCTGGACGGAAAACAGTAGACCGCCGAATGTTGATTCTTTTTCGATTCGTAAAGGCTGCGGCCGCCGGTAAAAACGAGGTCGGCGAGTTCGAAAAGCCGCGATTCCATTTCCCTTAGTTCGGCAGGTGCGTTCTTGAACGCAGCAAGCTCGTCCATGCAGTCATACACTACCGCCTCCGGCTCGAGATGATCGCTCCAGCCGAGCATCATCGGCGTGTAATACCACGTAACGAAATTTTCGATATTCTCATCGCTTACGAATTTATCGAGAAGTGATTTGAGTTCAGCTTCGACATCGCAGCCGTGCGGCAATACGGGCAGCACAACCGTCACGCCTCCGTCCCGTTCACTGGTTCGAAACGAAGCTGCACCGTCGTGATAGGTCGGCTCCTCAATAAAGAATACGCGACGTTCCTTCGAAAATCTGCTAAGCAGATGCTGCGGTCGCTGGAAAACAAAATCCCAGCGAAGATGCGAAAAGCATAAAATATCGTAGACCGTAGTCGACGGAAAAGCTCCGGTTTTCATATATCTAAGTCCCTAGGCTCCTGTAATGTAGACATTTTTATTACAACAACCGTGCCACAACACGCCCCTGTAAATACGCCCTTTGTTAGGTCAGGACATTGTGCGGTTAGCGTGTAACGATACAAAACTGCCGCCAAGTGCAACAAAACATTGCATTCTGTAAAGGTGTTTTGGTTTAACGGCCGTTCGCTTTAGTTGCGACCGTCCATCGTAGACGCGCGCGAAAAAAGACCATCCGTCGGCCTTTCGTCTAATTGAATACTCGTGTTTTATAGGGGGGCAAGTTCGAGTGCCCGGTTTCTTAGTTCGGACAAGAACATCGGATTGGCTTTCTTCAGCGTTCCCTGAGCGCCGATACTGCGCGACCGCCTTTCGGTGAAGCTTGCGGACCCAGTGACAAAAAGGATTGGTGTCCGGCTGTCAAAAATTCGGATCTCTTTACAGAGTTCTTCGCCCGTTCCGTCCGGCAAGTAATAGTCCAAAAGGAACAGATCAAATCCGCCGGAACCTGCCGTCTTTACGGCTTCCGCCTTCGTTTGGACTGTAGTCACGTCATAATCCCGGAGGATGAATGAGACTAGTTCGCACGTGTCGGCGTGATCTTCGACGAACAAGAGTCGTTTCTTTTTCTTTCCCATGGCTCGAAAATGCAAGGCCCGCCAATGGAGCTTTCGGACTGAAATAAATTTTACATTTTACTATCACCCGCGTCAATGGAATCGCTCTCTGCCAAAAGGTAGGCTTATGGTTATTTCTCGCAAGCTAGGAAATCAACGGCCGCACCGACTTCGTGTCGAAACCCGACACCAACAATATTTATCACCGTGGTATGTTAATATGCAAAGTGTGGGTGGAAGATCAGGTAATCGTGAGTTAATAGTGAAAAAACGGACAAAAGGCCGACCAATGCCGTTTTAAATTCATGTCAAAGATGTCGCAATCCCGGACGCTGCCAACCAAGCCGAAAGCAATCATTTTATTTCCAATCTATAACGTCAACTGATGAATAAAACGATACTCGTGGTTGAGGACTACGACGATATTCGCTCGATGATGAGAATACTGCTCGAAGTGCATGGGTACAAAGTCTTTGAGGCGTCCGACGGATACGAAGCCGTCCAAATGGCGCGGCAGCATCGGCCGGACATGATCTTGCTCGATCTTGCGATGCCGGTAATGGATGGTCTGGAAGCCGCCCGCGAGATACGATCACACGATTATCTGGCAAATACCCCCATAGTTGCGGTTACAGCATACGGCGACCTCTATCGCGACCAAGCCTTAAGTGCGGGATGTAATGAAGTTGTAGCCAAACCTCTTGATTTCGAAAGCCTCGGCCCCCTAGTGGAAAAATATATTGGCGGCCTCGAAACGATCTAATCCTTCACTTATCCGAACCGCGTTCCGCGAAATTCGTTAACGAAAATTTAACATGCTTGTTCTTGCGCTGGTCGCGGGCGTCCTCTAAACTTGCGCCAATCTAACTGTCGATCGATGTACCAATCACGAAATGCGGAATAGCATTTGCTGTGAAATTGCGGGCTGTTTTGTTTACATGCCGGGAGGCAATCATAACTTATGATACTTGATATTATCGAATGCGAAGAAAAACGAACCCGTGCCGTAGAAGTGGCCGACAAATTACTGAGGTCCGATTCGCGCGTCGAAGATTTTTCGACCGAGACGCGCGAGGAATACGACCTGCTCTTCGAGGCGATCAGCGAAGGTTGGTTGCCGGAGCATTTCAGCCTCGGCCGCAGCGGAATGTGGCTCAACAAGAAGCGGATAAATCCGCCTGATACCGTCGTCAATCACTAGGATCGACGGAAATAGTTTAGGGCCGGATCGGTGAAAGCCGGTTCGGTTTTTCGTTATAACCGCAGATCGGTTTCGCGCGCGGCTAGTGTTTTCCTGTTGCGTCATCCGTCAGAATCGGGAGCAGATCATCTGCGTACCCGCCGGGATCATCGTATCGAATAGGTACTATCAGGGGCTCGACCGAAAGCGCCTTTCCGGATTTGAATTTACCGATGTCCGTGTTGATCGCCTTCCCTTTTTTGCGGCCGAAACGCTCGACGATCTGATCCGCCTCAGTATCGACGATCCGCCGGATCGAACCGAATTCGGAAAAGATCGTTTGTCTTTCAGCCTCGCTTATCGACGGCAGGATCCCAGCAAGTTCATAGAACGGAGCCATATCGCGTGACAGGCGATGAACCGCGTTTGCGAGGTCATGTACTTCATCCCGCATCGTGATTAGTAATTGATGCGCGGGTTCGCGCAGATTGAAATCGATCTGAGAACCGTCTTCAATGAGGAAATGCGCGATCTCAGAATGCCGACCCGACGGCTTCACGGCGCCGATCACTTTAAAATGGCGCCCAATGCCGGCTAGCTGCTCTACGACAGCGTAAACCTGCGCTTTTCCGCCGTCGACAAGTAGAATGTCCGGCTCCGGCGTTTTCATCGAGGTCGATATCTTGCGGACGAACGAACTCATTGCTAATGGCTCGTTCGTCTCGTCGGACAACTCGTAAGCGAACGACGTTACCGTCTTATCGCCGACCTGTCTCGAGATCATCGCCGCGACAAATCGCGTAGCTGAAATATGAGCGACATCGTACGCCTGAATCATTTTCGGGGCACGCGAAAGGCGAAAGATCTGTTTCAACCTTCGAGAAGTTTTCTCTAACGATTCGGGCTCCGCGGCCGAGGCAAGCTCGTATTCCTGTCGTGTGAGCTCGAACGCGCGGCCCGCTGCCAGCGTAAGTGATTTCTCTCGAACAACCGTGATCTTGATCGGCCTTCGGAATCTTTTACCGAGCTCTTTTGCAAGATCCATCCGTCCCTTGAAGTCTGTCGTCACGCGGATCTCGCGGGGAAGATGATGAACGTAGACGCGACGGATCAGCGAGAGTAAGGCCGTATCAAAAGCTTCGCCGTTCGGTATCGGAAAGACGTACTTCGCGAGCGTCCGACGGCGGCGTTGAGCGACAAGAAAGATCACGTTTTCAGTTTCGCGAACCTCGTAGGTGTCGACCGAATCGTCGAGCCACACGTTCCAACGCGGATTTGCCCAAAAACCCTCGATCTTTAATAGAAGGTCGCGTAGTTTGGCGGCATTCTCGAAATCGAGATCGGCCGCGGCCGATTCGATCCGGTGATTTATCTCGAAGCGCAATTTAGCGCGTTCGTTGAACAAGAACAGCCGCGCGAGCTCGACGGTCTGCTGATATTTTGCGGGCGAACACAGGCTCGATACGCACGGACCGATACACCGGCGGGAATAGTATTGCGTACAGGGAACGTCAAAACTACCGTCGACGGGAATATCGCAAGTGCGAAGGCGAAATGTCCGATTGAGAAAATCGATGAGTATGCGAACTGAGGTCCGGTTTAGAAATGCGCCGAAGTATTCGGAGCCGTCATCGATCAAACGCCGCGTCGCGAGTAATCGCGGAAAAGGTTCATTGATGAGCTTGAGATGCGGGAACGGGTGAACGATCTCTTCACCTCGATATGGTTCGTCGGGTTCAGACATTGGCGGGATTTTGATATGCGTCGAGCATTCGATGGATCGTCTCGAGCGAGTCGGCTTCTTCGATGGATTTATCGTCGCGAAAACGAAGTATCCGCGGGAAGCGCACCGCGACTCCCGATTTATGACGCGTCGAACGCTGCAGGGCCTCAAATGCGATCTCGAAGACGAGCTTCGGCGTGACCGACCTCACCGGCCCAAATGTTTCGATCGTGTTTGCGCGAACAAATCGATCCACGACTCTTATCTCCGCATCGGTCAGTCCTGAATAGGCCTTTGCAAAGGGCACGAGCTCTTTTTCCTTCCAGACGCCGAAAGTGTAATCGGTAAACAGATTTGCGCGTTTTCCCGTACCTTTTTGCGCATAGATCAGGACGGCATCGATCGAAAGCGGATCGATCTTCCATTTCCACCAATCACCGCGATGCCGGCCGGTACGATACGGCGAATCGCGCCGTTTCAGCATAAAACCCTCGACGCCGAGAACGCGGCTTTGTTCGCGCGTCGTCGCCATGGCCGCCCAGTCCGCCGCGGTCACCGATTCCGTAACGCGAAAGATCTCTCGCGCGGGCGGCGGCAGAGACGCGATTAGTTCTTCAAGCATATTTCGCCGGGTCGCAAATTCGAATGAGCGGATATCGCGCCCGTCGATCTCGAGCAGGTCGTAACACTGCAGGATCACCGGAACCTCGGAGAGAATTTTCGCCGATAGATTCTTGCGGCCTATACGCCGCTGCAATTCCGTGAAAGGCAAGACGCGGTCTTCGATCCACGGCAGCACTTCGCCGTCGAGTACAGTTCCGTCCGGCAGCATGGCCGCGGCATTCGCGATCTCGGGAAAGCGTTCAGTGATCAGGTCTTCGCCGCGTGACCAAACGAAGACCTCGCCGCGGCGTTCGATCACCTGCGCGCGTATCCCGTCCCATTTCCATTCGGCTTGCCAGTCCGTAACCGAACCGAGTTCATCAGGCGAAAAATCCATCTGGTGCGCGAGATGAAACGGAAACGGACGAGCGATCGGCATCTCGTCGGTCTCGAGCTGCGGCTGCGTCAGGCCCTGAAAAAACTCGGCGGTTGGTTCCCAATCACCCATCGCCCGGTGCGTGATCACGTCGACAGGAATCTCGGAAAGCTGAGATAGAGCACGGACGACCAACTGCTGCGAAACGCCGACGCGAAACGATCCTGATATCAATTTGTTGTAAACGAGCCGCTGCGAGTAGTTCATCCGCTCCCAGGCAGATGTAACAGCCGATCGCTGCTCATCCTCGGCCGCGCCGCGCAGCGGAATAAGCTGTTCCTCGACCAGAGTATGCAGTGGTGTATCGTCAACCACCGAATTGTTCGGCAACAGTAGCGCGATCGTTTCAGAGCCGTCGCCGACGGTGTCACGCGACTCTTCGTAGAGCCACTCCGGAATTTCGGCAAGCTCGATCGCCCATTCGCGCAGCTTTTTTGACGGAACGATCTGCCGCGGTTTTCTGCCTGAAAGAAAATAGAAAGCCCACGCGGCATCCCGGTCCGAGGCTCTTTGAAAATACTCGCGAATTGCCTCGACCTTTTCGTTGGTCTTGTTGGTTTGATCGAGCGCAGTATAAAGCTCGGTAAACAGTTTCATAGCTCGTCGATCTCAACTATTTCGTCGCCGACGAACTGCGTTTTTAATGGAACGGCATTGGTGCCGGTTTCCTTTAGAAAGCGGACCACTTCGTCCGAAAATCCGTGAGTGACATAGACGGTCTCGGCTTCCGCCGATGCGATCGCGGTGAGTAATTCGGGCCAGTCGGCGTGATCCGACAGCACGAATCCGCGATCCACCGCACGCTGCCGACGGGCGCCGCGGATCATCATCCATCCGGACGCGAATCCGGTCGAATGCAAACCGAATCGACGCAGCCATGTCGACGCCTGCGCTGACGGCGGAGCCACGATCAAAGAACCGGCGAATTCCTTGCGATTCGTCACCGAGCCGACATAGGTTGTCTTCGGCAGATCGACGCCGCTTTCGCGATAAGCTTGCGTCAGCCGCTCGACGGCGCCGTGCGTAAAAATACGTCCGATCGAACGGTCGATGCCGTTCATCACTCGCTGCGATTTGCCGAGCGAATACGCGAAGATCACCGACGCTTTCCCCTTATCTATATTTCGCCGCCACCATGAATTGATCTGTTCGAATATCTCACCCGTCGGCACCCAGCGATAGATCGGCAGCCCGAATGTAGCTTCCGTTATAAAATTGTGGCATTTGACCGGTTCAAAGGGCGCGCATGTCGCGTCGGGCATCAGCTTATAGTCGCCTGAGACGACCCAGATCTCGCCTTTGTACTCAATCCGCACTTGGGCGGAACCGAGCACGTGTCCGGCAGGATGAAAGGAAACTTTGACGCCGTTGATATCGGCAACGTCGCCGTATTTTTGTGTCGAGATCTTCGCTTCGTCGCCGAGACGAATACGCGACAGACGCTCGCCCTCGGCCGGCACGAGATAATCCTGATTCCCGCGATATGTGTGGTCAGCGTGGGCATGCGTAAGCACCGCTTTTCGCACGGGTTTCCACGGATCGACATAAAAGTCTCCGCGGCCGCAGTAAAGCCCGCGCGGCGTCAGAGTGACCAGGCCGGTGCGTTTCATTCCATCATCTTACCGCATCGCCTCGCCTGAATTGAAGCTTTGTCCGATCACCCCTTACCCGATCCGCGATCTAACGTTAGCAGGAGAGTTTGACCGCGATAGAGCCGTAGCCTGTTACCCGCGACGTCGAAGCGATCGGCGCGTTGTAAGCCATCCAGGAATCCCCGCTCGACGCCCATGCGATCGTCCTCCTCGCAAGCCATCATGGTCGAGATAACGCCAGTGATCGAGATCATACTTCCACGGCTGCGGAAATCGCCGCCGAATCCGTTGCATCCAGTATTTCCGCCCGCGCTTTTCTTGACGTTGTCGAATTTGATAAACGGTTTTTTTACCGTCAGGCCCATGGGCCGTTTGCCGATCGCATGGAGTGTCCAGGTTCCTTCGAGCTGCGATCGTGTGATCGAAGCCTTTACGTGCTTACGACCGAGGCTCTGTGAAAAGGAGGCACCGGCCGCACAAAAAACCACGGTCACCATGAGGACGCACGTCTTTGCCTTAAAGATATTCATATGTTTTGAAGCGCGGACCTTCAATGGCGACAACACACTGAGGACCGCATGTCCTATACAAAAAGAACGAGGCCGCAGGCGAAAATTGCACGCTCTGCAGGGAATAAGATGTATGATATTCGTGCGGGCCGCGAGCCAAATATTGCAACGCTTATCTGCAGCCGCGCATCATTGTTCCGTCGAAAAGCGAACGGAAATCCCCCTTCCGTCCTGATCGAAGCTGGAGGAAACATGCCCATTTTAACCCGAACTCGACTCGCGAGCGCCTTCTTTTTGCTGGCGACTCTCGCTGTCGGATCGTTTGCCGATACGATCCGCCTGAAAGACGGAAGTATCATCAAGGGCCGGATAACGACATTCGGCGGCGGGAAATTCGTCGTTGTCGTGGGTGAGGGCGCACGCCGGAAAAGCATGTCGTTCGGCGCCGGCGAAATAGATTCGATCGAGTTCGACGGCTCTTCGATCGCGGCGGCATCACGGCCGGCGTCCACGATGTCGCAGGCAAGCTATGATCCGCGGCCCGCGCAGGCAAAGCCCTCGTCAAGAGTCGTTATACACGACGAGACTCGAGCAGTTCCTGCCTCGGTCGCGATCGAGCCGTCTGTTCCCGAAACCGCGCCGATAAAGATAAAACCCTCGGTTTCCTCAACGCAGCCTCAGAACGCGAGCGGCGCAAGGTCACCCGCATCGTCTAACGTCAAACCGATCGAGGTCTCGGTCAAAGTCGCCGCGGACAACACAAAGAACGGCTGGACAAATTCCGGCTGGGTCGTCAAACGCGGCCAGCACATCAAGATCACCGCCGAGGGCGAGGTTTCGCTTGGCGGCGGAAAAGCCTCGACGCCTTCGGGCCTCTACGATCTCGAAGATCCCGGCAAGCTGCTGCCGAATGTTCCGACCGGAGCGCTGCTCGCGGTCATAGGCGACGACAATAATGAGTTTATTTATATCGGCAGTTCGCGCGAATTTACCGCCTCACGCGACGGCGCCTTGTTTCTCGGCCTAAACGAAGCGAATTTGAACGACAATTCCGGCGCTTACAATGCCACAGTCGAGATCGATCCCGCGTCTGACCGGTAAACGATCCATTCTTAAGACAAACCAAATGTCGCCCAGTTGTATCTAATCTACAGATACAAATTAAGGAAATTTAAATGCGCATCACAACTCTCCGCTCTTTTTTGCCGCTGATCCTGCTGGCGGTGACGGCTATTTCTTCCCCGCCGATTGCCGCTGCGCAGTCCAAGCCGCAGCGGCCCGACGCAAGCAAAGGTACCGATAAGCTTAACCACCGGGCACAGCCGAAAACGGAGGACGAACTAAAAAAGGAAGCGGACGAAAAAAAGCGGGCCGAGGAGGAAAAGGGAGCGACGGAGGAAAAAGAGGTTGTAACGGTCGATACGAATATCGTCAACGTTGACGCCGTCGTTTACAACAAGAAAAGCGGCCAGATCGTGCAGGGCCTGAAAAAGGAAAATTTTCAGGTTTTCGAAAACGGTATCAAGCAGAACATTTCGAGTTTCTCGGCATCTGAATCGCCGATCACGGTGAGCTTAGTACTGGAATACAGTAAGTGGACGGAATATTACGGGAGCGCAGCGGGTGGAATGTTCGAGCCGGGTGTGTATGAGACGATCCGTCCGGTCGCACAGTTCGTATCGCAGTTCATCAAACCGCCGAATGACTATGCATCGGTGATCGCGTTCGACATGCGGCCGACGCCTATTACGGATTTTACGAATGATCCGGCGCGGCTTCGTCAAACGATCGATCTGCTGCTGAGAAATCAGCCGGCGTTCCGCGAAAATAATTTGTATGACGCGTTGAAGTTCGCTCTCGTCGGCGGTCGCGGCGATTCGGTCGTTCTCGAAAACGCGGAAAAGAGCACGTCGGACTACAGCGGCATGGTCGCGGTAAAATCAAAGCGGCGGGCTATCATTCTGGTCGCCTCGGGAATAGACACTTTCAGTAAGATCAACTACAGCGATATCCGAAAAATAGTTCAGGAAGCCGGCGTTCCGATCTACATCATCAGCACCGGAAATCTCTTTTTCAAAAAGTACGAGCAGAATCTGCCGGCCACGGATGATATCACGGGCGCTCCGGGACGAATGACATTTCTGCAAGCGAAAAATGTAATGAATACGCTTGCGAAGGAATCGGGCGGCATGCATTTCGAAATGACATTTCAGAGCGAGGTACCTGCATATTTGAATACCATCAACGGCATGCTCCGCAGCCAATACAGCTTGTCTTACGACCTCGCCGACCATCAGCATGAGGCCGGTAAGAAATACAAGCTCGAGGTCAAGGTCGATGTTGACGGCGACGGCGTTGCCGACGATAAACAGTTCATCGTACAGCACCGTCCTTTCGTGCTTGGTCCGTCGCTAAAGAAAGATAAAAAGAAGTAACGGCACGCGACATATTGAGAGCGCGCCTCACGATCGGACATTCCCCCCGAGCGGAAGACCTGCTATTCTGGTTGTTTGCATTCTTATGAGCAGACGCATCATCGAAACCTATAAGGCGAAGCTTGCCGCCGAAGACGGCTATCGTGTATCGCACGGCGGCGGTCTTCGCATCGCTCTTTGCTACCCGAATACCCACGCGATCGGCATGGCGAATCTCGGGCTGCATACGATGTATGAGCTGTTCAACAGCATTCCCGATGTATCATGCGAGCGCGTTTTTCTGCCCGATACCGACGAGCTTAAGGAATACGAAAAGTCACGCACGCCGCTGCTGTCGCTGGAGACGCAGAAACCGGTTCGCGATTTCGACGTTGTCGCGTTTTCCATCTCGTTCGAAACCGATTATCTGAACATGGCACGGATGCTTCGGCTTTCCGGCATTCCCGTGTTTTCAAAGGACCGCAATCACTTTAACCCGCTGGTCGTAATGGGCGGCGCGGCTTCGTTCCTTAATCCCGAACCGATCGCCGATTTTACGGATATTATCGCGGTCGGCGAAGGCGAGATCCTTGCTTTCCAACTCGTCGACGCGATCGTCGAAAACGAAACGAAGGACGATATTCTACTCGCGCTCGCATCTATCGGCCGCGGCTTCTACATTCCATCGCTGTATGACGTGATCTACAACGACGACGGAACTGTCTTCGATTACATACCGACGCAGCCCGGCGTTCCCAAACGCGTCGGACGTGCGCTCGCATCCGTAAATCCTAAAGAAGGAACGCTCCGGCGTGCTCTCAAACGCGGCGAAACGGAGCTGGCGGAATTTCTGACGAACCAGGACATTTTCTGCCCTTCGACCACGATTTGGTCACCCGAAGCCGAAATGGGCGAACGCCTTTTGGTCGAGATCTCGCGCGGCTGTTCGCAGGGCTGCCGGTTTTGCTGGGCTGGTTACAACTATTATCCGCCGCGTGTGGTGCCCGCAAAAGATATCCTGGCAAAGGCTCGAGAGTGGCGGTCGAAAACGAATAAGATCGGGCTTGTTTCAACCGCGGTTTGCGACCATCCGGAAATTTCTACGATACTTCGCGAACTGCGTGCGATGGATTATCGTATTTCTGTTTCCAGCTTGCGCCTCGATCAGATATCGGAAGAACTTCTCGATGCTCTTGTCGAATCAAAAGATCAGCAGATCGCCGTCGCTCCCGAAACGGGCTCCGACCGTCTTCGCCGCGTTATCAACAAAAATTTGACGAATGACGAGATCGTCGATATTTGCGGCGCTGTATTTGATCGGGGAATGCTGACCGTAAAGCTCTATATGATGGTCGGGCTGCCGACTGAAACGCAAGAAGACCTGGACGAAATGTTCGTCCTCGTCGAACGAATAAAAGACCGCATGCTCGTTGCCGGAAAGAAATTCGGACGTGCCGGGAAGATCATTCCGTCGCTGAACGGGCTCGTTCCAAAGCCGAACACACCGCTTCAATGGGACGCGATCTGCGGCGAAAAGGAATTGAAACGGCGAATTAAATACGTCGCTAAAGGGCTCTCGCGTATTCCTAATGTTGAGGTGCGGTTCATGTCGGCGCGCATCGCGCACGAACAAGCTCTGTTCTCCTCGGGCGATCGCACGATCTCGGCCGTCATCGATCGCGCGGCTTCGCTCGGCGGCGACATCGACCGCGCTTTGCGGGAAACCGGGATCGATCCCGCATTTCACACTTCGCGGCAACGAAGCTACGATGAATTTCTTCCCTGGTCCGTCGTCGATTCCGGTTTGTCATTCGATTTTTTGAAGACCGAACACGAAAAAGCACAGCAGTCTCTATCGAGTCTGCCGTGCCCGGCGGTCGAAAAATGTACGACCTGCGGCGTCTGTCCTTCTACATGGCTCGCCGACGCGCCCGAGGCGTTGATCCAGATCCAGCCCGCAAAGATCCGAGCCGCTCTCGCCACCCTCTAGCCCTTCAATAAATAACCCGTCGGTCGCGCCAGGTAATCGAAATTATATTTGTAACGATAAAGACCGAACGGCAGTACCGGCACCGACTTCGTATAAGCGACGTGCGCTTGCACCACTCCGGATACGGGCTTGATCTCGACAACGGCATCCGCCGGCACCTCATAATCGAAAGCAGCTTTTTTCACCGACGCCTGAACTACGTCGAGCGGCTTCATCTGTCCTGATGCTGCAAGTCCCTTGACGACCGCCGTGTCCATCTCCTGCCTGAAGCTCGCACCCTGATACGCCACGGGCACGTAGTTGTAGCCTGCGTTTGCAACCAGAATGATTATGCCGATGATCAGCAGGAACTTTACGCCTGCTCCGCCATGTTCAGAATTTCTATTTTTTTGAGTGTGTTTCATAGAGCGAAACTCCTGCGTTTGTCGTTGGAAGGAAAATGGATCAGTTGTGGATCAGGTCGCGAAGTGAGTCAGTCAATATCGACCGAGGAATATCTGACTGCGGAACAATTACCGGCTTACCTATACCGCGAAGCAGTACCCATTGAAGCGAATCGCCTATAACCTTTTTGTCGAATTTGAATGAGGCGAGCAGTTCAGCAGGCTTAAGATGTGCGATCGAAGGCAGAGCGCCGGCACGATGCACAACATCGTTCAACAAGTTTACTTCATCCGCTGACAATAAATCAAGTTTTTTCGACACGTTCGCCGCGAATCTTATCCCATAGCCGACCGCTTCGCCATGCTTGAGGTATTTATATGCTGTGACCTTTTCGATGGCATGGGCCAGCGTGTGCCCGAAATTCAATATCTTGCGTGAACGGGCATCCGACCTGCCGATTTCTTCGCGTTCGTCTCCCCGAACGATCTTGGCTTTGAACGCTACCTGCGCGGCGATCAAACGGGCCATCTCCTCGCCGTAGCGGCCGCTATCTGCAACGGTGCGTTTTGACGCGACGGGGAAAGTTTCGAGAAGGTTACCGACGCTTTGCAGCATTCTTGGTCCCCCGACCGCACCTTGTTTGATCGCTTCACAAAAGCCGGCGGTCAGTTCCCGTTTCGGCAGAGTCTTAAGCACAAGCGGATCGATAAGAACGCCGGCCGGTTGGTAAAACGATCCGACGAGATTCTTGCCTTGAGATGTATTGATCGCGGTCTTTCCGCCGACAGATGAATCGATCATCGCGAGCAGTGTCGTGGGTATTTGAATGAACGCAATGCCGCGAAGATAGACGGACGCCGCAAAACCCGTTAGATCGCCGACGACACCGCCGCCAAGCGCGATAACGGCATCGCTGCGCGAGAATCCATTTTTGCCGAGAAACGCGAGAGCACGATCGAGAGTGTGTGAATTCTTGTAGCGCTCGCCGTCACCCATCAGAAAGACCGGCGTTGTAAAACCCGCGGAATTTAATTGAGCGATCAGCGAAGCGCCGTACAGGCCAAATACTTTCTTGTTCGAAAAAACCGCGATCTTGCGCGAGCCGCCGCCGAGCCGCGTGCGCATCCATTTCCCCACCGCTGCGAAGGCTCCGGGCTCGATCAGGATGTCGTAACTCGCCGCTCGTTCCCTGAACCCGATGTTGACGATCTCTCGCATAGTCATAAAAAGGCCGCGAACGGAGTAATGTTCACGGCCTGTTTCGAAAAGTGTGCAGGTGAAGCAACGTGGAAGTGCACCTCACCTGCCGATTCGCGACGACCGTCCTCACCCCGGTCACCACTGGAAACGGCGGTTTCACCAACCGTTTCGGTGAGAATAATATATATTTACGGATCGGTATTGGCAAGTTCGATTTTTCGGTCGTTAGGCGCGATCAGCAGATCAGACACGACCTCGAGCCGGACAACGGGAAGACTTTCTTTGATCGCGGCGTTCATTCTGGCAGCGCTTTCTGAAAGCTCATGGGCCGCAAACGCCGCATCACGGTCGGCCGCCGAGCTCCATTGAGCGTACGCGTACCAGATGTTATCGTCTCCCCGATGAAGCCGCGAGCCCAAGCTTCCGCATTTGTCACGATAAAATCGCGTCACTTCGGTCCATGCCACCGCGAACTGAGCCTCCAGGCCCTCGATCAATCTCCACCGATAGAGAAATACTTCCATCACCCGAGTTTCGCTGTGATCACATCGGCAAGCTCGCGAGCCTGAGTTTCGATCGCATGCTGATCCTCACCCTCGATCATTACGCGAGCCAGATTTTCGGTCCCTGAGTAGCGAAGCAGCAGACGGCCTTTGCCGTGGAGCTCGCTTTCTATCTTTTTAGATGCCGAAGCGATGTCGGAAACGCTGTCGAAGGGCGTTTTCTCACGAACCTTTACGTTGACAAGGATCTGCGGATATCGAACAAATCCCGCCGTCAGCTCCGACAGCTTCTTACCGCTTTCCGCTACCGCTTCGGCTACAAGAAGCGCGGTCATCATGCCGTCACCGACAAGACTCTTTTTCGGCAGGATAATATGCCCCGACTGCTCGCCGCCGATCTCGGAACCCGAACTCAGCAATTCTTCGAGAACATACTTATCGCCAACCGATGCGCGCAGAAGTTTAATGCCGCGCCCGGCGAGCGCGAGCTCCAGGCCGATGTTGCTCATAACTGTCGCGACGACCGTATTGTTTTCCAATCCGCCGTGTTTTTTGAACAAGCATGCGAGTATCCACAATACCGCGTCGCCGTCGACGATATTTCCCTCGTTGTCTACCAACAACGCGCGGTCTGCGTCGCCATCGAACGCGACCCCGAAATCCGCCGCTTCGGCCATCGTCAGATCACGCAGCACATCCAGATGCAGCGAACCGCACTCGTGGTTGATGTTCTTGCCGTTCGGACGATCGTTCACGGCGATGACTTCAGCGCCGAAATGTCGAAACACGTCGGGTGCGAACGCCGATGCCGCTCCGTTTGCACAATCGAGAGCGATCCTTTTCCCGCCCATTTTAAGATCCGCGAATCCGCCTTCAAGATATCGGCGGTAAGCCTCGTGGAACTCGGGCCTTCTCGAAACGTCGGGCAAGGTCTCTGAAGTGTGATCGACCGAAACCGAGCCGGCAACGATATCATCTTCGATCAGCCTTTCCATCGACTCGTTCATTTTTTGACCCGACGGCAAAAATACCTTTATTCCATTATCTTGATATGGATTGTGCGACGCACTGACCACGATGCCGGCGTCGAAGCCAAATTTCGCGGTCAGGAACGCAACGCCAGGCGTCGTTATCACGCCAGCCGATTCGATCACGGCGCCGTTTGCGGCGGCTCCGGCCGCGAACGCGTTCTCGAGTCTTTCGCCGGATTCGCGCGTGTCCCGGCCTATAATAAAACGGGCATCGCGTCCAAATTTCTGTTTGTAATGAAGGCTCAGCGAACTGCCGACTTTTGCGACGGTTTCCTGATCGAGCGGAAACCGATCCGCAACGCCCCGAATGCCGTCGGTACCAAAAAGTCTTGTCATATTGCGAAAATGAATAACGAAAACCTTAGTTTACACAGTAATTCCTATACCGCGTAGAAGGCAAACGCTTCATAACATTTCGTTGTGGAAGTCATAAATATTTTGATTTTGTTTGACAACGCGCTGCAAAATGTTCGAATCTATATATTGCAGGCTGATCCAGTCTGACCGACCCATTCCAGTCGACATCCGAACGTCCCGAAATACATGAAGCACATACTTCGCGGTCTTGCCGTTTCTGCAATTTTAAGCTTGCCGGTTTTCGCTCAATTTCAGGAGACGGAGCCTGAGCGTCCGCCGATGAAGGTCCTTGTGACCAATTCGATGCCGGCTGTTCGCCCAGCTCCGATCAACGCTCCGAAAATGACGCCGACACCGGCTGGCGTTTCCGAACAGCAGCATGGACCGTCTGCCGTATCCGCTTCATCGTCGTCGGTATCGCCGGTATCTGCGTCGACCGACACTTCCTTCCGTGCGGCCGCTTCGACCGGACTGCGGTTAATGAGCTTTGCTCAGATCAAAAATAAGATCGCGGAGGCCAAGCGAGAAATGCAGACTAAGCCGGTCTCGACCGGGTCGTCTGAAGCCGTCGTGCCTACGGAATTCGTCCGCATCGCTTTTCTCGATTCCAAAACCCAAAAAGTCGATTTTGTCGTCATGTCAAAGGACGCGTTTCTCGATGTTGATAACGATAAACAAACGGTTTCTCAATCAGGACGCAGATTGACGGTCCATACGATCCGCGGCAATGGCGTAAATACGCCGCTGTCGATAGTCGATGATTCCGGCACGGCTCACATGCCGCTGATAGCACAATATCCTGTCATACGCGGCGGTCAATACACGGAAACCGCGTTTTACGTTTCCACGCACAACGGCTTGGTAACATCCGATGTCGTCAACGCCGGCCGTTACTACGTCAGAAACGTGATCGAGATCGCGCGTGACCGGTTGAAGGCAAAAGGTGTAACGATCCAGCCGACGGTCGCTGATATAGCTGAACGTCTCGCAACAGTCGAGCATGTCGATCACATGCGGTTCAAGACTGAATATCAACCGAACATTTATAATGATATTTTCACGCTTTATGCTTTGAATGAAGGGCAAACGTATCGCTATTCGGTGAGCTCCGCGGGTGCCGGCGGCATGGTTCAAATGATACCGGCGACATATCGGCTTATCCGCTCGATGTACCCGAACGTCGGCCTTATGCCAGACTTTGTCGAAGGGATGCGCGATCATGTCAACGCGACTCAGGCGATGCTGCTCTATATGCAGATGACGTGGAACGATCTGTCGTCGAGCCCGACAATAAACGATGCGATGGCGAACAAGATCGCGACTCAGCCGCAACTGATGGCGGCCGGTTATAACTCGAATCCGGCGAAACTAGCGGGCTATATAAATCGCGGCGGCGGCTCGTGGACAAACCTTATCCCGCGTGAAACCCAGATGTATCTACAGATCTACGATTCACTCGATAAAAATGTGCCCATGGCTCCGCGTTCGCGCTGATCGATCGAGATCTCGAATTCATAAGAGCGGCTTTCGGGCCGCTTTTTTATTCGTCGGAAAACTCGGCCGCCCGCAGCGGCTCGCCTAATTTTGCTACCTCGCCGCGAACGTCGTCGAAAGACTTCGATACGAGATTTTCACCGAGAAAAAAGCTGTTATTCGTTACATCGAACATGGCGAAAGCCGGCGGTTCAAAATCGAGCAACGCCTTCTCGTCGTCGAATTCGACCCTCGCCGTATTCAAACCCCAAAGTTTCCCGATGTATACATCGAAAGCGACGAGCACAGCGTCGAATTCGAGAAAATATCGGTTCTTTCGTATCTCGGTTCCCTCGAAGATCTCGAAACGGCTGTGCTCTGCCGTATCCAGATAGATCTCAGCGAACTTTACACGAAATAGTTCGTTGTCGTCCCTGACCGAACGCTGCTGGAGAATATAGGTCCATTCCTTCGATTCGGGAACGCGCACGGAGCGGAGCCGAAGCCGCGTTTCGGCAATGTAATTATCGAATATCTGGATGTGTGTGCTGGCGCGCGTGAGCGGCTCAGGCAGGGCTTCGATCAAAAAAGTGCGGTGAAGTTCGCTTCGGGCGGTTTTGTCCATTCTATTTCGATTGATTATACTTTGGACTTTGACCAGAACGAAGGCGCTCTCTCGGAGACGAAGCCTTAATAAATCCGGAGCCTTTATGAATATCAGATCAACAGTATTTTTAATCGCGGCGAGTGTTATCGCCGCCGCAGGCTGCGGCGGCACGCAGACCAACACGAATGTTAATATTTCGAGCAACACAGTTGCGGTCAACACGAACGCGGAGAAGGCGAACTCCGCTAATCCGTTGGGCGTGACAACGCCGACGCCCGAAGCAACCACGAACGACGCCCCGACGCTGACGCCCGTTGTTCGAGCGTTCTACGACGCACTTAAGAAGAAAGACGATGCGGCGCTAAAACAGGTTCTCTCGCAGGATTTTATCGCGCGGGTCCAGTCCGACATGAAGGACGAAAACCGCAAGGATATGGCTGCTTTTATGGCGGAGCTCGATCGCGTGCCTGAAAAGCCGGTCGAGGTGCGCAACGAAAAGTTACAGGGCGACCACGCCGTTGCCGAAATAAAAGGCGGAACGTATGTCAATTGGACGCCGTTCGCGTTCATCCGTGAAAACGGACAATGGAAATTTACAGGCGGCAGTCCGGCCTTGGACAGCGTCGCAAAGTAGCAATAAAAAGAGGCGGAACGTTCCGCCTTTTTTCTTTCCCGATCAGCTCGCGGTGCCTTTCGCTTCGCCCGGCCTATACGGCGGAAGCGCGACTCTTGCTGGCTTTTCCTTTTTCAAACCTAAAGCCCAGTCGGCCTGCATCAAGGTATGAATGTCCCGCGTGCCCTCGTAGATCACAGCGGCTTTGCAGTTTCTCAGGTAACGTTCGACCGGATAATCGTTCGTGTAGCCGTTCGCACCGTGGATCTCGATCGCCATCGACGCGGCCGTTTCCGAACGCACGGTCGCCTGCCATTTTGCGAGACTCGCGGCACGTGCTGACGGTTTGCCTTCGTTTTTGAGATAGCCGGTTTTCAGCCACAAGAGATGCGCCATTTGGTAATCGCCTTCCATATTGGCGATCTTTTGTTTGACAAGCTGGAAATTGGCGATGGTCTGTCCCTGCACCTCGCGGGTATTGGCGTAAGCAACGGACGCGTCACGGGCCGCTCGGATCACGCCTGTCGCTCCGGAGGCGACCGTATAACGGCCATTTTCGAGCGAGAACATCGCGATCTTAAATCCCTCACCTTCTTGTCCCAGCATATTCTCTTGCGGAACGCGGACATCCTGCAGCGAAAAATAGCCCGTGTTTCCAGCTTTGATGCCGAGCTTTCCGTGAAGCGTGCCGCTCGAAAATCCCGCCATCGTGCGTTCGACGATGAAACAGCTCATTCCGGAATGGTCCCGCGCCTTTTGTTTCTCCGGATCGGTCCAGCAGAAAAAGAGGAAATTATCCGCGACATCCGCCAGCGATATCCACATTTTTTCGCCGTTCAGGATCCAGTCGTCGCCGTCGGGTCGTGCGGAAGACTTCATGCCGATCACATCCGAGCCGGCGTTTGGTTCGGTCAGGCCGAAAGTCGCGATCTTTTCGCCTTTGGCTTGGGGGACGAGATATTTTTGTTTCTGCTCTGCGGTTCCCCAAGTGTACAGGCTAAGGCTGTTCAGGCCGACATGTACCGACATCGCAACACGCAGAAACGTGTCGCAGGCCTCCAACTCCTCGCAAACTATGCCAAGCGAGATATAGTCAAATCCGGCACCACCGTACTGCTCCGGGATGCAAACGCCCATCAGCCCAAGTTCCGCCATTTTGTCGAACACTTTCGGCTCGAAATAGGATGTCTCATCCCATTCCTTGATATACGGCGCGACCTCGCCTTTTACGAATTCCCTAACGGTTTGCTGCAAAGCAACATGCTCTTCCGATAATTCAAAATCGATCACGGTGTCTGATTTCCCTCTCTTAAATTTTGGTATGATAAGATTTCCAGCGTTTAACAGCGGCTATTTTATCACTTCGGCAAACAATGCGCGAAAATGCGGCTCTCGAGCCGGATAAAACTGAAATGATCGACATCGCCGAGGCGATCAGGCTAGTTGAGCGGGAAACCGCGGCTATCGGTACCGAATCGGTCGCGCTTGTCGACTCCGTGGGGCGCGTATTGGCCGAACCGATCATCGCCGACACAGACATGCCGCCGTTCGACCGTTCGCAAATGGACGGTTTCGCCGTTCGATCGTCCGATACTTCGAACCCGCCGTGCGAACTGAAGATCGTCGGCGAATCGGTTGCGGGACGCGGCTGGCACGACCGTCCTTTAGCTGCCGGTGAAGCCGTCAGGATAATGACCGGAGCGCCTCTGCCGACTGGAGCCGATGCGGTGCAAATGCTCGAACTCGCATCCCTGAAGCAAGATGCATCGGGTGAATTGGTGACATTTCCCGAGGCTGTTAAACCCGGAAAACATGTAATTGCCAAAGGAGCCGAATCGACGGCCGACGAGCAGATATTTCCTGCCGGGGAGACGATCACATCACAGATGATCGCGGCGATGGCGGCATTTGGCTACGACCGCGTTACAGTGGGTCGCAAGCCGCGCGTCGCGGTTTTATCCACTGGTTCGGAGATCGTTCCAGTGGGCAGCACGCCTGGAAACGATCAGATCCGCAACTCGAATTCGCCGATGCTGGCGGTGCTCGCGTGCCGGGCCGGCGGCGAAACGCAGGAAATGCCGCTCGTCCCGGACGACCTCGATTCCTTAAAAACCTCGATCGCCGAAGCCGCCTACAAGAACGACATTTTGATAATAAGCGGCGGCGTCTCGGTCGGAAAATACGACCTGACGAAAGACGCTCTTCGCCAAATCGGTGCTGAGATATTTTTTCATCGGATAAGGCTTAAACCGGGAAAACCGGCCGTCTTCGCTAGGCTAGGCAGCACGATAGTGTTCGGGCTTCCCGGCAATCCGGTTTCGACCGCCGTGACATTTCATCTATTCGTTCGACTCGCTCTGCTGAGGATGCAGGGCGCGAGTTCGCCATCGCTCAGCCGTGGCTTTGCGATCGCTTTGAAAAAATTCAAGGGCGTTGCCGACCGTGACGCTTTCATTCCCGCCGCCGTCTCGACGGACGCGAACGGTCGCGCAACCGCGACACCGCTAAAATGGCTGGGCTCGTCCGATTTCACGGGTTTTGCCCACGCCGACTCGCTCGTTTTCGTCCCGGTGGGAACTACCTTCGAACCCGGCGATGTCGTTCAAACCCATCGTTTATAAGACATGAGTGAATTATCGCATTTTGATGAACGCGGCGCGAAAATGGTCGATATTTCGGGAAAACCGACGACGACCCGCCGTGCGGTCGCATCGGCAACCGTCGTTTTGTCGCCGGCGACGATCGACTTGCTAAAGCAAAACACCAATCCGAAAGGCGATCCGCTTGAGATCGCACGCATCGCCGGCATCATGGCAGCAAAACAGACGTCGTCGCTGATCCCGCTGTGCCATCAGATCGCGCTTTCCAAGATAAAGGTGAAGGCCGACTTTTCCGCACGCGGCATCTATCTCGAATCGGAAGCCGTCACCGATGCTCAGACCGGCGTCGAGATGGAAGCGTTGACCGCGGTTTCGGTCGCCGCACTGACCATATACGACATGTGCAA